>NZ_JBEYFE010000002.1:0-598525 GCF_040634235.1 Streptomyces sp. NPDC007157
GCATCGCCTCGATGGTCTCCGGGGTCTGCACCTCGGGCCCGGTGTACGGGCTCGGCGCGGGTTTGCCGACGTACTCGGGGCGGCGCCGGTGCGCCCCGACGGCGTTGCCGTCCCCCGGTGTCACCAGGTGGTGGCCTTCTCCTGTGAGGGGAGGAGGATCCACAGCGCGATGTAGAGCAGGAACTGCGGGCCCGGCAGCAGGCAGGACAGCAGGAAGATCACCCGCATCGTGGTCGCGGAGGTGCCGAAGCGGCGGGCCAGCGCGGCGCACACTCCGCCGATCATGCGGCCATGGGTGGGGCGGGCGAGGCTGGACATCCGCGTCTCCTTCGTGAGTGTCCGGTGCGGTGGGCGACCGGTTCGAGGCGGCCCGTACGGCCCCTCATCTGCCCTCAACGGTACGGAGACGAACCGGGTCGAAGCGTCGCTCTACGGGGCGATCCCGACCCTGGGAATCGTCGGGGTACGACCCTGAGCCGCGTCCTCCTGGGGGAGGGGCGCGGGCCGCCGCCGAGCACCCCGCCGGCGCAGCCGGGAGCGGGTCGCCGGCACCACCGCCAGATGCGTGACGATCACACCGACCGTGTTCAGCAGGATCGAGTCGACGTCCACCACCCGCCCGGGCACCCCGGTCTGCAGCAGGGCTATGCCGAGCGAGATCAGGGCGCCGGTGGCGGCGGTGCCGATCAGGGAGGCGAGCGGGGAGACACGCAGCCGGCCGTGGACCAGCGGGAGCAGCACGCCCAGCGGGGCGAGCAGCGCGAGGCCCTCACCGATCCGGTGGGCCGCCTCGCGCGGGCCCAGCGCCAGGTCGGCGCGGATACCGGCGAACGGGTGCAGGTTGGCGGGCATCACCCACGGCACGTCCAGCGGCCGCAGCATCAGCCAGGCGACGAACGCGAGATGGGCGACAAGGAGGACACCCCCTGTCGCACGGACGCGGATCACGGCGCTGCCGCCGATGGAGCCTTGACGCTGCACGCCCCCGTAGACGCGCCCGCGCACACGAACGGTTCCGGATAGGTGGGTGAGGCCTCGGACACACGGCCCCTGAGGCGCGCCCCCGCAGGGGCGCGCGCCAGAGGCGCGGGGAACTGCGCGACCGGCCCCCACGGGCCGCACCCGCCGCGCAGCGCTCCCCGGCACCCCATCAGGCGTCGAACGCCCCTCAGCCGGAAGAAACCTCGGTGGACGGCGGCCGGTTCCCGCTCGGCGCGTTCCGGACCCCGTCCGTGCACTCGTACCGCAGCAGCGGCTCCCGCCCCGGCCCGCCCAGGATCACCGAACCGTCGCCCTCGGCCGCGGCCGAGTCGGAGAGCGTGCACACGATCTGGCCCAGCGCGTACGACGTCAGCTGGGCCGGCGACGTGCTCAGCCGCAGCGTGTCCTCGGGGTCCCCGGGCCGGGGCCCGACGACCGACATCCCGCCGCGCACGTACGTCGTGTAGCCCGCCGCCTTCTCGGCGGCCGTGGGCGTCTCCGCGAGCTGGTCCAGGAGCCCCTGGGCGACGATCACCCGTCGCTGCGCGTCCGCCGTGCCCTCCGGGACCCGCACCTCCCGGTCCACGGTCACCAGCGAGGAGCCGCACAGCAGGAACACCTGCACCGGCACCCCGCGCGCGGACTGCGCCGACAGATCCGGCTGGGTCATCGAGCAGGGCACCCGCGAGGGCGCCCCGCCGAAGTCGGTCGGCACCTCCGTGGCCCGGATCCCGCACCCGGAGAGCGCGAGCGCCAGCGCGGCGACGGCCAGGACTCTTCTTACGTGCATCAGGCGTCCTTCTCCCCGGCGTCCTGGCTCTCCGCGGTGAGCGTCGAGGCGTCCTGGGGCAGCCGCAGGGTGAACACCGCACCGCCCTCGGGGGAGTTGGCGGCGGTGATCGAGCCGCCGTGGATCCGGGCGTTCTCCGTCGCGATGGACAGGCCCAGGCCGCTGCCCTCGGAGCGCGGCCGGGAGGCGCTCGCCTTGTAGAACCGGTCGAAGACGTGCGGCAGGACGTCCTCCGGGATGCCCGGACCGTGGTCGCGTACGGCGATCACCAGGTCGCCGCCTTCTTCCTGGTCCATGCGCACCGACACCCGCACCGGCGAACCGCCGTGCTTGAGCGCGTTGCCGATCAGGTTGGCGAGGATGACGTCGAGGCGGCGCGGGTCGAGGCGGGCGTGGATGCCGCGCTCGGCGTCCAGCTCCACCGCGTCCAGCCAGGCCCGGGCGTCGATGCAGGCGGTGATCTGGTCGGCGATGTCGACGTCGTCGAGGACCAGCCGGGCCGTACCGGCGTCGAAGCGGGTGACCTCCATCAGGTTCTCGACGAGGTCGTTGAGGCGGCGCGTCTCGCTGACGACCAGCCGGACGGCGGGCTCGATCATCGGGTCCATCGACCCCGACTCCGCCTCCAGTTCCTCCTCCAGGATCTCGGTCACGGCGGTGATCGCGGTGAGCGGCGTACGGAGCTCATGGCTCATGTCGGCGACGAAGCGGCGCGAGGCGTCGTCGCGCGCGGCCATGTCGTCGACCCGTTTCTCCAGCGCTTCGGCCGCGTCGTTGAACGTCCGTGAGAGATCGGCGAGTTCGTCCGTGCCCGACACCCGCAGCCGGGTGTCCAGCTTGCCCTCGCCGAGTCGCCGCGCGGCGACTCCCAGCCGGTGCACGGGCTTCAGCACGGTCGTGGCGGCGGCCTGCGCGAGCAGCGCCGAGCCGATGAGTGCCAGCCCGGTGGCGATCCCCAGCGACCACGCCAGCGAGTTGAGGTCCTTCGCCTCCGGCTCCAGGGACTTCATCATGTAGCCGGACGGGCCGCCGCCGATCAGCCGGGTCCCGGCCACCAGGTACGGCGTGCCGTGGTCGACGACCCGCTGCCAGTACAGGTGGTACGCCGACTTGTTGGAGTCGGTCAGCTTCTGCTGCTTGTCGACGGCCGTGCGCAGCGACCGGGGCACGTCGCCGAGCGCGAACGCGCTCAGCCCGTCCGAACTGCCGTACACCGTCTTGCCGTTCGGGTCCTGGCCGACCAGTAACACGCTGAACCGCTGGCTGCTGCCGGCCATCTGCCCGGCCGTGCGCTGGAGTTCGTCCTGGGTGGGATGGACGGGCAGCGCTCCGGCCCGGTTCTGCATCTCCTGCTGGAAGTCGCGCAGCACCGCGTCCTGGGTACGGGTGAGCACGGCCTCGCGGTTCAGCCAGTACGCGATGCCGGACGCGGACACGGCCGCGGTCAGCGCGACGAGCCCGAAGACCACGACGAGCCGCAGCCGCAGACTGGTGAAACGCAGCCTGGACACAGCTCCCTTGCGATCCGCGGCCCAGCCGCGGAAACCCCCTTGCCGGTCCGTCACTGAGGGGCGTCCAGGCGGTAGCCGACACCACGCACGGTACGGATCAGGGTCGGGGAGGAGGGCACGTCCTCCACCTTGGCGCGCAGCCGCTGCACACAGGCGTCCACGAGCCGGGAGTCACCGAGGTAGTCGTGCTCCCAGACCAGCCGCAGCAGTTGCTGCCGGGACAGCGCCTGCCCGGGCCGCCGGCTCAGTTCGAGCAGCAGCCGCAGCTCGGTCGGTGTCAGCTGGAGGTCCTCGCCGTTCTTCGTCACGGTCATCGCGGACCGGTCGATGACGACGTTGCCGTAGGTCGCCGAGTCGCTGGACTCCCGCTCCCCGCGGCGCAGCACGGCCCGGATCCGGGCGTCGAGCACCCGGCCCTGGACGGGTTTGACGACATAGTCGTCGGCCCCGGACTCCAGCCCGACCACCACGTCGATGTCGTCGCTGCGCGCGGTCAGCAGAATGATCGGCAACTGGTCCGTGCGCCGGATCCGCCGGCACACCTCGAACCCGTCGATGCCGGGCAGCATGACGTCGAGGACGATCAGATCGGGCCGCTGCTCACGCAACAGCTTCAGACCGTCCTCACCGGTCGCAGCGGTGGCCACCCGGTGCCCCTGGCGCGTCAGTGAGAGCTCCAGGGCCGTACGGATGGCGTCGTCGTCCTCGATCAGCAACAGGGAAGGCACGGGCTCATTCTGGCCCATGCGGGGCCTGTCGTACGACCTGTGCGACCGGTAGCCGCCCGCAAACCTCCCTAGCGCCACCATCTGTGCATCTTGTGTGGACGCTCTGTGCCGAACCCCTGTGACAGGTCTGTGACAGTCGGCGGATACGGCCGTGAAGGTGGCCCGGCAGAGTTCTCGGCACAGGCAGGCGAGCGGAACGCGGCGAGCGGCCTGAGCAAGCCGAACTACCGGAAGTCCACGACGGGGGGCGCGAGATGAACACGCTGATCGGTCACAGCACCAGCGCAGTGATCACGCGTCTGCACGACGTGAACCGGGGTTCCGAGAAGTCCGGTGCCGTGAGCGGGCGGGGGTGCGCTCGCGGCGCCGGACGTCAGCACACCGCCTACATGACGGTGGTCGACGGCTTCACGGGGGACTCGCACGGGGGATCCGCATACGGGGAGGACACGGGGGAGCGGCGCTCGCTGACCGAGGCGGAGTTCACCGCCTACGTCCAGGAGCGCCGAGCCTCCCTGTACGCGACCGCCTACCACCTGACCGGTGACCGCTACGAGGCCGAGGACCTGCTGCAGAGCGCGCTGTTCTCGACGTACAAGGCGTGGGACCGGATCAGCGACAAGGCGGCCGTGGGCGGTTATCTGCGGCGGACGATGACCAACCTGCACATCAGCGCCTGGCGGCGCCGCAAGCTCAACGAGTACCCGACCGAGGAACTGCCGGAGACGCCCGGCGACACGGACGCGATGAGCGGCACCGAGCTGCGCGCGGTCCTGTGGCAGGCGCTGGCCCGGCTCCCCGAACTCCAGCGCACCATGCTGGTCCTGCGCTACTACGAGGGCCGCACGGACCCGGAGATCGCGGAGATCCTCGACATCAGTGTCGGCACGGTGAAGTCCAGCATCTGGCGGTCGCTCCGCCGGCTGCGCGAGGACGAGGTCCTCAGCTTCGGCCGTGACGAGGAGAGCGCCTTCGGGGAGCTTGTCGCCTGAAGGTAAGGGGATCCGGGGGGATCCCGACGGGGAGGGCCCGGGGGGACTCACGGGGGACGCGAGTCGGGGCCCACAGGGGAAGCGAGTCCGGGGGGACTCGCGGGGAAAGCACGGGGGAGCTCCGCCACGGGGGACACGGGGGTGTTCGGCGGAGCAACGGGGGAGCGGGACTGGAGGGCCGGGGGGTCCATCCAGTCCCGCTTTTTTTGCCTCTCGTACGGCTACGGCTGTGACGCCGGGGCCCGGTCCCGGGTGTCCCGGCCCACCGCGGCCGACGCCAGCCGGCCCAACGCCTCGTCCCGGTCGCACGGGTGTGCGCCCAGTGACACCTGGCGGGCCACGATCGTCCGCTCCGCGCGCATCAGCCGCCAGCCCCGGCGCAGCAGGAACGGCACCGACTTGCGGCCCTCCTTGAGATCGCGCAGGAAGCGCCGCCGGAAGGTCCGCATCGGGCCCCGGTTCAGGCAGAGCGCGTCGGCCAGCAGCCCCAGCTCCCGGCAGCGCTCCACTATCTCGGCGGCGAAGATGCCCTCCGCGATGAACAGCGGGGTACGGCCGATGTGCAGCGGTTCCTCGCCGGTACGGGCGCTCCGCGCGATGTCGTACACCGGCACCGGCGTCGACCCCGTGGCGCAGAGCCGGGCGATGGCCTCGACCGCGACCTCCGCGTCCCAGGACTCCGGGTGGTCCCAGTCGATGTCCGAACTCCCCGCCACCAGCGGCAGAGTCGGGTCGTCGCCCTCCTTGTAGAAGTCGTCGAGGCGCAGGACGGGCAGCCCGGAACGGGCGGCGACGAGTGACTTGCCCGAGCCCGAGGGGCCGCACAGCAGCACAACACGGGCGGGGGACGGGAGATGAAGGCTCACGGAACACCAGTTTGACGCATGGGGGGCCTGCTGCCGACCCCGCGGGTCGGCTTTGGAGCGTGAGTCACACCTCAACTACCCTGAGTGTCCACTCGATAACCCTGAGCACCCGAAGGTGGCATCAGCAATGGCCCGAACCGCGTCCTCCCCGCATCCGACCGCTCAGCGCGCCCTGGTCGCACTCGCCACGGCGGGGGTCGCGCTCGGCGCGGGCGCCACGACGGCCGCCGCGGACACCCAGCACGTCATGGACCCCCTGGCGCGGACCCGGTCCAGCTCGCTCGGTCACATCGACCCGCAGGCGGGCATGCAGGCGCTGGGGACCGTACTGCCGTATGTCACGGGGCCGGTGGCCGGGCTGAAGCCCAACCCGCTGGCGGGCACGGGTGTCGACCCGCTGGACAACGCGGTGGGGACGCGGGTGGCGGACTTCCGGCCGGTGTCGTCGAAGATGCTGACGGGGCCGGTGGCGCAGGCGTCGTCGGTCGGGGAGATTCCGGTGCTGGGACAGGCACTGGGAAACGCGGGGAGTTGAGCGCCCCGTAAGGGGCGTGGGGAACTGCGCGACCGGCCACGGCGGCCCGCAGTTCCCCACGCACGGATACGGATCAGCAGGAAGACCCTGACGCGTCAGTAGGAAGACCCTGACGCGCCCAGCGCCCCCGTCGGGTGCCAGACCGTCTTCGTCTCCAGGAACGCCGTCAGGCGGTCGAGGCACGGCGTCGCCGTCCAGTCGTCCACAGGCTGTGGACGAAGTACGCGCTTGAGGTTGTCGGCCGCCGCGATCTCCAGCTCCTTCGCCAGCGCCTCGTCGGCGCCCGCGAGGTCGATCGCGTTGACGTCCTGGTGGGCGGCGAGGGGCGCCGCGATCTCCGCCGTACGGCCGGAGAGGACGTTGACCACTCCGCCGGGTACGTCGGAGGTGGCGAGCACCTCGGCCAGGGAGAGCGCCGGGAGCGGGGACTTCTCACTGGCGACGACGACCGCGGTGTTGCCGGTCGCGATCACGGGCGCGACCACGGACACCAGGCCCAGGAACGACGACTCCTGCGGGGCCAGGACGGCCACCACACCGGTCGGCTCGGGGGAGGAGAGGTTGAAGAACGGGCCCGCGACCGGGTTGCCGCCGCCGACCACCTGGGCGATCTTGTCGGTCCAGCCCGCATACCAGACCCAGCGGTCGATGGTCGCGTCCACGACCGCGGCGGCCTTCGACTTGCCGAGGCCCTCCGCGTTCGCGACCTCGCGCACGAACTGGTCCCGGCGGCCCTCCAGCATCTCCGCGACGCGGTAGAGGACCTGACCGCGGTTGTAGGCCGTGGCCCCGGACCAGCCGCCGAACGCCTTGCGCGCGGCGACCACCGCGTCCCGGGCGTCCTTGCGGCTGGCAAGCGGTGCGTTGGCCAGCCAGTCGCCCTTCCCCGCCGCGTCAGCGGCTGATGGCTTCGTCGTCACCTCGTACACCCGGCCGCTCTCGGAACGCGGGAACTTCCCGCCGACGTACAGCTTGTAGGTCTTGAAGACGCTCAAACGGTTGTCAGACATCGAGGTACGCCTCCAGGCCGTGGCGGCCGCCCTCGCGGCCGTAACCCGACTCCTTGTAACCGCCGAACGGCGAGGTGGGGTCGAACTTGTTGAACGTGTTGGACCAGATGACGCCCGCGCGCAGCTTGGCCGCGACGGCCAGGATCCGGGACCCCTTCTCCGTCCAGATGCCGGCGGAGAGGCCGTACGGGGTGTTGTTGGCCTTCGCCACCGCCTCGTCCGGGGTGCGGAAGGTCAGGACCGACAGCACCGGGCCGAAGATCTCGTCGCGGGCGACGGTGTGCGCCTGGGTGACGTTGGTGAAGAGCGTCGGGGCGAACCAGTAGCCGGCGGACGGCATCTCACAGGCCGGGGACCAGCGCTCGGCGCCCTCCGCCTCGCCCTGCTCGACGAGCGAGGTGATGCGGGAGAGCTGCTCGGCGGAGTTGATCGCGCCGATGTCGGTGTTCTTGTCCAGCGGGTCGCCGAGGCGAAGCGTGGACAGGCGGCGCTTCAGGGAGTCGAGCAGCTCGTCGTGGATCGACTCCTGGACGAGCAGCCGGGAGCCCGCGCAGCAGACCTGGCCCTGGTTGAAGAAGATGCCGTTGACGATGCCCTCGACGGCCTGGTCGATGGGGGCGTCGTCGAAGACGATGTTCGCGCCCTTGCCGCCCAGTTCGAGGGTGAGCTTCTTGCGGCTGCCCGCGACCGTGCGCGCGATCTCCTTGCCGACGGCGGTGGAGCCGGTGAAGGCGACCTTGTTCACGTCCGGGTGGGCGACGAGCGCGGCGCCCGCGTCGCCGTAGCCGGGGAGGATGTTGACGACGCCCTTGGGCAGGCCCGCCTGGCGGCAGATGTCCGCGAAGAAGAGCGCCGACAGGGGCGTGGTCTCCGCCGGCTTGAGGACGACCGTGTTGCCGGTGGCCAGCGCCGGGGCGATCTTCCACGCCAGCATCAGCAGCGGGAAGTTCCAGGGGATGACCTGGCCGGCCACGCCGAGCGGCCGCGGGTCCGCGCCGAAGCCGGCGTGGTCGAGCTTGTCGGCCCAGCCCGCGTAGTAGAAGAAGTGCGCGGCGACCAGGGGGAGGTCGGCGTCGCGGGTCTCCTTGATGGGCTTGCCGTTGTCCAGCGTCTCCAGGACGGCCAGCTCACGGCTGCGCTCCTGGATGATGCGGGCGATGCGGAACAGGTACTTGGCGCGCTCGGAGCCCGGCAGCGCGGACCACTTCTCGAAGGCCTTGCGGGCGGCCTTGACAGCCCGCTCGACGTCCTCGGCACCCGCGCGGGCGACCTCGGAGAGGACCTCCTCGGTGCTCGGGCTGACGGTCTTGAAGACCTTGCCGTCGGCCGCGTCGGTGAACTCGCCGTCGATGAAGAGGCCGTAGGAGGGCGCGATGTCGACGACGGAGCGGGACTCGGGCGCCGGTGCGTACTCGAATGCGGTGGTCATCTTTTCCTTGGCCATGGTGATCAGTCCACCGTCACGTAGTCGGGGCCGGAGTAGCGGCCGGTGGCCAGCTTCTGACGCTGCATCAGCAGGTCGTTCAGGAGCGAGGAGGCACCGAAGCGGAACCAGTGGTTGTCCAGCCAGTCCGCGCCCGCCGTCTCGTTCACCAGGACCAGGAACTTGATCGCGTCCTTGCTGGTGCGGATGCCGCCGGCGGGCTTGACGCCGACCTGGACACCGGTCTGCGCGCGGAAGTCGCGCACGGCCTCCAGCATGAGCAGCGTGTTCGCGGGCGTCGCGTTCACCGCGACCTTGCCGGTGGACGTCTTGATGAAGTCGGCGCCGGCGAGCATGCCCAGCCAGGAGGCCCGGCGGATGTTGTCGTACGTCGACAGCTCGCCGGTCTCGAAGATGACCTTGAGCCGGGCGGCGCCCGAGGCCTCCTTCACGGCGACGATCTCCTCGTACACCTTGGCGTAGTTCCCCGCGAGGAACGCCCCGCGGTCGATGACCATGTCGATCTCGTCGGCACCCGCGGCCACGGCGTCCCGCACGTCGGCGAGCTTGACCGGCAGGGCCGCGCGGCCCGCCGGGAAGGCGGTGGCGACCGAGGCGACCTTGACGCCGGAGCCGGCGACGGCCTCCTTGGCGGTGGCCACCATGTCGGGATAGACGCAGACGGCGGCCGTGGCGGGGGTCGTACGGTCCGTCGGGTCCGGGTGGACCGCCTTGGCGCCGAGCGCCCGGACCTTGCCCGGGGTGTCCGCGCCTTCCAGCGTCGTCAGGTCGACCATCGAGATGGCGAGGTCGATGGCGTACGCCTTCGCGGTGGTCTTGATGGAACGGGTGCCGAGCGAGGCGGCACGTGCCTCCAGGCCGACCGCGTCGACGCCGGGCAGCCCGTGGAGGAAGCGGCGCAGCGTGCTGTCGGACGCGGTGACGTCAGCAAGTGCGTGGGGTGCGGTGGTGGGCATGGTCACCACCCGAGCATATCTACGCGCGTAGCGGCTGTACACCCCGAGGGAACGGTTCTTCTCGGCGCACGGGAGCGGCACCGCGTGCGGTGGGGCCCGGCCCTGTGCCGTGAGGCGTGCAGGCGGGGGTGCGGGCGGCCCGTGCGCGGGCGTGGCCGGGTCGCACGCGGTGCCCGACCGCGTCCCGGGCGGCGGCCGGGCGCATGGCTGAGGCAGAATCGGCGCATGACCTCGCCCCTCGTCAAGGACCACGCCTACCGATCGCCGCAGGCGCTGGTCGGCGGAGTATTCCTGCTCGGCATCATCGGCTGGCTCGGCTTCGACGCGCTGTTCCGGGGGCACGGCCACACGCCGTGGCTCGCGCTCGCCACGATGATCCTGGTCGTGCCGCTGGTGGTCGCCTTCACCCTGCGCCCGGCCGTGTTCGCGGGACAGGACCGGCTGCGGGTGCGCAACCCGTTCCGGGTGGTCACGATCCCGTGGGGGGAGATCGCCGGCCTGCGCTCCGGCTATTCGAACGAGGTCGTGACCAAGGACGGCGCGAAGTACCAGCTGTGGGCAGTCCCGGTGTCCCTGCGCGGCCGGAAGAAGGCGGCGCGCCGGCAGGCCAAGGTGGCGTCGGACGCGCGGCGCGGGCGCACCGGGTCCGCGGGCGGCGGGTTCGGCGGCCTCGGCGGCTTCACCACGGGCACCGGCTTCGGCGGCCTGCGGCCCCCGTCCCCCGGGGAGGGGGACGGCCCGGTGCGCGCGGAGACCGACAAGGTCATGGACGAACTGCGGGAGATGCTGGAGAACCGGGGCCAGGCCGAGTCCGCGCAGGGCGGGATCACGGTCCGCTGGGCGTACGAGGTGGCTGCCCCGGCGATCGCGGGCGCGGTACTCCTGGCGATCCTGCTGGCGATGGACTGACCGGCACGTGCACACTGCCGGGCCCCCGTGGCGGGTGGCCCGGCACCGTTGTTCAGGGGCTCACCCGGTCGGGGTCGGGGGTTGGCGGACGTCGACTGTTCAGGGGGTCACTCGGTCCGGGGTCCGGGGTAGGCGGACGTCGACGTGGTCGGACGGGGAGACCGCGGCGGCGGTCGTGGCCGAGAAGCGACCGAAGGCCCAGCTCCCCATGAATCACGGGGCGCTCGGCCACACCAGCAGCATGTACGCACCGCAGTACGCAGACCCCGCCACCGCGGCCGTCAGCGCGAGCACCCGCAACCGCAGTGAGGCGCGGGCGAGATACCCGGCGACGGGCAGCAGCAGCGGGAAGCCGGGGAGGAGGAAGCGGGCCCGCGGGAAGTAGACGCCCCCGCTGGCCACCACGATCACCAGCAGGACCGCGCCGTACACCAGCAGCGGCACCGGCTGCCGGTCCGCCACCGCGAGCCCGAACAGCACGACCGACGCGAGCATCGTCAGGCTCACCACGATCAGGAACAGCTCCGGCCGCGGGACCTGCCCGAACAGGTGCCGCAGCCAGCGCACGGTCTCCGCCCCGCCGTCCAGCTCGTTGTGCCACATCCGCTGTACGGCGAAGTAGCCGTCCCAGCGGCCGAGTCTGACGCCCACCCAGCCGACGTACGCGCACCAGCCGAGGGGGGCCGCCAGGGCCGCCGTCAGGGCGCGGGCCGAGAAGCGGCTGCGCAGGGAGAGCAGCGCGGTGACCGTCACCGCGGCGGCCACCGCGATGCCGGTCGGCCTTGTCAGCCCCGCCAGTACCGAGCCCGTCGCCGCCCACAGCCAGCGCTCAGCGAGCACCGCGTACAGCGTCCACGCGGCGAACGCCGTGAACAGCGACTCGGTGTAGCCCATCCACTGCACCAGACCCACCGGGTACGCCGCCCACAACACGGTGAGCAGCACCCCGACCCGCCGCCCGCCCAGCCGGTCGCCCACCGCGAACACGCCCCAGGCCGCGACCAGCGACGCCAGCCAGGCGAGTCCGAGCCCGGTACTGGCCCGGGTGCCCGGGGTCAGCACGGCCACGGCCTTGACCAGCAGCGGATACAGCGGGAAGAACGCCAGGTTGTTGTGGTCGTAGGCGATGCCGAGGGTGTGCGTGTACCCGTGGTCGGCGATCCCCAGATACCAGCGGGAGTCCCACTGCGTCGCCAGCATCGGCCACACGCCGTGGTGCCGCCGGTGTGCCCACACGGCGAGGAACACCAGACCGGTGAGGCGTACGGCGAGATACCCGGCGAGGGCCGGGGCCGCCCGGCGCAGCGCGTGGCGGGGGACGCCCGCGGTGGGGAGGTGGGGTCGTCGGGAGCCCGGGATGTGTCCGCTGGGGGCGGTGTCGGGGGCGGTCGAGGACACGGCGGCGGCTCCAGACTCCGGTACGACGGCGGTGGCGGGCGTTACCCGACCACCGTTTCCCGGTCACCGGGGCACGGCGTGGAGCCCGGGTCAACTACCGCCGGGAAATCACCCGATGGGGTGCTACGGACCCGTACCTGGGCCAACGAGCGTGGGCCGTCAACGAGCGTGGGTCAACGAGCGTGGGCCGCCAACGAACGTGGGTCAACGAACGTAGGCCAACGGACGTGGGTCAACGAACGTGGGCCAACGGACGTGGGTCAACGGACGTGGGCCAACGGACGTGGGCCGCGAACGAACGTAGGTCAACGAGCGTGGGTCAACGGACGTGGGCCAACAGACGTGGGTCAACGAACGTGGGCCAACAGACGTGGGTCAACGAACGTAGGTCAACGAACGTGGGCCAACGGACGTGGGCCGACGAAAAGGTCCGGTCCGTTCGCCGTTCGGCGGTGGGCCGAGGGGCGCCCGGGGGCGCCCCTCGGTTCAGATGCCGGCTGCTGCGGAGAGGTCGCGCTTGATCCCGGCCAGGATCTCGGCCGCCTTGGCCCGGGCCGCCGGGAGGTCGGCGTGCCTGGCCACCGGGACGACCACTTCCAGGTAGCACTTCAGCTTGGGCTCGGTGCCGCTGGGGCGGACGACGACCCGGGCGCCGGTGAGCGTGTAGCGCAGGCCGTCGGTGGGCGGGAGCCGGTCCGTGCCGCGGGTCAGGTCCTCCGCGTCGGTGACGGGGAGGCCGGCGAGTGCGGTCGGCGGCTGCTCGCGGAGCCTGCGCATGGCGTCGGCGATGACGGAGAGGTCCTCGACGCGGACCGAGAGCTGGTCGGTGGCGTGCAGGCCGTGCTCCACGGCGAGGTCGTCGAGGAGATCGAGGAGGGTACGGCCCTCCTCCTTGAGGACCGAGGCCAGCTCGGTGATCAGGAGCGCGGCGGTGATGCCGTCCTTGTCGCGGACGCCGTCGGGGTCGACGCAGTAGCCGAGGGCCTCCTCGTAGCCGTAGCGCAGGCCGTCGACGCGGGCGATCCACTTGAAGCCGGTGAGGGTCTCCTCGTAGGGCAGTCCCGCCTTCTCGGCGATCCGGCCGAGGAGGGAGGAGGAGACGATCGACTCGGCGAACACGCCGGTGACGCCGCGGCGGACCAGGTGGGCGGCGAGGAGGGCGCCGACCTCGTCGCCGCGCAGCATGCGCCATGCGCCGTCGTCCTTGACGGCGGCGGCGCAGCGGTCGGCGTCCGGGTCGTTGGCGATGATCAGGTCGGGGTCGGTCTCGCGGGCCTTCGCGAAGGAGAGGTCCATCGCGCCGGGCTCTTCCGGGTTGGGGAAGGCGACGGTCGGGAAGTCCGGGTCCGGGTCGGCCTGCTCCGGGACGAGGACCGGCTCGGGGAAGCCGGCGCGGGCGAAGGCGGCGAGGAGGGTGTCCTTGCCGACGCCGTGCATGGCCGTGTAGACGGTCCGCGCGGTGCGGGGGGAGCCGGGGGCCAGGACGGCGTCCGTACGGGCCAGGTAGGCGTCCAGGACGGTGTCGTCGAGGGTTTCCCAGCCGGTGTCGGGGCGGGGGACGTCGTGGAGGGTCGCGATCGCGTGGATCTCGGCGGCGATCTCCGCGTCGGCGGGCGGGACGATCTGGGAGCCGTCGCCGAGGTAGACCTTGTAGCCGTTGTCGCGGGGCGGGTTGTGGCTGGCGGTGACCTCCACACCGGCGACCGCGCCCAGGTGCCGTATGGCGAACGCCAGCACCGGGGTGGGGAGGGGGCGGGGGAGGACGACGGCGTGGAGCCCGGCGCCGGTCATGACGGCCGCGGTGTCGCGGGCGAAGTCGGCGGACTTGTGGCGGGCGTCGTAGCCGATGACGACGGTGCCGGTGCCTTGGCCGTGGTTCTTCAGGTATGCGGCGAGGCCGGCGGCGGCGCGGATGACGACGGTGCGGTTCATGCGCATCGGGCCGGCGCCGAGTTCGCCGCGGAGGCCGGCGGTGCCGAACTGGAGGGTGCCGGCGAAGCGGTCCGACAGTTCGGTGGTGTCACCGGCGTCGATCAGCTTGGCCAGCTCGTCGCGGGTGTCCGGGTCCGGGTCCTCGGCCAGCCAGGTCCTGGCCCGGGCGATGAGATCGTCTTGCACGGTCGTCGTCCAACCTCTCGTGGTGTGCCTGCGGCGCCGGTGCTGCTTCGGTGGGGGTGCGCGTAGCGCCTACGGGTGGTGGTGAGTCGGGGCCGGGGCGGGGAGTCTCCGTCCTCGGACCGGCGGTGCTGTCTCTCTTACCGCACAGGGCGACGGGCGCCGGCCGCTGCGGGCGGAAACTCCCCACCCCGTCCCCTTCCCACCGCGTGCGACCGACGGTCCGACTCCCGACGGTCCGACTCGTTCCCCCGCCGCGGGGGAGCGGCGATCGGCGGTCCGTTCCGTCCTCCCCGCCGCATGCGGCCGACGGTCTGTTCCGTTCCTGCCGGGGCGTGCGATCGGCGGTCCGTTTCGTTCCTGCCGGGGCGTTGCGATCGGCGATCCGTCTTGCCCCCTACCCGCCGCGTGCGGCCGACGGTCCGTCTCGTTCCCGCTGCCGTCTGGGATCGGTGATCCGTTGTGGGCTGCGGGCGGTCGGTGACTCGTCTTGGGTGGGGGACGCCGGTGACTCGTCGCCGTCGTCGGCCCGGCGGGCCGTTGTCGTGCCGGGTGTCCGTACCCAGGCGGGGGCGCGGGGAACTGCGCGACCGGCCACGGTGGGGCCGCACTCGCTCTGCGACCTTCCGTGGCACCCCCTGCCGCGTCTCTCAGATCCGGCCCAGTACCTGCGCGAGCAGCTCGCCCATCCGCGACGCCGAGTCGCGGCCCGCCTGGAGGACCTCCTCGTGGTTGAGGGGCTCGCCGGTCATGCCCGCCGCCAGGTTCGTCACCAGGGAGATGCCCAGGACCTCGGCGCCCGCCTCGCGCGCAGCGATCGCTTCCAGGACCGTCGACATGCCCACCAGGTCCGCGCCGATGACGCGGGCCATGCGGATCTCGGCCGGGGTCTCGTAGTGCGGGCCGGGGAACTGCGCGTAGACGCCCTCTTCGAGGGTGGGGTCGATCTCCTTGCACAGGGCGCGCAGGCGGGGCGAGTAGAGGTCCGTCAGGTCGACGAAGTTCGCGCCGACGATCGGGGAGGTCGCCGTGAGGTTGATGTGGTCGCTGATGAGGACCGGCTGGCCGGGGCGCATGCCCTCGCGCAGGCCGCCGCAGCCGTTGGTGAGGACGATGGTCTTGCAGCCGGCGGCGACGGCGGTGCGGACGCCGTGCGCGACGGCGGCGACACCGCGGCCCTCGTAATAGTGCGTGCGGCCCAGGAAGACCAGCGCGCGCTTGTCCCCGAAGGAGTACGAGCGGATCTTGCCCCCGTGCCCCTCGACGGCCGGCGGCGGGAAGCCGGGCAGCTCGGTGACCTGGAACTCGGCGTCGGGAGCGCCCAGGGCGTCGACGGCCGGAGCCCAGCCGGAGCCCATCACGAGGGCGACGTCGTGGGTCTCGGCGCCCGTGAGCTCGCGCAGGCGCGCGGCGGCCGCCCCGGCAGCGGCATGGGGGTCGCCCTGGATGTCGTCCGGAAGAAGAGATGCGTTCACGCGGATGAGAGTAGCCGGTCTGGGCCTACGCGCGTAGATGACTGAGCTCACGGGATGGCGATCGTTGTCTTGTCGTTTCCAACGAGCGGTGTGACGCAGGCAACTTTGGGCGGGCTGTGTGTGGTCTGTGTGGTTTGGAGGCTCAGCAGGGGCGCTTGCGGAGTTCCATGACGTAGTCGTGCGGGGCGCCCGCCGACTCCACCGCGTCGGCGATCTCGCCGAGGTAGCGGGCCGAGGGGAGACCGCCCTCGTAGCCGTTGAGGACGTAGAGCCAGGCGGTCTCCTCGCCCTCCAGCGTGTGCACGCGCACGCGTGCCCGGCGGTAGATGCCCATGCCGACGCCCTCCCAGCGGTCCATGGACTCCTCGTCCATCGGGGCGAGGTCGTAGAGACCGACGAAGACCTGGGCGAGGGGGTCCTCGACGATGGTCGCCAGCGAGCCCTCCCAGCCCATCTGCTCGCCGCCGAAGGTCAACCGCCATCCGTTCAGCCAGCCGGTGGCACGGAGGGGGGAGTGCGGGGCGCGGCGGGACATCAGCCGTGCGTCGAGATTGCCGGCGTACGCGGCGTAGAGCGACGACATGGAGAGAGGGTACGGCAGCCGCCACAGGTACCTCTCCAGCCCCGGAAAGCGCCGGGTGGCGCCCCCGGGGCAGTAGCACCTTGAAGGGTGCGGGACAATGGAGTACGTGACTCGGATCGTGATCATTGGTGGCGGACCCGGCGGATATGAAGCGGCCCTGGTGGCCGCGCAGCTCGGCGCGGAGGTGACCGTCGTCGACTGCGACGGTCTGGGCGGAGCGTCGGTGCTGACCGACTGCGTGCCGTCGAAGACTCTTATCGCCACGGCCGAGGTGATGACCAACTTCGACTCCTCGTACGAGGAGCTGGGGATCATCGTCGCCGACGACACCCCGCCGCTGGAGCAGGCGGCCCGGGTGGTCGGGGTCGATCTGGGCAAGGTCAACCGGCGTGTGAAGCGGCTTGCGCTCGCTCAGTCGCATGACATCACGGCCTCGGTGACGCGTGCCGGTGCCCGGGTCATGCGGGGGCGGGGCCGGCTGGAGGGCATGCAGGCCCTGGACGGGTCGCGGAAGGTCGTGGTCACGGCCGCGGACGGGAGTGAGGAGACCCTCACGGCGGACGCGGTGCTCATCGCCACCGGCGGTCACCCGCGCGAGCTGCCCGACGCCCAGCCCGACGGCGAGCGCATCCTGAACTGGACCCAGGTCTACGACCTCACCGAGCTGCCCGAGGAGCTCATCGTGGTCGGGTCGGGTGTGACCGGTGCCGAGTTCGCCGGCGCGTACCAGGCGCTGGGGTCGAGGGTCACGCTGGTGTCGTCGCGGGACCGGGTGCTGCCGGGTGAGGACCCGGACGCGGCCGCCGTTCTGGAGGACGTGTTCCGGCGCCGTGGCATGAACGTCATGGCACGGTCGCGGGCCGCCGCCGCCAAGCGGGTCGGGGACCGGGTCGAGGTGACGCTCGCGGACGGCCGGGTCATCAGCGGTTCGCACTGTCTGATGGCCGTCGGCGCGATTCCGAACAGCGCCGGTCTCGGGCTGGAGGGTGCGGGCGTCAAGCTGCGTGACTCCGGGCACATCTGGACCGACAAGGTGTCGCGGACTACGGCTCCGGGTGTGTACGCCGCCGGTGACGTGACGGGCGTGTTCGCTCTGGCGTCGGTGGCCGCCATGCAGGGGCGGATCGCGATCTACCACTTCCTGGGCGACGCGGTGGCCCCGCTGAACCTGAAGACGGTGTCGTCGAACGTCTTCACCGACCCGGAGATCGCGACGGTCGGCTACACGCAGGCGGACGTGGACGCGGGCAAGATCGACGCCCGGGTCGTGAAGCTGCCGCTGCTGCGCAACCCGCGCGCGAAGATGCAGGGCATCCGGGACGGCTTCGTGAAGATGTTCTGCCGGCCGGGCACCGGGATCGTGGTGGGCGGTGTGGTCGTGTCGCCGCGGGCGTCGGAACTCATCCATCCGATCTCGATCGCCGTCGACAACAATCTGACGGTCGAACAGATCGCGAACGCGTTCACCGTGTATCCCTCTCTTTCGGGGTCGATCGCGGAGGTCGCGCGGCAGCTGCACACGCGGAAGACCGGCAGCGAACTCTGACGGCCGGAACCGACTCCCCGCTGGTCACGGGGAGTTGTCGAGCATGCGTACGGCATAGTCGGGTGGGGTAGCTCCTATACCACTCCCGACCCTGCTGTGCGAACAACTTCTGCTATTCGGCGCAAACTGCTGAAAGCAGACGGTCGTTGGGGTTACTGTCAGTTTCGTGTTCGCTGCAGAACGTCGCCAATTGATCCTCGAAATGGTGCGCGCGAACGGGGCCGTATCGCTCCGTGAGCTCGCCCGCGTCGTCCAGACCTCAGAAGTGACCGTACGGCGGGACGTGCGCGCACTGGAGGCAGAAGGACTCCTCGACCGCCGACATGGCGGTGCGGTTTTGCCGGGCGGGTTCACGCGGGAGTCCGGCTTTCCGCAGAAGTCACATCTCGCGACCGCCGAGAAGACGGCCATCGCCGATCTCGCCGCGGGTCTCGTCGAAGAGGGCGAGGCCATCGTGGTCGGGGCGGGTACCACCACCCAGGAACTCGCGCGCCGGCTGGCGAGAGTGCCCGGACTCACCGTCGTCACCAACTCGCTGCTGGTGGCGCAGGCGTTGGCCCATGCCAACCGGGTCGAGGTCGTGATGACCGGCGGCACCCTGCGCGGCTCCAACTACGCCCTGGTCGGCTCCGGCGCGGAGCAGTCCCTGCAGGGGCTGCGGGTGTCCAAGGCCTTCCTGTCGGGCAGCGGCCTGACGGCCGAGCGGGGGCTGTCCACGTCCAACATGCTGTCGGCGTCCGTCGACCGGGCGCTGGTGCAGGCCGCCGCGGAGGTGGTCGTCCTCGCCGACCACACCAAGCTCGGTACGGACACGATGTTCCAGACCGTGCCGACGGACGTCATCACCCGGCTGGTCACGGACGAGCCGCCGGCTCACGACGACCGTGCCGCCACGGAACTCCAGGCCCTCGCCGATCAGGGGGTGCAGATCGCTGTGGCCGGAGCGTCGGGAAACCCGGGGGGTGATCAGGTCCCGGCGCGTCAGCAACAGCGTCAGCAGCGTCGGGACGTATCCCTTCCGGGGCCGCGCCGGGGTCAGGTGCCCGGGTCGGGGCTGCGGTCGGCTTCGATGATGAACGGGGAGCCGCCGGCGGGGGGCGAGCGGGGGCGGGTCGCCGATATGCGGCGGCGCTGAGGGCTTGAGTGCCCGGGCGCCGTGGGGACGGGTCTCGTGGGCGGGTGCGGGTCCGATGCGGCTGGTCGCGCCCACGCGGCGGTAGCCGCGGACCGGACGCGTCCCCGCGCCTCTAGGCAAGTCCGCGCAGCGTCAGCTGCAGCAGCCTGTCCGCCAGTTGCGGGTCTCCCGGTGACTCCTCCGCTGCCAGGGCGATGGCGTGGGTGAGTTGAAGCAGGTCGCCTATCTGTACGTCCGCCCTTACCGCGCCCGACTCCTGGGCTCGGGTCAGGAGGGCGTTCCCCGCCTCCCGCATCGGGGTGCCGCAGCGGGCCAGGGCCGAGGCCGACGACGCTGACATCAGAGCCCTCGACAGGCCCCGGTAGGCGGCCGCATGGCCGACCACCTCGTGAAGCCACGTCAGCAGGGCCCGGCACGGCTCGGGAGCCGTCAGCAACGCGCGGGCCCTGGCGAGCAGTTCGTCCACCGCGTCCTCGAAGACGGCACTCATCAGGGCGTGCCGGTTCGGGAAGTGCCGGTACAGGGTGCCGATGCCCACGCCCGCCCGGCGGGCCACGTCCTCCAGCGAGGCGTCGGTGCCGTGCTCGGCGAACACCGTACGGGCCTCGGCGAGCAGCCGGTCGTGGTTGCGGCGGGCGTCGGCGCGCATGGACCGTTCCAGAAAGTCGGGTGCCCGGCGAACGGGCGGGTGCCGTTCGCCGGGCGATGCGGTTCGAGGTCTCGTCAGTCCTTGATCTCGCAGATCACGGCGCCGGAGGTGAGGGACGCGCCGACCTCGGCGGCGAGGCCCTTGATGGTGCCGGCCTTGTGGGCGTTCAGCGGCTGCTCCATCTTCATGGCCTCCAGGACGACGACCAGGTCGCCCTCCTTGACCTCCTGGCCCTCCTCGACCGCGATCTTGACGATCGTGCCCTGCATCGGCGAGGCGAGGGTGTCACCGGAGGCGACCGGGCCGGACTTCTTGGCGGCCCGGCGCTTCGGCTTGGCGCCGGCGGCGAGGCCGGTGCGGGCCAGGGTCATGCCCAGGGACGCCGGGAGGGAGACCTCCAGACGCTTGCCGCCGACCTCGACGACGACCGTCTCACGGCCGGCGTCCTCCTCCGCCTCGGCGTCGGCCGGGGCGGCGAAGGGCTTGATCTCGTTGACGAACTCGGTCTCGATCCACCGGGTGTGGACCGTGAAGGGGTCCTCGGAGCCGGTGAGCTCGGGTGCGAACGCCGGGTCCCGGACGACGACGCGGTGGAACGGGATGGCCGTGGCCATGCCCTCGACCTGGAACTCGTCCAGGGCGCGGGCGGCCCGCTGAAGGGCCTCCTTGCGGGTCCGGCCGGTGACGATGAGCTTGGCCAGCAGGGAGTCCCAGGCCGGGCCGATCACGCTGCCCGACTCCACGCCCGCGTCCAGGCGGACACCGGGGCCGGACGGGGCGTCGAAGGTGGTGACCGTGCCCGGGGCGGGCAGGAACCCGCGGCCCGGGTCCTCGCCGTTGATCCGGAACTCGAACGAATGACCGCGCAGCTCGGGGTCGTCGTAGCCGAGTTCCTCGCCGTCGGCGATCCGGAACATCTCGCGGACCAGGTCGATGCCGGCGACCTCCTCGGTCACCGGGTGCTCGACCTGGAGGCGGGTGTTGACCTCCAGGAAGGAGATCGTGCCGTCCTGCCCGACCAGGAACTCACAGGTGCCGGCGCCCTCGTAGGAGGCCTCCTTGAGGATGGCCTTGGAGGCGCGGTACAGCTCGGCGACCTGCGCGTCGGACAGGAAGGGGGCCGGGGCCTCCTCCACGAGCTTCTGGTGGCGGCGCTGGAGCGAGCAGTCACGGGTCGACACCACGACCACGTTGCCGTGCTTGTCGGCCAGGCACTGGGTCTCCACGTGCCGCGGCCGGTCCAGGTAGCGCTCCACGAAGCACTCCCCGCGCCCGAAGGCGGCCACCGCCTCACGGACGGCGGAGTCGTACAGCTCCGGGACCTCTTCGAGGGTGCGGGCGACCTTCAGGCCGCGACCGCCGCCGCCGAAGGCGGCCTTGATGGCGATCGGCAGGCCGTGTTCCTCGGCGAACGCCACCACCTCGTCGGCGCCCGAGACCGGGTCCGGGGTACCGGCGACCAGGGGGGCGCCGGCCCGCTGGGCGATGTGCCGGGCGGCCACCTTGTCGCCGAGGTCGCGGATGGCCTGCGGCGGCGGACCGATCCAGGTCAGGCCGGCGTCCAGGACCGCCTGGGCGAACTCCGCGTTCTCGGAGAGGAAGCCGTAGCCCGGGTGGACGGCGTCGGCCCCCGCCTCGCGTGCCGCGTTCAGGACCTTGTCGATGTCCAGGTAGCTGGTTGCCGGGGTGTCACCGCCCAGGGCGAACGCCTCATCCGCGGCGCGGACATGCAGAGCGTCCCGGTCCGGGTCCGCGTAGACGGCCACGCTCGCGATCCCCGCGTCCCGGCAGGCCCGGGCCACACGGACAGCGATTTCGCCACGGTTGGCGATGAGCACCTTGCGCACGATTGAGGCTCCCTCCTTGAAACAAGCCGAGTTTAGGGAAGGCCGACACGGCACTTCGACCCGTCCCCAATGGTGAGCTTGCCCACACGGAGCGTGATGCGAGGCTCGCCCGACCCGCGAAAGCCCTTGTCGCACCAAGGTACGCAGGACTCTTTCGGAAAACCCTAGCCCCGCGATGTGCTCAAGGTCTCTGTGAGAGCGTGCCGCGCCCCACAGCGTTTCTTTGTTGAGTCCCTACGAATGGCCCAACGAATCTTTGCCGACGCCCGGCCCCTTGTCCCCCGGTTTACCCGTTAGTAGCGTTCGCGATGTCTTGAACGTACTTCAAGTAACAGCGGCTCTCGTGGGGCCGTGACCGAAAGTGGGTGGGGACCGGTGGTGCGCAGACCGGTGGCTTGGGTCGTGGCGGTCGTACTCCTCGCGGAGGCACTCGGGGTCGCCGCGCTCAACTGGTTCATGGGAGTGGTGGTCGACCGTCAGGACATGTCCCTGGCCGGGCTCGACCCCGACAACATGTCGATGACCGCGAAGATCGGCGCCGTGGTCTTCGGCCTCTACTTCGCGCTGTGCGCCCTGGTGGCCCTGCTGGTAGCGATACGCAACCGGGCGCCCGCCGGCCTCGGCCGCATCCTGCTGATCAGCGTCGCGGTCGTACACGGCCTGCTGGGCGCCGTGGCGTGGGGACTGATCGGCTGGACGGCGTTCCTGTCCATGGTGGTCGTCCTCGCCCTCGTCGTGCTGCTGTTGATGACGTACGACCGTACGGAGGGCGCGGGCGCCGGGGCGGACGCCGACGGGGGCGTGGACGGTTCCGGTCCGGCGGCCGGTGACCCGGAACCGGAACCGGAACCGGAACCGAGGAAGGACACGCCGGCCGCCGGGCCGATCACTCCGCCGGCGCCCACAACTCCGTGATGCCGATGCCGAGCTCCCCGAGCAGCCGGCGGACCAGGGGCAGGCTGATGCCGATCACGTTGCCGTGGTCGCCCTCGATGCCGTCGATGAACGGCGCGCTGCGGCCGTCCAGGGTGAACGCGCCCGCCACGTAGAGGGGTTCGCCGGAGGCGACGTACGCGGCGACCTCCGCGTCGGTGGGCTCGCCGAACCGGACGACGGTGGAGGCGGTCGCCGACACGTGCCGGTTGGTCGCCGTGTCCCACACGCAGTGCCCGGTCTGCAGGGTGCCGGCCCGGCCGCGCATCGACTTCCAGCGGGCGGTCGCCTCCTCGGCGTCCGCCGGCTTGCCGAGCGGCCGGCCGTCGAGGTCCAGCACCGAGTCGCAGCCGATCACGATCGCGCCCTGCACATCGGTGCGGGCGGCGACGACGGAAGCCTTGGCCTCCGCGAGGGCGAGGGCCAGTTCGGCCGGGGTGGGGGCGGTGACGGCGTCCTCGTCGACGCCGCTGACGATCACCTCGGGAGCGAGACCCGCCTGGCGCAGGAGGTTCAGCCGGGCGGGGGACTGGGAGGCGAGGACGAGTCTGCGCATGGCGTCAGCGTATCGGTGGGCGCCGACAGGTGTGCCGCTCACCGCACGCCCAGCACGATCATCAGCAGCAGCATGACCAGAGCCAGGAAGACGCCGAGCCGCCGGAGGGCTTTCTGCACGTCTTGCAGGTCCTTCGGCGGCTCGTCGTCAGGGTCCGACCACAGCATGGCACCAGCGTGCGGCCTGGCCGACGGGGGCGCCTGAGTAGGGGTACTCAGATTGGCGCCCGGGGTTCCTCCTGAGTGCGCGGTTCCCCGCGCCCCTCGTCTCCTGCTGCTAGCTCGGCCAGTAGGTGCGGGTCCATGCACTCGGGCTCGGCTGCGGGACCCGGTGCTGGGCGATGCGGGACGGGTCGGACCAGGCGGCCCTTGCCGTCGGGGTGCCGGACGGGGCGGTTGCCAGGGCCGCCGCCCTCGCCCTGACCACCGCCAGAGCGGCGGCCAGTTCCTCCGGGGTCGGGTTGCCCCGTATGACCTTGATCGTCACAGCGGCTCCTTAGAGGGGGATGTTGCCGTGCTTCTTCGGCGGCAGGGACTCGCGCTTGGTACGGAGCTGGCGCAGGCCCCGTACGACGTGGCGCCGCGTGTCCGACGGCATGATCACGGCGTCGATGTAACCACGTTCGGCGGCCGTGTAGGGGTTGAGGAGGTGGTCCTCGTACTCCTGGATCAGGCGGGCGCGCACGGCCTCGACGTCCTCGCCGCCGGCCGCCGCCTCGGCGATGGTGCGGCGGTGCAGGATGTTGACGGCTCCCTGGGCGCCCATGACGGCGATCTGGGCGGTCGGCCAGGCGAGGTTGAGGTCGGCACCCAGGTGCTTGGAGCCCATGACGTCGTAGGCGCCGCCGAAGGCCTTGCGGGTGATGACGGTGATCAGGGGGACCGTCGCCTCGGCGTAGGCGTAGATCAGCTTGGCGCCGCGGCGGATGATGCCGTCGTGCTCCTGGTCGACGCCGGGGAGGAAGCCCGGGACGTCGACGAAGGTGATGACCGGGACGTTGAAGGCGTCGCAGGTGCGGACGAAGCGGGCCGCCTTCTCGCTCGCCTTGATGTCGAGGCAGCCGGCGAACTGCATCGGCTGGTTGGCGACGATGCCGACCGGGTGGCCCTCGACCCGGCCGAAGCCGGTGACGATGTTCGGCGCGAACAGGGCCTGCGTCTCGAAGAACTCACCGTCGTCGAGTACGTGTTCGAGCACCGTGTGGATGTCGTACGGCTGGTTCGCGCTGTCCGGGACCAGGGTGTCCAGCTCGCGGTCCTCGTCGGTGACGGACAGGTCCGCCTCCTCGGGGAAGGCCGGGGCCTCGGTCAGGTTGTTGGACGGCAGGTACGACAGCAGTTGCTTGATGTACTCGATGGCGTCCTTCTCGTCGCCGGCCATGTGATGGGCCACGCCGGAGACCGAGTTGTGGGTGCGGGCGCCGCCCAGCTCCTCGAAGCCGACGTCCTCGCCGGTGACCGTCTTGATGACGTCCGGACCGGTGATGAACATGTGGGACGTCTGGTCGACCATGACCGTGAAGTCGGTGATGGCCGGGGAGTACACGGCGCCGCCGGCACAGGGCCCGACGACCAGTGAGATCTGCGGGATCACACCGCTCGCGTGCGTGTTGCGGCGGAAGATCTCGCCGTACGCGCCGAGCGAGGCGACCCCCTCCTGGATCCTGGCGCCGCCGGAGTCGTTGATGCCGATGACCGGGCAGCCGGTCTTCAGGGCGAAGTCCATCACCTTGACGATCTTCTGGCCGTAGACCTCGCCGAGGGCGCCGCCGAAGACGGTGAAGTCCTGGGAGAAGACGGCGATCGGACGGCCGTCCACCGTGCCGTACCCGGTGACGACGCCGTCGCCGTACGGGCGGTTGTGCTCCAGGCCGAAGTCGGTGGAGCGGTGGCGGGTGAACTCGTCCAGTTCGACGAAGGAGCCCTCGTCGAGGAGCAGCTCGATCCGCTCACGGGCCGTCAACTTGCCCTTGGCGTGCTGCTTTTCGACCGCGCGCTCCGAACCGGCGTGTGTCGCTTCATGGACACGGCGCTGGAGATCCGCGAGCTTCCCCGCGGTCGTGTGAATGTCGATCTCTTCCGGCTCGGACATCGGGATGCGGCTCCCTGCCTGCTCAAAAGGGGGGACGGTTACTCATCCGTAGCGTAGTGGGGCGCCTACCAAACGGCAGTGCGGCGTACAACACACCTAGGGTGGCTTGCATGACGCCGCGAGATGCAGCAGACGAGAACAACAATCGCTGGTCCGACCTGGACCGTCCACCGCTCGGGGCGGCGGGGCTGCGCAGGGCTCTGGTGCGGGACGGCGGCCTCTACTGCGGCATCGAGGTCGTGCAGCGCACCGGCTCCACCAATTCCGACCTGGTGGCGCGGGCCCTCGCGGGGGACGCGGACGAGGGCGCCGTGCTCGTGGCCGAGGAACAGACGTCCGGGCGGGGCCGTCTGGACCGCCGGTGGACGGCGCCGGCCCGCTCCGGCCTGTTCTTCTCGGTGCTGCTGAAGCCGGCCGAGGTGCCGGTGGCCCGCTGGGGCTGGCTGCCGCTGCTGACGGGCGTGGCGGTGGCGACGGGCCTGGCCCGGGTGGCCGGTGTCGATACGGCACTCAAGTGGCCGAACGACCTGCTGGTGACCGTCGGTGACGAGGAGCGCAAGGCCGGGGGCATTCTGGCGGAGCGGGCCGGTGAGGACGCCGTCGTGGTCGGCGTCGGTATCAACGTCACGCTGCGCGCGGAGGAGCTGCCGGTGCCGCAGGCGGGGTCGCTGGCGCTGGCCGGTGCGGTGACCACGGACCGGGATCCGCTGCTGCGGGCGGTGCTGCGGTCGCTGGAGGACTGGTACGGGCGCTGGCGCGCGGCGGGCGGCGATCCGGCGCGCAGCGGGCTCCAGGAGACGTATGCGGCGGGCTGCGCGACGTTGGGGCGGACGGTCCGGGCCGAGCTGCCGGGGGACCGGTCGCTGGTCGGGGAGGCGGTGGCCGTGGACGGAGACGGGCGACTGGTGATCGCCACGGAGGAGGGCGTGCAGGAACCGGTGGGGGCGGGCGACATCGTGCACCTGCGACCGGCGTGAGGGCGGCTCCGGGGGCGGCTGAGCCGGTGCGGGCGGGTCGGGGCTGGGCGGTGTAGCACCCTTTCAGGGGCGCGGGGAACCGCGCGATCGGCCCCCACCGGCCGGTGGGGGCCGATGCGGGCCGTCCGTCCCTGGCGCGGGGGTCTGGGGGCGCCGCCCCCGGGGAACGCCGGCCGGGGAGACCTGACATCGGCCCACCTCACGAAGTGAGCTACCGCACAGCTGCCGTAGAGTTGAGGCCGGTCGATACGTGACCGCGGCAGATCGGAAGGGCAGCAGGCGTGACCGTCGACGACACGGGCTCCGGCGAGGGCGCGGACGCCGCCGACTCCGGCGAGGACCCGCTCGCGCTGCGCCTCGAAGGCCTGATCCTCGGTGCCGAGCGCCGCTACACCCCGTTCCAGGCGGCCCGTAGCGCCGGCGTCTCCATGGAACTGGCGTCGAGGTTCTGGCGGGCCATGGGCTTCGCGGACATCGGGCAGGCCAGGGCGCTGACCGAGGCCGACGTGCTGGCACTGCGCCGGCTCGCCGGTCTCGTCGAGGCGGGCCTGCTCAGCGAGGCCATGGCCGTGCAGGTGGCCCGGTCGACCGGGCAGACCACCGCCCGTCTGGCGGAGTGGCAGATGGATTCCTTCCTGGAGGGCCTGACCGAGCCGCCCGAGCCGGGCATGACCCGCACCGAGGTCACGTACCCGATCGTCGAACTGCTCCTGCCCGAGCTGGAGGAGTTCCTGGTCTACGTCTGGCGCCGTCAGCTCGCCGCCTCGGCCGGCCGGGTCGTGCAGTCGGCCGACGACGAGGAGATGGTCGACCGGCGGCTGGCCGTCGGCTTCGCCGACCTGGTCGGGTTCACCCGGCTGACCCGCCGGATGGAGGAGGAGGAACTCGGCGAGCTGGTCGAGGCCTTCGAGACCACCGCCGCCGACCTGGTGGCGGCCCGCGGTGGCCGGCTCATCAAGACCCTCGGCGACGAGGTCCTGTACGCCGCCGACGACGCCGGCACGGCCGCCGACATCGCGCTGCGCCTGGTGGAGACCATGGGTCACGACGAGACGATGCCGGAGCTGCGTGTCGGCATGGCCTTCGGCACCGTGACCACCCGAATGGGCGATGTCTTCGGCACGACCGTGAACCTGGCCTCCCGGCTGACCTCCATAGCCCCCCGGGACGCCGTGCTCGTCGACTCGGCCTTCGCGGAGGAACTGATCCGTTCCGGCGAGGCGCCCGCCTCGGAGGCGGAGGCCGCCGAGGCCGCGGCCACCGCCGAGAAGGAGGGCGAGGAACCCCCGACGTACCGCTTCGCGCTCCAGCCGATGTGGCAGCGCCCGGTGCGTGGCCTGGGCGTGGTGGAGCCCTGGCTGCTCACCCGCCGCGACGGGGAGCCGTCCTAGCGGCGACCGGCCTGTATCAGTGGGTCCACGCACAGTCCGACGACGGGCAGGCAGACACCGCCGCCCGGCGGACGGGTACCGGGCGTGGCGGTCGGGGTGGGGGTCGCGGCCGGAGTGCCGGTCGCCGGAGCCGGCGGAGTGCCGGCCGGTCGTGCCGGACTCGTCGGGATGGTGGTCGGGACCGTGGCGCCCCTGCCGGGCAGCGCGCTGGGTGAGACCGACTCCGATACGGACGGCGTGGCGGCCGGCGTGGCCGCAGGGGTCCGGCTCGCGCCGCCCGTGACGGTGGCCGCCGAGGCGGTGGCCGTGGGGACCGTACGGAGGGTGGCGGCCGCGTTCGCCGACCGGTCCGTGGCGTCGGCGGTCGGGTCCAGCCGGGGCTCCGCCTCCGCGGTGCCGGGCGTGCCGGCACCGCCCTCCGGGACGATCCGTACGAGGCTCAGCACCCCGGCGGCCAGTACGAGCCCGCCGGTGGCGAACAGCACCTTGCGAGGCCGGGGCTTGCGATGCCGCCCCCGGCGGCCGACTGACGGCGTTCCTGTCATGACGCTCCCTCCCCGCTGCGCGCCCCCGATGCGCCGTGGCGAGCGCACGTTATGCGCTCCCATGGGGTGTGCGCCGGGAGTATCCCGTGATGTCACTCGAACGAGGGTGCCCGGAGCCGGTCGATGCCCCTTTCCCCGAGGCGGGCCCGGCTGCGATGATCGTGCGGTTAACAAGCGTTAACGCGAGCGCGAGTCGAGCGGAGGGTGCCATGAGCGAGGAGCGGTACGGGGAGTTCGTGCTGGTACGACGGCACGGTCACGTGGTGGAACTCGTACTGGACCGGCCCAAGGCCATGAACGCGGTGTCGGCGGACATGGCCCGCTCCATCGTGGCCGCGTGCGCCGCGCTGGGCGCCGACCGGGACGCCCGGGTGGTCGTGCTGACCTCCTCGCACGAGCGGGCGTTCTGCGTCGGCGCCGACCTCAAGGAGCGCAACTCCATGACCGACGCGGAGCTGGTCCGGGCGCGGCCGCTGTCGCGCGGGGCGTACACCGGCGTACTGGAGCTGCCGATGCCGACGATCGCCGCCGTGCACGGCTACGCGCTCGGCGGGGGCTTCGAGCTGGCGCTGTCCTGCGACGTGATCGTGGCCGACGGCACGGCCGTGGTGGGCCTGCCCGAGGTGTCGGTGGGCGTGATTCCGGGCGGCGGCGGTACGCAGCTGCTGCCCCGCCGGGTGGGCGCGGCCCGCGCGGCCGAGCTGATCTTCTCGGCGCGCCGGGTGGAGGCGCCGGAGGCGCATGAGCTGGGCCTGGTCGACCAGCTCGTGGAGACCGGCCAGGACCGGGACGCGGCGCTGGCGCTGGCGGCGCGGATGGCGGCGAACTCGCCGGTGGGGCTGCGGGCGGCGAAGCGGGCGCTGCGGCTCGGGCACGGGCTGGACCTGCGGTCCGGGCTGGAGGTCGAGGACGCGGCATGGCGGTCGGTGGCGTTCTCGGGGGACCGCGCGGAGGGTGTCGCGGCGTTCAACGAGAAGCGGAAGCCGCAGTGGCCGGGGGAGTGAGAAGCGGGTGGGCGGCGCCCCGTCAGGGGCGCGGGGCCGTACCGACCTGCGGCTCCGCCGCGGGGCGCGACCAGCCCGCACCGGGCCGTGGTCCGCGACGAAGCGGGCCGTCGCAACACCTGTTCGCCGCACCAACGTCCCAAATGCATCAAATCCTCCCTAGCCTGGAGTAATGGGTGAGGACATCCGGCTCGCCGCCGTCGTGGCGCTGGCTCAGGGCATGGCTGCGGCTCACACCCCACACGAGTGCTGGCGCGCCGCCGCGGCCGGCGCCTGCCGTGCTCTGGACGGCAGCTTCGCCGCGCTCTCCGTCTGGGAGCGCGACCTCGGCCGGCTGCGGGTCCTCGTGAACGTCGGGGAGCGCGCCCCGGACGAGGAGGAGTTCCCGGAGGCCGAGGCCTACCCGGTGCACCAGTTCCCCGAGATCACCGAGTTCCTCCACGAGCGCTGGGCGGGCGGCGGCGGCCCCAACGCCTGGGTGGAGACGGCCGAGGGTCCCGCCGCCGGCCGCCCCGGCTACTCGCACCGGCGGGTCGACGCCCTGCGCCGCAGGGGCCGCGGCTGCTGCCTGGTCGCGCCGATCCTGCTGCACGGCAGGGCGTGGGGCGAGCTGTACGTCGCCCGCGCCGTCCAGGCCGCCGTCTTCGGCCGTGGCGACGCCGACTTCGCCACCGTCCTGGCCTCCGTCGTCGCCGCCGGGATGGCCCAGACCGAGCGTCTCGAGGAGGCCCGCCGGCTGGCGTACACCGACGCGCTCACCGGGCTCGCCAACCGCCGCGCCGTCGACGTACGCCTCGACGAGGCGATCGACCGGCACCGCACGGACGACGCCGTGGTCAGTCTGGTCGTCTGCGACCTCAACGGGCTCAAGCGGGTCAACGACACCCAGGGGCACGCCGTCGGCGACCGTCTCCTCGAACGTTTCGGCTCGGTCCTGTCCTTGTGCGGGGCGATGCTCCCGGGGGCCCTGGCCGCGCGGCTCGGCGGGGACGAGTTCTGTCTGCTGGCGGTCGGCCCGCCGGCCGACGAGGTGGTCAAGGCGGCCGACGAACTCTGCCGCCGGGCCGGGGAGCTGGAGCTGGGGGAGGGGGTCGCGTGCGGGGTCGCCTCGACCGCCGACCCGATCGGGCCGGTGCGCTCGGCCCGCCGCCTGTTCCGGCTCGCCGACGCGGCGCAGTACCGCGCCAAGGCGCTGCGCGCGGAGCGGCCGGTGGTGGCCGGGCGGGAGGGACCGGACGATCCCGTCGTACGACTGGCCGACGCGCCCCCGCCGGAACGGGCCGAGCGGCGCAGCTTCCGGGGCCGGCGGTCCTGACCGCAGGGCTGTCCACGCGGAAGTGACATAGAAGTAAGGGGCAACCAGGTACCCCACTAGTGACAGCAGCCGCATTCACTGCGTACGCTCCTGAATATGGATATGCACACTGTGGTGGTGGGGACGTCCGGTGTCACCGCGTCCGACGTCCTCGCCGTGGCGCGCGGCGGCGCCCGCGTCGAACTGTCGGCGGAGGCGGTCGCGGCGCTGGCGGCGGCCCGGGAGATCGTGGACGCGCTGGCGGCCAAGCCGGAGCCGGTCTACGGCGTCAGCACCGGCTTCGGCGCCCTCGCGACCCGGCACATCAGCCCGGAGCTGCGGGCCCAGTTGCAGCGCAACATCGTGCGCTCGCACGCGGCCGGCATGGGGCCGAGGGTGGAGCGCGAGGTCGTACGGGCCCTGATGTTCCTGCGGCTGAAGACCGTCTGCTCCGGACACACCGGTGTGCGTCCCGAGGTCGCCCAGACCATGGCCGACGTGCTGAACGCCGGTATCACCCCGGTCGTGCACGAGTACGGCTCGCTCGGCTGCTCCGGCGACCTGGCCCCGCTGTCCCACTGCGCGCTCACACTGATGGGCGAGGGGGACGCGGAGGGCCCGGACGGCGTCCTCCGCCCCGCCGGTGAGCTGCTCGCCGAGCACGGGATCGCGCCCGTCGAACTGCGCGAGAAGGAGGGGCTCGCGCTCCTCAACGGCACCGACGGCATGCTCGGCATGCTGGTCATGGCCCTCGCCGACCTGGACATGCTCTACAAGTCCGCCGATGTCACGGCCGCGTTGAGCCTGGAGGCGCTGCTCGGCACGGACAGGGTGCTCGCGCCCGAGCTGCACGCGATCCGCCCGCACCCCGGGCAGGGCGACAGCGCTGCCAACATGCTCGCCGTGCTCAAGGGCTCCCAGCTCACCGGGCACCACCAGGACGACGCGCCGCGCGTCCAGGACGCGTACTCGGTGCGGTGCGCTCCGCAGGTCGCCGGGGCCGGGCGGGACACGCTCGCGCACGCGCGCCTCGTCGCCGAGCGGGAGCTGGCGTCGGCCGTCGACAACCCGGTCGTGCTGCCCGACGGCCGGGTCGAGTCCAACGGCAACTTCCATGGCGCGCCGGTCGCCTACGTCCTCGACTTCCTCGCCATCGCGGTCGCCGACCTCGGGTCCATCGCCGAGCGGCGGACCGACCGGCTGCTGGACAAGAACCGCAGCCACGGGCTGCCGCCGTTCCTGGCGGACGACGCGGGCGTCGACTCGGGCCTGATGATCGCCCAGTACACGCAGGCGGCGCTGGTCAGCGAGCTGAAGCGGCTCGCCGTGCCGGCGTCGGCCGACTCGATCCCCTCCTCCGCGATGCAGGAGGACCATGTCTCCATGGGGTGGTCGGCGGCGCGCAAGCTGCGGACGGCCGTGGGCAACCTGGCGCGGGTCATCGCCGTCGAGCTGTACGCGGCGACCCGGGCGATCGAGCTGCGGGAAGGGCTGACGGCGGCGCCGGCTTCGCTGGCCGTGATCGAGGCGGCGCGCTCCGCGGGTGTGCAGGGGGTCGGGCCGGACCGGTACCTGGCGCCCGACCTCGCCGCGGCGGAGGAGTTCGTGCGGGGCGGAGCGCTTGTGGAGGCCGCCGAGAAGGTGACCGGGGCGCTGCGGTAGGTCGTCCGCCGCGGGTGCGTGGGGGCTGATCGCGCAGTTCCCCGCGCCCCCAGGACGCGCAGTTCCCCGCGGGCCCTGTCAAGAGGCCGCGGGGAACTGCGTGTTACTTCAGCTTCGCCGACTGGGCCTTGATCACCGGGGTCGGTACCGTGTAGGTCTTTCCGGTCATCATCGCCCCGATGTTCATCGTGAAGTACGTCGCGAGCGTGTTGCCGTGGCGTACCACCTCCGCGTGCAGGGGGCCCTTGTCGCCGTCCATGTCGGTGACCGCCGTGAACGCCACCGACTCGTCGCCGGTGCCCGAGGGCTTGGTCGCCGTGACCTTCGTGACCTTCTGCTCGTCGCCGGCCGCGCCGCCCGTGAAGCCGCTCGCGCAGTCCTTGACCGCCGTCGAGAGGGCCTTCAGGGCCTGCTGCGCGCCGTTCCCGTCGTACGACGACAGGTCGAGGGACGTGACGTCCAGGTTCAGCGAGTCCTTGAGCGCGTCCTCGAACTTTCCGTCGGCCATGTCGTCGAGGGAGGTCGCGTCGTCGGTCGGGTCCTTCTTGTCCTCGCGGACCGTGCGGCCGATCTCCGCGGGCGCGTCGGCCGGTGCGAGGCCGGTGAGGACGAAGGCCAGCGGGCGGCACTTCTCGTCGCTCGCCTTGATCTTGCTCCGGGTCGGCGCGGCCGCGCCGACCGCGTTGACCTTGTAGCCGTCCACCTCGCCCTGCGCGAGGATCCGCTGCTTCAACTCCGCGGTGCTCGACGCCTTGACGGTGGAGGCGGAGTCCGTGGTGGCGGACGGGTCCTTCGAACTCCCGTCGGAGCAGCCCGTGATGAGGGCGAGGGACAGCGCCCCGCCGGCGGCGAGGGTGCACATCCGCACGCCCGATGATCTCTTCATGAGAGGACTGTGAGTCCTCGGTCAAGGATCGGTCAAGTTGTTTAAAATTCCAGCCGTTCCCGGCGGACCGAATACACCACGAACCCGGCGCCGACGGCGAGGAAAAGGGTGCCGCCGATGACGTACGGCGTGGTGTCCGGGCTTCCGGTGTCGGCGAGTTGACCGGCGTCCCCGGTCGCCTCGGAGGTCGCCTCGGACAGCGCCTTGGCCTGCTGGGTGACCTGTGTCGCCGCACTCTCCGACGTACCGGTTCTCGCCGGCGTGTCCTGGGACGCGTTGGCGGACGGAACGAACCACAGCGCGCACAGGAGCGTGCCTGCGGCGGTGGCGGTCAGCAACGGGCGGCGAACGGATGACACGGAATATCGATCCCCTTGTGACGCTGGCGAATTGGCCGTGTGGGGCGATGTTAGTGAAAATCGCGGGTCACGGGAAAGTCACAGGAGGTTTCGGTCGTACGCTCCCGGCATGAGCACTCCAGAGACATCACGTTTTGTACGACTTCGAGTGGAGCTGGTCCTCGAAGTCGAGGACGCCGGCGAGGTCACCAAGGCCGCGCTGCAGCGGATCGCCGAGGACCCCGAGCTGCCCGGCGAGGAGCGTGCCCACGCCGAGACCGCTGTGACGGAGGACACCGCCGAGGCCCTCGCCTATCTCGTCGACCCCTTCGACCTGGTCAGCGAAGTGCCCGGAGTCGAGCTCCAGCAGGCCTCCTGGTCCAGCGAGCAGGTCTCCTACGATCCCGATTCGCCGGACTGGGACCTCGACGAGGATGATGTCGAGGGCGACGACGAAGAAGATGACGGCATCGGCTGAGCGTTCCGGGGCACCAGTGACCCCGGACGGCAACCGCCGTCCGGGGTTTCGTCGTCTGAGACAGCGCACGGACCGACCCCTGCCGCCCCGCCCGCCCCGGCGGACGTGGTGTGCCCCACACCTCACAGGAATGTGGAACGGGACGAAGCGGCCGTAGCGTTGAAGGTTCTTGACGGGGACTCTCGGTGTGTTCGCGGACTCGGCAACGATGGAGAAGCGTGTGATGACGGACAGTAAGCGGCGCAAGGGCCTGATGGCCGCGTCCGCACTGCTCGGCGGTGTGCTGGTGCTCACGGCGTGTTCCGGAAGCGACGACAAGGCGTCCGGCAGCGGTGAGAGCTCGCAGGCCCAGTCGGACCAGGCGGCGGCGAAGAAGTCGTCCCGGGCCGACATCACGATCACGCCCAAGGACGGCTCCGACAACGCGTCCATCAACAACTCCGCGGCCGTCACCGTCAGCAAGGGCACGCTCACCAACGTGACCATGACGACGGCCGACGGCACCGCGGTCGCCGGCGCCCTGTCCGCCGACAAGACGACCTGGAAGCCCTCCGCCCAGCTGGAGCGGTCCACCACCTACAAGGTCGCCGCCGAGGCCAAGGACTCCGCCGGCCTGGTCGCCCACGAGAACGCCTCCTTCACCACGGTCTCCCCGGCCAACAGCTTCATAGGCACCTTCACGCCGGAGGACGGCTCGACCGTCGGCGTCGGCATGCCCGTGTCGATCAACTTCGACAAGCAGATCACCGACAAGGCCGCCGTCCAGAAGGGCATCACGGTCACCTCCAGCAGCGGCCAGGAAGTCGCCTGCCACTGGTTCTCCACCCAGCGCATGGACTGCCGTCCCGAGGACTACTGGAAGGAGAACTCCACCGTCACGCTGAAGCTGGCGCTCGACGGTGTGCAGGGCGCCTCCGGTGTCTACGGCGTCCAGCAGAAGACGGTCACCTTCCACATAGGCCGCAACCAGGTCTCCTACGTCGACGCCAAGACGAAGGAGATGAAGATCACCCAGGACGGCAAGACCGTCAAGACCATCCCGATCTCGGCGGGTTCGCCGGAGAACAAGACGTACAACGGCGTCATGGTGATGTCCGAGAAGTTCAAGGAGACGCGCATGAACGGCGCGACCGTGGGCTTCACCGACAGCGACGGCAAGGGCGAGTACGACATCAAGGACGTGCCGCACGCCATCCGCCTCACCAGCTCCGGCACCTTCCTGCACGGCAACTACTGGGGCGCCAAGTCCATCTTCGGCGCCGTGAACACCAGCCACGGCTGCGTCGGCCTGTCCGACACCAAGGGCGCCAACGACACCAGCACGCCCGCCTACTGGGTGTACAGCCACTCGATCGTCGGTGACGTGGTGGTCATCTCCAACACCGGCGACAAGACCGTGGCCCCCGACAACGGCCTCAACGGCTGGAACCTGAACTGGACCGCCTGGAAGGCCGGTTCGGCCGTCTGACGCACAGCCGCCACACAGCTCGACGATGCCGCCCTCAGGGGCGGCATCGACATTTCTGGGGCTCGCCACAGCCTTCTCATGCTTCTCTTATTTCGGCCTTATCGAGCCATCACGGTGCGTCCCTACCTTGCGGTCATGTTCTTCACCTACCTGAGGCGCGAACTGCGCCGCCGCAGAAAGGCGGCTCTCGTCGTCGCCTCCGGCCTCGCGCTGGGCATCGCACTGGTCATCGTGGTCAACTCCGTGTCCAACGGCATGGGGAAGGCGCAGGACAAGGTCCTCCAGTCGCTGTACGGCCTGGGTACGGACATGACCGTCACCAAGGCCGCGTCGGCGTCCACGGGCGCCTCCCAGCGGCCCCGCTTCAACTTCGACGCGCAGAACAACGGCTCGTCGAGCACGCAGAGCAGTGACCGCGTCATGGTGCAGGGTTTCACCACCCTCGCCTCCACCACCGTCACCAAGGTCGGCGGCCAGAAGGGCGTCGCGACCGCGGTCGGCGGGCTGAACCTCAACGTGGTCAAGATCAGCGGCCAGTTCACCCGGGGTCAGTTCCAGCAGAACCAGGGCTCCGGCGGCGACCAGCAGGGCGGCCGGGGCCAGGGCAGCGGCGGCGGCAGCGGCGCCCCGCAGGGTGAGGTCCGGGGCGGCGGCGCCAACTTCGACGTCAACTCGTACACGGTCTACGGCACCGACGTCACCCAGACCGAGGTCGGCCCGCTGACCTCGTCGAAGATCACCAGCGGTCGTACCTTCAAGACGACCGAGACCGATGCCAAGGTCCTGGTCGCCGACTCGGCGTTCGCCAAGGAGAAGAAGTACAAGGTCGGTTCGACCGTCACCATCAACAAGGTCAAGTACACGATCATCGGCATCGCGACGGCCGACAGCGGTGACGCGGCGGCCAACCTGTACATGCCGCTGAAGCAGGCGCAGACGCTGGCCGACGAGAAGAACAAGGTCACCACGATCTACGTCAAGGCGACCGACTCCAAGCAGATCTCGGCCGTCAAGTCGACCATCCAGAAGAACGTCTCGGGTACGACGGTCACCACCTCCGCCGACCTCGCGGACACCGTCTCCGGCTCCCTCTCCACGGCGTCCTCGCTCGCCACCAACGTCGGCAAGTGGCTGTCCATCGCGGTGCTCGTGGCCGCGTTCCTGGTCGCCGGACTGCTGACCTCCTCGGCGGTCTCCCGCCGGGTCCGCGAGTTCGGCACGCTCAAGGCGCTGGGCTGGAAGTCCCGCCGGGTCACCGGGCAGGTCATCGGTGAGGCCATGGTCAACGGCCTGGTCGGCGGCGCGCTCGGTATCGCGCTCGGTCTGGCGGGCGCGTACGTCGTCACCGAGATCAGCCCGACCCTGGACGCATCCCTCGGCGGCGGTGGCGGTGGCGGTGGCGGCAACGCCGGCGGCGGGGGTGGCTTCGGCGGTGGTGGCGGTGGCTTCGGCGGTGGGCGGCAGACCGCGAAGACGCTGGAGGTCGCCCTGACGGCACCGGTCAGCGTGACGACGATCGCGGTCGCGGTGGGGCTGGCGGTGGCCGGCGGCCTGATCGCGGGTGCGTTCGGCGGCTGGCGGGCGTCGAGGCTGCGGCCCGCGGACGCGCTGCGGCGCGTGGAGTAGGCACCGTTCGCTGGGGCTGGGCGGGGGTGGGGACGCTTACCGGCGCTCGCAGGGTGCCGCCGCGCCCGCCCTCCCCCACTCTCGGCTTCGCTCGAGCGGGGGGACCCCCATCGCCCCAGCGGCACGACTGCTCGCGGCTGGGTAGCCCCGTGGGGGGCGCGGGGCCCCAGCCGATACGCGGCTCCGCCGCGCGGGCGCGACCAGCCCCCACCCACCCGCGGCCGACAACGCACCCGCCCACCCCAAAACCCTTTCAGGAGCCACCATGTACGAACTCAGAAGCGTCACCAAGCTCTACGCCCGCGGCAAGGACACCGTCCGCGCCCTCGACGGCATCGACCTCACCATCTCCGACGGCGACCGTCTGGTCATCCAGGGCCCCACCGGCGGCGGCAAGTCCACCCTCCTGCAGATGCTCGGCGGCCTGGACCGGCCGACCTCCGGCGAAATCGTCCTGGACGGCACCGACCTGGCCAAGCTCTCCGAGACCAAGCTGACCCGGGTCCGCAGCGAGAACATCGGTTTCGTGTTCCAGTCCTTCAACCTGATCCCGACGCTCACCGCCCAGGAGAACGTCGAGACCGCCCTCGTCCCGCTCGGCGTCAAGGCCAGGGAACGGCGGGAACGCGCCGCCGAGGCGCTGACGTCGGTCGGTCTCGGCGAGCGCCTCGGCCACCTCCCCGGCGAGATGTCCGGCGGCCAGCAACAGCGTGTGGCCATCGCCAGGGCCCTCGTCAAGCAGCCCAAGGTGCTGCTCGCCGACGAGCCCACCGGCAACCTCGACGAGGGCATGCGCGACGAGATCATGGACGTACTGGAGCGCATGTGGAAGGAGCACGGGCTGACCTTCATCATGGTCACCCACGACTCCGCGATCGCGAAGAAGGCCCCCCGGCTGGCCACCATCCGCAAGGGCAAGATCACCGTCAAGGAGAACGCGGGCGCGTGAAATGCGTCACGGGGTTGCGGCATCTAACACCGAACTCCCGCGCACAACCGCGCAGTTGGGTAACAGTGTCCGCCCCGGCGCGTAACAGTTCCTCCGTACCTCTCTTACCGGTCTCTCATCTCTTGAGGCCGCTGATCACCCCCCGGCATACTCCGTATTCCGGGGGGTTGACGTATACACGTACGGGACTGCCCTCGGCCGGGTGAACGGGGATTCGCCCGGGACACCGTCTCCCAGGGGGAGTCTTGCGCAGACAAGTGAAAAGAGCTGCCGCGGCCACCGTGGCCACGGCGGCAGCCGTCGCTCTCGCCGCAGGCATGACCAGCCCGGCGTCGGCGAAGCCGGAGCAGCGCGCCGCCGCGGCCGCCGCGGCCGCTTCATCGGTCGCCGGCAGGCACCACGTCACCCTGATCACCGGCGACCGGGTCGCCCTCGACGCCAAGGGCCGGGTCGTCGGCCTGGAGCGGGCCGAGGGACGCGAGCACATACCCTTCCAGATCCGCAAGGCCGACGGGCACACCCTCGTCGTCCCCGGTGACGCCGTCCGGCTGGTCGCCTCCGGCAAGCTGGACCAGCGGCTCTTCGACGTCACCGAGTTGGACAAGGCCGCGACCCGCAAGGCGCAGAAGAACGGCCTGAAGGTCATCGTCGGCTACCAGGGCGCGGCCGGTGCCGCCAAGGCCGACGTCCGTGACGCCGGCACCCTGCGACACAGCCTCAAGACGCTCAACGCCGACGCCGTGCAGACCCCGGTCAAGGACACGCCGGAGCTGTGGGACGCGGTCACCAACGGGGACAAGGCCGCCTCCGGCATCGCGCACGTCTGGCTCGACGGCGTCCGCAAGGCCAGCCTCGACAAGTCCGTGCCGCAGATCGGCGCGCCCAAGGCGTGGGCGGCCGGCTACAACGGCAAGGGCGTCAAGATCGCCGTCCTGGACACCGGTGTCGACACGACCCACCCGGACCTCAAGGACCAGGTGATCGAGTCCAAGAACTTCACCACGGCCGCCGACGCCTCGGACCACTTCGGCCACGGCACGCACGTCGCGTCCATCGCGGCGGGCACCGGTGCCAAGTCGCACGGCAAGTACACCGGTGTCGCACCCGGTGCGAAGATCCTCAACGGCAAGGTCCTGGACGACACCGGCTCCGGTGACGACTCCGGCATCCTGGCCGGCATGGAGTGGGCGGCGGCGGAGGGCGCCGATGTCGTCAACCTCAGCCTGGGCGGCTACGACACCCCGGAGATCGACCCGCTCGAAGCCGAGGTCAACAAGCTCTCCAACGAGAAGGGCATCCTGTTCGCGATCGCCGCGGGCAACGAGGGCCCCGAGTCGATCGGTTCGCCGGGCAGCGCGGACGCCGCGCTCACCGTCGGCGCCGTCGACGGCAACGACAAGCTCGCCGACTTCTCCTCCACCGGCCCCAGCGCCGAGGGCACCATCAAGCCGGACGTCACCGCCCCCGGCGTCGACATCACCGCGGCCGCGGCCAAGGGCAGTGTCATCGACCAGGAGGTCGGCGAGAACCCGCCCGGCTACCTGACCATCTCCGGTACGTCGATGGCGACCCCGCATGTCGCCGGCGCCGCCGCGATCCTGAAGCAGGAGCACCCCGACTGGGGGTACCAGCAGCTGAAGGCCGCGCTGACCGGTTCCGCCAAGGGCGGCAAGTACACGCCGTTCGAGCAGGGTTCGGGCCGGATCGCCGTCGACAAGGCCATCAAGCAGACCGTGGTCGCCGACCCGGTGTCGGTGAACTTCGGTGTGCAGCAGTGGCCGCACACCGACGACACCCCGGTCACCAAGCAGCTCACCTACCGCAACCTCGGCACCAAGGACGTCACCCTCAGCCTCTCGGCGAGCGGTACCGACCCCAAGGGCGCGGCGGCCCCGGCCGGCTTCTTCAAGCTGGGCGCGACCAAGGTGACCGTCCCGGCGGGCGGCACGGCCGCCGTCGACGTCACCGTCGACACCAAGCTGGGCGGCACCCTCGACGGCGCCTACTCGGCGTACGTCACGGCGACCGGCGACGGCCAGAGTGTCCGCACGGCGGCCGCGGTGCAGCGTGAGGTGCAGTCGTACAGCGTCACCGTCAAGCACATCGGGCGGGACGGTAGCCCGAGCGGTGTCTACAGCACCGACCTGGTGGGCTACTCGGGCCTCGGCCAGGACCGTGACTTCGTCGTGCCGGCAGACAACTCCGGCACCGCCACGATCCGGGTGCCGAAGGGCACGTATCTGCTCGACGCCCTGATCGCGAAGGACTTCACCAACTTCGACGGCGGTGTCGACTGGCTGGTCCAGCCGAAGCTCAGTGTCACCAAGGACCTCACGCTCACCATCGACGCCCGCACCACCAAGGCGGCCGACATCACCGTGCCGGACGCCCAGGCGAAGCCGGGCTTCGCGACGATCGACTACATGTACGACCCGGGCGGCGTCGGGTTCGGGGTCGGCTTCGACACCTTCGACAAGATCCGGATGGCCCCGCTGGGCGGCGAGGTCGCGAGCGGCCTGACCCAGACCTGGAGCGGCCAGTTCTTCAAGGGCGACCACGAGGAGTACGACGTCGCCACCAGCGCCCAGGTCAAGAAGATCCAGGGTGACAAGGTCCGGCACTTCAAGGCCGGCGAGTTCGCCACGGTCAACAACAGCCTCGGCGCCGCCGCTTCCGGCAAGACCGGCTCGGTCGGCGCGTGGGGCATCGTCGGCGAGGACGCGGTGATGGGCGCTGTCACGGAGCAGAAGCTGCCCGGCACCCGGACCGTCCATGTCTCCACCGTCGACGGCGCCCTGTGGGGCTTCGACTTCACCCAGGTCAGCGGCCATGACGCCCAGGGCCTGCCGGTCGCCGACGCCTTCTACACGAGCGACCCGCAGCAGTACAAGGCAGGCAAGAGCTACCAGAACACCTTCAACAGGGCGATCTTCGGTCCGCATCTGACCAGCGATTTCGGTCTGTACCGCGACGGGAACCAGATCTACGGCATCGTCCCGCTGTTCTCGGACAGCGCCAAGCACGCCGGGTCCTCCGACTTCCTGTCGGTGAACACCACCCTGTACCGCAACGGCACCAAGGTGGGCTCCAACAAGGACCCGCTGTTCGGCGAAGGCGCCTTCACCGTGCCGTCCGCCGACGCCGAGTACAAGCTGACCACCTCGGTCATCCGCTCGGTCAAGGTCGCCGCCGCCTCCACCCGGATCGACGCGAGCTGGACCTTCCACTCGAAGAAGTCGGCCGCCGGGCCGCCGGCCAAGCTCCCTGCCTCCACCGTCCACTTCGGCGCCAACACCGGGTCGGACAGCCGCGTCGAGGCGGGCAAGAAGGTCACCTTCCCGGTCACCGTCGAGGGCTCGGCCGCCGGCCGCAACCTGAAGTCGCTCTCGGTCTACGTGTCGTACGACTACGGCAAGACCTGGAAGAAGCTGACGGTCAGCCACGGCAAGATCACCGTCAAGAACCCGGCCAAGGGCAAGGCCATCTCGTTCCACGCCAAGATCGCCGACAAGAAGGGCAACAAGTCGACGATCTCGATCTACAACGCGTACTACGCCAAGTGAGCCGTAGCCGCTCGGCGGCCGGTCCCCGAGCGGACTGCTGCCGAGCGGCCGGCCGCTGAGTGGATCCACAGCGAGCGGCCCGTCGGAAGCGCGGCTTCCGGCGGGCCGTTCCCCATGCCCGGGACCGGGTCAGGGGGCGGGGGCGACCCGGGTCGCGTCCGTGCCCCAGCTGGCCAGCAGCCGCAGCGCCTCCGCCGACGCCGAGCCCGGCTCCGCGTGGTACGTGACCAGGGACTGGTCCGGGTCGTCCGGCATCCGGAACGACTCGTAGCTGAGGGACAGCTCGCCCACCAGGGGGTGGTGCAGCCGCTTCACCCCGTGGCTCTTCTCCTTGACGTCGTGCGTCGCCCACAGCCGGCGGAACTCCTCGCTCTTCACCGAGAGCTCGCCGACCAGCGCGGACAGCCGGGTGTCGTCGGGAAAGCAGCCCGCGTCCATGCGCAGCAAGCAGACGATGTCGATCGCCTTCTGCTCCCACTCGACGAAGAGATCGCGGTACTCCGGCCGCAGGAACACCAGCCGCGCCCAGTTGCGCTCCGTGACCGGCAGCTCCGACCAGTCACCGAAGACCGCGGCCGCCATCCCGTTCCACGCCAGGATGTCCGAACGGCGCCCCCCGACGTACGCGGGCACGCCGTCCATCGCCTCCAGCAGCTGACCCAGCGCCGGACGCACCTGCTGCGGCCGCGCCGACGCCTTCTTCTTGTGCTGCTTGCCCTTGGCCAGGTGCATCAGATGCGCGTGCTCGGCGTCGGAGAGCCGCAGCGCGCGGGCGATCGCGTCCAGCACCTCCGCCGATACGTTCCGCCCGTTGCCCTGTTCGAGACGCGTGTAGTACGCCACCGAGACCCCGGCCAGCTGGGCCAGCTCCTCGCGCCGCAGCCCCGGCACCCTGCGGTGCCGCCCGAAGTCCGGTAGCCCCACGTCGCCGGGGAGCAGCCGGGCCCGCCGGGTGCGCAGGAACTCGCTGAGCTCGGCACGCCGGTCCAGGGGCGGGGAGGGGGAGGTCGGGGGCTGCTCTTCCATACGTCCAGTATTCACGGTCGTACGCACGGGAACCTGACCCCGCCGGTGGTAGGCACGCCAGACGTACGCAGAGGCGGGGGCTGGGTGGCGGACGTAGCGTGGAGGAACCTGGATGTGTGCCCGGGAAGAAGGCGACCGGGTACGAACACACCCCTAGGAGAACCCCCCTCATGACCACTGTTGCTGCTTACGCCGCGCCCGCCGCGAAGGCCCCGCTGGAGCGGACCACGATCGAGCGGCGCGCGGTCGGTGAATTCGACGTCCTCATCGACATCGAGTTCGCCGGTATCTGTCACTCCGACATCCACCAGGCCCGCGAGGGCTGGGGTACGGCGATCTTCCCGATGGTGCCCGGTCATGAGATCGCGGGCGTCGTCTCCGAGGTCGGTCCGGGTGTCACCCGGTACGCGGTGGGGGACCGGGTGGGCGTCGGCTGCATGGTCGACTCCTGCCGTGAGTGCGACAACTGCAAGGCCGGTCTCCAGCAGTACTGCACCGGCGGCGGTCCGACCTGGACGTACAACTCCGTCGGCAAGGACGGGCAGCCGACCTACGGCGGCTACTCGCAGAAGATCGTCGTCGACGAGAACTACGTCGTCCGCATCCCCGACGGCCTCTCCCTCGACGTCGCCGCCCCGCTGCTGTGCGCCGGCATCACCACGTACTCCCCGCTGAAGCACTGGAACGCGGGTCCCGGCAAGAAGGTCGCGGTCGTCGGCCTCGGCGGCCTGGGCCACATGGGCGTCAAGATCGCCGCCGCCCTCGGCGCGGAGGTCACCGTCCTGTCCCAGTCGCTCCGCAAGAAGGACGACGGCCTGAAGCTGGGCGCCACGGACTACCGGGCGACCAGTGACCCGGAGACCTTCGAGGACCTCAAGGGCACGTTCGACATCATCCTCAACACGGTGTCGGCGCCGCTCGACTTCGACGCGTACCTGTCGCTGCTGCGCACCGACGGCGCGATGGTGAACGTCGGCATCCCGGAGGAGCCGGTGCACATCCTGCTCTCCTCCGTCTTCGGCAACCGTCGCGTCCTGAGCAGCTCCGGCATCGGCGGCATCCAGGAGACCCAGGAGATGCTGGACTTCTGCGCCGAGCACAACCTGGGCGCGGAGATCGAACTGATCAACGCGGACCAGGTCAACGAGGCGTACGAGCGGGTCGTCAACAGCGACGTCCGCTACCGCTTCGTGATCGACACGGCGACGATCTGAGTCACCGCTTCTGCTTCCGGCCGAGGAGCCAGAGCAGATAGGGACCGCCGACCAGGGAGGTGAGCGCACCCACCGGGATCTCCAGCGGAGGTACCAGGGTGCGCGCCACCAGGTCGGCGGTCACCAGCACCAGGCCGCCCGTCAACGCCGAGCAGACCAGCGGCAGCTGAGGCGTGCGGGTGAGCCGCCGGGCCAGTTGCGGCGCGGTCAGCGCGACGAACCCGATCGGCCCGGCGGCCCCGGTGGCGGTGGCGGCCAGCACCACGCCGAGGAGCGTGAGGCCGAGGCGGGCCCGGTCGACGGGGAGGCCGAGGGCGGCGGCGGTGTCGGGGTCGAGCCCGAGGGGCCGCGCGGCCCTGCTCGCCCACACCAGCCCCGGCAGGGCGACCAGCAGGACGACGCCGAGCGGCCCGGCCTGCTCCCACCCCCGGCCGTTCAGACTGCCGGTCAGCCAGAGCTTGACCTGCTCGGCCGCGTTCAGCTCGCTGTCGGTGAGATACAGCTGGACGACGGCGGACAGCGCCACGCCGATGCCCACGCCGGTGAGCACGAAGCGGCTGGGCTGCATGCCGTGCCGCCAGGCGAGGGCGTACACGAGAGCGGCGGCGGCCAGTCCGCCGCCGACGGCGACGAGCGGCATCGCGCCGGGCGAGGCGACGGTTCCGGTGGCCAGCGCGAGCACGGTCGCGGCGGCGGCGCCGTGCCCGACACCGATGACGTCCGGGCTGGCGAGCGGGTTCCGGGTGACGGTCTGCACGAGCGCACCGGCGAGCCCCAGGCAGGCGCCGACGAGGGCGCCGAGCACGATCCGGGGGACACGCAGCTCGTTGACGACCAGGTCGTAGGGGGTGTGGTCACCGCGCAGGGTGCGCCAGACGTCGGTGGGGGAGATGAAGGTCTGGCCGAGGCAGGCGGAGGCGGCCATCGCGAGGAGGAGGCCGAGGAGCAGGGCGAGGGCGACGATCATCGACCGCCGGTGGAGGAGGAGGGAGAAACGGGGGTTCGGCCGTAGCACTATGACCGCGGGCCGGTGGGGGCTGGTCGCGCCCCGCGGCGGAGCCGCAGATCGGTACAGCCCCGCGCCCCTTACGGGCCGCTGTAGCTGCGGGCGTCTTGTCAGCTCACCCGGCTGCGGGCAGTCGTGCCGCTGGGGCGATGGGGGGCCCCCCGCTCGAGCGAAGCCGAGAGTGGGGGAGGGTGGGCGCGGCGGCACCCTGCCGGCGCCGGTAAGTGAAACCTCCCGCCTCCGACCCCGGGCCCACTTCATGCCACGGCCCCTTTCCTCCGTACCAGACCCACCAGTACCGGCACCCCCACCAGCGCCGTCATCACCCCGGCCGGGACCTCCGCAGGAGCCCGTACCACCCGGCCCAGTACATCCGCGGCGAGCAACAGCCCCGCCCCCAGCAGCGCCGACAGCGGCAGCACGCGCGCGTACCCGCCGCCCCGCACCACCCGCCGAGCCAGATGCGGCACCACCAGCCCCACGAACGCGATCGGCCCGGCCGCCGCCACCGCGGAAGCGGTCAGCAGCGTGGCTCCCAGCGCCGCGCACCCCCGTACGACATGCACCCGATGCCCCAGCGCCCGAGCCGCCTCGTCGCCCAGCGCCAGCGCGTCGAGCCCCCTGGCGCAGGCCAGCACCAGCCCCGCCCCCACTGCCAGAAACGGCAGCATCCGTGCGACCGTCCCGGCGTCACGCCCGCTGAGCGCCCCCACCTGCCAGAACCGGAACTCGTCCAGCGTGGCGGAGCTGGAGGTGAGGACGACCGTCGTGGCCCCCGCGGTCATCGCGGACAGGGCCGTACCGGCCAGCGCCAGTTTCACCGGGGACGCCCCGCCCCGCCCGCGCGAGGCGATCCCGTACACCAGGCAGGCGGCGAGAACGGCGCCGGTGAAGGCGTACCAGACGTACGCCCCGAAGCCGTACGCGGAGCCGCCGAGGACGATGGCGAGCACGACCCCGGCCGCCGCGCCCTGGCTCAGCCCGAGGATCCCGGGGTCGGCGAGCGGGTTGCGGGTGACCGCCTGGAGCGCGGCGCCGGCGAGGCCGAGCGCGGCGCCCGCGGTGAGGCCGATCTCGGTGCGGGGCAGCCGCAGGGAGCGCACCACGAGCGCGTCGGGCGAGTTCCCGCCGTGCAGCAGGGCGTCGAACACCGTCGCCGGCGGTACGGCACGGGTGCCGACGGCGAGGCTGAGTACGGCGACGACGGCCACCACGAGCGCGGCCGTCGGCCAGACGAGGGCGCGGCGCACTTACCGGAGGCGCTCGGCGAGCTGTCGTACGACCAGACGCGCGGCGGTGGGACCGGCGTTGAGGTACCAGGGGTCGTCGTCGACCTGCACGGTGTGTCCGGCCCTGACCGCCTTCATGGACTTCCACAGCGGCCCGGCCAGGGTGCTCGCCGCGTCGGTCTCGGCGGCGTCGCCCTGCACGGAGTAGAAGATCCAGTCGCCGTCGGCGACATCGACCTTCTCGGCGCTGATGTCCTGCGAAATGGCGTTGAACCGCTGGGACTTGGGGCGGGAGAGGCCCATGTCGACGGCTATCGAGCCGGTGAAGGAGGAGACGCCGAACATCCGGGTGCGGTCGGGCGTGAAGCGGACCATGGACACGGTGGTGGACGGGTCGAGAGCGGTGCCGCTCTTCTTCGCGTTGTCGACGATGTCGTCGAGGAGTTCCCGCGCCTCCTGCCCCTTGCCGACGGCGTCCCCGACCAGCAGCAGGTCGCGCTTCCAGTTGATGCCCTGGCCGGCGGTGACCACGGTGGGCGCGATCTTCGACAGCTGCGGGTAGAAGTCGCCGAGCGAGTCGTTGACCAGGATCAGGTCGGGCTTGGCGGCCGCCAGCGACTCCAGGTTGGGCGCGTTGCGGGTGCCCGCGTCGGTCATCGCGGCGAGCTTCTTCTTGTCCTGCGGGAAGGCGTCGGCCAGGTAGTCGGGGACGAGCCCGGCGTTCTCGGCGCGGGTGCCGGCGGTCGGGACGATGCCGAGGGTGAGCAGGTCGTCGAGCTGCCCGGTGGAGAGCACCGCGATCCGCTTCGGCTGGGACTTGATGGTGGTCCGGCCCTCGAAGTGGGTGACCGTGCGCGGGAAGAGGCCGTCGGTCTCGTTGTCCGAGCCCATGCCGTCGGCGAGTGCGCTCGGCGCGGCGGCGGGGCCCTCGGAGGCACCGGCGACCTTGTTGACGGTTCCGTCGGCGTGCGACGCCCCGGCATCGTCGTCGGAGGCGGAGGAGCCGCAGCCGGCCAGCAGGCCGCCCACCACGGACACGGCGGACACGGCCAGGACGGCCTTCATTCTCGACGCACGCACAACCAGGTCTCCCGATCAATGGCTAAGGCAAGCCTTACCTTAACCGGTGCCGGGGGTACGTTGGACAGGAGGAGGTCCCACGATGACCGTGAACCTGAACCACACCATCGTCGCCGCACACGACAAGCACGCGTCGGCGCGGTTCCTGGCCGACATCCTCGGTCTTGAAGTCAGCCCGGAATACGGCCCGTTCGTCCCGGTCGCCCTGCCGAACGGCGTCACCCTCGACTACCTGGAGAGCCCCGGGGACATCCCGCCGCAGCACTACGCCTTCCTGGTCTCCGAGGACGACTTCGACGAGATCTTCACCCGCGTCCGGGACACCGGCCTCACCTGCCGACCCGCACCACAGCCGCCCCGGCGAGATCAACACCAACGACGGCGGCCGCGGCACCTACTTCGACGACCCCAACGGCCACCGCCTGGAAATCCTCACCCGGCCCTACGGCAGCGGCGGCTGACCCAGCGGCACGGACTCCCCGGGCGCGTACGACCGCAGGACCGCACCCGCCCCGTCACCAGCGGACGGCCGTACGACATGCACGCGCCCACGCCCGCCGACCAGCCCCCGCTCGTCCGCCACCGTCAGCACGGTGTTCTCGTCGACCGCGACGCCGTACGGCACCCAGCCCTGCGCCACGGCCGCGACCAGCCGGCCCAGCGTGCCCCACTGCGCCGCGTGCACCTCCACCGCGAAGGGCACCAGGCCGAGGCCCGGCCGGACCTCGACCTCGTCCAGGTCCTCCGCGGTGTCCGGCGGACAGACCGGCACACCGTCCACCAGCCAGCCGCCGACCACGGCCCGCCGGGCGGCGAGAACGGCGCCCGCGGAGAACCCGGCGTACGGGATGCCCTGCTCGGCGAGCGCCTCGGGCAGCAGTTCCAGACAGCCCGAGAACGCGTCCTGGTAGGCGGGCGTGAGCCCACCGCACACCAGCACCCCGTCCAGCCCGTCCTGCAACGACCCGGGTTCGAACCGCCCGCCGACCGGCACCGGAACGCACTCCCCGGCGGCCCGCAACGCCCCCGCGTACCGCCCGAACTGCTCCGCCCCGTCCCCCTCGTCGACGATCACACACCCGATACGACGGCTGCCCGCACCCGCGGCCCGCAGCAGCGGCCCGTACACCTCGGGAGCGTCCCAGCCCCCACCGACGAGAAAGATCCCGCTGCCCGGTGCCCCGAGCTCGCCGCCACGGTGTCGGGCGCTCACCCCCGCAGGCCCTTGATCCCGTCCTGCGCCGCCATGACCAGCTCGATGGCCCGGTTGTCGGTCGCCGGTTCACGCATCTGGTTCGTCACGTAGGCGATCGCCATCCGCTCGTCCGGGTCGACCCAGACCAGCGCGCCGCCCCAGCCGCCCCAGCCGAGGGCGCTGCCGAAGAGGCCGTAGCCCAGGCCGTAACGGGAGGGCATGCCCAGGACCCGGTCGTCACCGTCGAACTGCACCTCCCGGGCCCGTTCGCACCCCGCCGGCGACAGCACTCGCACCCCGCCGACGGTTCCGCCGCAGGCGAGCAGGGACTGCACGAGGGCGATGGCGCGGGCGTTGCCGAAGCCGCTGGCCGCGGGGATCTGGGCGCGCCGCCAGGCGACGCTGTTGCCGTCCCGGACGCGCAGGGTGGCGACGCCGGGCCGCTTCGCGTCGCTGTCCCGCGCGCCGGCCGCGTACTCCTCGTCCCTGCCCGGCGGCGGCACGGTGAGCGCCACCCGCCGGTCGTGCTCGGCGCCCAGCCCGATATGGAAGTCCGCGCCCAGCGGGCCTGCCACCTCGGCGGCGAAGAACTCGCCCAGGCTCCGCCCGGTGATCCGGCGCACCACCTCACCGACGAGGAACCCCTGGGTGAGCGAGTGGTACCCGGCCGCCGTCCCCGGCTCCCACTGCGGAGCCTGCCCGGCGAGCCGGGCCGTGGCCGTCGTCCAGTCGTACAGCTCCTCCGTCGGCCCTTCCCAGTCGGGCAGCCCGGCGGTGTGCGAGAGCAGGTGCCGTACCAGCACGCCCTCCTTGCCCGCCGCGCCGAACTCGGGCCAGTACCGGGTCACCGGCGCGTCCGGATCCAGCTCACCCCGGTCGATCAGAACGAGCGCGCACAGGGCGGTCATCGTCTTGGTCACGGAGAACACGTTCACGATCGTGTCCCGCTCCCACGGAGCCTTCCGCTCCGCGTCGGCGAACCCGCCCCACACGTCGACCACCGGCTCCCCGTCCACGAAGACGGCGACGGCACCTCCCACATCCCCCTCGTCCAGCAGTCCGGAGAGCATGGTGGGCACAGCGGCGAACAGCTCGTCGTAGGAGCCATGAATGTCGGCCATACGGGCCATTCAGCCCGCCGCCGCACGACGACGCAACCCAATTCCCGGCACCGATCCCGGGCGGCTGCGGCCGGTCGGGCGGGTGCGGAATCGCGCGGGCTCCTCGCGCGTTGTGGGGAGTGGGCGCGGGACGCCGGTGATGTGCGAGCCGAACAGCCCGAGTGAACGAGCTGACAGGAATTGGAGGGTCCGTAATGGCTGCGCAGACGCAGAGGGCCGTGCTGGCGGGCGGATGCTTCTGGGGGATGCAGGACCTGATCCGCCGGCTCCCGGGCGTGACCGGGACCCGGGTCGGATACACCGGGGGTGACGTGCCCAACGCGACGTACCGTAACCACGGCACGCACGCGGAGGCCATAGAGATCCTCTTCGACCCCGAGAAGACCGACTACCGCGCGATCCTGGAGTTCTTCTTCCAGATCCACGACCCGAGCACCAAGAACCGCCAGGGCAACGACATCGGCCTCAGCTACCGCTCGGCGATCTACTACGTGGACGACGAGCAGAAGCGGATCGCCGAGGACACGATCGCGGACGTGGACGCCTCCGGACTCTGGCCGGGCAAGGTCGTCACCGAGGTGGAGCCGGTCGGTCCGTTCTGGGAGGCCGAGCCCGAGCACCAGGACTACCTGGAGCGTTACCCGGACGGCTACACCTGCCACTTCCCGCGCCCGGGCTGGCGACTGCCGGCCCGCGCGGAGGGCTGACGGGGGCCGGCCCGTACGGAGGGCTGACCGGGGGCCGGCCCAATCGGAGGGGCCCCCGGGTCCTGGGGGCTGTGGCGCCGTGTGGCCCGTCGGCCGTCGCTTACCGTCCGGTGTCACGGCCTCGCCGGAGTGACCCCGTTCCAGGGACCGGGCGGGAACAGCCATTCCATCGCGGCAAGGCTCTTTTCGACGTAGTCGCTCTGTTCCGTCTCGATGCCGTGTGCCAGGTCCTCGAAGACACTGCACCTGGCATAGAAGACGGCGCGCTCGCCGAGAGCCGCGAGGTCGTTGGCGTCGGTCCGGTAGCTGCTGATGGCGGCGCGGGTGGCGGCAGGGCCGAGATCGCGGTGGAGCAGCCCGAAGTCGTAGGCCGGATCGACGACGGCCGCATCGCTCCAGTCGATGACGCCGGTCACCGTCCATGCGACCGGGTCGATGAGAACGTGTTCGATCCCCAGATCGTTGTGGGAGAACGTCGGGGTGTATCCCTCCTCCGGTGGTGCGGCGTCCAAGAACGCCTCGACGGGTCGGCGGTGCGCCGCCGGTATCTGCCCGGCCACCGTCACGTACTTCTCCGTGGCCTCATGTCGCCACTCGGCCAGCGGCTGGTGGTCCACGTCCACCAGACCGGCCAGCCGTTCGACCGGAACGGCATGCAGCGCGGTGAGCAACTCGCCGAGCGTGGCGGCGATCGACGTGCCGTGGGCCGATCGCTGGTGCCGCGGCATATCCGACAGCGGTACGCCGACGAGCTTGCGGTAGGCCAGACATCCCTGCTCCGGGACCGTGAACGTCGGTTCGGGGACGGGCAGCGGCGAGATTTCGGCGACGGCCGCAAGTACGCGGGCCTCGTGGCCCACCAGGGCGGTCCGCCGTACCGGGTCGGGCTCCTTGCTGAAGCGCACGACCAGCTCACCGTTGACCTCGTACGCCAGGTTGTCCAGGCCCTCGCCGAGCGGCACAACGGACTCGATCCGATAGCCGGGCATGTGCGTCACCACGACGCTGTGGACGTCTGCGACGCGGTCGCGGCCGCGACTGGTCATTGGCCGACCATATCAACCGATCGCGTGAGGCCGGCGGCGGTAATCGGGTGGCCACGCGGTCGCCGACCGGCCCCGCAAAGACGCGGATGGCATCCCTTCGGGCACGGACTTTCAGGCACGAACTTTCAGGCACGGCGCTTCAGGCACGGAATAGGGGGCTGTGAACGCGGCTTGACGGCCCATGTCATCTTCTCGCGCTTCCACACGCCGGGGGCAGCGGCGGCGGTTCGGAGACCGGCCGACGGTCGTCGCTCGGCCGGTCTCCGAACCGCCACCGCCGCCCCCGGTACTGAGCGAGCTCGCGCGTCGCAACTCGCGGGGCCGGTGTGCCTGCCGGGTTACAGGCCGGGCGTCAGGCTTTCAGCCGCGCCCGGTCTCCCATCACCACGACCGGGTGAAGCCGGGGATCCAGGGAGTGCAGCAGGGTCTTCATGCCGGACTCGGGAAGGGTGACACAGGCAGACGTGCCGTCGCCGTGGTCCAGGTGCAGCCATATGCCGCCGCCCTTCTCCACTCCCTGGGGACGGTTCCAGTCGAACGGCGGGACACCCTTGACCCGGTTGTAGTCGATGGCGATGACGTAGTCGAAGTCGTGGGCGTGTTCATCGCCGTCCTCGACCATGGACGCGAAGGCGTTGTCGTCGTACCAGTAGTGCAGGCGACTGCCCGGATCCTCGAGGGACCCGCCCGCGTCCGTCAGGGAGAACGCGCCGACGGGACTGCGCTCGTCGTCCATGCGATGGTCGGTCGTCCAGCCCAGCCTGCCGTTGTGCGCGGGCCAACTGCCCTTGGTCTTCCAGGCCGTGCCCTGTTTCTCGTAGAGCACGACGGTGCTCTCGGCCGAGTCCGGGCTGTCGCCGTAGACGACCACGGCCTGGCGGGCGTTGGCCGGTACGTGTTTCCACATACGGCTTCCGACGCCCGGAACCGGCGGCCCCGCGTCCGGGCCGGGGGAGCCGGGCCCAGCCGGGTTGTTGACGCCCGGGGCACCGACATGAGTCCGGTGCCCGTCGGATCCGGAACACGCCGCGGTGCCGGCCAGCAGGGCACCGCAGGCAAGCGCCGCGGATATGGCATGACGTGCGCCGCCGCGCCGCGCCAGCAGAGGACGGGGTCGTATGACAGTAGATGTCCGCATGACCAGGATCCTGTGGCGGAATGACCGAGGCACGCATCCCGGAGACGGCATCCGGCCTAGTGGCCACGCCGAGCCGGGCACCTTCGGCACCGGGTGACGTGCCGACCACGACGCCGGGCCCGCCACCGGCCTCGCAGCGGTACATCATCCACAGGAACGACGGTTTGATCCAGGTCAAGCAGCGTTCCCGAACCTTTTGTCGAGTTGAAGCGGACTGGGATCGTGCCGTCGAGGGACAACCCGGCCGCACACCGGCTACGCGGACACGCAGTCGTGGCCGGTGAGCAGGGCACGCAGCGGGGCGGTGTCGGGTGTGTCGGCGACGGCCGCGTCGATGGCGTCGTCCATGCCCTTCTCCCACGACTCGGGCAGGAAGAGTCCAGGCTGCCCCGACCAGGCGATGTCCGGTCTGGCGTGTCCCGACTCGACGAGTCGCAGGTGGACCATGCCCGCGAGCCCGTCGAAGATCTTGGGCCGAATGAAGTTGCGGGCGGACGGCCCTGTCAGTCGTGACGCCTGATACGGCTTGGGTATGCGGTCGGCGACCGCCGTCCACAGCAGGCCGCGGTCGATCGCGTCGAGTGTCTCCTCCAAGCCGGGCAAGAGGTCGTTCGCCGCCACCTCGGCTGTGGCATCTCGGCGTACGGGCAGCGTTCCCTCGGCACCTTGCGCCGATGAGCGAAGCGCCCTGGCCACGGCGACCCGCAGCGGCCGTGACCAGCCGTCGGCGTCCTCGACCGCGCGGGCCATGACGAGGTCGTCCCAACTCCTCCGCCGCAGGAGCGCCGTCTCCTTTGACAGCGTGCGTTCCTCCAGTGCGGCGAACACCCGGTCCGTGTCCTGCAGCAGGGTCAGCGCGGCCGACCCATCGGCCGGCTCGGAGGGCCGGTCGTCGGTGGGCAGCTTCTCTATCAGGGCGATCCGTTCGGCTGTCGGCGGGTGCGAATCGTACGGATGTGGCCGCGGCGGACGCTGCCCGGCGGAGAGCTCGGCGAGCCGCTCCCCGGCACGGGCGGCGAGCAACCGACGGAAACCGCCGTGCACCTCGCCCACAGGCGGTAGCGCTCCCTGCGACCTGCCCATCCCGGCGTACGTCTCCAGGTAGTGGGCGTACGCGCCATCGAGTATCGGAATGATGCGCAGGGCGGCGGCCGTCGTGTCACGCCCCGCGTACCGGGCGGCCATCTTGTCGGCGGCGAACTCCTGGTGGCGGGCGACGGACTGCGAGGTACGCAGGAACAACCGGGCGTAACCGACGTACAGGGCGCCGATCACGAAGTGCAGCCTGGTTCCGCCCTGCTGGAAGGCCTCCACCGTGTGCACTACTGCATTCCGGCCGCGCATCGTGACACCGCCGAGCCGGGTGTCGAGGTTTGCGTAGTGGCCGAACTCGTGGGCGAGGACGGCGCGCAACTGCGGGACGGTCAGCCCGGCGAGCAGCGGCAGACCGAGGTGCATACGGCGGCGTCCGGGCAGCAGCCCCAGCAGGCGGCTGTGTTCGGCGACTCCCGCGTTGACCTCGGCGACCAGGTAGAGCTCATCCGGCGGCCGCTGCCCCGTCGCTTCGGCGGCGATTCGTATCTGTTCCCACAGCTTGGGCTGGTCCTCAGGAGTGACCGGAACCGCGTCTGGCACCGGGCCGAGACGCCCGGCCCGCAGAAAGGCGAACATGCCCCGCACAATCGCCGCCGCCAGCAGAACGGTGACGGTCAGAACCACGCCTTCCAACCAGGCCGCCTGCGCGGTGAACAGGCTTGTCATCAGCAGCCAGTCGAGCACCGCCATGGCCGACAGCAGGACCCCGCCCATCAGAAAGAAGCCGACCAGCAGAGCGAACGCGCGGACAGCGCGCAGTCGAAACGTCATCGAGGAATCTCCCACCCACCTGGTACAGCACCCTGAGGAGGCCAAAGCGCTCGCGGATATTACCCGCAGTTTCCCGAACGGGTCCGTCGCTCCCTGAGGCGTCGAGTCGTCGCACTCGGATGTCGGACGAGAGCGTCTCGCTCGTGCCAGGTCCAGCGTTCCGGAGTCGGGCCGCTCACGAGGTGGCGGGTGGGATGTTCTGGTTGGCGTGGAAGAAGTTGTCGGGGTCGTAAGTGTGCTTGATCGCGGCGAGCCGGTCGTAGTGTTCACGGTACGTACCCCGGACCCGGTCGGCGCTTTCCTCCTCGCCAAGGAAGTTGATGTAGGCGCCGCCCATGGAATAGGGGTGCAGATCACTCCAGTAGTCGATGCACCACTGGCGGACCGGGCCGGCGTTGGCGGGCTCGGGGTCGATGCCCGCGATGACACCGGACCACGTGGCATGTCGATAGGCCCAGGCCGTTTCGTCGGCACCGACCCGGCGGGTGGCCCCGTCGATCGGGTACAGGTGCATCGTGGACAGGCCGGTTGGGAGGTTCTGGCCGTACGTCTCGTGTACGGCGATGGCGTCGTCGGGGACCGCGTCGAAGAAATCGCCGCGCCAGTACCACTGCAGCCCCTTCGGCATCAGCCCGTCAAACATGCTCTGCAGCGCGGGGTAGGGCACGGGAGTGGTGAAGTGGAACACCGGCGGCCCGGGCACGTTCACGACGGCCAATGCCTTCTCCAAGCGATCCCCTTCCAGGTCACCTGTGTAGCACCACACCACGCCACACACCTTCCGTCCGTGGATCGGCTCGGGGAAGGGCGGCCCGGGCGGAACCGTCAAGAGGGCGAAGAAGCCGCTGAGCTCCTCGGGCGCACCGGGCAGGAACTCCCGGTACCACTGGAGCACTTCACGGGTGCGGTCGACGGGCCAGACGGTCACCGCGAGGCCGACGGTGTCCACGGGGTGCAGCCGGAAGGTGAACGACGTGACCACACCGAAGTTGCCGCCGCCGCCCCGCAGCGCCCAGAACAGGTCCGGGTGGTCGTTCTCCGACGCGGTGACGAACGTGCCGTCGGCGAGGACCACGTCGGCGGACAGCAGGTTGTCGATGGTCAGGCCGTACCTGCGGGTCAGATGCCCGTGCCCACCGCCGAGGGTGAGACCGCCGACTCCGGTGGTCGACACGATCCCGGCCGGAGTGGCCAGGCCGAACGTGTGGGTCGCGTGGTCGAGGTCGCCCCACTGGCTTCCGCCGCCCACGCGGGCGGTCCTCGTCTGCGGGTCGACGTCCACCCAGCGCATCGGCGTCAGGTCGAGCATCAGCGCGTCGTCGACCACACACAGCCCCGGACCGCTGTGCCCGCCGCCACGCACTGTCAGCTCCAGCCCGGTCTCCTGGGCGAACGAGAGCGCCGTCCGTACGTCCGCCACGTCGACGCACCCCGCGATCACCGCCGGACGCCGGTCGATCATGGCGTTGTAGATGCTGCGGGCCTCGTCATAGCCCGCTTCTCCCGGCGCGAGGACGGGTCCCCGCAGTGCCTCACGCAGACCCTCAAGAGCCGGTCCGTTGATGCCGCCCATGCTCGAGCACCCTTCTGCTCACGCGCGCGGAGCGCTGACCGGGAGGGCTGCGAGGGGCGTACGACGCAGATCCGTGTGACCCTGCGACGAGGACCAGCAGCAGGGTTCAAGCACCCCGCACCAATATTGTCCGGCTGCCCGCCGAGTCCCGCACGTCGGCCGTCGGCCCGAACGACGCGCAGTCCGCCAGAGCCCGCACGGACGCCGGCCTGGCGTGCTGTCCTGAGCCTTGGCGCCGCACCGCTCTGCCGTTGAGCGGCACAGGTCCGTCTTCGAACGGATCTCGCGCGGAGCAGGGTTCCACTGTCCTCAACGCCAAAGACGACCTGAGCGCGCCTTGATGACCCAGGTCAAGGCCCGCTCACAGACCTTTTGCCGAACTGCTCTCCTGCGCTTCGAGAAGTTCGTCGCCGTGCTCGACGGCCCAGCGTCCGAGCGCCGTCATCGGGCCGTCGATCAGGCTCTGCCCCGAACCGGTCAGGGCGTAGTCGACGCGCGGCGGTGCCCCGGCATGTGCGTGGCGCTCGATCAGTCCGCTCGCGAGCAGACGGTGCAGGCAGTCGGTCAGCACCTTGTCGCTGATGCCGCCGATTGCAGCGCGCAGCCGGCGGCGTCGGCGCGGTCCCACGCGAAGCGCCGCCAGCACAACGGGATCCTGGGAACAGGCACACTGGCGGCGGCCCTGGGCGACGGCTGGGCACGTGTGGGGCATGAGGTGGCGATCGGCGGACGGTCGCAGGTCAAGGCGGAGAGGCTCGCTGAGCGACTGGGCCACACAGTGCTCGCTGTCACGCCGCGTGAAGCGGTCACGGGGCGCGATGCGGCGCTCCTCGCCGTGCCCTGGGACGGCGTCGCGGACATGCTGAGATCGGTGGGTGCCTTTGACGGGGCGTGGTGTTCGGCCAAGTCCGGCGGGCACACGGCGGCCAGGTACACGGGTGTTCGGCCACGTCAGTACCAGCGGACTTGGCCGGCCGCCCCCTGTCCGGTCCGGGCGGCATGGCGGAGAACGCGCAGCGGGCCGTCGAATAGCTCGCCTGCGTCGTGGTCAGGATCGTCACCCAGGCCGGTCATCCACGCATGGATCCGCTCGACCGCGTCACGGCGTGGGTTTCCGGTGAGGACGAGGGTCTCCTCGACCGCGGGCAGCTGGGCGCGGACTTGCTCGGCATCGAGAAGGAAGTCCCCGAACCGGCCCGGCAGTCGTAGCGTCGCGTCGGGACCCAGTGCGTAGGCCAAGGCGGAGAACGGGCCGGCCTTGCGGGCCGTGGCCACGAACAAGCCCTCCTCGACATCGGGGGGAAACCGATCCATGACCGTGTCACGCAACTCCTCCGCGTGGTCGGAGTCGTCGTGGCAGGCGTCGAAGAACGCGCTCAGCCGGAAGGCGTCCTCGTCGGCGCTCCAATCGCCGGGAGAGCGCGTCGACGGAGTGAATATGGACGCTTGCGCCTTGCTCCGCCACCACGCCAGCTCCGCAGGCACGTCACAGTGCACCGGCGCCTGCGCCGAGTTCCGAACCGAAGCGCTCAGCAAATTCCGTACCTCCTGGTCAGGCACCGCGCCGACGATCCACACACCTGTGACGCTCAACTCCGCCTCCTTCTGGTCTTCCACCCCGACTCGGGCAAGTCTCAGCCGCCGGTATGACGGTCGTCCGTAACGCGGGTCCACAGGGAGAGGTCGCTGCTCGTCGCCACGGCGACCGTTCGGCCGGAGGGGGAGAAGCCGGCTGCACGGAACGTGGAGTAGTTCGAGTGGAAGATGTGCCACCACTCCTCTCCGTGCGGACCCGCGTGGGGGAGCCCGCCGTCGCGGGACAGCAGGACCCGTTCGTTCGGCCAGGCCGGGGTGACGACTTCCAGGGTCCAGCCGTCTTCGGTGGTGGTGTGCAGCCCGCCGCCGAAGAGCCCGGCGATGCGTACGCGGTTTCCGGTGATCGGTCCCAGCCCGGGGCAGGACAGGTCGGCAACGGCGTCGGGGGTGCTGTCCTCGGGAGCGGGATCGCGGTCCCTGGCGATCTTCTCGCCGGTCACGGCGTCGAAGAGACCGTGGCCGTCGTTGGAGACGACCATCACCAGATCGTGGCCGGTGGCAGGATCCGTCGCGAAGCCGATCCCGAGCAGTCCGCCGACGGGGACGCCGTACTCGTACGCGAAGACGGGCCGCCAGGGTTCGGGCGCGGGCATCACAGGGGCCGCTAGAAGCCGGTTCCGCATCACCCGCTGGTGGGCCGAGAGTTCGGGCTCGTGATCGGAATGCTTCATCGGGGGCGTCTCCTTCGTCCACTTCATTGCGGGACCATGATCCTCATCTCGAAGGGCCGGCCCAAAGGTGACCTGGTCCACAGTGCGGTCGCAGCCCGCATCCTCTTCAACTCCTCCGTCGAGCGCCACGGAGTGGTAGGAGCCGTCTTCGCGATGGTCTCCGCTCTCTTCACAGCCATGCTCGTCCTTGTCGCATCAGCGGCACTGGGACGAGAGGTACGCGACGAGCTCGGCCGGATCGGTCGGGGCCACCGCCCGTCGGATCACGAGCGCCGGTTGTCCCCTCAGCACCCCCCCCGGGCCGGACGGGCACATGACCACGTCTGCCCGCTCACCACGCGACCACGGTCAGTGGTGCACGATCGTGGTCTTGAGCCGCCGTCTGCCCTGCTCCGACGCCCTTCGGCAGCACTCGAGACGATCCGTTTCCGGGAGGCGGGCGCCCGCGTTCGCAGCGAGACCACTGGTGGCGGCGCGCCGTTTCGGAAAAGCTGCGGCACATGGACTGGATGCCCCTGCTCTCCACACTGGCCGGTGCCGCCATCGGTATCGCAGCCACTCTGATCGCCGATCGCAACCGGTGGCGACGGGAGGAAGCCAGACACGCGCTGGAAATACGGCGCGAGGTGTATACCGTGTTCGTCTCCGCTCTCAAAGCCGCAGGTGAAGATATACGGGCCGTCGCCTTGGGCGATCACATGTCCGCGTCGGCACGTGACGCGGCAGTGCGGGAGGCCGTCCGCGGCACTGGCATCCATACAGCCAGTGAACGCCTTTGGCTCGTGGGGCCGCCGCAGGTCGTGACGGCGGGGAACGAAGCGTTCCACGGGCTGCGCGCCCTGCGCGACGCCTACGCCCGAGGGGTGGCCGTCGGCTCCGCCGAGGAAGCGCCCCTGATAGCGCAGCGGCGCGCGGCCATGGCGCGGATGCGTCACACCATGCGTGAGGACCTGGGTATCGGACCGCTGGGTGTCGAGTGACCGCCACCGCGCCCTGCTTCAGCACGACACGACCCTCTTCGCGGCTCGGCACAGACACCAACGTCACCGAGCCGGCCAGGACAGCGACCCGGATGCCGGCGTTGAGTCAGGTATCCGTCGGAGCGGGCATGGGCCCCGTCGGACACCGGCCGCTCCCACTGTTGTCTCAAAGGCCCTCCGGGTTGCGAGGCAGCCAGTCATGGTGGCTGTCCCGCAGTTGGTTCCGTTCTTCGGAGCTCGCTGCGATGACGTCTGCGCCGCCGTCGTAGGGATGGTGGACGCGGGTGAGTCCGCTGTCCGTGATGATCACTCCGCTGAGCACGTCATCCGTGACCTCGCGGAGGATGTCGTCGACCGTGCCTGGTCGCCAGGGGCGGCGGTCGGCGTAAAGGTGCGTGTAAGTGTGGAGGTCGGGATCGTCCTCGTGGGCCAACGTCGTCCATAGGGTGCCTTCGGGGTGCGCCTCGTGCCGCTCCGGCGGGAGTTCTGGTCCGCCCGGTTCCCAGGACCAGGCCACGGTGACGACGTAGATGTCGGTGCCTGCGAAGAGTTCGTCCAGGATCGTGTTGTACCGGTGGAGGACGATGGCGTACTCGTCCTCGGTCTCCGGGTAGCGCTTCGAGCCAGGCAGGCTGTGGAAGCGAATCCAACGGTCGTTGTAGGCAGTGCGCAGTTCATGGGCGATGGGAGGCCCCTTCGGATACCGGCGCTGCCACAGTGTGGACAGCCGGTCCCGGTCGAGGTCGCTGCTCGTCATTCGGCCGGCGCCACACCGATCGGGCAGGACACTCCGGTCCCGGCGGGCCTGTGCTGCCATGTGACCCACGGGCCGGAGCCGGCTGTCGGGCGGAGCAGCGCGTTATCCGCGGAGGTGGGCAAGTCCCGCGTCTCCAAGGGGATAGGAGGATTCCTGCGGCAGCAGCCGGGCGGCGGAGTCCAGGTCCCCGCTGCTGACGAGGGCGTGGATCTCGTGGGCGAGCGGGGTCATGTCGCGGATGGTGACCGTCCACTCGTCCGCGTAACGTCGTGCGGCCTCACCGGACAGGCCGAGTTGCAGGGACCGGTACGGCAGGGGCTGCAGGCGCAGGTCCCGTTCCGGGTCCCACTGCACCCGGGTGGGCGCGCGCTTCACCTGCCGCTGCCACGTGGCGCGGTCGGGGTGGACCCCGGGGGCGTAGCTCGACAGACAGGCGTGACGCAGCGCCCAATCGAAGCCGTCCCGGGTGATCTCGACAGCGAGAACGGTCTCCTGGCCCGCCTTGGTACCCCAGCCGCAGCGGTACATCATCCACAGGAACGACGGTTTGATCCACGTCATCCGGTCCCGCTTCCACGCGCCGGGGAAACGGCCGTCGCGGACGGCGGGCAGGCCGATCTCCGGGGAGTATGCCTGGTAGACGGTGATCGTGGATTCCGAGTGGGCCGCACGGATCCTGCGTTGCGGTTCTTCCATGACGTACAGCGTGCGGTCGGCCGGTTCAGGCGGCCACTGAATTTCGAAGTGTCGTAGCCGCAGCGACACGTGACGTGGCCGCCGTACGAGCCGTCCGGTCGGCGTGCGGTCCGTCGGGCACATGGAGGACGGGCCGGAGTGGAAGGCCACCGCTGTTGACGCCGGCCGGGCGTGGGCTCCGGGTCAGAGTCGGCGGTACTTGTCGATGTCCTCCGCGAACTCCTGGATGGCCTGTGCGGTGAGTGTCGGTCGAGTGTCGGCGATGGCGGTCATGTAGTCCTCGGTCGTGGCCGGTCGGCCTTGACGATGGGTGACTTCGCGCTCGAATGCCGCCTGTGCGCCCTTGCGGGCGGCGAATTCGATGTCGGCCGGGGTGAACAGCTCGCTCGCGCGGACGAGTTGGGCGATGTCCACCGACTCGGCGGAGGCTCTGAGATAACGGCTCCAGATCGCCGCGCGGGCGGTCGCGTCCGGCGGGCCGATGGGGATGACGTAGTCGAACCGGCCCGGCCGCAGGAACGCCGCGTCGAGAGAGCGAACCGAGTTGGTGGCACAGGCCAGCAGTCGCGCGTCGTGCTCGCGGAAGATGGGGATGAGCTTGAGCAGCTCGTTGGTCACGCCGTGCCCGGGATCGACCGCCTTGCCGGAGCGCGCACCGGCGATCTCCTCGACCTCGTCGATGAAGAGGAGGACCGAGTCCAGTTCCGCCAGGTCGGCGAAGGCCTCCCGCAGTGCCACGGCCAGGCCCTCGCTCGTGTCGGCCGCGAGCCGTGAGGGGAAGAGTTCCACGAACGGCCAGCCGAGCCGTGAGGCGACCGCTTTGGCGAAACTGGTCTTTCCGGTACCTGGCGGGCCGAACAGGATGATCGCCTTGGGCGGGACGACGCCGTAACGGTCTGCCAGAGCCGGTTCGGTCAGCGGGAGCACGACACGGCGTTCGACGACCTGCTTCTCCTGCTCCATGCCGGCCATGGCGTCCCAGAGACCCCCGGGCAGCATGCGGCCGCCCAGCGCCGCGAGGACCTCCGAGTTGGCGGTCTCGGGAGGTTCGAGTTTCTCGTAGTAGGTGAGCCCGTCGCGGAACCGGTAGCCGGAGTTCTCCAGCGCCTTCGTCCCCGCCGCGCCGGCGGGCAACAGCGCGCTGATGTGGCGCACGCCCAGTGCCCGAAGGCGCCGTTCGAGTTCGGAGAGCAGGGCGCTGCCGATCCCGCGCTCGCGCCAGCGGGAGGCGAGCGCCACCAGGAGGATCCAACCCCGCTTTCCGTACGCCTGTGCCACGGCCATGCCGACCAGTTCATCGCCGACCACCGCGACGACCGAGGTCTGTCCGGCCTTGGCCGCCGTCATGACCTCGGAAACCGCGAACACCTGGTCCTCGTCGGCCCGGCGGCTCTGATCCCAGATGTCGATGGCCTGGTCAAGATCGTCTTCGTGATAGTCACGCAGGTGCCAAGCAGGCATCGCCACCACCTCACACGGCGTGGGGCTCCCATTCTTCCCCTCCGCGGCGCCGCGTGCCGAACCCAGGCGGTCGGGGACCTCGAACGCGCGCGCCGGCCGGCCCCCTGAGCGCCCGCCCGGCAGTGGGCAGCTGCGGCGTGCGGTCGAACAACATGGGATCTCCCTGGTCAGGCCGGCTGTGGGGCCGGGGGCAGGAGCGCGCGCAGTGGGGCGGTGTCGGGGTGGTCGGCCAGCGCGGCGTTCACCGCGGCGGCCAGCGCGGCCTCCGTGCCCGCCTCCCCGTCCAGGTCGGACGCCGAACCGGGCAGCCGCACCGACGCCGGACGCGACCAGGAGAACTCCCAGTGCAGCAGCGACCGCGCGCTGAACTCCGCCAGCACCATGCTCTGCAGCGAGTCCCGCAGCACCGGCCGTACGGACTCCCGGAACGCCCGGCCCTGCGCGGCCGCCGCCTGCTCGGACAGGGGCAGCCGCTGGGCAAGCTGCCACAGCTGACCGTCGTCGATCACCGTGAGCAGTGCGGGCAGCGTCGGCCGGTCCCTGGTGTGGGAGGCGAGCGCCCGATGCAGCGGGGTGTCGAGCGAGGCCAGCCCCGCGGCCATCGAGGAGCCCAGCAGCTGCTCCCACTCCCCGGCGCGCTCGAACTGCCGTACCTCGTCGGTCAGCACCGCGTCCTCCAGCGCGGCCAGGGTCCGGGCCGGGTCGGCGAGCAGCGCGAGCGCCGGGCCGCCGTCCTGGTCGCCGTGCCCGTCGGGGGGCAGCGCCTCGATCCGCAGCACCCGGTCGGCGATCGGCGGATGCGAGTCGTACGGCGATACCGGCTCCGTCGGCAGCTTCTCCCGCATCCTCGCCAGCTCCGCCCCGCGCGCTGTCAGCATCCGGCCGAAGCCGCCGAAGAACTGGCCGCGCGGCGGGAGCCGGCGGGCCGTGACACCGAGCGTGGCGTACGACTCCAGGTAGAAGTCGTGCGCCGTGGCCAGCACCGGGATCTCGCGCAGCGCCGAGGCGGTCGCGTCCCGGCCGGCGATCCGCGCGGCGGCCAGGTCGGCGGCGTACTCCTGCGCGCGGGCCGTCGACAGCGTGGCCCGCATGTAGAGCTTCGCGTAGGCCGTGTAGATCGCCGCCATCAGCCGGTAGGTGATCCCGGCGCCGGCGGTGTCGATCTCCTTGGCCTTCTTGCCCTTCGCGGTCCGTCTGGCGGCGGCCTGCTGCTGCCGGGCGCGCTCGGCGGCCTCCTTGCTGTCGGCCTTCGCGTGGAAGTGCCCGACGGTCCGCCCGATCTGCACCCGGCCGCGTACGGCAAGGGCCGACAGCCGGGTGTCGCCTCCGGTGAAGTGCCCGTACTCATGGGCGAGGACGGCCGTGAACTGGGCCTCGGTCAGCCCGGTCAGCAGCGGTACGCCCAGGTGGAGGCGGCGCGGTCCGGGGCGCAGGCCGAGCAGCCGGGGCTCCTCGTCGACCGCCGCGTTGACGTCACCGGTGAGCACGACGGTGTCCGGCGCCCGGGTGCCCGTCGCCGCCGCGAGCTCCCTCACCAGCGCCCACAGGCGGGGCTCGTCGGCCTCCGTGACGGAGAGGCCGACCGGGCCGTCGTCCTTGGGCGTGCGGAGCATGAACATGCCTCGGACCACCGGGATCGCCAGCACCACCGAGACCAGCACGATCTTCCCGGCGACGGCCCCGTGCCCCCAGGCGACCGCGGCCACGTCGAACGCGGCCAGCGCCGCCAGCAGAACGAGGCTCAGCAGATAGAAACCGCAGAGCAGGACAAGGGCGCGCAGCGCCCGCAGAGTTGCGCCCATCGGGCAGATCCCCCCACAGGACCCCGGAACGGGGAACCGACAACGACACGGAGAACGAACGGGAACGCACGGAAGCGGACGCCCACGCTCGGTACGGATGGGGCTGGTGTTACGCGTCCCGTAAGGGGCGCGGGGAACTGCGCGGCCGGCCCCCACCCGCCCGCGGCCGACACACGACCCTTCTCTTTCCCGGAACCCTCAGCGCGCCCTCAGCGCGCCCTCAGGTGTGCAGCGTCGCCGGGCTTCCGCCGTTCGCCTCGTAGCCCGCCACCGCCAGCGCGCGGTAGAGGGTGAACTCGGCGGCCGGGTTCGCGGACAGCGTCCACGGCAGGGCCCCCACGTGCCCGTCGACGTGTATCAGCTCGCCCATGGCCTCCGCCCAGCGCTCGGAGCGGACCAGGAAGAAGACCAGCAGATGCCGGACATGGGCGAGCATCGGGTCGTCCTGGCGGGCCGAGTGCACCGCGTGCAGGGCGCCGTGGACCGCCTTGGTGACGACCTCGCTCTGGTAGAAGCTCGCCACCAGGTTCACCTCGGGGAGGTGCTCGAAGACCGCGAACAGCGGCATCGCGGCCAGCAGCGAACCCCGCGGGGCGCGCGCGGCGGCGGCCTCGGCGAAGGAGTACGCCGCCGCACGCGAGCCGTGCCACTTCTCGCACCAGTAGTGCAGGGCCGCGAGGTGCGCCCCCATGTGCGTCGGCGCGCGGTCCAGGATCTTCAGCCACAGCTTCTCGAACTCGGCCTGCGAGTAGTTCAGCCCGCGTGCCACCGAGAGCTCGACGATGTACGGCACCGGGTCCCCGGGGGACAGCAGGGCCGCCTGTCCGCAGGCGTCCCTGGCCTCCTCCATGATGATCCGGAAGTCGTCCGTGCCCGGCGTCGACGTCCGCCACGCCTGCTGGACCAGGAACTCCGCGTGCACGGCGGCGCCGCCCGCGTCCTTGGGCTGCTCGGCGCGCCACACCCGAAGCCACTGCCCGCCCGGCGTCTCGCTGACCCCGCCCGGCCGCTGCTGGAGCTCCAGCGCCGCCGCGCCGGCGAAGGCCTGCACCCGCTGCCAGCGCAGCTCGCCGGTGATCTCCGTGCCCGCGAGCAGCTGCGCCGCCGCGTGGTAGTCGTGGGTGCGCTGCACCAGGTCCAGGACGTCGAGCAGGTCCTGGTCGGGTCCCGGCATCCGGATGTCCAGGTCCTCCTCGCGCACGAAGCCGTAGTCCGCCGGGTCGGCGGCGTCCGGGTGGCTCGGGTGGACCTGCTCGATCATGCCGCGCCGCCGCCGCAGGACGGGGAGCAGCACGAAGCTCAGCAGGAGCAGCGCCATCAGGGCCCAGAGAATCGCCATGCGTCAAGCGAACCAGACGGCGCGGACAATTGGCCAACCGGTGGTCACGACCTGTGGACAACGCGGGGCCGGGGGCGCGGCCGCGGGCCGTGGGAGCCTGGCGTACCCACGCGGCGGAGCCGCACATCGATACGGCCCCGCGCCCCTTCAGGGCGCGTGAGCAGGCAGGTGAGCACTAGGCTCATGACCCATGAGCGACAGGCACATCAGTCAGCACTTCGAGACGCTCGCCATCCACGCGGGCAACACGGCGGACCCCCTCACCGGCGCGGTCGTACCGCCGATCTACCAGGTCTCGACCTACAAGCAGGACGGCGTGGGCGGTCTGCGCGGCGGCTACGAGTACAGCCGTAGCGCCAATCCCACCAGGACCGCCCTGGAAGAGAACCTCGCCGCGCTGGAGGGCGGCCGCCGCGGGCTCGCGTTCGCGTCCGGGCTGGCGGCCGAGGACACCCTGCTGCGCACCCTGCTCAGCCCCGGCGACCACGTGGTCATCCCGAACGACGCCTACGGCGGCACGTTCCGGCTGTTCGCGAAGGTCGTCTCGCGGTGGGGCGTGGAGTGGTCCGTCGCCGACACCAGCGACCCGACGGCCGTGCGTGCCGCGATCACCCCGAAGACCAAGGCGGTCTGGGTGGAGACCCCGTCCAACCCGCTGCTCGGCATCACCGACATCGCCGCGGTCGCGCAGGTCGCCCACGACGCGGGCGCCCGGCTCGTCGTCGACAACACCTTCGCCACGCCGTACCTCCAGCAGCCGCTCTCGCTCGGCGCGGACGTCGTCGTGCACTCGCTGACGAAGTACATGGGCGGCCACTCGGACGTGGTCGGCGGCGCGCTGATCGTGTCGGACCAGGCGCTGGGCGAGGAGCTCGTGTACCACCAGAACGCGATGGGCGCGGTCGCCGGACCGTTCGACTCGTGGCTGGTGCTGCGCGGCACCAAGACGCTCGCGGTGCGCATGGACCGGCACAGCGAGAACGCCACCAGGATCGCCGACATGCTGAGCCGGCACGCGCGCGTGACGCGCGTCCTCTACCCGGGCCTGCCCGAGCACCCCGGTCACGAGACCGCCGCCAAGCAGATGAAGGCCTTCGGCGGCATGATCTCCTTCCAGGTCACGGGCGGCGAAGAAGCGGCCGTCGAGGTCTGCAACCGCGCCAAGGTGTTCACCCTCGGTGAGTCCCTGGGCGGTGTCGAGTCGCTGATCGAGCACCCGGGCCGGATGACCCACGCCTCGGCGGCCGGTTCCGCGCTGGAGGTGCCCGCCGACCTGGTGCGTCTGTCCGTGGGCATCGAGAACGTCGACGACCTGCTGGAGGACCTGCAGCAGGCGCTGGGCTAGGTCCGGCTCACCAGCCGACGATGGGCGGAGTCGTCGTGGACGGCGGCTGCGCCCACGGCCGGACCAGTGCCGCCCAGACGGTGAATGCCAGCGCCGCCGCGCACAGCAGCAGCCACAGCAGGCGGCGGGCCGAGCGTCTGCGGCGCAGCAGGCGGCCGCCTCGGCGCACCACCTCGCCGTAGAGGTCGGGCGGCACCCGTGGCGGTCTCTGGTCCATGATCCGCCGGGCGGCGGCCTCGCGTTCGGCGCGGTTCACGACGGTGCCACCTTCGCTCCCATCACCGTGGGTGCCGCCTTCCTGGGCGGGTGCAGCAGGGTGGCGGTGGCCCGGTCGCAGATGGCGTGCACGCGGTCGGTGGGCAGGCCGAGCAGCGCCGCCGTCTGCTCCTCGGCGACCCCCTCGTACAGCCGGAGCACCAGGATCAGGCGTTCCTGGGGCGTCAGGACGGCGAGGGCGCTGTGCGGGTGCGGGCGGGTGCGGCTCAGCGGGCCGCCGTGCTGGTGCCAGACGGAGTTCGCGAAGCGCAGGGCCAGGTGCTGGCGGGCCCGGTCGTACGGGTCCTCGCCGCGCAGCCGGTCCCAGCTCGCGTACGTGTGCGCGAGAGCGTGGGTCAGCAGGCGCCGCGCGCGCGGGTTGGCGTCCGGGGCCTCCGCGGTGAGCAGGGTCGCGGCATGCAGCAGCCGTCCTGCCGCGCCCGCGACGAACGCCTCGAACTCCCGGGCCCGGCGGGCGTCCTGGAACGCCTGCCGATCACGCACCACGCCTCCCCGTCTGTGGGGCCCCACCGGGTCCGGGACCCGGACACGGATTCGGATACGACGGAGGCCCGGTCTCATATGAGGCCAGGGGTGCCCCCACGGTCAAGAGCCGGGCGGCACGCACGCGCGCCGGATGTTCCGCGGGCCGGTGCCGGTCGGGGCTCAGGACGCGGGCCGGGTGCCGGCCGGGGCTCAGGACGCCGGTCGGGTGCCGGCCGGGGTTCAGGACGCCGGCGGTGTGTCCGTGCCGGGCTGGACGGTCATGCGCGCGGACAGGGCGCTGTTGAAGCGCGTGAGGAGCGCGCAGAACGTCTCGCGCTCCTCCGGCTCCCAGTCCTGGGTCAGCTCCGCCATCAACTGCCGCCGCGAGGAACGCACTTCGTCCAGTCGCGACAGCCCGCGCGGGGACAGCTGGAGCACCACGGCCCGCCCGTCCTCGGGGTGCGAGGTGCGCTTGACGAGGCCGGTGTCGACCAGCGGGGCCACCTGCCGGGTGACCGTGGAGGAGTCGATCCCCATGCTCGCGGCGAGCGCCTTGACCCCCATGGGGCCTTCCTTGTCGAGCCGGTTGAGCAGCAGATACGCGGCGCGGTCCATGGAGTTGCGCACCTGCCCCACGCCGCCGAGCCGGGTCTGTTCGGCACGGCGGGCGAACACCGCCACCTCGTGCTGCAGCGTGTCGAGGAGACCGGTGTCACCGACGGTCGTCATGTCCATCGACATTTCAGGTGTTGTGGGCATGGCCGGAGGCTCACTTCATGAAGAGTGCTGGTGTGGGGGACAGAGTACGCGGACAGGGGGCGAGCCGTACCGGCGCTGCGCAAACCGGTCTCGGAGCTTGGTCACACCCGAGGCTTTGGCCTGTGAACTGCGAGACTTGAGTCATGAGCTACAGCACGGCTGACTCCTTGCGCCCCGTCACCCTCGACGACGTACGCGGCGCGCAGAAGATGCTCGCGGGCGTGGCACGGGTGACCGCGATGGAGGGCAGCAGGCATCTGTCCCAGCTGGTCGGCTCGCCGGTGCACCTCAAGTGCGAGAACCTCCAGCGGACCGGTTCGTTCAAACTGCGCGGCGCCTATGTGCGGATCGCCGGGCTGCTGCCCGAGGAGCGCGCCGCCGGGGTCGTGGCGGCCAGCGCCGGGAACCACGCGCAGGGCGTGGCCCTGGCCTCCGCGCTGCTGGGCGTGCACGCCACGGTGTTCATGCCCGTCGGCGCCCCACTGCCCAAGATCAGCGCCACCCGCGAATACGGTGCGGAGGTACGGCTGCACGGTCAGGTGGTCGACGAGACGCTGGCCGCCGCCCAGGAGTACGCGGCCGAGACCGGCGCGGTGTTCATCCACCCCTTCGACCACCCCGACGTCATCGCCGGTCAGGGCACGGTCGGCCTGGAGATCCTGGACCAGTGCCCGGAGGTCCGCACGATCGTCGTCGGGATCGGCGGCGGCGGGCTCGCGGCCGGGATCGCGGTCGCGGTGAAGGCGGTCAGGCCGGACGTGCGGATCGTCGGCGTCCAGGCGGAGGGCGCGGCCGCGTATCCGCCCTCGCTGGCGGCCGGGCGCCCGGTCTCGGTGCAGAACCCGGTGACGATGGCCGACGGCATCAAGGTCGGACGGCCCGGCGATGTGCCGTTCGCGCTGATCGAGGAGCTGGTCGACGAGGTCCGCACGGTCGGCGAGGACCAGCTCTCCGCCGCCCTGCTGCTCTGCCTGGAGCGGGCCAAGCTGGTCGTGGAACCGGCCGGCGCCGCTCCGGTGGCCGCCCTGCTCGCCGATCCCGGCGCCTTCGCCGGACCGGTCGTCGCGGTGCTCTCCGGCGGCAACGTCGATCCGGTGCTGATGCAGCGGGTGCTGCGGCACGGCATGTCGGCGCAGGGCCGCTACCTGGCCGTACGGCTGCGGCTGACCGACCGGCCGGGCGCCCTCGCCACACTGCTCGGGGTACTGTCGGCGGCCGACGCCAACGTCCTGGACGTGAGTCACGTGCGGACCGACCCGCGGCTCGGGCTCTCGGAGGCGGAGGTCGAACTGCATCTGGAGACGAAGGGGCCGGTGCACTGCACCGAGCTCGAGCATGCGTTGCGCGAGGCCGGTTACACGGTCATCGACTGAGAGGGGCGGCCGTTCCCGCGGGAAACGGCCAGGTCGGGACCTGTTCATCCACTCGTTCGAGGAAATCTGTCGACGGACGCGATACATCGCGTTATGGTGTGTCGCGTGGCCACGGCCGCGCCCGGCTGCCGTCGCGCCGCGAAAACCATAGGCGGCCCGAAGCGCGCATACCTAGCCTTTCTCGAAGAATCCTCAACGACGTGGAGACCCATATGCCAGGCGCCATCTATGCCGAAGGCCTGGTGAAGACCTTCGGTGACGTAAGGGCTTTGGACGGCGTCGACCTCGATGTCCCCGAAGGCACCGTCCTCGGACTGCTCGGGCCGAACGGCGCCGGCAAGACGACGACCGTCCGCTGCCTGACGACCCTGCTCCGCCCCGACAGCGGCAAGGCGGTCGTCGCGGGCCTGGACGTGGTCAGGCAACCGGACGCGGTACGCCGCTCCATCGGCCTGTCCGGACAGTTCGCGGCGGTCGACGAATACCTGACCGGCCGCGAGAACCTGCAGATGGTCGGCCGTCTCTACCAGATGGGCGCGAAGCAGGCCAAGGCCCGCGCGGTCGAGCTGCTGGACCAGTTCCACCTCACGGACGCCGCCGACCGCCCCACCAAGACCTACTCCGGAGGCATGCGCCGCCGCCTCGACCTCGCGGCCGCCCTGGTCGTCTCGCCGCCCGTGATGTTCATGGACGAACCGACGACCGGCCTCGACCCCCGCAACCGCCAGCAGCTGTGGGAGGTCATCAAACAACTGGTCTCCGGCGGTACGACGCTGCTGCTCACCACCCAGTACCTCGAGGAGGCCGACCACCTCGCCCACGACATCGCGGTCGTCGACCACGGCCGGGTCATCGCGCAGGGCACCTCCGACCAGCTCAAGGCCCGCACCGGCGGCGAGCGCGTCGAGGTCGTGGTGCACGAGCGCGACCACATCCCGACCGCCGCCGAGGTGCTGCACGGCTTCGGCAAGGGCGAGACCACGGTCGAGGAGCACACCCGCAAGCTCACCGTCCCCGTCACCGGCGGCGCCAAGCTGCTCGCCGAGGTCATACGCGAGCTGGACTCCCGGGGCATCGAGATCGACGACATCGCACTGCGCCGCCCCACCCTCGACGACGTCTTCCTGTCCCTGACCGGACACACGGCCGAGGAGAAGACCGAGGACAACGGCGAACAGGGCCCGAAGGACACCCGCAAGGACACCCGCAAGGAGACCGTGAAGTGAGTGCCGTCAGCGACGCCGTGCGGGTAGCCGCCCCGGGCAACGCCCTCAGCCAGTCCTTCCGCGACTCGATGGTGGTCGCCAAACGCAACCTGATCCGGATGTCCCGGATCCCCGAGATGCTGATCTTCGGGCTCATCCAGCCGATCATGTTCGTGGTGCTGTTCACCTATGTGTTCGGCGGTTCGATCCAGGTCGGCTCGTCCACCTCCACCCAGGCCTACCGCGAGTTCCTGATGGCCGGCATCTTCGCGCAGACGGTGACCTTCGCCACCGCGGGCGCGGGCGCCGGCATCGCCGACGACATGCACAAGGGCCTCATCGACCGCTTCCGGTCGTTGCCCATGGCGCGCGGTGCGGTGCTGACCGGCCGGACCATCGCCGACCTGGTGCAGACCGCGCTCACCCTCGTCGTGCTGGCGGTCGTCGCCCTGATCGTCGGCTGGCGCACGCACGAGAACCTCGGCAAGGTGCTCGCCGGCTTCGGTCTGCTCCTGCTGCTCGGGTACGCGTTCTCGTGGATCGGCGCGCTGATCGGCCTGTCCGTACGTACCCCTGAGGCGGCGACGTCGGGCGGTCTGATCTGGCTGTTCCCGCTGACGTTCATCTCGAACGCGTTCGTGGACGCGAGCCACCTGCCGACGTTCCTGCGGCACATCGCGGAGTGGAACCCGTTCAGCGCCACCGTGCAGGCCAGCCGTGAGCTGTTCGGCAACCTGCCGCCGGGCTTCAACGCGTCCGACGCCTGGCCCATGCAGCACCCGGTCCTGGCCTCGCTGCTCTGGTCGGTCGCGATCATCCTGGCCTTCCGTACGCTCGCGGTCCGCAAGTACCGCCGGGCGGCCGGCTGAGCACGGCACTCTCAGGGCGTTGTCGAGCGCACCGAACTGCACTGCGGCCGGGATGCCGGACTTCTGGCTCTTCCAGTCGTGTTGGTGTCACTGGGCCGGGCCGAGTACCTCGTCGGCGCTGCGGGGTTCTGTGCGCGGCTGCTGGTTGAGGTTGTGGCGCTCGATGGAGGAGTTCCGGTAGACCTCCTTGCGGGCCCGCATGATGTTGCCCAGGGGCGCGTGCTCGGCGGTGACCCGCCAGGGCGTGAAGGACAGTGCGTCCATCTTCTCCAGGTTCTCCGGGCCGGAGATGTCCTGCTGGGGCAGCCGCAGCTTGGCCACGGTGAAGGAGGGCGAGAGCTGCTCCGGCCACTCGACGGTGGTGTCCTCCACCGGCATGCGCGCCAGGTCGGTGCAGAGCTGGACCTGGATGTCGAAGGCGTAGGGCCGCTCCTGCAACTCTGCTTGCAGGGCCGGCCTGAAGACCTCCGCCGCCGAGGCCGGGTCGAAGGTGCGCCGGACCACCGCGGCGGCGGCGGACGGGTCGGGGGTGATGCGCACCTTGGCGATGTAGTCCCCGTGCCGGACCGCGCCCATCGTCCAGTAGCTGGACAGCAGCACGTTTGCCGGAGGGGTCTTCGCCACGCGCAGGAAGGCCAGGAACTCGTCCCACGCCCAGTTGTCCTGGTCCAGCGTTCCCTTTCCGGTCACGAACTCGGTGTAGAAGCGATGGGCGCCGGGCCGGCCCTGGGAGAAGTAGGCCGGCGCGTTCAGGAACAGCTCCTGGATGAACAGGTAGTGCTCGACCGTGTTGCAGAAGAAGACCGGCCCGTTGATGTTGGCGTAGTCGAACGTGCCTGTGTCCGGTTCGTCGTCCAGCAGGGTCGGGCCGGGGATGCCGAACATCTTCAGTGCCAGTCCGGTGGCGGCGCCCAGTCGCGCGTCGGCTCCGGTGTGAGGCGAGCCGTTGGAGAAGCGGATCAGCGCGTCGTGGGTCCCCGGGGTCGCGTAGATGCCCTGGGCGTACTCGGGGGGCAGCCCGTCCAGGATCTCCACTTCGCCCCGAACCAGCCCGTAGCCCTTGGCGTGGGCGTCACGGAGGGCCCGGCCGGTACCACCGGCCTCGACCGACTCCGCGATGTATTTCCCGGTCCTCTCGATCACCGTCTGCACGTTCTGGTCGAAGTGCGGATCGTCGTCTTCGACATCCGGCGTGTAGCGGACGAACTGTGCTGCCATGACGTCGACCTCTCCTCGGAGGGCGTGATCGGACCTCTGGGGGGTGGGGCCTCAGGGGGTAGGTTGCCGTCAGTCCTCCAGCTCGGCGAGCCAGCGCAGGGCACGCAGACCCGGCACGAAGCAGTACTCGCCGCCGCGGGTGACCACGAAGCTGGGCAGGTTCTGCAGGCGGCGCCGGACCGGCTTCTCCGGGATGGTGACGCTGCCGGTCCCGCCGTGATGGCCGGCCACCGGGTCCTGCTCGCCGGGGTAGCCGATGAAGTTGCCGTCGTTCACCCACTGGGCCTTGATGAACTCGAACTGCCGTTCAAGATGGGCCCCGAGGAAAACCCCGACCAGGCCCCGGTCGGCGCCGTCGTCCTCCAGCACGCCCTCGGGCAGCGGCGGGCCGTAGGTGGTGCCGCGACGGATGAGCCGGTGCATCCGGGCGTCGCCGATGATGGTGGCGTCGCGGGGGTTGGTACGCCGGATGTGCGCACCGGCGGGGCACCGGTACCCCCGGTCGTCGTTCTCCCGGTACTGGAAGTTGTTGACGCGGTGCGGATCGGCCGCCAGCTCCGGATCATCGTGCTCCGGTGTCAGCGTCAGCGGCGCCCCGCTGGGCCAGCGCCCGATCATCTTCGCCGCCAGCAGCGCCTCCTCCTCGGCGCCGGAGCTGTTCGCGCGTAGGAACCTGCGCCAGGCCGCCACGTCGGTGTGGACCTTGCGCACGGCAGCGTAGGTTCCGTTGCGCCCGAGCACGTCGGGGCTGGGCATGGGTGGCAGATTGCCGGTCTCGTCGGGGTAGCCGAGGATGAATTCGCCGGCCTTGATGGGGGTTTCCTGCGGGTTGGAGCCGGGCAGTCCGACGCCTTCGATGTTCGGATGGCTGATGCCGTCCCGGAAGCCGAAGGTGGTTCGCCCGGTCGGGAGTTGGTGGACGTCCTGCTGCCAGACCACCTGGACACCGGGCGTGTCCTCGTAGGCGACACGGGCCCGCTCCAGCTCCTGGTCCAGCTGCGCGGTATCGGAGGAGAGGGCGCTCAGCGCGATGTGGACGTCTCCGGTTCCGAACGGTGCCTCCCAGTGGGCCGGGGCGCTCTCGCCCACGTCTCCGATCAGCTCCGCCCGAGCGGCCATGCCCTCACGGAACGCCTGCGGAAAGCTGTCCAGCGACTCCTGAGGCACCCCCAGCGCTTTCAGCCCCTGGTAGGTGAGCGCCACGGCGACCCAGGCATCCTGCTGTCGGTCCGCGCCCGGCAGACCACCCGAGACCACCGGGAGCAGCCGCCGCAGCAGGGCCCGCCCGGCACGGGGGTCATCGACGCGCAGGAGGATGTACTTCCCCTCGTAGGGGACGGGCCTCGGCCGCAGTGCCCCGCTCTGGACGTCGTCGATCTCGATGCTCACGCTGGCTCCGCTCGTGTCTACCGGCGCGTTCATGATCGCTTGTGCCTCCACATCGATCTTTACCTGGACAACTGCGGCGGTCGGCTCGCGCCCGCCGGCGTGATCCATGACGTGCCGATTCACCGCCGCGGCATCGTGCACGTCGGCAGGTGCCCGCCTCATCCCGATGCGGCGTCGGGTCGCCTGGGGGTTGGTCGTGTCCGGGTTCTAGGCAGAGGCTTCTTCCAGCAGCTTCTGGAAGGCCGGCGTCTCCCGCAACTCGGCGTTCGCCGGGTTGTCCAGCATCGCCCGGAACTCGGCGGTGTCCAGCACCTCCTGGAATGCTTCGTCCACGCGTTGGTCCTTGTAGATCTGCTGAACGGTCAGATCGGGATAGGCGCTGACGAAGATCCCCGCAGGCTCCTGGTGGGCGATGAACCAGTCCTTCACCCCCGGATCGGTGACGCCAGGAAAGCCTTCCGTATGCGAGAAGGCTTCATTGAAGAGCTTCCCGACCACCGTCTTGGCGAAGTCGTCGATGTAGTTGTCCCAGGTGCCGTCGAAAACGCTGGCGAACATGTACCGGGTGTCGTTGTCGAATATCACATGGCGTGCATCGTGCAGGATGCCGAGCTCGCGCACCGCCTCAACGTTTCCCGCCGTGTCAGCCGACCCGCTGGTGGTCTTGGCGAGAAGCTCACGCAGAGCATCCGCATGGCCCGGCTTGATCTTGGCGAAGACGGTGAACTCCGTGCATACCCCAGCCTTCATGCCCTTGCGCTCGAGGTGAGCCGACGGGGTCGCTCCTGAAGTTGCGGCCATGGTGATCCCTCCTGCGGACCGGTCCGAGGGTCACCAAGCGCTCGGAGATGAGGCGCCGTCGCCCTCACCTCTTCATCCTGACCGCGTGCCAACCGCCTCGCATCCCCGGCCCGGGGTGATGCGGCTACCCGGGTCCCCGACACCGGACGGCTACCGTCCGCACTCGACAGGTCGCGAGGTGTGCCCTGTTCGTCACAGTGCCGAGAAAGACAACATTCTCGGATACCGACTTGCCGCCGAGCGCGGTGCGGGCACCACCAGGGGCAACGAGCAGGCCAAGGCCCTCAGAGCTCCGAGAAGCTCCCTAGGACAGATTCGTGAGAACGCAGGATCATGGAATATGGGCTTGCCGGGTTCGTCGTCGTCACGTTCTCGGGGCAACCGCAGTTCGGAAACATCCGACCGCGCTGCCGGACGGCGCCGACCGCTGAGGATCGCCGTCCAGATGGGCCGCTTCCGGAGAGGCTGCGGACCCGTTTCCGGGGCCCTTTTCTCACACGTCCCGGACGCGTCCACGACAGTCCCACGACTCCGCGTTCAGGCGGTCGAGTCACGCACCCCCGTAAAGCGTCGCTCAACTCGATAGCCGCTCTGACCCCCACCTGGAGGCAGTCATGGGCAAAGTTCTCGGTGACATACTGGGCTTCGCGGCCGCCGTCGCGATCAGCCCGCTCCCGATCATCGCCATCATCCTCATCCTCGCCACGCCTCGGGGACGCCTCAACGGACCCCTCTTCACCATCGGCTGGATCCTGGGACTCTCGGCGCTGGGCGCGGTCATGCTGGCGATCGCTTCCCCCGCAGGTGCCTCCACACACAGTCACCCGGCCACCTGGGTAGGAGCCCTCAAGCTCGCCCTGGGCGTGCTCCTCGTCGTCTTCGGCACCCGGCAATGGCACCGGCGTCCAAAGGATCCCTCACAAGCCCAGCTGCCGAAGTGGATGGGCGCGATCGACCGTCTCACGCCGGTCAAGGTCTTCGGACTCGGACTGGCCCTGGCGGCGCTGAACGCCAAGAACGCCCCGCTGACCATCGCCGCTGCCGCCTCGATCGGCTCAGCCGGACTGCCGGTCGGGCAGCAGATCGCATCACTGGCAATCTTCGTCGTGATCGCCACCCTCGGCCTGCTGGCCCCACTGGGCGTCTACCTCCTAGGAGGAGAGCGGGCCAAAATCACGCTCGGCAACTGGAAGGACTGGGCGGCCCAGCACAATGTCGCCGTGATGGCGGTCCTGTTCTTCGTTCTCGGGTTGAAACTGCTCGGCGACGGCATCAGCATTCTCACCTCCTGACGGGCTTACCCACGCGTGGCGGTGTCGCCCGATCACAGACATGCACCGAGAAGGTCCGACACGTATCCGGCACGCGCAGAAGACCTACCGGAGGCGGGGCTCGCGGTGGAGACGCCGTCTGAGCGAGCGGGTGTCTGCGACAGGGGGCGGAGGCGCGTCAGTAGCCGGTGCCGCGCTTGACCTTGGCTCGCTCGTTCCCGTGGGTCGCACCCTTGTCGTCCAAAGTGCGACACGCGTCGGCGATGTCCTGGGTCAGGCGATCGATCTGCTCGCGGCTCAGGGTCTCCTTGACCAGGGCACGCAGGATCTTCACCCGCTCCGCGTTCGGCGGGAGCGTGTACGCCGGCACCATCCAGCCGCGCTCGGCCGAGAGCTGCCAGGCGACGTCGGACTCGTCGTAGGCGTGCTTGCCGGCGAGACGGAAAGCGACCAGCGGCAGCTGCTCGAGGTCGTTCCCGATCACTTCGAAGCGGCCGCTGCTGTTCAGGTTGTCCGCCAACGCGTGGGCGTTCTCCTGCAGCATCTTCATGACGTAGGTGTAGCCCTGGCGGCCGAGCCGGACGAAGTTGTAGTACTGGGCGAGCACCATCGCCGCTCCGGTCGAGAAGTTCAGTGTGAACGTCGCGTCGGTCTTGCCCAGGTAGTTCTCGTGGAACACGAGGTCCTGGGGCAGGTCGGACTCCTCGCGGAAGACCAGCCAGCCGATGCCGGGGTAGACCAGGCCGTACTTGTGTCCCGATACGTTGATGGAACGGACCTGCTCGAGCCGGAAGTCCCATTTCGAGTCCGGGTAGAGGAAGGGCCACACGAATGCGCCGCTGGCGCCGTCAACGTGGATCGGGATGTCGAGGTCCCGCTTCTTGCGGATGTCCCGCAGGAGCTTGTCGATCCCGACGACATCGTCCTTGTGGCCGGTGAACGTGGTGCCGAGGACGGCGACGACGCCGATCGTGTTCTCGTCGAGGTGGGGCTCCACGTCCTCCGGGCCGATCGTGTACTTGCCCTCGGCAAGCGGCACGATCCGCGGTTCGACGTCGAAGTAGCGGCAGAACTTCTCCCATACGACGTGGACGTCCCCGCCGAAGATCAAGTTGGGTCGGTCGACCGACAGATGGGCCGCCTGGCGGCGCTCCCGCCACTTCCACTTCAGGGACAGCGCCCCGAGCATGATCGCCTCGGACGAGCCCTGGGTCCGACATCCGGTGGTCCTGCCCGGCGCGTGGAAGAGGTCGGCGAGCATGCGCACGCAACGCTGCTCGATCTCGGCGGAAATCGGGTACTCCGCATGGTCGATGAAATTGCGGTGGAGATTCTCGGCGATGATCCGTTGCGCCTCCGGCTCCATCCACGTGGTGACAAACGTGGCGAGGTTACGCTGCGGGTCACCCTCCATGGCGAGGTCCACATCCAGCAGCCTCATTGCGTCCGTCGCAGCCATGCCTTCCTCGGGGAAGGTCTCCGAGGGAGCGGGTACGGTCAAGAACCGGTTACCGAACAGGGCCGCGCCGTCACGCTTAGTCATACGATGATTCAAGCAGCGCCGGAGCTAGCCCCTGGGAGGGACACGCCGAGGCGCTCCGGAGGGCGCCCTCCCGTAATCGCTCTTCCCCGAGATGCCGATCTTCGGGCTGATCCAGCCGATCATGTTCGTGGTGCTGTTCACCTATGTGTCCGGCGGTTCGAGCCAGGTCGGCTCGTCCAGGCCGGCCGTGAGCTGTTCGGCAACCTGCCGCCGGGCTTCAACGCGTCCGACGCCCGGCCCATGCAGCACCCGGTCCTGGCCTCGCTGCTCCGGTCGGTCGCGATCCTCCTGGTCTTCCGGACGCTCGCGGTCCGCAAGTGCCGCTCGGCCACCGCGTGAAGCGGACCATGCTCGCGCGACGCGTGGCATGACAAGGCCCCCGGCGTCCCACGGACGCCGGGGGCAGGTCTGTTCGCGTCAGCCGGAGTAGGGCTCGGCCTTGAGGATCCGCACCGAGGCCTTCTTGCCGTTCGGCAGCTCGTACTCCGCGTCCTCGCCCACCTTGTGTCCGATGACACCGGTGCCCAGCGGGGACTGCGGCGAGTAGGTCTCGACGTCGGCGCTGGCGTATTCGCGCGAGGCCAGGAGGAACGTCATGGTGTCGTCCTCGTCGCCGTCGAAGGCGATGGTCACCACCATGCCGGGCGCGACGGCGCCGTCCGCGGAGGTCGGAGCCTCGCCGACCTTGGCGTTCTCCAGAAGCTGGGTCAGCTGGCGCACTCGGAGCTCCTGCTTGCCCTGCTCCTCCTTGGCCGCGTGGTACCCGCCGTTCTCGCGCAGGTCGCCCTCCTCGCGCGCGGCCGCGATCTTGGCGGCGATGTCCGTGCGCGCAGGACCAGACAGGTACTCCAGCTCGGCCTTGAGCTGGTTGTACGCCTCCTGGGTCAGCCAGGTGACGTTCTCGCTGGTCTGGGTCACAGGTGCTCCTCGTCGGTACTGGGAATAACAAGCATCGCCCTACCCAGAAGCATGTTCCTCCATGGAAGGGCGAAACCACGAGCCTAACAATTCAACGGCGTAAGGGGGAGGACATAAGCCATCAGAATCACGTCAACGCAGGTGAGGCCCTATGTATTCATATGGCTGACGTCAGCCGGCGTGGCAGCCGAGCAGCTCCGCCGTGGTGCCCCGGGCCGTCGTACGGAGCGTGAGCACCCGGTCGATCTCGGTGGCGGAACCGGTGAAGCGGAAGTCCGCCCGGCCCACCTCGGAGCCGTCCGCGGCCTGGGAACGCAGGGTGCAGTACCCGGAGTCCCCGGCGCCCTTGTGGACTTCCAGATGCACCTTGACCGCGCTGTCCGAGGCGTCGAAGGCGACCACCTGGGCGCTGATCTCGTTCTTCACGACATAGTGGTAGGCGAAATAGCCGACCAGGGCGAGCAGCAGGGCACCCAGGACGGCGCCGGTGATCTTGAGCCTGCGGTCGGCGACCTCGTCCGAGGAGCGGCCGTAGCGGCCCTCGGGCAGCCGCGTACTCGCGGTACTCATGATCGTCCTCCCGGCAAGAACCCCTCCGGACCCGGCAAGACCCGGACCCCGGAATTATTCGCCCCCCGATTCGGTCACTATAGAAGCGCCGATCGCACCCGAAGACACCGGGGCGCTGACTTACTGAGGATTGAGTCTTGACTGACCAGCTGCGACTGATGGCCGTGCACGCCCACCCCGACGACGAGTCGAGCAAGGGCGCGGCCACCATGGCGAAGTACGTGTCCGAGGGGGTGGACGTGCTGGTGGTGACCTGCACGGGCGGGGAGCGCGGCTCCATCCTCAACCCCAAGCTGCAGGGTGACAAGTACATCGAGGAGCACATCCACGAGGTACGCAAGAAGGAGATGGACGAGGCCCGCGAGATCCTGGGCGTCAAGCAGGAGTGGCTCGGCTTCGTCGACTCCGGCCTGCCCGAGGGCGACCCGCTGCCGCCGCTCCCCGAGGGCTGCTTCGCCCTGGAGGACGTCGACAAGGCGGCCGGCGAACTCGTCCGCAGGATTCGCGCGTTCCGCCCACAGGTGATCACCACCTATGACGAGAACGGCGGCTACCCGCACCCCGACCACATCATGACCCACAAGATCTCGATGGTGGCCTTCGAGGGCGCGGCCGACCCCGAGAAGTACCCCGAGGGCGAGTTCGGCCCCGTCCACCAGGCGCAGAAGCTCTACTACAACCAGGGCTTCAACCGCCCCCGCACCGAGGCGCTGCACAACGCGCTGCTGTCGCGCGGCATGGAGTCGCCGTACGGGGACTGGCTGAAGCGGTGGAGCGAGGTCGAGCGCGCCGAGCGCACCCTGACCACGCACATCCCGTGCGCGGACTTCTTCGAGATCCGCGACAAGGCACTGATCGCCCACGCCACGCAGATCGACCCCGACGGCGGCTGGTTCAAGGTCCCGATGGACCTCCAGAAGGAGGTCTGGCCGACCGAGGAGTACGAGCTCGCGAAGTCGTTCGTGGATACTTCCCTCCCCGAGGACGACCTCTTTGCGGGCATCCGCGACAATGCCTGACATGAGCGCAAGCGCAAGTCTGGCACTGACGCATCTCGTCCCCCTCGCCAAGGAGGTCGACGAGAACAAGGTCACCCCCGGGGTCCTCGGTTTCATCGTCTTCGCGGTGATGGCCGTGGCGGTCTGGGGCCTGATGAAGTCCATGAGCAAGCACATGCGGAAGGTCGACTTCAAGGAGTCCCCGGACACCAAGGCGGACTCGGGGACTCCCGTGGCCGACCCCAAGGGCTGACCGGCGTCACGCCCCACCCGGCACCGGCACCCCCATCACCTCACGGGCGTGCCGGCTGGGGACCATGCCCAGGCGCCAGGCCTGCCAGCCGGACTCCAGGGTGATCCCGCGGTCCAGCAGCAGGCCGTACGTCGTGACGTGCTCGGGCAGCTTCTCGTCGCGCAGCGGATGGGCGCCGCGGGAGAGCTGGGCCAGCTCCTCCTGGGCGACCGCCGTGCCCACCTCCACACCGCCCGGCGCGGCGTAGGGGAGCAGGGTGCAGCGCAGGAAGCGGGCCCAGTCCTCGCCGCGGCGGTCGCCGTACGACGAGAACAGGGCGACCGCCTCGTCGCACAGGGCCAGGGCCTGCTGGGTGCGGTTGTTGCCGGCGTCCACGACGGCCAGCTCCAGACAGGTCCAGGCCTCGCCGTGGACGACACCGATGCGCTGGAAGTCGGCGCGGGCGTCGACCAGGAGCTGACGGGCGAAACCCGAGTTGCGCAGCGAGCCGGTCTGGGCCGCCCGCTGGTCGCGGGTCACCCGGGCCGAGTGGTGGCGGGCACAGGCCAGTCCGTAGACGTCCCGTATCCGGGAGAACATCGTGCGCGAGCGCTCCAGCTCACGGACCGCCAGGTCCAGCGTGCCGGTCTCCTCCAGTGCCTGGCCCAGGTAGTAGACCGTCCAGGCTTCGCCGCGCGCGTCCTCGTTCTCCCGGTGCCGGGCGGCCGCCTGGCGCAGTGCGTCGACCGCCGGGGACGCGTCACCGGCCACCAGCCGGGCCCGCGCCAGCTGGGTCAGCGCCCAGGCCTCGCCACGGGCGTCGCGGGTACGGCCGTAACGCTCCAGCGCCGCCCCCAACTCCCGCTCCGCCCGAGGTACGTCACCCATCCGCAGCGCCAGCTGACCGAGCTGGAAGTGCGCCCAGGCCTCGCCGTGCACCGAACCGCCCTCCCGGTGCAGCACGAGCGAGCGGGTGAGCAGGTCCAACGCCTCCGGCAGCCGGGCGCGGTCGCGCTGCACCGCCGCCAGCGCGTGCATCGTCCAGGCCCGGTCGGTCGCCAGCTGGGGGGCCGCCTGGAGATCCAGCGCCTCCTGGAGCTTGGCCGCCGCCTCGGTGAGGTGGCCCTGATGGTGCAGGGTGATCCCGAGGGAGCACAGGGCGCGGGCCGCGCCGGCGTCGTGATGCGCCTCCATGTAGAGGTCCACGACCGAGGTGAGGGTGGTGCGCGCCTTGTCCAGTTCACCCAGCTGACGGGCCGCGATGCCGGTACGCCACTGCACCGAACGCACCAGCAGGCCCTGGTCCACCGCCTGCGCCAACTCGCTGATCTCACCGAGCCGGTACAGGTCGCCGCGCAGCAGGCAGTAGTCGCACAGGGCGCCCAGCAGATTCTGCACGGCCGCCTGGTCGACGCCCTCCGCGTGCCGCAGCGCCGCCGTGATGAAGCTCGACTCGTCGTCCAGCCAGCGCAGCGCCTCGTCGAGCGAGGTGAAGCCGTGCGGGCTGAACCGGTCCGAGCGGGTCGACATGTTGCCGTCCACCAGCCGCAGCACGGAGTCGGCCAGCTCCCCGTAGTTCACGATCAGCCGCTCCTGCGCCGCCGTACGGTCGGCCGGTTCCTCCTCGTCGGCGAGGCGGGCCTGGGCGAAGGCACGGACCAGGTCGTGCAGCCGGTAGCGGCTGCCCCGGACGTGGTCGATCAGGCCGGCCTGTGCCAGCGTGACCAGATGACGGGTCGCCTCCGCCTCGTCCGTGGCCAGCAGCGCGGCCGCGGCCGCTGCGCCGAGCGAGGCCCGGCCCGCCAGCGCCAGCCTGCGCAGCAGACGGCGCCCGGTCTCCGACTGGTCGGTGTAGCGCAGCCACAGCACCCGCTCCACCGGCTCGACCGGGCCGTACGCGCCGAGATCCGCCGCCAGCTGGAGCGGTGACCGCGAACCCAGCGACGAACCCGCCACTCGCAGCGCCAGCGGCAGCCCGCCGCACAACTCCCGGATCCGCTCCGCGGACTGCGCGTCGTACGGCCCCGACGTGTCCTGCGCCGCCGCGTCCAGCAGTTCCTCCGCGCCCGCCGCGTCCAGCGCCGTCACCGGAAGCTGGTGCACCCAGGCCGGCAGGTCCGCGGGCAGGTCGAGCTGCTCCCGGGCGGTGACCAGGACCAGGCTGTCGGACCGCTCCGGGATCAGCGTGCGCACCTGCTCGGCGTCCGAGGCGTCGTCCAGCACGATCGTCACCGGCAGACCCGCCAGGTGCTGGTGGTACAGCTCGCTGAGCCGCTTGACCTGCTGGTCGGCCGAGGAACGCTCACGGAACAGCAGCTGTTCACGCGGCGCACCCAGCCGGTTGAGCAGATGCAGCAGCGCGTCCCGGGTGGGCAACGGTGGCTCGCCCCGGGTGTCGCCGCGCAGATCCACCACGACCGCACCCCGGAAGAAGTCCTTGAGGTCGTGGGTGGCCCGGACCGCGAGCGTCGTACGCCCGGAGCCGGGCTCGCCATGCAGGACGACCACCGTCGGACGGGTCTCCGTGGTCGCCCGCGCCGCCTGCGCCCACTGCCGGATCCGCGCCAGCTCCTGGTGCCGCCCGGCGAACGGGATGTCCGGGTCGGGGAGCTGACCGAACGACTGCTGCAGCACCGTACGCCTGCGGGCCGCCGCGCTCTTGTCCGCGCCGCGCAGCCCCGGGCCCTGCTTCTTCGGCCCCGTGGACGCGTTCAGCACCCGCTGCTGATCGAGGAACGGACGGATGCCCCGCACCTCCAGCGCGGTCAGCCACTGCAGACGCAGCTGCTCGGGACCGCCGGGCTGACCGGCCGCGCCGGCCTGGTGATGAGCGGCGGGCAGATGGGCACCCGCGACCTTGACGACCGTGGCGGCCGCGCCGATGACTCCGGCGGCCACGCCCGCGCCGAGTGCCGTACCGGCGCCGGTGCCCAGGGAGAGGTCGGCGACGGTGGCGGCGACCGCGGCGACGGCCGCTACCAGCAGCGGAGTTCCGGCACCTTCTCTGGCGTACCGCTGGCCGAAGCTCTGCCGGCCGGCCTCTGTCTCGTCGAGAGCGTGGGCGTAGGTGTCGTACTCCTCGGCGGCGGTCTGTGCCATCGCGTCCAGGCCGCCGCGGGCCCGGGACAGCAGCAGCTGTCCGTCCACGCGGCCGCCGGAGCGGCGGACCTCCTCCTCCACGGCCCGGACCAGCAGCCGGTCGGCCTCCGCCCGATGGGCGTCCCGCATGTCCCGTCCCCCTCCAGCGGTAACTCCTTTGGTTATGAGTGTCCTTGGGAGAGCGCGAAGTTGCGAGAGGGCCGGATCATCGAAGAGCGGGGGCTACCGCGACACGGGCTCGCTCTGCCGGCCCTTCGACAGCGCCAGGAAGACGCACGCCGCGGCCAGACCCGCCTCCGCCACCGCGCTGCCGAGCGCCTCCAGCAGCTCTGTGCCGACCGCCGACGTCGTTATGTCGAACCACGCGTCCAGGATCGCCACCGATGCCGTCGCCGAAGCCGTCAGACGGGCCCGGGCGTCACCTCGCAACCCCAGCACGGCGGTGGCCGCGCAGCCCACCGCCATCAGGATGTCCAGCCCGATCCAGGCCAGTGACCAGTTGTGCACCTCGGTCTTGGTGGGCAGCGTCAGCGCCAGCACCACCATCCACGGCACGAGCAGCACGGCGGACGACCCGAGCAGGATCAGTGCCCACCTCTTCAGCCGCCTCGTCCGCTGCATCCTCTGCACCTTCGTCGCCGTTAACGGCTCCAACACCTCGGCCCCCTCACCTTGTTCCTGCTCAGCGGAGCCTGTGGACCTCACGGGTCCTCCGCCATGCCCCCACGCTAGACCGCAGAGAAAATTCTGCAAAGAAAAATCGGCTAACATAGGGGAAGGGTCAGGGTTCCCTCAGGGGTCTCAGGGTTACGGTGATCGCATGACCGACGGCACGCCCGGGACGGCCGCAGCGCCCGACCCCGCCGCACACACCGAGCTGACCGGCCTCGAACGCACCGCCCTCTACAAGTCGCTGGGCAATCCCCTGCGCCGTCGGATCCTCGACTACCTGGGCCTGCACGGCGAGGCCAACTCCACCGTGCTCGCCCGCGAACTCGGCGAGAGCTCCGGTACCACCAGCTACCACCTGCGCAAACTCGCCGAGCAGAAGCTCATCGAGGAGATCCCGGAGAAGTCGGGAGGACGGGAGCGGTGGTGGCGGAGTCTGCCGTTCAGCCACACCACCCCCGACCCGGCCACGATGACGAGCGAGGAGTACACGGCGGCCGAGCACCTCGCCCTGCTCAGGATCGAGGTCGACACCAGGCTGTTCCGCCGCGCCCACGAGGAGTACCGGGGCCCGCGGGGCTGGGCCCAGGTGCAGCGCACCGGCACCTGGATGACCAAGGACGACCTGCACGCCTTCGTCCACGCCTACCAGGAACTGCTCGCCCGCCACAGCCACCCCGACGACGCCGTTCCCGAGGGGGCGCGCCGGGTCAACCTGCGCTTCTACGCGGCTCCGGACGCCGTGGGAGAGTGGGAGGGTGAACCGACTGGCCCATGAGACGTCCCCGTACCTCCTCCAGCACGCCGACAACCCCGTCGACTGGTGGCCCTGGTCGGCCGAGGCCTTCGCCCGGGCCCGCGAGACGAACAGACCCGTCCTGCTGAGTGTCGGATACAGCTCGTGCCACTGGTGCCATGTCATGGCCCACGAATCCTTCGAGGACCAGGGCACCGCCGACTACCTCAACGAGCACTTCGTCCCGATCAAGGTCGACCGTGAGGAGCGGCCCGACGTCGATGCCGTCTATATGGAGGCCGTGCAGGCCGCCACGGGGCAGGGCGGCTGGCCGATGACCGTGTTTCTCACGCCCGACGCCGAGCCCTTCTACTTCGGCACCTACTTCCCGCCCGCCCCGCGCCACGGCATGCCCTCCTTCCGGCAGGTGCTGGAAGGTGTCCGGGGCGCCTGGACGGACCGGCGGGACGAGGTCGCCGAGGTCGCCGGGAAGATCGTCCGTGATCTCGCGGAGCGGGAGATCAGCCACCAGGGCGCCCGGCCGCCCGGTGAGCAGGAGCTCGCCCAGGCCCTGCTCGGGCTCACCCGTGAATACGACGCGCAGCGCGGCGGGTTCGGCGGCGCCCCCAAGTTCCCGCCGTCCATGGTCATCGAGTTCCTGCTGCGCCACCACGCCCGGACCGGCTCCGAAGGTGCCCTGCAGATGGCCGCGGACACCTGCGAGCGGATGGCCCGCGGCGGCCTCTACGACCAGCTCGGCGGCGGCTTCGCCCGGTACTCCGTCGACCGCGACTGGATCGTGCCGCACTTCGAGAAGATGCTGTACGACAACGCCCTGCTCTGCCGGGCGTACGCGCACCTGTGGCGGGCCACAGGGTCCGAGCTGGCCCGCCGGGTCGCCCTGGAGACCGCCGACTTCATGGTCCGTGAACTGCGCACCCACGAGGGCGGGTTCGCCTCCGCCCTGGATGCCGACAGCGACGACGGGACCGGCACCGGCAAGCACGTCGAGGGTGCGTACTACGTGTGGACGCCCGCGCAGCTCGGCGAGGTCCTCGGCGCGGACGCGGATCTCGCCGCCCAGTACTTCGGGGTCACCGAGGCCGGCACCTTCGAGCACGGCCAGTCCGTCCTTCAACTCCCGCAGCAGGAGGGCGTGTTCGACGCAGAGAAGGTCGAGTCGATCAAGCGGCGGCTGCTCGCGCGGCGCGCGGAGCGCCCCGCGCCCGGCCGGGACGACAAGGTGGTCGCCGCCTGGAACGGGCTCGCCGTCGCCGCGCTCGCCGAGACCGGCGCGTACTTCGACCGGCCGGACCTGGTCGAGGCCGCCGTCGGTGCCGCCGATCTCCTCGTACGCCTGCATCTCGACGACCACGCGCGGATCGCCCGCACCAGCCGGGACGGCCGGGTCGGCGCCAACGCGGGCGTGCTGGAGGACTACGGCGATGTCGCCGAGGGCTTCATGGCGCTCGCGTCGGTGACCGGCGAGGGCGTCTGGCTGGAGTTCGCCGGGCTGCTGCTCGACCATGTCCTGGTCCGGTTCGCCGACCCGGAGACCGGTTCCCTCTACGACACCGCCTCCGACGCCGAGCGGCTCATCCGCCGGCCGCAGGACCCGACCGACAACGCCACGCCCTCCGGCTGGACCGCGGCCGCCGGTGCGCTGCTCAGTTATGCGGCCCACACCGGGTCGGAGCCTCATCGCACCGCGGCGGAGCGGGCGTTGGGTGTCGTCAGGCCGCTCGGACCGCGGGTGCCGCGTTTCATCGGGTGGGGGCTCGCCGTCGCCGAGGCGTTCCTCGACGGTCCGCGCGAGGTCGCGGTCGTGGGGCCTGACCAACAGGACCCCCGGACAACCGCCCTGCACCGCACCGCGCTTCTGGGTGTCGCCCCCGGCGCGGTCGTGGCCGTGGGTACTCCGGAGAGTGACGAGTTCCCGCTGCTCGCCGCTCGTCCGCTCGTCGGGGGCGAGGCGGCCGCGTACGTCTGCCGCAACTTCACCTGCGACGCCCCGACCACCGACCCGGAGCGGCTGAAATCGGCGCTGGGCGGCTGAAGGACCAGGTGGGCGACCCTCATCAGCGGTCGACCCCGAGGCGGGGTGCCGTCGGCGGCCAAGCGGGTGCGGGGTTGCCTGCGGGAGGGGGGATGCCGGCCGGTGGTCGTCTGTCGGTGCGTGGGGGCTGGTCGCGCTTTCTGCTCGTTGCGCCGAAACATGTCATTTATCGGAAGAGTTCGTGCTCTTCACATCACCCCCATATGATCCTGCTCGCGCCGTGACGCGTGTGACGCGCTGTCATGGCCGGGGAGGGATTGGGGAACTGGGGGTCCTGCACACCTGTCGTACGACGGTCCGTCGTGTCCGTGGCGAGCGGTGTGTGAAGATTTTGTGAGTGAAGTTTGTATTTCGTGTGACCCTTGTTCACCCAAGATCTCCTAGCATCGCTGAAAGCAGTGCCCGGTTCTGTCCCTTTCGGACCGAGGCAGCCGTGTTATGTGGGGGGAGAACGCAACATTGTCCGAGTTCTTCGACCAGGTCTGGTCGTGGATCGTCGAGGCTGTGGGGGAAACTTCGTGGCGAGAGCTGATGCCGCTGGGGCTTGCCGGACTCTTCGTCTGGGCGCTCTGGCTGTACCGAGCGGTGCTCTCCCGGTTCGCCAAGCCGGTCGTCAACAACTTCCGTACCAGTGTCTCCGTGGTGGTCCCGGCGTACCGGGAAGACCCTGACATCCTGCTGGAGTGCCTGGACACCTGGCTCGCCCAGGATCCGGCTGAGATCATCATCGTTCCCGACGTGGAGGACCACGAGGTACTGCGCCGGCTGTCACTGGTGGAGGACCCCCGGGTGCGGGTGCTCGCCTTCGAACACAGGGGGAAACGTTCCGCCTTGGGCGTCGGCATACGTGCCGCCACGGGGGAGCTGCTCGTCCTGGTGGACTCCGACACCCGCTGGGAGCCGGGGCTGCTGGACGCCGTACAGATGCCCTTCGTGGACCCCACGGTCGGCGGGGTGGGCACCCAGCAGAACGTCTACCAGCGCACCACCAGTGTCTGGCGCCGAATAGCCGACTGGCTGGTCAACCTCCGTTACTACGACTACGTCCCGGCCATGGGCCGGGCCGGTGCCGTGGCCTGTCTGTCGGGCCGTACGGCCGCCTACCGACGGGCGGCGGTCCTGCCGGTCCTGGAGAACCTGGAGAACGAGTTCTTCCTCGGCCGCCGCTGTGTGGCCGGCGACGACGGCAGGCTGACCTGGCTGGTGCTCGCCTCCGGCTACAAGACGGTGCACCAGTCCTCCGCACGGGCCATCTCCATGTTCCCCTCGTCCTTCCGGGCCTTCGTCAAGCAGCGCGTCCGGTGGAGCCGCAACTCCTACCGGTGCTACCTGACCTCGCTGTACAAGGGCTGGCTGTGGCGGGCCCCGCTGGTCACCAAGATCACCGTGCTGCAGATCCTGCTCACCCCGGTGACCATGGGCATGGCCCTCGGCTACCTGCTGCTGAGCCGGCTCGACTTCAGCGGGCGCGGCATCGTCCTCACCCTGGTCTGGCTGATGCTGGGCCGTGCGGTCCGTGGCTACTCGCATCTGCGCAGGCACCCGCAGGAGATCCTGCTGCTGCCGCTGACGGCTCTCGTGGTCATCATGATCTCGCTGCCGATCAAGCTGTACGCCTTCGTCACCATGAACAAGCAGGGCTGGCTCACCCGCAGCTCCACCAGCATCGGAGGCGAGGGCCAGAGCGCCTCGACCCTCTCCGGCGGCGGTCAGAACCACTCCGCTCTCCAGCCGGAGGTGATCTGACGTCATGTCGGCACGACTCATCACTGTCAGACCGGGCCCCGGCGCGGGACTGCGCCGGGCGGGTGCCAGAACGGCGGCGCTGCTGGGCTCCTTCGCGGTGGCGGCGACGCTGCTGCTGGGCACGTCCACCGCGGCGCACGCCGACGGGGACGGCGACAAGCAGAAGCTGGCGGCGGCGGACGCGGAGACCCAGGCCGCGCTGGTCGCCGACGAGGACCACCGGCTCAACCAGGTACGGGCGTTCACCTCGGTGGCGCCCCTGCAGAGCACCAAGTGGACCGTGCCGTACCGGCTGGACACCGACAACGGATACACCCTGGTGCTCACCCAGCGCAGCAACGCCTACACCATCGCCGACCTGCTGAAACTCGCCCCACAGACCTTTGTGCGGCGCAAGGACGGCTCGTACCTGCTGACCGAGAACATCTACCTCAACGTCGGCGCCAAGCTGAAGCTGTCCAACCCGGGCGGCCTCACCCTGCGGATGGCCAGCAACCGCACCGGCTTCGTCTCCATCGTCTCCTTCGGCGGCGAACTGGTGCTCCAGGGCACCGCCCAGGCGCCGTTGACCATCACCAGCTGGGACCCGCAGGCCAACAAGGCCGACACCGACGTCCGGGACGGCCGGGCCTATGTCCGCACCATCGGCGGCCAGTTCGAGATGACGCACACCAAACTCGCGAACCTGGGGTTCTGGAGCGGCCGTACCGGCGGGCTCAGCCTCACCGGCACCGACCGTCCGAACACCGGCTCGCTGGAGGACACCGGCCAGATCCACGGCAAGACCGCGCGCGAGCGGGCCGACGAGCAGGGGGACGCGCAGGACGACGACGGCTCCAGCAGCGGCGATGTCACCGCCATGCCGTCCGGCGAACTGACCACTCCCGACGCCCGGTTCACCACCGGCGGGCTCTCCTACGTCTCCGGTTCGATCACCCACTCGACCATCACCGGCAACGCCTTCGGGATCTTCATCTCCAGTGCCACGGGGATCGAGATCAGTGACACGACCGTGGAGAACAGCCTGGAGGACGGGGTGGTGCTGCACCGGTTCGTCTCCAGCTCGCTGGTGCAGCGCACGGTCGCCAAGAACAACGGCGGTGACGGCTTCATCCTCTCCCGCGCCACCCAGCAGGTGCGGATCAGCGGCTCCACCGCCCAGGGCAACGGCGGCAACGGCTACACCCTCAGCGGCAAGCCGCTCGCCGACGGCCCCTCCGCCTCCGGGCAGGCCGTCGACAGCTACGGCTCCAACTCGGTCGCCAACAGCGTGGCCGAGGACAACGGCCGCTACGGCGTCGAGGTGCTCGGCGGGCTCGACGTCGGCGTGCAGAACAACCGCATCGAGGGCGGTGACATGGGGATCGTGGCCCGCCTGGCGGCGGACAAGGTGTCCATCACCGGCAACCGCCTGACCGGCCAGAACCGGCAGGGCATCTCGGTACGGGACGGCGTCCGCGACGCCACGGTCACCGGCAACATCATCGACGGCCCGGAGACCGGCGTGTACGTCCGCGACTCGGCCGCCGAGATACGCGGCAACACCGTCCAGGACGCCACCAACCACGGAGTCAGCCTGGTCGGCGGCGTGGACGGTACGACGGTCTCGTTCAACGTGATCGGCGGGGTCGGCCCCAGCGCGCTGGACTCCAGCCGCTCCCACGGCGGAGCCGACATCAAGGAGAACCAGACCTTCGCCTGGTACGACACCAGTTCCTTCTGGGTCAAGGTGAAGCACTACGCGAGCCCGATGACCCTGCTGTGGACCGGCATCCTGCTGCTGATCCTGTTCTCGGCCGTCATGGGCCGGCGCAGGCGGCGCGGTCACGGGCGGGTCGACCGGATCGTCCATCCGTACTCCGACAAGGCACCGCTGCCCGCGCCGCCCCCGGACGAGCTCGAGGTGGCGGGCCGCCGCAGGACGCCGGTGATGAGCGAATGAGCGACGACACACCGGACGGGACAGGTGCCGCGACAGATTCCGGGACCGGGGCCGACGCCCCGGGAACACCGCCCACGGCGGCGGAACGGCTGCGCCGGATCTGGCTCTCCGGCGGCCTGCCGCTCTGGGTGGCCTCGGCCGCCCTGCTGGTCTCGGTGGTGGCGCTGATCGTGGCGGCCTCCGCCGGAGACGGCCCGCCCGTGGTGTACGGGGCGGGCCCCGACGCGGGCCCCACCATTCCGGTGGCCACCCCCACGGACGACACCGAGACCACCGACGGTCCCGGTGCCACGGCCGCGGACCCGGAACCGAGCGGTACGGCGACCGACGAGGGGACGGCCGCGCCCACCGCGACCGGCTCCGCCCCGGCCGCCGCGTCCGGACCGGTGAAGTGCCCGGCCGCCACGGTCACCGTCGGGGACGCCAAGTCCCTTGCGGAGGCCCTGGACCAGGCACAGCCCGGCACTGTCATCAGGATGCGGGACGGGGTGTACGACGACCGGTTCACCGCCGCCAACCCCGGTACCGCGGACCGGCCGATCTTCCTGTGCGGCGGCCCCGGCGCGGTGATCGACGCCGGTGACGTCGACGGCGGCTACGCCTTCCACCTCGACGGCGCCAGCCACTGGCGGCTGCTCGGCTTCACGGTCCGCGACGGCCAGAAGGGGGTCATGGCCGACAAGGTCCAGGGCACCGTCATCCAGGGCCTGACCGTCGAGAACATCGGCGACGAGGGCATCCATCTGCGCGACTTCAGCTCCGGCAACGTGGTCGAGGGCAACACCGTCCGCGACACCGGCAAGCGCAAGGAGACCTTCGGCGAGGGCATCTACGTCGGCTCGGCCGAGTCCAACTGGTGCACGGTCACCGACTGCAAGCCCGACAAGAGCGACGACAACGTCATCCGCGGCAACCACGTCAGTGCCACCACCGCCGAGTCCGTCGACATCAAGGAGGGCACCACCGGCGGCTCCCTGATCGGCAACACCTTCGACGGCGCCCAGCTCACCGGGGGTCACAACGACTCCTGGGTCGACGTCAAGGGAAACGACTGGCTGATCAAGGGCAACGTCGGCCGCCACTCCCGTGAGGACGGCTTCCAGACCCACCGGATCCTCGACGGCTGGGGCACCGGAAACCTGTTCCAGGGCAACACCGCGCAGGTGGACGGCCCGGGCTACGGCTTCCATCTCGCGCCCGTCGAGAACAACAAGGTCGCCTGCGACAACAAGGTCAGCGAAGCGGCGAAGGGCCTCGCCAACACGGCCTGTTCCTCCTGACGGCGCGGGGCCCGGTTCGCACCCGGGTCCCGCACCCGGCCGCAGGTCACCCTCTCCTTCACCCACGCGCGTCTTCGGCATGCGCACTTTCTGCCAGGGAACCCCTCTCGGAGGCATCATGGACACTCTTCTCGACGGCACCGACGCCCCCCGTCTGACGGTCATCGGCACCGGCTACCTGGGCGCCACGCACGCGGTCTGCATGGCGGCACTCGGCTACGAAGTACTGGGCGTCGACGTGGACCCCGGCAAGATCGAGCTGCTGAGAGCCGGGGAGGTGCCGTTCTTCGAGCCAGGGCTGCCCGAACTCCTGGTCAAGGCCCAGGAGTCCGGCCGGCTGCACTTCACCACCAGCCTGGCGGAGGCCGCGGAGTTCGGCGACATCCACTTCGTCTGCGTGGGCACCCCGCAGCAGCCCGGCTCCTACGCGGCGGACCTGCGCCATGTGGAGGGCGCGGTCACCGAGCTGGCCCGGCATCTGAACCGGCGGGCCCTGGTGGTCGGCAAGTCCACGGTGCCGGTGGGCACCGCGGCCCGGCTGGCGGAGCTGATCCGTGAGACCGCGCCGGCCGGGGACGAGGTCGAACTCGCCTGGAACCCGGAGTTCCTGCGGGAGGGCTTCGCCGTGGAGGACACCCTGCACCCCGACCGGCTGGTGTTCGGCACCGAGTCCGCGTGGGCGGAGGAGCGGTTGCGCGCCGCGTTCGCCCCGGTCATCGCCCAGGGCACCCCGGTGGTGGTCGCCGACCTGCCGACCGCCGAACTGGTCAAGGTCGCCGCCAACTCCTTCCTGGCCACGAAGATCTCGTACATCAACGCCATGGCGGAGGTCTGCGAGGCCACCGGCGCCGACGTGCACCGGCTGGCCGAGGCACTGGCCTACGACGACCGGATCGGCGGCCGGTTCCTCAAGCCGGGCCTGGGCTTCGGCGGCGGCTGCCTGCCCAAGGACATCCGGGCGTTCATCCACCGCGCCGAGGAACTGGACGTCGCCCAGGCGGTGGCGTTCCTGCGTGAGGTGGACGGGATCAACCAGCGCCGCCGGGCCCGTACCGTGGACCTGGTCCGTGAGCTGGTCGGCGGGGAACTGGCGGGGACGAAGGTGGTCGCGCTGGGTGCGGCCTTCAAGCCCAACTCGGACGACATCCGGGACGCCCCGGCGCTGGACGTCGCCGCCACACTGCACCGGGCCGGCGCCCGGGTGACCGTCTACGACCCGGTGGCGATGGACAACGCCCGCCGGGTCCACCCGGAGCTGGAGTACGGCACCGACGTGCTGCAGGCCGCCGCGGACGCCGACGTGGTGGTGCTGCTGACCGAGTGGGCGCAGTTCCGGGAGATCGACCCGGAGGTCATGGGTTCCGTGGTGAACCGGCGCCGGGTCGTGGACGGCCGGCACGCCCTGGACCCCGCGCAGTGGCGGGCGGCCGGCTGGGAGTACCGGGCGCTGGGCCGTAACTGACCGCGGCCCGGGACCGCCTCAGGCGAACTCGGCGAGGGCGCGCTCCACGATGGCCTCCAGCTGCTGGTGGTGCGCGCCCTTCCAGTAGGCGCGGCCGCACTCCGTGCACTGGGCGAAGACGTCGTACGACTTCTGGGTGCCGCCCTTCAGCTGGTCCGCCACCTCCTCCTTGGTCGCCTTCCTCAGCAGGCCGTTGCAGGCCGTGCAGCGGGTCCAGGGGCGCAGTTCGGGGGCGAAGCGGTCGAGGATGTCGTGGAGTTGGTCGTCGGGGCTGGTGCTGTAGACGTAGGCGCCGGCCCACAGTTCGCGGCGGCGCAGCAGGCCCCGGTCGCGGCTGAGCAGCACGCGCTGCTCGGCCGCCGAGCGGGCCGAGAGGGCCGGGTCGCCGATGTCCGTCGACTCGTACGCGGTGTCCACGCCCAGCAGGCGCAGCCGGCGGGCCAGGGTGCCGAGGTGGACGTCGAGGAGGAAGCGGAGCGGAGCGCCCGGGACCTCCTGCGGGCGCCGGACCGCGCGCACGGCGACCGACTCGCCGTCCGCCGGGATGTGCGCGGCCGGCACCTCCCGGCCGTCCACCTCCAGCGCGCCGACCTCGGTGAGCGGGACGCCCAGGGACTCGATCACATGGCCGAGCGTGGAGACGCCGTCGACGGCGAGCGGGTGCGTGCCGGTGCGGCGGGCGTGCGGGACGAACAGGGCCAGCTCGGGGGCGACTTCGACACGGATCTCGGCAGCGTTCACCTGATCAGGATGGCACGGGAGGCGCCTGGGACCTCAGGGCTTTTCCGGCGGCAGTCCGTGTTCGATGACGTTCAGGGCGCGGTCGACGAGGTCCTTGAACTCGGGCTCGTGGTCCTGCTCCGCCCAGTACATCGACGTCTCCATCAGCCCGCCGACGATGGACATCGCGTAGACCCGCACCTCCAGGCTGTGCGGGTCGCGCCCGGTGCGCTCGCCGATGGCCTGGCACAGCAGTCGGCCGGTCTCCGACATGCTCTCCATCATCCGGGAGCGCACCGCCGGCACCTCGACCATCAGCCGGGTGCGCAGCCGGGAGACCGAGTGGGCGTCCTTCATGCCCAGGGCCACCGCACGGTGCATCACATGGCGGAGGGACTCCGGCCACGGCTCGTCGGCGGGCCGGGCGCGGAGCTCCTCCAGGATCAGCGGGTCGTACTCGTCGGTGAGGACGATGTCCTCCTTGGTCGGGAAGTACCGGAAGACGGTGGACGGCGACACCTCGGCCCGCTCGGCGATCTGCTCGATCGTCGTGGCCTCGTACCCCTGCTCCTCGACCAGCGCGTACATCGCCTCGCGGATCGCCTCGCGGGTCTTGATCTTCTTCCGTTCGCGCAGGCCGAGCCGGGGGTTGTCGGCCGGGGAGAAGGAGGTGTGCGGTGCCGTCATGCTGGTCATTGTCCGGCATCGGCGGTGGCGGGGGCCACGGCCGGGTCCTCGTTGTCTTCCGCTTCGGCGGGCCGGGCGGTCGGTGTGTTGGGCAGGAACGCGGCGGCCAGCAGCGCGGTGACCAGCGCGGCGACACCGCAGACCAGCAGGACCAGACCCATGCCGTGCACGTACGCGGCGTCCGCGGAGGCGACCAGCGGGGCCGAGCCCGCCTTCTGGGCGACCAGGTGGGCGGCGACCACCGACTCGCCGGCGGTGTGGCCGAGCGAGGCGGGCAGGCCGGTCACGTCCAGGCGGTCGCGGAAGGTGCTGGCGAGCAGGCTGCCGAGCAGGGCGATGCCGACGGCGCCGCCGACCTGCCGGGTGGTCATCAGCAGCCCGGAGCCGCTGCCGGCCCGGTCGGTGGGCAGGGCGGCGAGGGCGCCGTCCATGGCGGGGACCACCGAGAAGCCGAAGCCCAGGCCCGCGATCGACAGCCACAGCGCGGTGTAGCCGTAGCCGGAGTCCACGGTCGTACGGCTGCCGAGGATCGCGGCGAAGGCGAGGACGACCAGGCCGGTGGCGATCACGGCGCGGGATCCGAAGCGGGCGACCGTCGCCTCGGCGCCCCGGGCGGCCACCAGCAGGCCGCCCATCATGGGCAGCAGCCTCAGGCCGGTGCCGAAGGCGTCGTTGCCGAGGACCGCCTGGAGGTAGGGCGGCAGCACGAACAGCAGGCCGGACAGCACGAACATCACCAGCGTCGCGGCGAGGGTGTTGAGCAGGAAGCCGCGGTGGGCGAGGAGGGTCATGTCGAGCATGGGGCGTTCGACCCGGCGTTCGCGCAGCACCAGGCCCGCGATGAGGACGACGGAGCCCGCCAGCAGGGCGAGGACCAGCGGATCGCCCCAGCCGCGGTCGGGGGCCTCGATGATCGCGTAGATCAGGGCGCCGAGGCCGGTCACGGTGAGCGCGGTGGAGAGGACGTCGACCCTGGGGGAGGCGGGGTCGCTGGTCTCGGGGAGCAGGAAGACGCAGGCGGCGATCCCGATGGCGGCCATCGGGACGTTGATCAGGAAGACCGAGCCCCACCAGAAGTGGTTGAGCAGGAAGCCGCCGATGATCGGGCCCAGTGGCAGGCCGAGCGCCGAGGCGGCCGAGACGATGCCGACGGCCCGCGTGCGCTCCTTCGGCCCGAACAGCGAGGGCAGCACGGACATGGCGAGCGGCATCACCAGTGCCGCGCCGACGCCCATCACCGTGCGGGCGGCGATCACCCAGTTCACGTCGTCGGCGAGGGAGCCGACCAGGGAGCCGGCCAGGAAGATCACCAGGCCGGTGACGAGCATCCGGCGGCGGCCGAAGCGGTCGCCGAGGAGTCCGGCCGGGAGCATCAGCGAGGCGAAGACGACGACGTACGCGTCGGCCATCCACTGCTGCTGGCTGGTGGTGGCGCCGAGTTCCCCGGCCATGGTCGGGAGCGCCACGTTGAGGATCGTCGTGTCGAAGCCGAGCACCAGCATGCTCGCGACCAGGGCGCCCAGGGCCCACCAGCGGCGGGGATTCTGATGCGTTTCTTCAAGCTGAGTGACAGTAGCCATGAAATGAGAGTAGCTCTCAAAATCTAGTGTCTGTCAATGGGGAGTCGATGTCAGGGCATGAAAAAAGCGGCCACGGCTCGGGAGCCGTGGCCACTCGGGGAGGGGCGGGAGGACTACGCGTGCTGGTAGGCCACCAGCGAGATCCCCACGTAGTGGACGACGAACGCGGCCAGCGTGAGGGAGTGGAAGACCTCGTGGAAGCCGAAGTAGCGCGGTGACGGGTTCGGGCGCTTGATGCCGTAGATCACGCCTCCCGCGCTGTAGAGGAGGCCGCCGACGATCACCAGGACCAGCACGGCGATACCGCCGGTGCGCATGAAGTCGGGCAGGTAGAAGACCGCCGCCCAGCCCATCGCTATGTAGCAGGGCGTGTACAGCCAGCGAGGGGCGCCGACCCAGAAGACCCGGAAGATGATGCCGGCGGCCGCCGCGGCCCAGACGCCCCAGAGCAGCCACTGCCCCTTCGAAGCGGGCAGGAGTAGCAGGGTCAGCGGTGTGTAGGTGCCCGCGATGATCAGGAAGATGTTGGCGTGGTCGAGTCTGCGCAGGATGCCGTCCATGCGCGGGCTCCAGTTGCCCCGGTGGTACAACGCGCTCACGCCGAACAGCAGACACGCCGTCAGGACGTAGATCCCGCAGGCGACACGGCCGCGCGGTGAGTCGGCGAGGGCGGTGAGGACGAGGCCCGAGATGAGTACGGCCGGAAACATGCCCAGATGCAGCCAGCCACGCAACTTGGGCTTGACCTGGTGCGACAGGGAGGAGAGCGCGCTGGAGCCGCGGCCGGCGGCCGGCGAATCCGTGGGCGCGTCGGGGACGGGCGCAGTCATGCACCGCATCGTACCTACGGAACCGTAAGTTACGGATCAGTCTCGGCCGATGACGGCCCGGGAGTGGCCATCGTCTCACGGGTCACCCGTCGGTCACCCGGCGGCCTTCGCCACCGGGCAAAAAGACCTTGAGGCGAACTCAATGTGGATGCAAAGAAACGCAGGTCGGCACCGCGACCGTGGCCTTCCTCACGTCGCTCATCTGTGACTCCCTCTGGACAGATGGGTGATCGAGTCGGAGGATCAAATGAGTGCGGTCGGCACCGGATGAGCGCCAGACGGTCGATGACCGTGAAGCATCCGGGTCGCAGCCCCCACGGGGCAACAAGGTCCTCAGCGGACCAAAAGATCAAAAAATCCCTCATTTAGGAGCAATCGTGGCGCGCGACATCGCGGCTCCCACCGTCATCCCCACCAAGCACCAGGAACTGATCTCGTGGGTCAACGAGATCGCCGAACTGACGCAGCCGGACAGCGTGCTCTGGTGTGACGGATCCGAGGCCGAGTACGAGCGACTGTGCGAAGAGCTCGTGGCGAAGGGCACCTTCAAGAAGCTCGACCCGATCAAGCGCCCCCACTCCTACTACGCGGCCTCCGACCCGACCGATGTCGCCCGGGTCGAGGACCGCACCTTCATCTGCTCCGAGCAGGAGCAGGACGCCGGCCCGACCAACCACTGGAAGGCCCCCGCCGAGATGCGTGACATCTTCTCGGGCGAGAAGGGCCTGTTCCGTGGCGCGATGAAGGGCCGGACGATGTACGTCGTCCCGTTCTGCATGGGCCCCCTCGGCTCCCCGCTCTCCGCGCTCGGCGTGGAGATCACGGACTCCGCGTACGTCGCCGCCTCCATGCGCACCATGACGCGCATGGGCCAGGCCGTCCTCGACGAACTCGGTGACGAGGGCTTCTTCGTGAAGGCCGTGCACACCCTCGGCGCCCCGCTGGAGCCCGGCCAGGCGGACGTCCCCTGGCCCTGCAACCGGACCAAGTACATCTCGCACTTCCCCGAGTCCCGCGAGATCTGGTCCTACGGCTCCGGCTACGGCGGCAACGCCCTGCTCGGCAAGAAGTGCTACGCCCTGCGCATCGCCTCCGTGATGGCGCGGGACGAGGGCTGGCTCGCCGAGCACATGCTGATCCTCAAGCTCACTCCTCCGCAGGGCGAGTCCAAGTACGTTGCCGCCGCCTTCCCGAGCGCCTGCGGCAAGACCAACCTCGCCATGCTGGAGCCCACCGTCTCCGGCTGGACCGTCGAGACCATCGGCGACGACATCGCCTGGATGCGGTTCGGCGAGGACGGCCGCCTCTACGCGATCAACCCCGAGGCCGGCTTCTTCGGCGTCGCGCCCGGCACCGGTGAGCACACCAACGCCAACGCGATGAAGACGCTGTGGGGCAACGCGGTCTTCACCAACGTGGCGCTCACCGACGACAACGACATCTGGTGGGAGGGCATGACGGAGGAGCTTCCGGCCCACCTGACGGACTGGAAGGGCAACGACTGGACGCCGGCCTCCGAGACCCCGGCCGCCCACCCCAACGCCCGCTTCACCGTGCCCGCCGCGCAGTGCCCGATCATCGCGCCGGAGTGGGAGGACCCGCGGGGTGTGCCGATCTCGGCGATCCTCTTCGGCGGCCGGCGCGCCACCGCGGTCCCGCTGGTGACCGAGTCCTTCGACTGGAACCACGGCGTGTTCCTGGGCGCCAACGTGGCCTCCGAGAAGACCGCCGCGGCCGAGGGCAAGGTCGGTGAGCTGCGCCGCGACCCGTTCGCGATGCTCCCCTTCTGCGGTTACAACATGGGCGATTACATGGCGCACTGGGTCGACGTCGCCAAGGGCAAGGACCAGGCGAAGCTCCCGAAGATCTACTACGTCAACTGGTTCCGCAAGAACGACGCGGGCAAGTTCGTCTGGCCCGGCTTCGGCGAGAACTCCCGGGTCCTGAAGTGGATCGTGGAGCGGCTGGACGGCAAGGCGGCGGGCGTGGAGACGCCGATCGGCGTGCTGCCGACGCGGGAGGCCCTCGACACCAAGGGGCTCGACCTGGCCGACGGCGACCTCGACTTCCTGCTGACCGTCGACAAGGAGGCCTGGCGCGAGGAGGCCGCGCTGGTCCCCGACCACCTCAACACCTTCGGCGACCACACGCCGAAGGAACTGTGGGACGAGTACCGGGCGCTGGTGGAGCGGCTGGGCTGAGCCCCGAGTGAAGACTCCGCGGCCGGTACGGGTGTGCCCTGACCAGCGATCGTCACGACCGGCCGCGGTGTGAACCGGCGAGGCCGCGCACAACGGCGTGTGCGGCCCCTGGGCCTGCCGTCACCGACCCGTCCGCCCCGACGGGACCGGAGACGGCAGGCCTTCGCCTGTCGACAGGCCGGGGTCTCGGCGGTGGCCGCTCACCCGCCGGGGTGATTTCCTGCGGCCGGTGAGGGCAAGGCGGCTCGTGGCGAGCCGACCCGGGGACCGGTGCCGGAACGCTGTGGCCCATGTTCACACCTCACGTTCGATCGTTCACACCTTGTGTTCGATCGCTCACGGTCCGGGCCGCAACCGTGACAGCCACCCTCCTGGCGCTCGTACTGGCCCTGCCCGGCACCGCGTTCGCCGCCCCCGGCGACCTGGACACCGCCTTCGGCGGTACCGGCGCGATCCTCACCGACCTCGGCGGGGAAGACCACGCCAACGACGTGGCCGTGCAACCGGACGGCAAGATCGTCTCCGTCGGCGCCTTCGTCGACGAATCGGCCCTGGAGAGCGACTTCGCGCTGACCCGCCACAACCCCGACGGCACCCCGGACACCGGCTTCGGCGGCGACGGCCGGGTCACCACCCCCATCAACAACCTCCCTTCGAACGACGGCTTCCAGTGGAGCGAGGCCCACGCCGTGGCGCTCCAGCCCGACGGCAAGATCGTCGTGGCGGGCGGCAGTTGGCGCGGGTACGAGAACTGCTGCTGGTTCACGGTGGCCCGCTACAACACGGACGGCACTCTGGACACGGGCTTCGGCGGCGGTGACGGCCGGGTGTTCACCGACTTCGGCACCCCCGAAGAGGCCAAGGACGTGGCGGTGCAGCCCGACGGCAAGATCGTCGCCGCGGGCTATGTCGGCGGCCGGGCCGCGGTGGCCCGCTACAACCCCGACGGCAGCCCGGACACCAGCTTCAGCGACGACGGCATGGTGAGCGCCGATCCGGACCCGTCCCCCGAATCGGGCGGCGACGCGCGCGCCCTGGTCCTCCAGTCCGACGGCAAGATCGTGGTCGCGGGTGAGGTCGGCACGACCCGCTTCGACTTCTCGCTCATCCGCTTCGACGCCGACGGCAGCCTCGACTCCGGGTTCGGCAGCGGCGGCTTCCAGCGCACCGACTTCGGTGACTACGACACCGCGGAGGCGCTCGCGGTCCAGCCCGACGGCAGGATCGTCGCGGCCGGCAGCAGCGGCGGCCGGTTCGCACTGGCCCGCTACAACACCAACGGCACCCTGGACCCGAGCTTCGACGGCAACGGGCTGGCCGTCACCCCCGGCGGGGGAGCCCAGGACATGAAGCTGCAGAGCGACGGGCGGATCGTCGCCGTCGGCAGCGGGCCCAGCGGTGCCTTCGAGGTCCGGCGCTACAACACCGACGGCAGCCTGGACGGTGGCTTCGGCACCGGCGGTGCGGTGACCACGGACTTCGGTGGCGGCGACGCGGCCCGCGGGGTGGCGCTCCAGTCCGACGGCAGGATCGTCGCCGCCGGCCTGGGCGGCCCCGACCGGGACTTCGCGCTGGCCCGCTACCTGGGCGGAGGCGGCAGTACACCCCCGCCGCCCAGCGCCGATCTCTCGGTCACCAAGACCGGCCCGTCCTCCGTCACCCTCGGCGACCGGGCCACGTACACCGTCCGCGTGACCAACGCGGCCGCCTCGACCGCCTCCGCCACCGGTGTCGCACTGAGCGACACGCTCTCCGGAGCCGGCGCGACCCTGGTCTCGGCGACGACCACCCAGGGCAGCTGCACCGCCTCCGCCACCGGCGCCACCTGTTCCCTGAACACCCTGGCCCCGGGCGCGAGCGCCACCGTCACCGTCGTCGCCGAACCCCGCACCACCGGCACGCTCCGGAACTCGGCCACCGTCAGGGCCGACCAGTCCGACCCGGCGACGGGCAACAACACCGCCACGGCGACCGGTTCCGTCACCAACTCGCGGGGCTGCACGATCATCGGCACCAGCGGGGCCGACACCCTCAACGGCACGTCCGGCAACAACGTGATCTGCGGCCTGGGCGGCAACGACACCCTCCACGGCAACGGCGGCGCCGACACCGTCTACGGAGACTACGGCGACGACAGCATCGACGGCGGGGACGGCAACGACACCCTGTACGGCGGCCCGGGCAACGACTCGGTGAACGGGGCTTCCGGCAACGACCGGGTGGTCACCACCGACGGCGTCTCCGCCAACGACACGGCCAACGGCGGCCTCGGCTTCGACACCTGCACCACCGACCCGGGGGACCGGCGCATCAGCTGTCCCTGAGTCTCCGGGAGAGTGTCCGCTCCACCGGACCGGGCCGGCCTTCCGCACCGGGGAGGCCGGCCCTTCCCGTGGTCTAGTTGTTCCGGTCCTCCAGGTACCGGGTGTGGGTCTCCTGCCGCCTGGCCTCCGCGTCCCGGAGGCCCGCCGCCAACTGCTCGGCCTCCTCCTTGAGAAGGCCCAACTGGCGTTCCAGATGCCGCTCCGGCGGCTCCTGCCCGGGCGTCAGACGCGTCCACCACCGGGTGCGGACGAAGCTGTCGACCGCCTCCGGGATGTCCTGCCGTACCGTCCGCGACAGCACATGGACGCCCTCCGGGTCCTGGGCCAGCAACTCGGCCGCCCAGCCCGGGTCCAGCAACGCGGTGAGCAGGCCGGTCAGTTCACCGAGCCGGGCCTGTGCCGAAGCGGGCAGACCGACCTCCGCCAGATAGGTCTCCAGTTTCCCGAAGTCGGCCCGCACCTCCTCCAGCTGCGCGGACGGTGTCGGGAAGTCCGGCAGCGGCGGCCGCTCCGGCGGTGCGATCAGCGCGCCCGCGCCGTACAGGCCCGCCACCACCACCGGCCAGTACGGGCCGGCCACTCCGGTGAAGGTGAGGGCCAGGCCGAGCAGGCCGCCCGCGCAGCCCGTGAGGTTCTTGCGGGACTCCAGGTGGCCGAGCAGCCTATTGGTAGCCACGGATCTCCTCGAAGGCGCCGTCCAGGGAGCCCTGCTGGGCGTCGAAGAGACGGCCACCGGTCAGGGCGGCGATGTGCTGCAGTTCGGTGCGGGAGGAGTCCCCGAACAGGATCGGGAAGACGGGGATGTTCCGCTGGGTGGTGGACAGGCCGCGGTAGAAGTCGTCGAACTCGCCGGCCTTGGCGCCCGTGGTGTTCTCGCCGTCCGTCATCAGCACGATCGAGGTGAAGGCGTCCCGGTCGGTGCGCAGTTGGTCGTACGCTTTCTCCAGCGAGGTGTAGATGGCGGTGTTGCCGTCGGCCCGCAGGGCGTCGGTGTCCTTGCGGATCGCGTTCAGACCGGTGTCCGGGTCGGCCGGGTCGACGACGTGCGTGCTGACGTTCTTCACGTCCGAGCCGAACGGCATCAGGGTGACCTCCTCGCGGTCGCGGAAGTCGCCCGTGAGGTCGGTGAGGGCTTTCTTCAGGCGGGCGAGACGGTCGCCCTCCATCGAGCCCGAGGTGTCCAGGACGTAGACCGTGCGGGACGGCCGGCGCAGCTCGTTCTCGTACGCCGAGATCAGCCCGTCTGCGACCGACTTGCTGCCAGGGAAGGGGAGTTCACGGCGGCGGGAGGTGTCGAGACCGGCGGCCGGCGGCACCGAGGCGACCACCGGGCGGCGGTGGGTGGTGTCCGTGACGAGCTTCTGCACGGCCGTGGTCCGCAGGTCCTCGGCCACCCTGCGGACGTCCTCGCGGGTGTCGGCGGAGGAGGCGGCCAGCGAGGAGAGCGGGTAGTCCGCGGTGACCACGCCGTCGGCGGGGCGGATCACGGTGAGGTCCGGGATGCCCTTGAGGACGGACTCGTAGTTGAGCAGGGCGTCGACGTCGCCGCGCCGCCGGTAGGCGGAGGCCAGCCAGCCGGAGGAGCCCGAGGTCAGGGTCTGGCCCTTGAAGAACTTCTTCAGCCGCGGGGTCGCCCTGGTCACGTCGGCGTCGGTGAGCGCCGACTGGGCGCCGGAGAGCGCGGAGGCCACCGAGACCAGGGTGGAGAAACCGGAGTTGGAGCGGGCCGGGTCGGTCATGCCGTACGTCAGCCGGCCGGCCTCCACGGCCTGCTCGATCTGCGACCAGGTGACGTCGGCCGGCTTCCAGCCGAGCGATTTGACGGTGGCCGTCCTGACACCGATCGCGACCGGACTGGACATGATCGAGGTCTCCGAGACCACCTTCTTCGCCGCCTCGGGGCGCAGCCGCAGATAGTCGTCGGAGGACAGCCACAGGGCGTCGTACCTCCCGTCCGCCTTGCCCTGGGCGACCAGGTCCACGGCGTCCAGGGTGCCCATGTAGGTGGGCCGGATCGTCACGCCGGTGTCCTTGCGGACCCGGTCGAAGACGGCCGTCATGTCGCTGAGCTCGGAGGAGGCGAGGACCCGCAGGGTGCCGGGCTTCGGGGCCGTGGCGTCGTCGTCCCGGTGGCTTTCGGAGGTGCACCCGGTCAGCAGGGCGGCGCCGGCGAGCAGGGTCAGCAGCGGGCGTCTGTTCATGCCGGGCCGCCCTCCAGCGCGCCCTTGGAGCGGCTGCGCTCCAGGTAGGCACCGGCCGACTGGAGTTCGTCCGTGAGGGACTGCACGGTGTTCGCCATCACCTCGGTCGCCTGCACCTTGTAGGTGTCGATGGCGTCGAGGGTGCGGTAGATCTGCTGGAAGGCGGCGCGCAGCGTCTCGGCGCCGACGGCCGGGTCGGCGGCGATGCGCTGGATCTCCCCGCTCTGGCTCGCGAGCATCTCGGCATTGCCCCGGATGAGGTCCTCGGTCGTCCCGCGCAACGCGTTGACCTGCTCGATGACCTTCTTCTGGTTGTCCAGCGCGGAGGCCAGCATCACCGAGATGCGCAGCGCCGACACGGTGGTGGTGGCGGCGCGTTCGACGCCCTTGATCAGCTCGTCGTTGTTGCGTCGTACGACGTCCATCGCGAGGTAGCCCTGCGCGGACACCGCGAGCTGGGTGAGCAGGTCCTGGTGCTTCTGCCGGACCGGGAAGAGCACGTCGGCGCGGAGCGCGTCGGCCTCCTGGGGGTCCGGGTGCCGGCCGATGTGCTGCTCGACGGCGGTGTCCAGGGCCTGGGTGAGCACGACGTACTCCTGGAGCTTGCCCATCGTCTCCCAGAGCCGGACCCGCTCGGTCTGCAACGCGGCGTTGTCCCGGCGGAGTTCGTCCTGGCCGCCACGCAGCGACCCCACGATCTTGTTCAACGTCCCCTGCGCGGACGCGTACTTGGCGACATGGTCGCGGAGCCTGTTGCCGCCAGGCAGCCGGGAGAGGAACTTGCGGCCCTTGCCCGCGGGCAGGTCGCGCGGGTCCAGGTCCTCGACGACCCGGCGCAGTTCGACCAGCGAGCCGGCGACCTTGGCCTGGGCGTCGCCGCCCTTGTCGGGCAGGCTGCGGACGGCGCGCTCCAGCATGCGGTTGGACTGCGAGGCGGCGCTGCGCATCTCGCCGGCGCCGAGCCCGGTGATCTCGCCGACCTTGCTCGCGAACTCCGGTGACCGCGCGTCCAGCGCGGCGAGGTCCCGGACGTACACGGAGGCCTTGTGCGCCATGTCGCTGCGGACACCGTCGTCGACGGGCACGAGCCCGCCGGCCTTCTCCCGCGGCACCGGCGCGACCGCCTCGGGCGGGGTCAGCGTGAAGACGTCCTCACCGCTCAGCGTGGGCGGGTGGTCGCCGCCGCTCGGCCTCATCTTGTCGAAGTTGCTCACAGGATCCCCCCGTCAGCCGCGCGCCCGGCGGGCCATCTCGTGCAGCACCGCGGAGGTGGGCACGGGCGCCTGCCGGACGCCGGTCAGTGTCTGGTTGAGGTACGTGGCCCGGTCGGCGGTGGCCGTGACGAACTCGGCGGAGTCGCCCTGGGGCCGGAAGCCGTGCTTCACAGCGAGCTTGCGCAGGGTCGGATCGGTGCTGAGGAGTTCGCCGAGCTCCCGGCCGGCGTCGTCCATCGGCACGATCGTGTGGTCGCTGTTGACCGTGGTGTCCGGGTAGAGGACCACCAGGTCGTCGGCGCCGTGCTGTTCGGCGAGCAGCGAGACGACCTGCGACTCGTAGAGGCACACCAGCGGGTTGCCGGCACCGCTGATGAAGTCCCGGAAGACCGAGTCGCTGCTGGGCTGCTGGGCGCCCTGGACGCTGACCAGCTTGTGCAGCAGGGGCGCGGTCCTCGCGACGGCGGCGTCGCTCGCCACGACCTGGCCGCCGTTGGCTACGTAGGAGGCGGCGGCGAGGTAGAGGGCGCCGGAGTTGGAGGTCTCCGGGTCGGTGCTGGTGATGTACAGCGTCCCGGTCAGCTCGCCGTGCGCCTTGGCCCCCTTGAGCTGCTGCCAGGTCCGGTCGTGCCGGGCGGCGTCCAGGTAGGCGGCCATCTTCAGGGTGCCCTTGCCCTTGCCGTCGAGCACGGCGAGGCCGTTCGCGGCCAGTACGTCGGCGGCGCTGCGGTGGGCCACCACCACGAGGGGCGAGTAGAAGGGCCGGGGGAGGGGCTGGCGGGCGTGGTACTTCGCGGCCAGCTGGTCGGCGGGTGCCGAGCTGGACGGGAACGCGAAGTCATAGCCCTTCAGGTCCAGGCCGTCCATGGCCCAGGACCCCGACGCCTCCGTCTTCACGGTGTAGCCCTTGGCGGCGAGGGCCTTCACCACATCGGGATCGGCGAAGAAGTCCGACTTCTCCGAACCGATCACACCACGCACGGTCTTCGTTGCCGTGCCCTTGTCGTCCCCTTGCCGGCCTGCGACGACGGCAGCCACCACGCCACCGATCAGCAGCACCGCCAGGACGATTCCCGCGATACGTCTCACGCCGGGGAGCGTGCTCGCGGAACTCCACATTCCAGGGCGCTCAGGGTGAACGGGGCGTGAAGTGGACGTCCCGGATTACAACGGGGGGACGAGGGCCGATCAGGGGTGCGGTGGGGCAGCCGGTGGCGGGGGTGGCGGCACGAGGCCGGGGGCAGCCGGTGGCGGGGGTGGTGGCAACCCGGTCCGCGCGGGTTCGGGTGCGCGCGGACCGGGGCCGTTCGGGGGAGTGGCGGATCGGCCGGTCAGGCCGTCGCGGTGAGGTTCGCCGCCGCGTGGGCGTCCATGCGTTCCGCCGCGAGGATCGCCGCCGCGGTGTCCGCCCGGGACGCCGCGACCACCAGCGCGCGGCCGGCCAGCGCGTGGGCGCGCTCGTGCAGGGGTGCCGGCTGCCCCACCGCGGCCGGCGACGCGCGGACCGGCGTACGTCCGCCCCGCAGCCGGGTCACCTGCTCCGCCAGCCGGGTCGCGGCGGCGTCGAGGTCGGTGGACGGCGTGAGGCCGCGCAGCTCGTCGGTGACGGCGAGCAGCGCCGCGAGATGTCCCGCGAGCTGGATGTCCAGCTCCTCCTCGCGCGTCCGGTGGGGGAAGTCGGAAGGCGCGCCGGCCATCGTGCTGTGGACCGACTTGGTGCGGATCGCTTCGTACATGGGAGATGGCCTCCTGTGCTGTCAGGAAGCCATCCTACCTTGGATCTCGTCTAAAGTTGACCCGGTTCACGGTGCGTGGTCCGGCGGCCACGACGGGCCCCCGGCCGCCCCCGGCTACGGCTGCCCGTAGCCGTCCAGGAACCGGCCGATCCGGCCGATCGCGTCCCGCAGGTCGCCCACCGACGGCAGGGTCACCACCCGGAAGTGATCCGGCTCCGGCCAGTTGAAGCCGGTGCCCTGGACGACCATGATCTTCTCCTGCCGCAGCAGGTCAAGGACCATCTGCCGGTCGTCCTTGATCTTGAAGACCTGGGGGTCGAGGCGCGGGAAGAGATACAGGGCGCCCTTGGGCCGCACGCAGGTCACGCCCGGGATCTGGGTGAGCAGCTCGTACGCCGTGTCCACCTGCTCCTTCAGGCGCCCGCCCGGCAGTACCAGCTCGTTGATCGACTGGCGTCCGCTGAGCGCGGCCACGACCCCGTGCTGGCCGGGCATGTTCGCGCACAGCCGCATGTTCGCCAGGATCGTCAGGCCCTCGATGTAGGAGTCGGCGTGTGCGCGGGGGCCGGAGATGGCCATCCAGCCCACCCGGTAACCGGCCACCCGATAGGCCTTGGACATGCCGTTGAAGGTGAGCGTGAGCAGGTCCGGGGCGACGGCGGCGGTCGGGGTGTGCGTGGCGTCGTCGTAGAGGATCTTGTCGTAGATCTCGTCCGAGCAGACCAGGAGGTTGTGGCGGCGGGCGATGTCGGTCAGCCCGCGCAGCATCGCCTCGTCGTACACCGCGCCCGTCGGGTTGTTCGGGTTGATGATGACGATCGCCTTGGTGCGGTCGGTGACCCTGCGCTCGACGTCGGCGAGGTCGGGCATCCAGTCCGACTGCTCGTCGCAGCGGTAGTGGACCGCGGTGCCGCCGGAGAGGGAGACGGCCGCCGTCCACAGGGGGTAGTCCGGCGCCGGGACGAGGACCTCGTCGCCGTCGTCCAGCAGGCCCTGCATCGCCATCACGATCAGCTCGGAGACGCCGTTGCCGATGAAGACGTGCTCGACGTCGGTCTCGATGCCGATGGTCTGGTTGTGCATGACGACCGCGCGCCGGGCGGCCAGCAGGCCCTTCGCGTCGCCGTAGCCGTGCGCCGAGGAGACGTTGCGGAGGATGTCCTCCAGGATCTCCGGCGGGCAGTCGAAGCCGAAGGCGGCCGGGTTTCCGGTGTTGAGCTTGAGGATGCGGTGTCCCGCCGCCTCTAGCCGCATCGCCTCTTCGAGAACCGGGCCCCGGATCTCGTAACAGACGTTGGCGAGCTTGGTCGACTGGATCACCTGCATGCCGGTGAGCTTACGGTGCGGTAACGCTCGTCGCGCCGTGTTTCCCACCACGTGAGACACGGAAAGTTCCGGCGGTTTGGCCTGTTATCGCCGGTAGCTGTCTCATCGGCCCCTTCCCTCCTAGAATCCGCGTCCATGCCGAGACCTGTCGAGGACGAGACCGGGGCGCCCAGCGTCTACCAACCGCAGGGGGGCGGACCGGCCCCTGTGTACGAGGAGTACCGGGACCCGGCGTCCGCACACGGCTGGCTCAACGCGTACGACGAGACACGCGAGTTGCCCCGGATCACGTCCGCCGCGCCCGCCGTACCGGCACCCGCGTCGGCACCGGTACCGGCGGAGGGCCGGGCGCAGCGGCGGCGGTCGGCCCGCGACGCGGAGGGCCGGCGTTCGAGACGCAGGGCGGTCGCCGCGGGCGCGGCGGGCGCCGCGTCCGTGGCCGCGCTGGTCGCCGGGTTCGCCCTCTCCTCCTCGTCGGACGGCACTCAGGACGGCCGGAGCCGTACGGAGCGGACGGCCGGTGAGTCCTCGTCGCGCCCGCCGCAGGCCGCCCCGAGCAGCGCGTCCGTCACCGCCACGCCGGCCGTACCAGCGGCAGGGGGTGTGCCCCCCACCCGGGCGGCCTCGTCCGAGAGTGTCCGGCCGTCCACCCTCGCGTCCACCACCGCGTCCGCGCCGCCCGCCGGCGCCTCGCCGAGCACAGGCCCGACCGCCGGCGCGAGCGCGACACCCTCACCGACCGCCACCACCGAGGCACCGACCGAGACCCCCACGTACGGGGGACACGGCTGGGGGCACGGGCGGGGCGGCGGCGGCCGGTCGCACTAGGGGGGCGAGCCTCGCGAGCCGTGGGGCCGTCTGCGGCTCAAGTAGTCCCGCGGCTGGGTAGGTTGGCCCTTCACCGGACCGGAGAGGGCGCATGGAATTCTCGCTGCTCAACGACGAGCCCGTGGCCGGGCCGGAGGCCGATCCGCTCGACACCGGGCGGGCCGCCCGGCAGCTGGCCAAGCTCCTCCACGACTCCCGGTCCGCGACCCCGCTGACGCTCGCCGTGGACGCCGGCTGGGGCATGGGCAAGAGCAGCCTGATGCGGCTGGTCGAGACGGAACTGCGGCTGAGCATGAGTCCTGGCAACAGGACTCACTCCCGCTCAGTCTCCAGGAACGGTCCGTTCTCGTCCGGCTGGAGGAGGAGCTGCCCACCGCGTTCCCGGAACTGGCGCGCGACCACGGCTTCGTCCACCTGATCGAGGAGTGGATGCGGCTGCCGCAGGCGGGCGAACTGGCCGGGCGGTTGCAGCAGCGCGGAGTGGTGCCGGTGGCCGTCCGGGCCGACGAGGACCTGCCCGACGTCGCGGGCGGGGAGCGGGACGAGTACCGGGGCATCGGCATCCTGTGGGTCGACGACCGCCCGGAGAACAACACGCACCAGGTGAACCACCTGCGGGCGCACGGGGCGGAGGTGCTGCTCGCCCCGAGCGGTCCCACGGCCGAGCGGATTCTCGTCGACGCCGCCTGTGCGGAAATCCGCCAACGCCGGTCCTGAAATCACTCCTTGCCCCACCACCCCCCTCCCCTCACAATGCACATGACAAAACAAGTGGCGGCCGGAAGATCTCCGGTCGCCTTGTCGTCAAGAGGGGACCCCCACATGAACAAGCCTCTCGTCGCCGCGCTCGCCTCCCTGGCCATCACCGGGATCGGCGTGGCACCGGCGGTCGCCGCGCCCGCGGCCAAGGCCGACGCGCGGCCCAAGGCGGCCGCCGCGGTGACCGTCAACTTCGCCGGCACCGTCTCGCTCAGCAACTGTTCCGGCTCCGTCATCCGCTTCCCGAACTCCGCGGACACCGACCCGGCGCTGGTGCTCACCAACGGCCACTGCCTGGAGACCGGCTTCCCCGAGCCCGGCGAGGTCATCACCGGGCAGTCCTCCAGCCGTACCTTCGGCCTGCTGAACTCCGCCGGCACCAAGGTCGCCACGCTCCGCGCCAACCAGGTCGTCTACTCGACGATGACCGACACGGACGTCACGATCTACCGCACCACCACGACGTACGCGGCGATCAAGAGCTCCTACGGCATCAGCCCGCTCACCGTCAGCAGCACGCACCCCGTCGCCGGCACCGCCATCAAGGTCGTCTCCGGCTACTGGAAGACGATCTACAGCTGCAACATCGACGGGTTCGTGTACCGGCTGAAGGAGGGCGACTGGACCTGGAAGGACTCGGTCCGTTACACCTCCGCGTGCAACACGATCGGCGGGACCTCGGGCTCGCCGGTGATCGACACCAGCACGGGGCAGGTCGTCGCCGTCAACAACACCGGCAACGAGGACGGGGAGCGGTGCACCGTGGACAACCCGTGCGAGGTGGACGCGAGCGGGAACGTCACGGTGCGGCAGGGGATCAACTACGCGGAGGAGACGTACATCATTCCGGCGTGCTTCACGACGGGGAACGTCCTGAACCTGAGTGCGAGTGGCTGCACCCTGCCCAAGCCGTAGGGGGTGGCGGGATGCGTTACGGCTCGCGTCGGATCGCGCGTCCCGCCAGTTCGTCCGTCCTGTGGCCGTCCTCCATCACGAAGCGGCCGTTGATCAGGACGTACGGGATGCCCGTCGGGAGTCTGCGCGGGTTCTCGAACGTCGAGCCCGCCGCCACCGTTTCCGGGTCGAAGAGGACGGCGTCGGCCCGGTACCCCTCGCGGATCAGGCCGCGGTCCGGCAGGCGCAGCCGGGCCGCGGGGCGGCCGGTGAGGTGGGCGACGCACTCCTCCAGGGAGAGGACGCCCAACTCCCGTACGTAGTGGCCGAGGTAGTGCGGGAACGTGCCGTACGCCCGGGGGTGCGGCTTGGTGCCCTGGAGGATGCCGTCCGAGCCGCCGGTGTGGACGCGGTGGCGCATGATCGCGCGGACGTTCTCCTCGTGGCCGACGTGCTGGAGGATGGACGGGGCCAACCGGTCCGCCAGCAGCAGATGGCGGGCCGTCGTCCACGGGGCCTCGCCGCGCAGCCGCGCCGACTCCGCCATCGTACGGCCGACGAAGTCCGCCAGCGCCGGGTCGGCCACGCCGGAGATCTCGATCGCGTCCCACTCGATGGGGACGCCGTGGCAGCCGTCGGAGCCGAGGGACTCGAGGTGGTGGCGGATGCGCTCGGCCGTGTCCCCGTCCGCCAGCCTGGCCAGGACCGCGTCCGGGCCGCCCTCGTTCGCCCAGCTCGGCAGCATCGCCGCGAGGGTCGTGCTGCCGGGCGTGTAGGGGTAGGTGTCGAGCGTGATGTCGGCGCCGGCCGCGAGGGCCTGGTCCAGCAACGACAGCAACTCGGGTGCCCGGCCCTTGTTCACGCCGAAGTTCATGGTGGCGTGGGCCAGGTGGAGGGAGCAGGCCGCCTCCCGGGACAGGGCCACCATCTCCGCGTACGCCTCCAGGGCGCCCGCCCCGTACGAGCGGTGGTGCGGGCAGTAGTAGCCGCCGTACGACGCCACCACCCGGCACAGCTCGGTCAGTTCGGCGTCCTCGGCGTACATGCCGGGGGTGTAGGTGAGGCCGGAGGACATGCCGACCGCGCCCTGTGCCATGCCCTCCGCCACCAGCCGGCGCATCCGGTCCAGCTCCGCCGGGGTGGCCTCGCGGTCCTCCCAGCCGACGGCCAGCGCGCGGACCGTGCCCTGGGGGATCAGATAGGCCGCGTTAACGGCGATGCCCCGGTCCAGGCGGTCCAGGTACTCGCCCACCGAGCGCCAGTCGAAGTCGATGTCGTCGCCGTGGCCGTTCCAGCCGGCGATGGCCCGGCGCACCTCGGCGAGGGTGCGGTCGTCGACCGGGGCGTACGACAGCCCGTCCTGGCCGAGGACCTCCAGGGTGACCCCCTGTGCGGCCTTGACGCTGTGGTCCGGGTCGCGCAGCAGGGCCAGGTCGCTGTGGGCGTGCATGTCGATGAAGCCGGGGGCGAGGACCAGACCCTCGGCGTCCAGCTCGCGCCTCGCGCGCGGGCGCTGGCAGCCCGCCGCCGCGGCCTCCTTGACGATGGTGACGATCCGGCCCCCGTCGATGACCACGTCCGCGCGGTAGCCGGGCGCCCCGCTGCCGTCGACCACGTCAGCGTCCCGGATGACGAGCTGATCCACGGCCCCTCCTAGAAGAACGTGCGGACGTAGTCCACGACCGTGCCGTCCGCCTCGGCCACCGGGATCAGCTGCCACTTGTCGAACGACGTGCACGGGTGCGAGAGGCCCAGACCCACCCAGTCCCCGACCTGGACGTCCGCCTCGGGGGTGGTGGCGAGCCAGGCGTGCTGGTCGGACAGGCCGGTGACCGACACCCCGGTCGCCGGGCGCTCGGTGCCGTCCCGGCGGATCACCTGCGCGAACGGGAGGTCCAGGTCGTAGGCCGCGTCCCGCTTGCCCGCGTTGGCGAAGGCCTGCTCGGCGGAGGGACGGGAGACGATCTGCGCCCAGAGCCGGAAGGCCGGCTCCAGGGCGCCCTCCTCGGGGACGCGGTTGAAGGGGGTGACCTCCCGGTAGCGGCCGTCGTCGTGCGAGACGTAGGCGCCGGACCGCAGCAGCTTCAGTACGGGGAGGGAGAGTGCGGGGATCTCGGCGAAGACGTCGGCGACCGCGTCGAACCAGGCGCTGCCACCCGCGCTGACGACGATCTCGTCGGTGCCGGCGAACCGTCCCGCCTTGTCGAAGTCGACGGCGAGCGCGACGAGTCGGCGCAGATAGGCGTGCACCCGGTCGGGGTCGGCCCGCGGGACCTCGCCCTCGTACCCGGCGACCCCGACCAGCCGCAGGGTTCCCGCCGCCCCGGCCACCGCGTCCGCGACCGCCGCGCACTCCGCCTCGGTACGGACGCCGGTACGGGCGCCCTCCCCGGCGGCCAGCTCCACGACGACGTCGACCGGCCGGGAGCTTCCCTTCAGCGCCGCGTCCATCAGCTCCACCCCGCGTACGGAGTCGACGTAACAGAGGAAGCGGAACTCCGCGTCGCGCTCCAGCTCGGCGGCGATCCAGCGCAGCGCCGGGGCGTCCACGAGCTCGTTCGCGAGGAAGATCCGCCGGGTGCCGAAGGCGCGGGCCACCCGTACCTGGTGCGGGACGGCGAGGGTGATGCCCCACGCCCCGTGCTCGACCTGGCGCCGGAAGAGCTGTGGGGCCATGGAGGTCTTGCCGTGCGGGGCGAAGGCGAGGCCGTGCCGCTCGGTGTACGTCTCCATGAGCGCGAGATTGTGCTCCAGGCGTTCGGCGGAGAGGGCCAGTACGGGCGTGGCGAAGCCGTCGGAGAACAGGTTGCGGCGCTGGGCGGTCAGCTCGCCGACGGTGAGGCCCTCGGCGTCGGGCGGGAGGCCCTTGAAACGGTGGTCGACGCGTTCCTCCGCGAGACGGGCGAGCGCGTCGGTGCCGGTGCCGAAGGACACGGAGCCTCCCTGATCAGGTGAGTTGCATTGTGTGCAACGTCCATTGCGTATATCGCTTACCGCTGTCTAACATCCACGCCAACGCCGGGTCAATGGAGCCCGCGGCGACCCTCCCCAACTCTCGGCTTCGCCAAGCCGGGGGGGGGGGGACCCCCATCGACGAGGAGCCACGACCATCGTGAAGGCCACGGACGCCGTTGACGCCGTTTGCGTCGTGGACGCCGTCGACGTCGTGGACGTCGTCGCGCTCGGCGAGTCCATGGTGACGTTCCTGCCCACGCGGCCGGGGCGCCTCGCGGACGTGCCGTCCTTCGACCGTGCGATCGGCGGCGCGGAGTCCAACGTGGCGTGTGCGCTGGCCGCGGCGGGACATTCGGTGCGGTGGGTCAGCCGGGTCGGCGCGGACGGGTTCGGCGACCATCTGACGGAGACGGTGGCTTCGTACGGCGTGGACGTCGCGTCCGTGGACCGTGATCCCGGGCGACCGACGGGGGTGTACTTCCGTACGGCAGGGGACCGGGCGACGGCCGCCCATGAGGTCGCGTACTACCGGGCGGGGTCGGCGGCGTCGGCGATGTCGGCGGCGACCGTGGACCTGGCCGCGGTGCGCGCGGCCCGGATCCTGCACCTGTCGGGCATCACGGCCGCGCTGTCGCCCGGGTGCCTGGACCTGCTGAGGGAGCTGACGGCTCCCGCCGAGGTGCGGCCGGTGGTGTCCTTCGACGTCAACTACCGGCGCGGGCTGTGGGGTTCGGGCGACGGGCCGGAGGTCCTGCTGGAGCTGGCGCGCCGGGCCGACATCGTGTTCGTGGGGGAGGACGAGGCGGAGGAGGCGTGGGGGGTGACGGGAGGCCCGGAGGCGGTTCGCGAGCTGCTGCCGGAGCCGGGCGTGCTGGTGGTGAAGCAGGGGGGAGCGGGGGCCGTGGCTTTCGTGTCGGGTGCGGGTGCGGGTGCGGGTGCGGGTGACGGTGTGGGTATGGGTGCGGGTGGGTGGGGGCTGGTCGCGCAGTTCCCCGCGCCCCTTACGGGGCGCTCCAGCCGTGGGCCATACAGCGGCGGGCAGTCGTGCCGCCGGGGCGACATCCTGCGAGCGCCGGCAAGCGAAACCCCCGCCCCCGCCGCCACCTTCGAACCCGCCCCCGCCGTGGACGTCGTCGCCCCCGTCGGTGCCGGTGACGCCTTCGCCGCCGGGTTTCTCTCCGGGACCCTGCGCGGACTGCCCCTGCGGCGCACACTGCGGCTCGGTCACCTCTACGCCGCCGCCGCCCTCACCACCCCCGCCGACCTCGCCGCGCCCCCCGCCCGCGACACCGCCGACCGGCTGACCGCCCTCGACGCCGACGCGTGGGAGAGACTTCGACTCGGCCCCGGCTGGACCGAAGCCGACGCGGCCGAAGAGGAGGTACGCACCCCATGAGCCAGACCGTCGACCGAGCGCTCAGCATCCTGCCGCTGCTCGCCGAGGGCCCCGCCGACCTCGGCCGGGTCGCCGAGCGCCTCGGCGTGCACAAGTCGACCGCGCTGCGGCTGCTGCGCACCCTCCACGAACACGGGCTGGTCTACCGCCAGTCCGACCAGCGCTACCGCCTCGGCGCCCGGCTCTTCGCGCTCGCCCAGGAGGCGATGGAGAACCTCGACGTCCGCGAGATCGCCCACCCCCACCTGGCCCGCCTCAACGAGGCCTGCGGGCACACCGTGCACCTCGCCGTGTTCGAGGAGGGCGAGGTCCTCTACATCGACAAGGTCGAGAGCCGCTACCCGGTGCGCATGTACTCGCGGATCGGCAAGCCGGTGGCCATCACCGTCGCCGCCGTCGCCAAGCTGCTCCTCGCCGACCTGCCCGAGCCCGAGCGGCGTGCCCTCGCCGACAAGCTCGACTACCCCATGTACACGGCCCGTTCGACACCGAACGCGGAGGCCTTCCGCAAGGAACTGGCCAAGGTGCGCGAACAGGGCTGGGCCACCGACCTCGGCGGCCACGAGGAGTCCATCAACTGCGTCGCGGCCCCCATCCGCGGCGCCGACGGCCGGGTCGTCGCCGCGATGTCGGTCTCCGCGCCCAACGTCGTCGTCACCGCCGACGAACTCCTCACCCTGCTCCCGCAGGTGCGCCGTACGGCGGACGCGATCAGCGGCGAGTACTCAGGCAGAACCCCGATCAAGGAAGCCGGCAACTGATGACCGAGAAGACCGCCCTCACCCCCACGACCCACACCACCCCGCCCGCCAAGTTCTCCCACGGCGTGCGGAAGGGCAACATCCTCCAGGTCGCCGGCCAGGTCGGTTTCCTGCCCGCCGAGGAGGGCAGGCCCCCGACCCCGGCCGGCCCCACGCTCCGCGCGCAGACCCTCCAGACCCTCGCCAACGTCAAGGCGATCCTGGAGGAGGGCGGCGCCTCCTGGGACGACGTGATGATGATCCGCGTCTATCTGACGGACGTGGACCACTTCGCCGAGATGAACGGCATCTACAACACCTACTTCGAGGAGCAGGGCCTCACCGCCCCGCCCGCCGCCCGCACCACCGTCTACGTCGGTCTGCCCGCAGGCCTCCTCATCGAGATCGACGCCCTCGCCGTCCTCGGCTGACGGGCCACCAGTTCCCGCACCCCGTACGTCTGTCACGGCACGGCCCCCGCACCGGGCGCCGTGCCGCGATCCCCCCTGCCCGAAAGCACCATGTACTTACGAAGAGGACCCCCACATGTCCCTACCGCTCGCCGCATCCGCCGCCACCGCCCCGGCCGCCCCACCCCACACCGGAGGACTGCTCCTCCTCCTCGACGGTACCGCCGGCCTGCTCACCGTCGCCGCCATCGGCATCGCCCTGCTGCTCCTCCTCATCATCAAGGCGCGCCTCCAGCCCTTCGTCGCCCTGCTCGCCGTCTCCATAACCGTCGGCCTGCTGGCCGGTCTCTCCGTCACCGAACTCTTCGGCACCGTCCAGCGTTCGGACGCCGTCTCCACCATCGAGTCCGGCATGGGCGGCATCCTCGGCCACGTCGCGATCATCATCGGCCTCGGCACCATGCTCGGTGCCATCCTCGAAGTCAGCGGCGGAGCGGAGGTGCTGGCCTCCCGGCTGCTCAACCTCTTCGGGGAGAAGCGGGCGCCGCTCGCCATGGGTCTCACCGGCCTCATCTTCGGCATCCCCGTCTTCTTCGACGTCGGCATCTTCGTCCTGGCCCCGCTCGTCTACGCGGCCGCCAAGCGCGGCGGCAAGTCGATCCTGCTCTACTGCCTCCCGCTGCTCGCCGGTCTGTCCATGACCCACGCCTTCCTGCCGCCGCACCCCGGCCCGGTGGCCGCCGCCGCCCTGCTCCACGTCGACCTCGGCTGGGTCATCCTCATGGGCGTCGTCTGCGGCATCCCGGCGGTGCTGGCCGCATGGGTGTACTCGGCCTGGATCGGGAGGCGGATCTTCGTCGCCGTACCGCAGGACATGGTCGAGGCGGCCGACGAGGCCAAGCAGGCCGTGCTGGCCGAGCAGCGGGTGGCCGGCGTCGAGCCGCAGGAGAAGCCCGTCGCGCTCGGCACGGTCCTCGCCATCATCGGTACGCCGCTGGTCCTGATCCTCGCCGCGACCTTCTCGTCCATCGCCCTGGACCCCTCCACCGGCCGCTCGGTGATCGAGTTCTTCGGTACGCCGATGGTGGCCCTGACCATCGCCCTGGTGCTCGCCTACTACCTGCTGGGCATCCGGCGCGGCTGGTCCCGCAAGTCCCTGGAGACGGTGTCCACCGCGTCCCTCAAGCCGGTCGGCAACATCCTGCTGGTGGTCGGTGCCGGCGGGATCTTCGGTGCCGTGCTGAAGGCCAGCGGGGTCGCCCAGGCCCTGTCCGACACCTTCAACGGCGTGGGCCTCCCGGTGATCGTCCTCTCCTACCTGATCTCCGTCGTGCTGCGGGTCGCGCAGGGCTCGGCGACGGTGGCGATCGTGACGACGGCGGGCATCGTCGCCCCGCTGCTGAGCGAGGGCCACCACTCCCAGGCCTTCGTCGCCCTCGTCATCATGGCCGTCTCGGCGGGTTCCATCTTCGCCTCGCACGTCAACGACGGCGGCTTCTGGATGGTCGCCAAGTACTTCGGCATCAGCGAGCGGGACACCCTGAAGACCTGGACCGTCCTGGAGACGGTGCTCTCGGTGGCCGGCTTCGCGGTGGCGGCCGTGCTCAGCGTCTTCGTGTAGGCGTCTGATAACGAAGTCGGGGCTGGCTGTCTCCGGCACAGGTTCTTGGACCATACTGCCCGCTGTGGAGCAGCGCATAGGAGCCAACAGCCAGCCCCTGGAAGGCGCCGGATTCGACCCGGCCTTCATCCCCGGGCTCACCTCGCCCGCGTCCGCCGAGCCGGAGGACGCGCAGGCGAAGGACGCGGAGGCGAAGGCCGCCGAGGCGGAAGAGGCCGAGGCCGTCGAGGACACGGCCGGACCGGCGTCCGCGACCCGGGCCGCGACCAAGTCGGCGACCAAGGCCGAGGACGAGGCCGCGGCGGACGCCGCCGAGGACGAGGAGGGCGACGAGGAGGAGACCGCCGACGGTCCCCTCTTCGAGGCCTCCGACCGGCGCGCCCGGATAGTGGCCGACCGCCAGGGCGTGCGCCTCAGTCTCGACGAGGAGAAGTGCGAGTTCCGCTGGGACGAGATCGGCGCGATCGAGACCGAGGCACCGCGCTTCGGGAAGCGCTTCACGATCACCGTCCACACGCCGGAGCGCCGCTGGTATCCCATCGAGATCGAGGCGACGTCCCGCTCCCGCTTCAAGGAGTGGGAGGACGACCTGGACGCGGTCCTGGACGCGTACTTCGAGGACGGCGAGAAAGAGGAAGACGCCCTGGAGACGGACGGCAAGGCCGCTGCCGAGGCCGAGGACAAGGCCGCGTCCGACGACAAGGCCGAGACCGAGGCCGAGGACAAGGTCCGCGACGAGAAGTAGCCCGGCACCGGCGGGCGGCCTCGGTCCCGTGGCCGCCTAGTCGCAGTACTGTGCTTCCTTCCCGATCGACCGGTACATGCAGTCCGCGTTCTCCAGCAGTTGGAACACCGCGTCCCGGTTCCGGGAGGTCTCCCGCTCGATCACCTCGTCGGGCGGATAGAACCCGCCCCCGGAACTGGACGTCGGGTACATCTCGAACGTGAAGTCGAAGATCTTCTGCGTACCCCACAGATAGTCGTCGATCGACCCGTCCGTGATGTACAGATCGCTGGACTGCTCCGGCGTGTAGCCGTTGCTGGCCGCCATCTTCCGCCCCACGGCCTTGAACGCGGCCGCGTCGTCCGCGGTCATCCCGGTGGCGGTGTCGGCCGTCGTGTACCCGTACGGCCACAGCACCAGTTCGCTGTACGTGTGGAAGTCGATCCCGGCCTTGATCTGCTGCTTCCCGCCGACGACCCGGCTGCGCACGAAGTCGGCGACGACCTTCACCTCGGGCGCCGACTCGGCGGAGGCACCCCGGTACGTCTCGGACGACGTCGAGCCCGACGACCCGCCGCAGCAGCCCCACCTGTGGTTCCAGTTCCGGTTCAGGTCCGTACCGACGTACGAGGAGCCGGAGTTGGGCTGCCGGTTCTTGCGCCACGAGCGGTACGAGCCGGTGGCGATGTCGTACTCGCCGCCGTCCGGGTTGAGGTCCGGCACGATCCAGATCTCCCGGCTGTTGACGATGTTCGTGATCCGGGAGTCGGAGCCGTACCCCGCGCCCAGCTCCCGCAGCAGATACAGCGCCATCTCCACCGTGAGGTGCTCGCGGGCGTGCTGGTGGAAGGTGAGGAGGACCTCGGGTTCGTTCTCGTCCGTCGCCACGTTGTCGCTGACCTTGATGGCGACGATGTCCCGGCCCTGGTACGACTTGCCGATCACCTGCCTGCTCATGATGGCGGGGTAGGCGGCGAGCCGCTGGCTGATCTCGGCGTTCGCCTCGGCGTAGTTGTGGTACTTCGAGTCGGCCGTCGGAAAGTCGAACAGGCGCAGCTCGTCGGCGGCGGTGGACCGGTCGGGGGCCGCGCCGAGGGGCGTGACGTCGTAGCCGAGGCGTTTCAGCGCGGCGATCTGCGGGGCGCGTCCGGAGACGACCACCGTCTCCTCGTCGGCCTCGTCCACGGTGACGCCGGTCTGCTGGATGGCCGCGCGGGTCACGGGGGTGGTGCTCTGGTGGATCTCGTACTGCCGGACGTCGTCGGCCGAGGGCGGCGACGGGCGCGCGCTGTCGGCGGACGCGTGGGTGGCCGTCGCCGACACGGGGGCCGCGAGGGCGAGGGCCAGCAGGGCGCCGAGCGCGGCGGTCCGGCCGCGGGCGCCGGAGCCGCGAATGCGAAGTCGCATGAAGTCTCCTGGGGGAGGTGGGGGTGGTTCAGTGCGACGTGCCTGTGCAGTTGTTGTGCGGAGGCTGTGCGAGTGTCGCTCATCGTCCAAGGAATGGCATGAACAGGTCAAGATGGTAAAACCGGCCCGCGGAAACCAGCCGCGCGAAACGGCCGCGCAGATTACGCCTCTACCCGCAACCACAGGCGGCCCCCACCGAAATACACCCGCCCGCGTGACGGCCATGTGCGTCTCCCCGGTCCGCCGGGAGACCGTGGACGGAGGGCCAGGAGGAGGGCTGGGTGATGATGAGCACCGGTACGAGCGCGCGCCCCGCCGCGGCCGAGGGCCATTTCGACCACCGGATGGCCGTGTTCGGCTCGGACGAAGCGTTCGTCGCCGCCGCCCTGCCCTTCCTCGCCGAGGGGCTCGCCGCCCCCGACGAGCCGCCGCCCGTCGCCATCGCCGCCCCCGGCCTGCTCGCCGCCCTGCGCGACGCGCTCGGCACCGACGCCAGGAACATCGGCTTCATCGACCACACCGACTGGTACACGGGCACGGCCGCCAACGCCGTGGCCCAGGGCGCCGGCTACCTCGCCGCGAACGCCGGTCCCGGCGGCCGTGCCCACCTGCTCATGGAGCCCGACTGGGCGGGCCGGGCCGGGCGTTCGGCGCGGGAGAGCACGGAGTGGATCCGCTACGAGTCCCTCGCCAACCTCCTGTTCGCCCCCTTCGCCACCACGGTCCTGTGCGCGTACGACAACCGGACGGCGGGCCCGGCGGTCGTCGACGCGGCGCGCCGCGCCCACCCGGGTACCGGGGTGTACGAGCAGCCGCCGGTACTGGTACGCGAACTGGACGCCGTACCGCTGCCCCCGCCGCCGCGGGCGGCGGTCGGTCTGTCCGGGCCGGAGGAGGTCCGCGCCTGGGCCGCCGGGCGCGGACTTCCGTCCGCGGAGGCCGAGGTGTTCACCCACGCCGTTGTCGCGGCGGCGGCCGCGCACGGGCCGGTGGTCGAGATCCTCGCCTGGGGCGACGCCCCGGCCTGTGTCTGCGAGCTGTGGCTGTGCCGGGCGGTGGCGGATCCGCTGGCCGGGTTCGTGCCGCCGGGGAGCGCGGAACCGGGGCCGGAGCAGGGACTGTGGTTCACGCGCCAGGTGTGTGCGTACGTCGATGTGCGGGACGGGGCGCCGGGGGACCGGGCGAGGATCCGCGTCCAGTACGCCTGAACGGTGTGGTTCGAGCTCGGTGCGTGCGGGTTCGAGTGGCTCCGCCGGGTGGGCCGCGACGGGGGGTGGTCGTCGCGGCCCACCCGCGGGTGCGGGTGGGTGGGGGCCGGTCGCGGCCCCTTGGGTGAGTTCACCCAAGGGGCGCTCACCGGTGATGGCTACGGCAGGCCGTGGACGTGGGCTCCCACCGAGTTGGACCACGCGTTGCCCGACGACGCGTCCCAGTTCGTCGACCAGGTCATCGCGCCGCGCAGGTCGGGGTAGGTCGTCGACGGCTTGAAGGAGCCGCAGTTGGTGGCCTTGGTCAGGCAGTCCAGGGCGTTGTTGACCACCGTCGGCGAGACGTAGCCGCTGCCCGCCGCGCTGGTCGACGCCGGCAGCCCGAGGCCCACCTGGGACGGCGACAGCCCGCCCTGCAGCTGGATGCAGGCCAGCGCGGTGAGGAAGTCCACCGAGCCCTGGCTGTACACCTTGCCGTCGCAGCCCAGCATGGAACCGCTGTTGTAGTACTGCATGTTGACGACCGTGAGGATGTCCTTGATGTTCAGGGCCGTCTGGAAGTACCCGTTGGACGTCGACTGCATGTCGATCGTCTGCGGCGCCATGGTGATGATGAGCGACGAGCCCGCCTTCGACGACAGCGAGCGCAGCGCCTGGCTCATGTAGGTGGCGTTGATGCCGTTCTCCAGGTCGATGTCGACGCCGTCGAAGCCGTACGTCTGCATCAGCGAATAGACGGAGTTGGCGAAGTTCGTCGCGGACGCCGAGTCGCTCACCGAGATCGTGCCGTTCTGGCCGCCGATGGAGACGATGACCTTCTTGCCGGCCGCCTGCTTGGCCTTGATGTCGGCCTTGAACTGGTCGACCGTGTACCCGCCGAGACCCGCCGAGTCGAGGGTGAAGCTGACCGCCCCCGGTGTGGTGGTCGCGTCCGCGAAGGCGACGGCGATGATGTCGTAGGAGGAGGGCACGTCGGAGATCTTCTGGACGGTCGCGCCGTTGTTGAAGTTCTGCCAGTAGCCCGTCACCGCGTGCTTGGGCAGCGTGCCGCCGCCGTTGCCGCCGGAGGCGGTCGTGGTCGCCGTCACCGCCGTCGACTTGGCGGACTCGCCCGCCGAGTTGGTCGCGGTGACCTGGAAGGAGTACGACGTCGAGGCGGCGAGCCCGGTGATCGTGGCCGAGGCGCCGGTGACCGCGGTGATCTTGGTGCCGTTGCGGTAGACGTTGTAGCCGGTCGCGCCCGACACCGCGCTCCAGGACAGGGACGCCGAGGACGACGTCGTACCGGAGACCGCGAGGCCGGTCGGGGTGGCCGGGACGGTCGGCGCCGGGTCGGAACCGCCGCCGCCGTCGGGGCCGTAGACCGAGACGTCGTCGGCGTAGTAGGCGGCCTGGCCGTACCAGCCGTGGGTCCAGACCGTGACCGAGGTGGTCGAGGAACCGGTGGTGAACGTCGTCGACAGCTGCGTCCAGGACGTGTTCGGGGTCCAGGTCGACACGTCCGTGGTGCCGGTGCCGGTCACACCCAGGTAGGTGTAGGAGCCCTGCACCCACGCGCTCAGTGTGTAGGTGGAGTTGGCCTTCACCGCCACCGTCTGGCTGCACTGGGCGTAGTCCTGCCCGGCCGGGGTCGCCTTGAGGGCGGCGGCGCCGGAGTGGACGGGGGAGGAGACGGTCGTACCGCTGCCGGCGGAGCAGGTCCAGTTGGCGAGGGCCGACTCGAAGCCGGCGTTCTTCACGTTGTTGACGTCGGCGGCGGAGGCCGGGGAGGAGGCCAGGCCCGCCATCGCGAGTGCGGTGGCGAGCGCGGCCACGGCCGACCAAATTCGGATACCTCGCTGTCCGGCATGCCGGGACACGAGTCGGGGGATGAGTCTGGGCATGACAATCAAGGTGGTCCAGACCAATTCACGTGTCAATAGGTCCAGACCAAATTCAAAGCCGCCGCTGACCGGATCAGACCCCGGTCATATGCTCAACCTGTCCCGATTTGAAGCCACTTGTGTGGTCACGGATCCCAGACAGCTGGACAAACGCTGTTCTCCGGTCACAGAGGCGTGGTTACAGTGCTGAGGTAGTCACGCAATGAAGTCGTCCCGGCCCATTGGAGTAACACCGGTGGGCCGCCGGGGTGTGAAGAGCGGGGAGCTGCGCGTGCCAACTGCCATTGCCGTGACCAGCGCCGACATGGCGCTGCCGGTGCAGGACGAGCGGACCATGCCCGCGGTCGTGCTCCGGGACCTGGACCAGCGGCCCCTCGACCAGACCCTCGCCGAGTTCGTGGCGCTCATCGAGCAGCACGGGCACGTGATCGTCGTCTGCTCCGCGGCCGTACCCGAAGCCGTGACCCGGCGCCTGCACACCCTGCGCTCCCTGCTGGAGAGCGACCGGATCGCCCTGTTCCGTCCCGACCTGCCGCCCCTCGGTATCGCCGTCCTGGCCCGGCAGTTGCGGCAGCTGGCCTCCTGCGACCTCAGCCCCGGCGTCCTCGCGTCGGCCGGCCGGCTGCTCACCCACTACATCCACTCCGGCGCGGTCCTCGGCTCGGTCGCCAAGCTGGACCGGGTCCCGGTCACCCTCAAGGCGCACGCCAAGTCCTGGATGCCCGGCACCCAGTTCGCGGTCGTCGCGCACCCCCAGCCGCAACTGGTCCGGGTCGGCCCGGACACGACCCTGGCCGGACCCGAGTTCAGCACCTGGATGCTGGTCGCCAGGGGACAGCTGCAGTCCGAGTGGATCGGCGGGCTCGCCAAGACCTGGGGCTCGTACGGCCTGCGCGAGACCCCGCTGCCGGCCGAGTCGTCCCGGTGGTGGGGGACCGGCCGGATGATCGAGTTCACCAGCTATCTCGCCGACCTGTCGGTCCTCTACCAACTGGTCACCTCGGTCCGGCGGACCAGCTGTCACTGGTGCGGCATCGACGTCATCGGCGACCGCTGTGTCTTCTGCTCCGCCACCCCGCCCGTCTACGACACCCCGGCGCACCGCGCGCTGGAACAGCGGACGCCCGCCTGACCCGTACACCCACCGCTCGGTTCCCCCACTTCCCCGCTTCCCCCGATGAGGTCGCACGGTCCATGAACTCCCGTCAGCGCCGCGGCGTGATACTCCTGATCCTGTCGGTGATCTGCGCGCTCGGCGCGTTCGCCGGCGTGCTCTCGGTCATCGACGACGCGAAGTCCGAGGTCGGCCCCAAGGTCGCCGCGTACAAGGTCCGGTCGGACGTCAAGCCGTACACGACGCTGAGCGCCGGCCAGTTCCAGAAGGTCGAGATGCCCAAGCGGTGGCTGTCCGCCAACGCCGTCACCAGCCTCACCGCGATCGAGGGAAAGATCGCGGTCACCACGCTGAAGAAGGGCTCGCTGCTCCAGACCGACATGATCGTCGACCAGCCCGCGCTGAAGGCCGGCGAGCAGGAGGTCGCGATCATGATCGACGCGGCCACCGGAGTCGCCGGCAAGATCACCCCGGGCTCGCTGGTCAACGTCTACGCCACCTTCCAGGGCAAGCAGCAGAGCGACCCCGACCAGTCGAAGATCATCGTGACCAACGCCCGGGTCCTGGACGTCGGCGCCCAGCTCAGCTACGTGGACCCGGACAACCGGAACCAGCAGCCCAGCGACGCCGTCCCCATCACCTTCGCGCTGTCCACGCTCGACGCCCAGCGCCTCACCTACGCGGAGTCCTTCGCCCAGCGGGTCCGGCTGGCCCTGGTCGCGCCCGGCACGACCACCACCGTGCCGGACAAGGACCGCACCTACGAACTCGCGACGGACAAGTGAGAGGCGCCTCGCATGCCCATCAGGATCCTCCCCGCCGTCGGTGACGCGGACGCCGTCCGTTCCCTGGTCTCCCTGCTCAGCCAGCTCCCGGACAGCGAACCGCTGCCGCCCGTCGTCGACTCCACCCAACTCGTCGACACCCTGGCCCGGTTCGCCGCCGAGTCCGTCGACGAACTCCCCGAGGTCGTCGTCGTCCACGAACGCATCGGCCCGGTCCCGGCCCTGGAACTGATCCGCGAGGTCGCCCTGCGCTTCCCGGCGGTCGGCGTCGTCCTCGTCACCACCGACACCAGCCCCGGCCTGTTCGCCGCCGCGATGGACTCCGGCGCCCGCGGCCTGGTCGGGCTCCCCATGAGCTACGAGGAGCTGGCCGGCCGCGTCCAGGCGGTCGCCCAGTGGTCCACGGGCGTACGGCGCCACCTCGGCCACGGCGCGGACGCGTTCGCCGGCGTCGGCGGGACCGTCGTCACCGTCAGCGGCGCCAAGGGCGGGACCGGCGCGACCCTGGTGGCGATCCAGATCGCCCTCGCCGCGCAGGCCTCCGGCCACTCCACCGCCCTGGTCGACCTCGACCTCCAGACCGGGGACGTCGCCTCCTACCTGGACGTCCAGTTCCGCCGCTCGGTCGCCGACCTGGCCGCGGTCAACGACATCTCGCCCCGCGTGATGGCCGAGGCCGTCTTCCGCCACGACTCCGGGCTCGCCCTGCTCCTCGCACCCGCCGAGGGCGAACGCGGCGAGGAGGTCACCGACCGGGCCGCCCGCCAGATCCTCAGCGCCCTGCGCTCCCGCTACGAGATCGTGGTCGTCGACTGCGGCGCCCAGCTCGGCGGGGCGGGCGCGGCCGCCGTGGAGACCGCCGACCTGGCACTCCTGGTGACCACGCCCGACGTGGTCGCCGTACGCGCAGCCAAGCGCACGGTGCGGATGTGGGACCGGCTGCAGATCCGCAAGGCCGAGGAGACGACGGTGGTCGTCAACCGGCACACCAGGGCCACGGAGATCCAGCCGGCCCTGATCCAGCGGATCACCGGCACGGCGCTGGCGGGGACCCCGATCCCCGCCAACTTCAAGGAGCTCCAGGGCGTGGTGGACGCCGGACGGGTCCACGAACTGGACGCCCGCAGCACGGTGAAGCAGGCGCTGTGGGCGCTGGCCGGGGAGTTGGGCCTGGTGCGTACGGCGGAGGGGACAGTGCCGCGGCGGGCGCGGGGCGCGGAGCGGCCGGCGGTGGGTTTCCGGCGGCGGAGGGAGCTGCCATGAAAGGCCGTCGGCCGGGTGCGGGCCGGTGGGGGCCGAGCGCGCCCACGCGGCGGAGCCGCATATGTCACAGCCCCGCGCCCCTTGGGCGCGCTTCAGCGAAGCGCGACTTTGAAGCGTCCCGCAAGGAAGCGCCCTGTAGAGGCGCGGGGAACTGCGCGACCAGCCCCCACGCACCCGCACCCGACCGACGGCTCACCGGCCCCGCACCCGACCGACGGCTCACCGGCCCCGCACCCGACCGCGGCCAGGTCACCATCGAACTCCTCGGCATGACGCCGATCATCATCCTCACCCTCGTACTCATGTGGCAGGCCGTCCTCGTCGGATACGCCTTCACCCTCGCCGGGAACGCCGCCGACGAAGGCGTACGCGCGGGCACGGCCGTCCCCCGGGGGGAACGGTTCGGCGTCTGCGAGCAGGCGGCGCTGGAGGACCTCTCCAGTGCCTGGCGGGAGGGCGCCACCGTGGACCGCTGCGGAGGCACCGGCATGGTCACCGCCGACGTCTCCCTGCGCGTCCCGGTGCTCTTCCCCGGCACCATCGACTTCCCCGTCACCGTGCACGGCCACGCCGGCACCGTGGAGGAGGTGACGCACTGATGCGCCACAACCTGCGCGACCGCGGTCAGGTCGCCGTCGAGTACCTCGGGTTCATCCCGGTCCTGCTCATCGTCGGGCTGGCCGGCATCCAGCTCGGCGCCGTCGCCTACGCCGCCGAGCAGGCCGGGACGGCGGCCCGGGCCGGGGCCCGGGCCGCCTCGCTGCGCGAGGACGTCGGCGCGGCCTGCGCCGGTGCGGTCAGCGGCGGGATCGACGTGAGCTGCGCCTCGTCCGGCGGCGGCGACTCGGTCACCGTGACCGCCACCGTCCACATCCCGAAGATCGTCTGGGAGCTGGGCAACGCCACCAAGTCCGCCACGATGCCCGTCGACCACTGAACGAGGAGCACGGCAACCATGAGCCTGCGGGCACGTATCAACTCCCCCGAGGAGCACGGCAGCCGGGGCGAGGACGGCCATCTGGTCTCCTCCTACCGGGCCAAGCTCCTGGAGGAGATCGACCTCGCGGAGATGAGCGCGCTGGCCGCCGCCGAGCGCCGGGCGCGCCTGGAACGCGTCCTCGGTCACATCATCAGCCGCGAGGGCCCGGTGCTGTCGACCGTCGAGCGTTCCCAGCTGATCCGCCGGGTCGTCGACGAGGCCCTCGGCCTCGGCATCCTGGAACCGCTGCTGGAAGACGCGTCGATCACGGAAATCATGGTGAACGGCCCCGACGCGATCTTCGTCGAGCGCGGTGGCCGGGTCGAGCAGCTGCCGCTGCGGTTCGCGTCCGCGGACCAGCTGATGCAGACCATCGAGCGGATCGTCTCCACGGTCAACCGCCGGGTGGACGAGTCGAATCCGATGGTCGACGCCCGGCTCCCCTCCGGCGAACGCGTCAACGTGATCATCCCGCCGCTCTCCCTGACCGGCCCCATCCTCACCATCCGCCGCTTCCCGCGCTCCTTCACCCTCCAGGAGCTGATCGGCTTCGGCTCGCTCGACGAGCACATGGTGTATCTGCTGGCCGGCCTGGTACAGGCGAAGTTCAACATCATCGTCTCCGGCGCCACCGGCACCGGCAAGACCACCCTGCTGAACGCCCTCTCCGGGCTGATCCCGGCGCACGAACGCATCATCACCATCGAGGACTCCGCCGAACTCCAGCTCCAGCAGTCGCACGTGGTCCGCCTGGAGTCCCGCCCGGCGAACGTCGAGGGCAAGGGCCAGGTCAGCATCCGTGACCTGGTCCGCAACTCGCTGCGGATGCGCCCCGACCGGATCGTGGTCGGCGAGGTCCGCGGCGGCGAGTCCCTGGACATGCTCCAGGCCATGTCCACCGGCCACGACGGCTCGCTCGCGACCGTCCACGCCAACAGCGCGGAGGACGCCCTGACCCGGCTCCAGACCCTGGCCTCCATGTCGGACGTCGAAGTCCCCTTCGTCGCCCTGCACGACCAGATCAACAGCGCGGTCGAGGTCATCGTCCAGCTGACCCGGTTCGTGGACGGCGCCCGCCGGATCACCGAGATCGCGGTGCTGGACAGCCACGGCAGCGAGCCGTACCGGCTGGCGACGGTGGCCCGCTTCGACGCCCGGCCCATGACCCACGACGGTCATGTCCACGGTGCCTTCCAGTACTTCCCGCTCCCGCGCCGCACCGCCGACCGCCTCTACATGGCGAGCCAGCCGATCCCGCAGGCCTTCGGCGTGGCCCAGCACTTCGACCAGCTCACCACCCGAGAAGCGAGGTAGGCCATGACCCTCCATGACCTCGTCACCCTCACCACCGGCATCACCCTGCTGACCTGTCTGCTGGCCGTGGTGGGCCTGCACACCTACGCCTCCGGCCGGGCCCAGCGCGCCGCCCTCGTGGACCGCCTCTCCTCCACCGGCCAGGCCCCGCTCACCGGCCGCCGGCGGCGCTTCCGCAACCTCGACCGGCGGCTGCGCGGCACGGGGATCGGCAGGCGGCTGGAACTCCGGCTGGCGGCGACGGGCCTGGACGTGACGCCCGGCGAGTTCTTCGCCTACATGCTCGCCGCCGTCGTCGCCCTCTGGCTCATCGGCCAGGCCGCCCTGGCCCCCTTCTTCGGGCCGATCGCCGGCCTCCTCGGGGTCTTCGCCGCCGTGCAGTTCCTCAACTGGCAGCGCCAGAAACGCATCGAGCGGTTCATCGCCCAACTCCCGGAACTCGCCCGCATCCTGGCCAACGCCACGCACGCCGGACTCGCCCTGCGCACCGCGATCGGCATGGCGGCGGAGGAGCTGGAGGCCCCGGCCGGTGAGGAACTCGGCAAGGTGGCCGACCAGTTGGCGATCGGCCACGCCATGGACGACGCCCTCGGTGAACTGGCCGACCGGCTCCCCTCCCGCGAACTGGTCGTCCTGGTCACGACGCTCGTCCTGTCCAACAGGGCGGGCGGCCAGGTCGTCTCCGCGCTGCGCAACCTCACCGAGACCCTGGAGGAGCGCAAGGAGACCCGCCGCGAGGTCCGCACCCAGCTCTCCCAGGTGACGATGACGTCGTACGCCGTCCCGGTGCTCGGCATCGGCGCCCTGTTCCTGATGAACGGGGTCAAGGGCGACACGCTGGACCGCATGACGGGCACCACCCTGGGCCAGGCGGCCGTGCTCATCGCCTTCGGCCTCTACGTCATCGGCTTCGTCCTCATCCGCCGCCTCAGCCGCATCGACGTATAGGGGGATGTGACCATGCCACTGCTCCTGGCCCTCCTGATGGCCCTCGGCGTCTGGGGCGTCTTCGCGGGCGTCCGCATGTACCGCGCGGACGCGAAACTCCCCTCCGACCTGGCGATCGCCCTGGAGGTGGGCGCCACCCGCACCGGCGCCGCCAACTCCCTCATCGACCGCATGGGCATGCGCTACGCCCCCGCCGTCCTGCGCCTGATGGGCCCGCGGCTGGTCGCCAAGTACCGCCGCAGGATCGACCTGGCGGGCAACCCCGGCGGCCTGACGATCGACCGCTACGCGGCCCGCCGCGCGGTCTACGGCGCACTGGGCGCCGTCGGCTTCCTGGTCTTCCTGCTCCGCGGCCAGTGGCTGATGGCCGTCCTGCTCCTCCTCTTCGGCGCGTTCTGGACGGAGGTCGGCATCTGGTCGGCGATCCGTATCCGCAAGGACGTCATCGAACGCACCCTGCCCGACTTCCTGGACGTCCTCGCGGTGGTGGTGAGCGCCGGCCTCGGATTCCGGCAGGCCCTGGACCGGGTCGCCTCGCACTACGAGGGCCCCTGGGCGGACGAACTCCGCATCACGCTCCGCCAGCTGGACCTGGGCATGAGCCGCCGCCAGGCCTTCGCGGAACTCCGCCGCCGCAACGACTCCGAACAGGTGGCGATGTTCGTCACGGCGCTCCAGCAGGGCGAGGAACTGGGCGCGCCGATCGTCGACACCCTGGTCGCCCTGGCCAAGGACATGCGCCGTACGGACGCCCAGAACGCCCGCCGCAAGGCGGCCCGGGCGGTGCCGAGGGCCACGCTGATGATCACCACGTTCATGGTCCCGGCCACGATGCTCCTGCTGGCCGCCGGCCTGCTGCTGGGCTCCGGGGTCGACTTCGGGTCGGTCACGGGGAAGTAGCCGAGGGAGGGCGGGTGAGGGTGATGGCGGCACGGGAGGACGACGGGAAGGTCGAGATCCGGGCCCTGCGGGCGATGGGCCGCCAGGTCTTCGGCTTCCGCCTGGCGATGATCGCCGTGGCGGCCCCCGCGGCCCTTCTCAACGCCACCCCCGGCCTGGGCGCCCGCCTGGTCGGCTCGGCGGTGGTCGTCACCTTCATGATCTCGTACGTCCTCTTCCGTGACTGGCAGCGCTTCGGCCCGCTGCTCCTGCGCCACCCCACCCTGCTGGCCGCCGACACCCTCTTCGGGTCCTTCCTGCTGATCTCGGCCGGCCCCGACACCACCCTGGCCTACGTCAGCGTCTGCACCCCGCTCGTCGCCGGCCTCCTCTACAGCTGGCGCGGAGCGGCGGTCTTCGCCTCCCTCCAGTCGCTGATCCTGCTTCTCGTACAGGAGACCGTGAAGCACCAGGCGGGCGTCGCCGAGTTGCTTCTCCTGCCCGGTCTGTGTGTGATCACAGGCGCGATGGGCTCCACCCTGCGCACCCTGATGCTCCGCTTCGGCACCGCCACCGAGGCCCTCACCGAGACCCGCGCCCGCCTCGCCGCGACCGAGGCGGTGAGCGCGGAACGCGCCCGCCTGGCCCGCGAGATGCACGACTCGGTGACCAAAACCCTCTACGGCGTCGCACTGATCGCCGACGGGCTCGCGGAGTCGGCGTCCGCGTCTCCCGACCGCCTGGACCCGACGCTGATCAGACAGCAGGCGGAACTGGTGGCGAACGCGGCCCGCAAGGCGGCGGAGGAGTCCCGGGACCTCCTGACGGACCTGCGGACCGCGACGGACGCCGAACCGTCGGACGTACTGGCGGAACTGGCGTCCCTGGCAGCGGACTTCACCACCCGTACGTCCCTCCCCACCACGTACGACGGCCCGGCCACCCCCTTGCCCCTCGCCCCCGCCACGAGCCGCCGGCTGCTGAGCATCACGGCGGAGGCCCTGGAGAACGCGTACCGCCACGCACGCGCGACGAGGGTCGACGTACGGGCTCGGACCACGCCCACCCACCTGGTGGTGACCATCCAGGACGACGGCCGGGGCCTGCCCCCGGACGCGACCCCCGAAGAACTGCGCCGCACCGGCCACTTCGGCCTCCTCGGCATGACGGAACGGGCCGCGTCGATGGGCGCGCGCCTCCGGTTGACCACCGACCGGGGCACCGAGGTCCGCGTGGAGGTGCCACTGACATGACGGAGACGAGAGGAGGCCCCCCGATGCCGCAACACCCCTTCACGGAGCGCGAAGAGCCACCGCTCCCGCCCCTGCGCGTCCTGGTGGCCGACGACAACCCGGTGATCCGCGCGGGCCTGACGGCCGTCCTCCGCGCCGCGGACGGCCTCACGGTCGTCGCCGAGGCCGACGACGGCCGCGCGGCCTACGAGGCGGCGTCGCGTCTTCACCCCGACGTCATCCTCCTCGACGTCCGCATGCCCGGGGTCGACGGCATGTCGGCGCTGCCGCACCTGGTGCGCCTGGCCCCGGTCATGATGCTGACGTACAGCGACGAGACGGAGATCGTGCAGGAGGCCGTACGCCTGGGCGCCGGCGGCTACCTGGTCCACGGCGAGTTCACGACAGCACAGCTGACACAGGCGGTACGGGACGTGGGCGGCGGCCGACCGCACTTCACACCGACGGCCACGAACGCGTTGCTCGCCCATATCAGAGACCATGCAACTGCACACGCAAAACCCGAACTGCGCGCTCTCCCAACACATTTTCCACCCAAAGGGCTTTCGCAACTGCAATCATCTGTGGGACAGTCATCGAAGTCCCGTTTTCAACTGAGCGGCAGGGAGGCGGAGATCATGGACCTCATCGCGTCCGGCATGAACAACCAGCAGATCGCCGCCGTCTGCTTCATCAGCGAGAAGACGGTCAAGAACCACATCAACCGCATCTTCGCCAAGCTCCACACCGCCACCCGCGCCCAGGCGACGGCCAAGTGGCTGGGGGTGTCATGAGGCTGAACAGGATGAACTGGGTCCGGATTTGGGTCCTGGGACCCTCCGCGGATGGGTATGTTCCGCCGTACGTTCCAAGGATCGGAACCGAACCCGGAGGGGAACACCATGAGCGACCGGATGCTGAGGATGCTTGTCGCGCTGCAGCGCCGCGCCGACGACCGGGGGCAGACCGCGGTCGAGTACCTGGGGATCATCGCGGTGGTGGTGGCGATCGTGCTGGCGGTCACGGGGACGAGTATCGGCAGCCACATCCTGGAGAAGATCCTGGCGCAGATCGACAAGATCGTGTGATGTGTGTTCGCCGTTACGGCGATTCCGGGCAGGCCTTCCCCATTTACATCACGGTTGTGGGGGGCCTGCTCTTTCTCGCGTTCGCCTATCTTGCGGTCGGTCAGGCCGCAGTGAACCGGAACGGCGCCCAGACGGCCGCCGACGCGGCGGCGCTCGCCGCGGCGATGAACACGCGTGACGAGCTTGCGGACCAGTGGGTGAAGGACGTACTCGACCCGACAAAGTGGCAGGACATCTTCGCCGGCAATGTGCCGGTGGCCGAGTCGTGCTGGCGTGCCGCCGAACTGGCGGCTCAGAACGATGCGACGGCACAGTGCATCCCCGAACCGCCGCTGAGCTACAAGGTCGATGCCGAGACGAACAAGACCGTGGGCGACTCCGTCGTGCCCGGCACTGAGAACTTGAAGTCGACGGCGCACGCCACAGCCGTGATCGAGCCGCTCTGCACGTTCACACTTTCCGGCGACGACAGCGTCCTGCCTGAACTCACCTGCAGGGATCGGAACTGGGTGCTGGATCCGGACCACCTCACGGATCTTCCGGGCCCCGGCGATCTCTTCGACGTCCACCTGGCCGATTGACAAGCGAATCGACGAGTGATGAAGGAAGCGGAGCTATGAGCATTCGGTTCACTGCGAAGGCTCGCAGGGGGATGGTCGCATTGGCCGTCACGGCTGGTCTGGCTCTCGGCGCGGCCGGATGCGGTGGCGGTGGCGACGGCGGTGGCAACAAGAAGCCCGGCGCATCGGCATCGCCGTCCCAGAAAGGTGGGTCCCAGCCGAGTGCGCAGGAGGGGAAGTCCGAGACGCCTCTCGCCGAACTCGCAGGCCCTTCCGGACTGGTCCTCCAAGTCACCTCCGCGGTAAGGGACTCGGGTGGCTTTCTCACCATCAATGCGAACCTGAAGAACGACGGATCCCAGATGGTCGTGGTTCCCGTGGCGCTGCGGGGCGACGAGACAGAGATCGTCCAGCACGGCACCTCGTTCGGCGGCGCCACGCTCGTGGACTCCAAGGGGAAGAAGCGGTACTACGTGCTGCGGGACACGGACGGGCGCCCGCTCACCACGACCGATCTCGCCTCTATCCAGGCCGGTCAGACCATCCCCATCTTCATGCAGTTCCCAGCACCACCGACCAGCACCACCGAGGTCACCCTCCAACTCCCCACCTTCGCCAGCGGCACGATCCAGATCTCCGGGTGAGGCCGACGTGACCACACCACGCCTCCCGCTGACCCTGGGCGCCGCCACGCTCCTGCTGGTCACGAATCTCTACGGCGCGACAGTCGCCCATGCCGACGGCGGCGACCCGAGCGTCCCCCCGGGCACCGAGCCCTCGGCCACCGCACCCGTGAAGATCGACCCCACCGACCCCGACCTCAAGCTCCCCGAAGGCGCCACCCTCGCCGACCCCAAGGTCCTGGACATCAAGTCGGTCGTGGAGGACCAGAGCGGTGACGAGCGCCGTGAGGACACCAACGCGGACGTGACCTTCGCCCTCCAGGCCGAGGTGCTGTTCAGCAAGGACAGTTCCAAGCTGAGCCCGGCGGCGAAGGCGCGGATCGACACGATCGCGGAGGAGATCAGGAAGCAGAACGCCACCCAGGTGCGCGTCTTCGGCTTCACGGACAACCTGGGCTCCTCGGCCCACGGAGACGTCCTCTCCCGTCAGCGCGCCAACGCCGTGCAGGGCGTCCTCGACCAGGACCTGAACGACCCGAACATCACCTTCGACGTCCGCGGCTACGGCGAGCAGTACCCGATCGCCGACAACTCCACGGAGGAGGGCCGCAAGAAGAACCGCCGGGTGGAGGTGACGTTCCCGAGGACGGGGGGCTGAGCGGCGTCGGTGGTCACCGGGTCGAGTTCATGGGCTCGTACGACCGGATACCTGCCGGGGCGTACTTGTGCGGCCTGGTGTCGCGGTCGCGGGCCCTCCGAGTCCGGCGAGACGACCTCGACGGCGAGCAGGACGTCGGCGGTCTTGAACCGAGTCCGCTCCAGCCCGGTGACAGCGCCGGCGCGGACTACGGACACGTCGGGCTCGGGGCCGAGTGAGCGGCTACTCCACCTCGACACTCACCAGCGTCCCCACCTCCACGCCCCACCCCGCCATGGCCCCGGCCTCCGCCTCCAGCACATGCCGGGACCGGAGACGCGGCAGGCCCAGGCGCCCCGGCGGCATGGTGCGTACGGCGATGACGGTCAGCCGCCGGTCCAGATAGGCGACGTCGACCGGCATCCTCATCCGGAACGTGTGAATGCTGCCGGCGGGGGAGAGCAGGATCGCCCCGTCGAGCGCGTCCCGTCCCAACAGGCCTTTCGCACGGGCGCGATAGGACGCGGCGATCTCCAGCGGGACAACGACCGGTTCCTCGCCGTCATGGATGACCAGCCTTCCTCGCCCGTCCCGCCAGCGCGCCATCCCGGATGCCTCCTGCCGCTCCACGTCTCACATGAACGTACAGGCGGGGCGACGCGGCTCGTCAGTCACTCTTCTGGTTGATGGGTGCCAGCGGTTCGTGTCTTCACATGCGGAACGGTTAAAGTCCCTTACCGATCGCTTACTCGCGCCCTCGTCCCCTTGGGCAAGGGCCGCAGGCAGGGAGGGGACACGGGGCGTGGCGGACCGGCTGGTGGTCGACGGCGATGAGCTCGCGCACTTCATGAAGTTGCTGAAGAGATCGAGCAGTTCTCTGCAGGGACTGCGCAAGGCGTTGAGCGACGCCACGGTCAGCGGACTCGGCACGGACGATCTGGACGGTGCGTGTGAGTACTTCCAGGAGGAGTGGAAGTACGGCACTCAACAGATCGGCGAGCAGACCGAGAATCTCGCCGAGATCATCGGCAAGAGCCGGGACAGCTACAACGAGGTGGACAAGGCGCTGGAGGAGGCGCTGAAGAAGGCCAAGGCGGGCAAGGGCGGGGGAACGAAGTGACGTACACCCCTGGTACGGAGCGGCCCGGCGGGGTTCTCGATCCGCAGACCCGTGCGGACTACGACAAACCGCAGGGGCTCAAATCGCGTTCGGGTGTTTCCGACACCGGCTATCCGAACCTTGGCTTCAATCCGGCGCCGGGCAGTACCGACTCCGTTCATGACCTCTACGTCAAACTCACCAACTGTGCCAAGGTCCTGGAAGAGTCCCATGGGCTGGTCACCAAGCTGATGGACGGCAGCTACTGGAAGGGTGACGCGGCCGTCGCCTTCCGGGAGGAACTCGACGGCGGCTCGTTGCCGCTCAACCTCAAGAACGCGGCGCACTCCATCCGTAAGGCCGCCCGCCATCTCGACCGCTGGGAAGGCGAACTGGAGGAGTTCCAGCGCCGGGCGAAGCGGCTGGAGAGCGATGCCAAGGACGCCAGGGACGTTCTGGACGCTGCGAATGGTCGGGCGAGCAAGGCGAAGGCTGACCCGGATCTGAACAAGAAGGGGTCCCGGCACGACACGGCCCAGAAGACGCTGTCCCACGCCAACACGGCCGTGGACGACGCCCGGGCCGACCTCGATGCGATCATCACCCGGGCGAAGAAGCTCGCCGAGGAGCATGAGGAGAAGGCCCGGTACCGGGCAGGCAAGATCACCGACGCGACACAGAAGCTGGCACCGCAGGAGCCTGGGTTCTTCGACGAAGCGCTCGACTGGATCAGCGACAACCTGCCGGACATCCTCAGCTGGACCGCCGCCGTCATCGGCATCATCGCGCTGTTCGTGGTCACCGGCGGGACCGCCGCGGCCGTGCTGCTCCTGGTCGCTGCGGCGCTGAGCGCCGGCGCGGTCGTGACGCGACTGGCGGACCCGACGGTGCGCGCCTCGTTGTGGGACGGATTTCGGCACGGCGAGTTCGACGCCGACTTCTGGAGCAACGCGATCGGGGTGGCCGCGGACGGGCTGGGCATGCTGCCCGGCCTCGGTGCGGCGGCCAAGGGTGCCCCTGTGCTGTTCAGGTCGGTTGGCGAAGCAGGTGAGGTGCTGACGGTGGGCGAGCGGATCACCGCTGCCGGAGGCAAGACCATGGCGTCAGCCAAGGAGTTCGCCGACCTGAAGAATCCGTTCACGGAATGGGTGGTGGAGAAGGCGCCGAGACTGACCAATGCGGTCGAGGTCACCGAGAAGGTCGCTCCGTGGGCCGGTCTCGCCACCGCGTCCTATGGCCTGGCCGCAAGTTTGAACGACTCACTGGACAACGACACCGTGTCGAGCGCGGGCACCGGCGTCGACGGCTTCTTCCTGGGGCCGATCGACACCGCCGAAACCGTCGACCTGGTCCGTCGTGTCTTCGGGCCCGTGTGAGCAGGCCTCACGCCGACCATGTCAACCCTCCCACTCCGCACGAGAAGGCAACCCCTGATGCATTCCACCGATCACGCCACCGCCTGGGAACACGCGCCGACGCGAGCTGCGTGGGCGCGGCACATGGCCCTGAACGTGGTTGGGCTGGTCGGTTGGCCTGCCGGATGGGTGGCGCTGATCGGCCTGTCCACCTACACCCCGAACTGGGTCGTGTGGATCTTCATGCCGTACTTTCTCTATGGCTTCTACCGGTTCTTCGTCCAGCTCACCTACTTCCCCGCGGCCCTGCGCATGCGCCGTGTCCTGCGGGAGTACCCCTGGCAGATCCTCGAAGCCGTACCGAGCGGCATCGGCAAGTATCCCGGTGCGCGTGACGACGGCATCTGGTTCGAGTTCCGTAGTCCGTCGGAGCCGGAGGAGAAGATCCCGTTGGTGTTTCTCAAGCACCAGCGTTCGTACTGGTGGCTGAGGCGACTGGACGGTCCGCGGACGAAACCTGCACGCAGGGCACAGATCGAACCCCTCTGGTTTGCGGGTGACCCGCGCTTCCTCGCGGTCGTCGCCGCATCGGGCAGGGGCGGCCATTCACCGAAGCGGTTCCATCTGCTCTACCAGCGCCCGGTATTCGACAGAAGCTGCGCACCCGAGAGCTGGGATGCCGAACAGGAGGCCGTCGAACGCGCCGGCCGTGCCGGTGCCCGGTATCTCCCGGAGTCCACGCACCTACCTGCGCAGGGATGAGTGGCGGCGCAACATGAGCACCGCATTCGCTTCGAACGTGACTGTGCACCCGAGCGCCGAGGAACCCGGCGACGGCGTCTGGTTCGCTGTTCCTACCGGGTTCACCTCCCTTCCCCTTCCGGCTCTTGTCGCACCGACCGGCTCCCCGGAGGCGGCGCGAATGGACGAGAGCCTGGCTCCGGTCCTCGCTTCGGCTCCCGACGAGGTGTCCCGGCAGGAATTCACCGCAGCCCTGACCGTCGTCCAACGCATGCTCCGCAGTGTGCAGACGGACCGGACGGCCCACTGCGCGCTCGGACTGCACCGGGACGACGCAGAGGGCGGGAACGGAACCGCTTTGCTCTCCCTGTTCACCATCTCCTGGGTGGACACCAGCTGGGCCCCACGAGGAGTCACCGCCGCCCGGGCTCTTGTGACGGCCGAAGGCCACACGCACATCGAGTACGGGGAGGTCCCCTGCGGCCCTGCCGCGTTCAGCGAGACGGTCCGTATGCCGACGGCTGAGTCGGGTCTTCCCCGGAAGCCCCTGCTGCAGATCCACGGACACCTCCCACACCCCGACGGCACCACCCTCGCCCTCCTCACCCTGAGCACCACCGCCGTACCCCACCGCGAGCAGTACCGCGCGATCCTCCGGCAGATCGCGCGCACCGTCAGCTTCGACGACCCCTTCGCTTCGTCCCGGAGCGGAGCCCGATCGTGACGGACGCTCTCCCGCCCCTGCCCTGGGCGTCGCAGCCCGCCGTCAAGCACCCGCCCACACGGCGTGCGATCCACCGCAGGCTGATCCGCCAGGCGGCGCTCCTCCTCGTCGTATGGCCCGGGGTCGTCACTGCCCTCGTCCTGGCCGCGGCCACCGACGCCGACCGGTTCACACCGATCCTGGTCCGAGGGGTCGCCGCCACCCCGGTTCTGCTGCCCCTCAACATCTGGGGCGCCGTCAGCGCCCTGCGTATGCACCGCCGGCTCAGCGCCTACCCGTGGCGGCTGGTGGAGTGCCAGGTCGTCGTCCCCTCCATACACGGATGGCGGGCCAGGGACCACGACCCGGCATCCGGACGCGAGACGCGGGTGCCCGCCGTTCTCCGGATCGGGCCGGACGCCCTGACAGCCACCCCCTTCAAGCGGTATGTGAACGTACGCCTCACCCACGTCTGGTGCGCGGGCCCTCCCACCCCGGGCGCCGTGGTCTCCGAACCGGGCGGCGCGCGGCCCTTCCGCGTGGCGCGATACAAGGGCGCCACCGCCGCACCTGCCCACGCCACTGCGTCGTAGAGAAGTTGGCCCGCCTCCGCTCCCGGGTAGGACCTTCCCCATGACCGCACTAGGCGCCGTATTCCGCCCCCAGCTGCCCCCCGAGCGACTCCGTGCCGTGGTTCGGGTCGCGGATGATGTCGGGCTGGAGGAGTTGTGGCTGTGGGAGGACTGTTTCCGGGAGGGTGGGATCTCCACCGCCGCCGCTGCCCTCGCCTGGTCGGAGCGGGTGCGGGTCGGCGTGGGGCTGTTGCCCGTGCCGTTGCGGAACGTCGCCATCACCGCCATGGAGGCCGCCGCGCTGCACCGGATGTTTCCGGGGCGCGCGATCCTCGGTGTCGGCCACGGCGTGCAGGACTGGATGGGCCAGGTCGGCGCCCGCGCCGAGTCCCCGCTGACCCTGCTCCGTGAGCATCTCGACGCCCTGCGCGCCCTGTTGCGCGGCGAGCGGCTCACCGTCGACGGGCGGTACGTCCGGCTCGACGACGTAGCGCTCGACTGGCCGCCCGCCGACCCCGTCCAAATCCTCGCCGGAGCCGAAGGCCCCCGCACCCTCCGCCTCACCGGCGAGGCCGCCGACGGGACGATCCTGACCGCCGCCACCCCGCCCGACGGCGTCCGCCGGGCCCGGCGGCTCATCGAGGAGGGACGGGCGGCCGCCGGGCGGGGCGCGGACGAGCCGCACCAGGTCGTCGTCTATCTCCTCACCGCCACCGGGGCCGACGCGCCCGCCCGGCTCCGCGCCGAACTCGCCGCCGAGGGCCTGGAGTCGGTCCCTGAACTCGGCGTCGCCGGAGACGCGGGCGCCGTCGCCAAAGCCGTGCGGCGGCTCACCGAGGCCGGCGCCGACACCGTCATCCTCCAGCCGACGGGGGACGAACCCGACCCCGAGGGTTTCGTACGGTTCACCGCCGAGGAGGTCCGGCCGCTGGTGCCGTGAGCCGTCCGGCGGCCGGTACCGCCGGAGCACCAGGTCAGGCGGGACTGCTGGACGGGGCCCGGTCGGTCGGGACCGCCAGACGGCTCGCTCGGCCGGTACTGCCGGAGCACCCGGTGAGGCGGGACGCCTGGACGGCCCGCTCGGTCGGGACCACCGGGGGCCGGTCGGTCGGGACCGCCGGAGGCCCGCTCCGGCGGCACCGCCCGACGGCCCGGTCAGTCCGTGCCCGCAGGTGTGGTCCGCCGGTGATCTCCCGTCGTGCCGTCGATCAGCTCCCGCAGGATGTCGATGTGCCCGGCGTGCCGGGCGGTCTCCTCGATCATGTGCACCAGTACCCAGCGCAGGGAGACCGAGTGGTCCCGCCAGTCCGGCCGGCCCAGTGCCTCCAGTGGCCGCCCGGTGATCACCGCGTCGGCGGCGGCGCGCGCACGGCCGTAGAAGTCGATGATCTGCCGGGTCGTCTCGCCGGGGCCGACCGACAGGTCCTCGTCCGTGTTCGGGTCGAACCAGAGCGGCTCGACCTCGCCGCCGAAGGTCGACGCGAACCAGCCGTACTCCACCGACGCCAGATGCTTCACCAGCCCCAGCAGATTCGTCCCGGACGGGGTCATCGGGCGGCGCAGCCGTTCGTCGTCGAGGCCCTCCAGCTTCCACAGCACCGCGTCCCGGTGCCGGTCCAGGCTCGCGTGCAGGATTTCCTTCTCACCGGCGGTGTACGTGCCATCGTTCGTCGTCATGGTGGGTGAAATTAGCAGCGGGCACTGACATTCCGTTGGGATCATGCGGGCCATGGCCGAGCAGACGCACCGCACCTTCGAGGACCTCGTCGCCGAGGGCGCCGCCGTGCCCACCGAGGGCTGGGACTTCTCCTGGTTCGAGGGCCGGGCCACCGAGGCGCGCCCCTCCTGGGGCTATGCCCGCGCGGCCGGCGGACGACTGGCCCGCGCCACCGCCGCCCTCGACATCCAGACCGGCGGCGGCGAGGTCCTCGACTTCGCCCTCAAGACCAGCAAGACCTTCAAGACCAGCACCAGCAAGACCCTCCAGACCAGCAAGACCACCACGGCCCCCAACACCACCGCGGCCCCCAACACCACCGCGGCCCCCAACACCGCGGCCCCCAACACCGCCGCCCCCGGCCCCCGGCCGCGGCTGCTCGTCGCCACCGAGGGCTGGGCGCCGAACCTCCGCAAGGCGAGCGCCCTGCTGAGCGCGCGCGGTGTCGTGGTCGTCGCCTCGGCCGAGGACGCCCCGCTGCCGTTCGCCGACGAGTCCTTCGACCTGGTGCTCAGCCGGCATCCGGTGCGGGCCCACTGGACCGAGATCGCGCGCGTGCTGCGCCCCGGCGGCACCTACTTCGCCCAGCACGTCGGACCCGCCAGCGTCTTCGAGTTGGTGGAGTACTTCCTCGGGACGCAGCCGGAGGCGGTCCGCGGCGGGCGGCACCCCGACCGGGAGCGTGCCGCGGCGGAGGCGGCCGGGCTGGAGGTCGTCGGCCTGCGGGCCGAACGGCTGCGGATGGAGTTTTACGACATCGCCGCCGTCGTGCACTTCCTGCGGAAGGTCGTATGGCTGGTCCCCGGCTTCACGGTCGAGGAGTACGAGCCCCAACTCCGCGCCCTGAATCGGCGGATCGAGGCGGAGGGACCCTTCGTCGCGTACAGCGCCAGGCACCTCTTCGACGTCCGCAAGCCGGAGCGCCGGCCGTGATCCACCGGCCTTGGAATGCCAGGCGACGAAGAATGGCCAAGAACTGCCGCTCGTCGCCCCGGACGCCCACCCGGCACCGGGTGCGATCAAAAGGTGATCGAAGATCGTATTGGTACATGTCGTGACACCGATGAACTAATGAGGGCAAGACGTCTGCTAGTTCATGGATCTACGCATATGCGAATATTCAACCCCTCTGTTCATCTTCCATTCCCTCAGCGTTTTCACATCGTTACCTCTGACGTCCCGTATCGCCCCGTTGGCTCACGTAAGTTCAGACCAAGGTAATTCGCGTGAGCAAAGCTGCGCGGGCGGCACCGTGCAGTGGAGGGGGCTGCGCGGTGCCGTAATGCCCCACTGGCTCCCGTCAAGCCGTCGTTCGCGGCCGGGGTAGCCCGTCGGAGGGACGGGTGTGCAACCCGCCGAGGCGTCACCAAGACGGCCCAAACCCTCTTGATCCCCCCGAATGTGACCAGTTTTCCTGGGATTCCGCTGTGAATCGGCCACGTAAGGCCCTTGAATCCAGCGTTCCGGGCCCCTCGTGGCGTCGCCGGGTGACTCCGGAGAGTAGTTGTGGCACGCCGATGCGCGCGGCATCACTTACAAAGGGTTATGGTGGAACCCCCCCCCTCGGGCCGGTCCGTCTCCCCCCCACGGACCGGCCCGTTTTTTTCACCCACTTTTCAGGCGGTCTCGGGGCGCGCCCTCGAAGGGGCGCGGGGCTGCACACATCAGCGGCTCCGCCGCGCGGCCCGACCAGCCACAACCGACCCGCCGCCGCGCGGCGACCGGAACCCCCGCCCCCGGAGCGCCCGCCCTCCCGCGCCTCCCTCCCGCGCCTTCCTCAACTCCCCGCGGGGTAGGCTTCGGCGGGCGGACTCCCGCATTCGAATCCCGCGGACTCCCGCATCCGATCACGCGGACTCCCGCATCCGAATCACGAGGGGCGGACCTCAAGTGAACCTGCGCGACAAGCTGCGCGGCCTGCTCGTCAGGCTCTACGCACGCCGGGTGGAAGGTCACCTGGACCACGCTCAGGTGCCCAAGCACATCGGCGTCATCATGGACGGCAACCGCCGCTGGGCGAAGGCCGCCGGATCCAGCACCGTGCACGGCCACCGGGTTGGCGCCGAGAAGATCGAGGAGTTCCTCGGCTGGTGCTCCGAGACCGATGTCGAGGTCGTCACCCTCTGGTTGCTCTCCACGGACAACTTCGACCGCGCCAAGGAGGAGCTGGTCCCCCTCCTCGGCATCATCGAGGACGTCGTCCGCACCCTCGCCGCCGACGGCCGCTGGCGGGTCCACCACGTCGGCACCCCCGACCTCCTGCCCTCCCCGATGCGGAACGCGCTCAAGGAGGCCGAGGAGGCCACCGCGCACGTCGACGGAATACTGGTGAACGTCGCCATCGGCTACGGCGGCCGCCAGGAGATCGCCGACGCCGTCCGCTCGATGATCCTCGACGCCCAGGACAAGGGCATCGCGATGGGCGACCTCGCCGACTCCGTCGACGTCGACATGATCGGCCGGCACCTCTACACCGGCGCCCAGCCCGACCCGGACCTGGTGATCCGTACCAGCGGGGAGCAGCGGCTGTCCGGATTCATGCTCTGGCAGACCGCGCACTCCGAGTACTACTTCTGCGAGGTCTTCTGGCCCGCGTTCCGCAAGGTCGACTTCCTGCGCGCCCTGCGGGACTACGCGGCCCGCCACCGTCGCTACGGCGGGTGACGTGATCGTGACGGCGGTCATCGACGCGGCACAGGACCCCTGTCACCGTCGCCACGCTGGACAAACCCTTCGCCACGCTGGACAAACCCTTCGCCACGCTGGATGACCCCTTCGCTACGGTGGATGACCTCATCGGGCCCATGAGGCGTAAATCACCCGTTTCAGGGCGCCAGTAACACGGAGTTCACCTGCGCGTCGTTGCGGACCGTGGCATGGCGGCGCATGTTCGAGGGCATAAGGCAAGCAGGTCGATGCCCGAACCACGGGCATCGGATCTCAGCGGGCGACTCGGGGTCGTCCGCCCGGGAGGCCCTTTGCACCAGCCCGACCGTGCGGTCACGGCACGGAAGAAGCAGCGGAGGGCCGGTTTTCGGCCCGTGCAGGGTGGCCGTCAACCGGTCCAGCTCCTCTTCGTCGCTCCCCGACCTCATCCGAGGGGGTACGTCCTTCCGTGGTGACCAGCACAACGCGCCGCAAGTCCGACCGGCGCACCTATGTTCTCGACACCAGCGTCCTGCTGGCCGACCCGAACGCCATGACCCGCTTCGACGAGCACGAGGTCGTGCTGCCGATCGTCGTGGTCACGGAACTGGAGGCCAAACGGCACCATCCCGAACTCGGCTACTTCGCCCGGCAGGCCCTGCGTCTGCTCGACGACTACCGGGTCCGGCACGGCCGTCTGGACGCCCCCATCCCGATCGGGGACCTCGGCGGCACGATCCGTGTCGAGCTCAATCACTCGGACCCCAGCGTGCTGCCCAGCGGCTACCGCCTGGGGGACAACGACTCCCGCATCCTGGCGGTGGCCCGCAACCTGCAGGCCGAGGGGTACGACGTCACCGTCGTCTCGAAGGACCTCCCGCTCAGGATCAAGGCGTCGTCGGTCGGCCTGCTGGCCGAGGAGTACCGCGCCGAGCTCGCCATCACGGGCGCCTCCGGCTGGACCGGAATGTCCGAACTGACGCTCTCCGGCGAACAGGTGGACATCCTCTTCGACGAAGGCCACGTGTACGTCCCGGAGGCCTCCGACCTCCCCGTGCACACTGGCCTGACCATCCAGTCCGAGCGCGGCAAGGCACTCGGCCGGGTGACGGCGGAAGGCAACGTCCGTGTGGTACGCGGCGATCGGGAGGCGTTCGGCATCAAGGGCCGCAGCGCCGAGCAGCGCATCGCGCTCGATCTGCTGCTCGACCCGGACGTCGGGATCGTGTCGATGGGCGGCCGGGCCGGCACCGGCAAGTCGGCGCTGGCGCTGTGCGCGGGTCTGGAGGCGGTCCTGGAGCGCCGCCAGCACAAGAAGGTGATGGTCTTCCGTCCGCTGTACGCGGTCGGCGGGCAGGAGCTCGGCTATCTGCCCGGTTCCGAGTCCGAGAAGATGAGCCCCTGGGCGCAGGCGGTCTTCGACACCCTCTCGGCGGTCACCAGCCGCGAGGTCATCGAGGAGGTCACCGCGCGCGGGATGCTGGAGGTGCTGCCGCTCACCCACATCCGCGGCCGCTCCCTGCACGACGCGTTCGTGATCGTCGACGAGGCCCAGTCACTGGAACGGAACGTCCTGCTGACCGTTCTGTCCCGGATCGGCGCGAATTCACGGGTGGTTCTGACCCACGACGTGGCCCAGCGGGACAACCTCCGGGTCGGCCGGTACGACGGTGTGGTCGCCGTGGTGGAGAAGCTGAAGGGTCACCCGCTCTTCGCGCATGTCACCCTCAACCGGTCCGAGAGGTCCCAGATTGCCGCGCTTGTGACCGAAATGCTGGAGGACGGACACCTCTGACGCATCTGATCCCTGTGTCCAACTTGGGCTGATTACCCATCCGTTGGCGCCGTCCGGCAAAGGCCATGAGCCTAGCCGGGCGGCGTCTTCGTGCGTGCGGCTTTCCTGAAATCCCCTGGGGGAAACGGGATGTGAGCTTTCACACGCAACTCGGAATTGCCACCCGGCGTCGGGTTACGGCAGAGTCTCACTCCTGTCAGGCCCCGCATACGACACACCTGTACCCCCAGCGGTACGGCAACACAGAAGCACCACGGCTAATTCCATAGCGACGTCGTATGCCGCCCGAGCACCACACGGCGCTCCCCACGGGGGTCGTCCATCGGGCCCGCGCCTCCCGTGACCCCGCAGTTGGGAGGCCAGCGTCAGGGGAACGATTGCGTCCGCCAGGGTCACCGAAGCGGGCGATGCTGGAAGGAAACCGTGTGAGCCGGATTTCGGTCCGGGGATTCGCAGTGGCTTCGGCCACCGCGGTCACCGCCGTCGGAAGCGTTGTCGGTGTTGCCTCGGGCAGCGTCGCACAGCCCAATGACGCTGAGGCGACGGCAGCCGACACCACGCTCCTCGCGGACATACCCGCGGGTCAGCAGGCAACGGTGCAGACCGCGTCCCTGACGCAGCAGGCCGACGCCGTGGCCATCCAGGCCGACGCGACCGCCAAGAAGGACGCCGAGCAGGCGGCCCGGGTGGCGGCCGCCAAGGCCGCGACCGCCAAGAAGGCCGAGGCCGAGCAGGCGGCGAAGGAAGCCAAGGAGCGCGCCGAGGCGAAGAAGGCGGCCAGCCGCTCTTCTGTCACCTTCGCGGTCCAGAGCTCGTACAGCGTGGCGCAGATCCAGGCGATGGCGCAGCAGATGGTGGCCGGCGACCAGTTCCAGTGCTTCAGCAACATCGTGGACCACGAGTCCAGCTGGAACTACCGGGCGGTCAACGCCTCCTCCGGTGCCTACGGTCTCTTCCAGGCCCTGCCCGGCTCCAAGATGTCCTCCGTGGGCGCCGACTGGCAGACCAACCCGGCCACCCAGATCAAGTGGGGCCTCAACTACATGAACTCCCGGTACGGCAGCCCCTGCCAGGCCTGGTCGTTCTGGCAGGCGAACAGCTGGTACTAGAGGCCACTCGGCTTCTCTCAACCTTCGACAGCCCCTCCCCGTCCTAGGGGGAGGGGCTGTCGCCCTGTACGGTCGGAACGAACGACTCCAGGGGGGAGTGGTGAGGAGCACCCGGAGACGCGGGGGAAGAGAGCGGATCATGTCGCGAGTGCCCGAGTGGCTCGGCAGGCTCGGTGCCGGACTGAGCGAGATGAGCGAGCGGTTGGACGAACGCCGCGCCGAGGTGGAGCGCGAGCACGCCGAACCGGAGCCGCCCGCACTGCCCGCACAGGCCCCCGCTCCCGAACCGGCGACCCCCGCCGCCGCTCCCAGGCCAGTCCGGAAGCCCGCCCCGCGCCCCGACCCCGTGACGGCCATCCCCTGGGGCGTACGGGTCGCCGCCGAGGCCGGCTGGCGGCTGCTGGTGCTGGCCGGCACGGTGTGGATCCTGATGCGGGTCATCAGCGCCGTACAACTCGTGGTGTTCGCCTTCGTCATCGCGCTGCTGATCACCGCCCTGCTCCAGCCCACGGTCGCCCGGCTGTGCCGCTACGGCATGCCCCGCGGCCCCGCCACCGCGCTCACCGCCATCTCCGGCTTCGTGGTGATCGGCCTGATGGGCTGGTTCGTGACCTGGCAGGTCATGGAGAACATCGACACGCTCTCCGACCAGGTCCAGAACGGCATCGACGACCTGCGCAACTGGCTGTTGAAGAGCCCCTTCCACGTCACCGACAAACAGATCAACCAGATCGCCAAGAACCTCCGCGAGGCGATCGGCGCCAACACCGACCAGATCACCTCGTTCGGCCTGGAGGGCGTCCAGGTCGTCGTGGAGGCCCTGACCGGCATCCTGCTGGTCTTCTTCTCCACGCTCTTCCTGCTGTACGACGGTGCGCGCATCTGGCAGTGGTTCCTGAAGCTCGTGCCCGCCGCCGCCCGCGAGGGCGTGGCCGGCGCCGGCCCGCGCGCCTGGCGCACGCTCACCGCCTACGTCCGCGGCACGGTCCTGGTCGCCCTCATAGACGCCATCTTCATCGGCCTGGGCATCTACTTCCTGGACGTCCCGATGGCCGTCCCGCTCGCCGTCTTCATCTTCCTGTTCTCGTTCATCCCGCTGGTCGGCGCGGTCGCCTCGGGCGCCCTGGCGGTGGTGGTCGCGCTCGTCACCCAGGGCGTCTTCACGGCCGTCATGACCCTCGCCGTCGTCCTCGCGGTCCAGCAGATCGAGGGCCACATCCTGCAGCCCTTCATCCTCGGCCGAGCGGTCCGTGTCCACCCGCTGGCGGTGGTCCTCACGGTCGCGGCCGGCGGCCTGATCGCGGGCATCGGCGGCGCGGTGGTGGCCGTACCGCTGGTGGCGGTGACGAACACGGTCGTCAGCTATCTGCACCAGTACTCGAACGACAGATACGAGGGCGCGGAGCCCGACGACGGCGCTCACCCACACACATCAGAGCCCGACGACGGCGCTCAGCCACACACATCAGCCGGTCAGGCGTTTGAGGACGAGGCCGTTCAGCCCGAAGGAGGGTCTGGGGGCGCGGCCCCCAGGAACGCGGAAGACCCCGCCCACTGAGGGGTGAGCGGGGTCCACGGAGCGTCGGCGCCTACTCGAACTCGGCCAGCACAGCTTCGGCTTCCAGGGTGGAGCCCACCGCCTGGACCACCGAGGCGATCTTGAACGCCTCCTGGATCACCTCACGGTCGACGCCGGCCTTGCGCAGCACCTGCTCGTGCGAGTCCAGGCACAGCCCGCAGCCGTTGATCGCGGACACCGCGAACGACCACAGCTCGAAGTCGACCTTGTCGACACCGGGGTTGCCGATGACGTTCATCCGCAGGCCCGCGCGCAGCGTGCCGTACTCGTGGTCGGAGAGCAGATGGCGGGTGCGGTAGAAGACGTTGTTCATCGCCATCACCGCGGCCGCCGACTTCGCGGCCCGGTACGCCTCCGGCGTGAGGTTCGCCTTCGCCTCGGGCGCCAGCTCGCGCAGCACCATCGGGGAGCGGGAGGCGATGGCGGTCGCCAGGACCGTGCCCCACAGCTGCTGGGCCGGCAGCTCGGAGTTGCCGATGACCGAACCCAGGTTGAGCTTCAGGTCCTTGGCGTAGTCCGGGACCGCGGACTTGAGGGCGTCGAGCGACAACTCACTCACCGGCCAGCAGCGCGACCGGGTCCAGGGTGTCCTCGCCCTTGGTCCAGTTGCACGGGCAGAGCTCGTCCGTCTGGAGCGCGTCGAGGACCCGCAGGACCTCCTTGGGGTTACGGCCCACCGAGCCCGCGGTCACCATGGAGAACTGGATCTCGTTGTTCTGGTCGACGATGAAGACCGCGCGCTTGGCGAAGCCGTCCTCGCCCTCGATGCCCAGGTCGCGCATCAGCTCGTGCTTCGAGTCGGCCATCATCGGGAACGGCAGCTCGCGCAGGTCGTCGTGGTCCTTGCGCCAGGCGTGGTGGACGAACTCGGAGTCACCGGAGAAGCCGAGGACCTGCGCGTCACGGTCGGCGAACTCCTCGTTCAGCTTGCCGAACGCGGCGATCTCGGTCGGGCACACGAAGGTGAAGTCCTTGGGCCACGCGAAGACCACCTTCCAACCCTGGTAGGTCTTGTGGGTGATCGTCTCGAACTCCCGGCCCTTCTCCAGTGAGACGCAGGCGGTCAGTTCGAACTCGGGGAACTTGTCACCGACAGTGAGCACACGCTCTCCTTGCAGCGCGGAAGCACCCCGGATCGCGGGGTCGCCTCCGATGGGTTGGACGCCGCCGATCGTGGCACAAGGTGCATTGATTCCTGAAATAGCTACACTCGGTCGGGTTGATCGGAGGTGGCTATCAGTGGCTGTGGGTAACCCCATGGGAAACGGTGTCGGCGTGGGCAGCAAGCGCCGTCAACCCAGTCTCGCCCAGCTGCGCGCCTTCGCCGCCGTCGCCGAACACCTCCACTTCCGGGACGCGGCCGCCGCGATAGGCATGAGCCAGCCCGCGCTGTCGGGAGCCGTCTCGGCACTGGAGGAGACGCTCGGCGTCACGCTCCTGGAGCGCACCACCCGCAAGGTGCTGCTCTCGCCCGCCGGCGAGCGGCTCGCCGTACGCGCCCAGGCCGTGCTGGAGGAGATGCGGTCGCTGCTGGCGGAGGCGGAGGCGGTGCGGGCGCCGTTCACCGGCGCGCTGCGGCTCGGCGTCATCCCGACCGTGGCGCCGTATCTGCTGCCCACCGTGCTGCGGCTGGTCCACGACCGCTACCCGGACCTGGACCTCCAGGTCCACGAGGAGCAGACCGCCAGCCTGCTGGACGGACTGACCGCCGGACGCCTCGACCTGCTGCTGCTCGCCGTCCCCCTGGGCGTCCCGGGTGTCGTCGAACTTCCGCTGTACGACGAGGACTTCGTGCTCGTCACCCCGCTGGACCAGCCGCTCGGCGGCCGGACCGGCATTCCGCGCGAGGCTCTCAAGGAGCTGAACCTGCTGCTGCTGGACGAGGGGCACTGTCTGCGCGACCAGGCCCTGGACATCTGCCGGGAGGCGGGCCGCGGAATCAAGGGGGCGGGGCGAAGCCCCGCGGCTGAGGGCGGTGGCGGGCGGCGGGAGGGCGCGCCGGTGACCACCACGGCCGCCGGCCTGGCCACCCTCGTCCAGCTGGTGGCCGGCGGGCTCGGCTGCACCCTGCTGCCGCACACCGCCGTCAGGGTCGAGACCAGCCGCAGCGACCATCTGCTCACCGGTACCTTCGCCGAGCCCGCCCCGAGCCGCCGGATCGCCCTCGCGATGCGCGCCGGGGCAGCGCGCGGCGCCGAGTACCGGGAGCTGGCGGACGCGTTGCGCGAGGCACTGCGTCCGCTGCCCGTCCGGGTACTCGGCGCCGACTCGTAGCCCCTACTCGGTACGCAGCCCGTCCGGGCGCATCAGGCGCAGCAGCGGCGGCAGGCTCAGCACCGTGACGGCCAGCACGACCGCCGCGCCGAAGCCGGTCATCGCCAGCACGCCCGGCCAGTCCACCCGCACCGTGGAGCCGACCATCTTCAGCAGCACCGTGCCCAGCGTCAGGCCCACCACGCCGGCCAGCAGCAGTCCGAGCCCGACCGGGATCGCGGTCTGCCACAGCACCGACAGGCTCAGCGTGCGCCGCCGGGTGCCGAAGGCGACCAGCGCCGACAGCAGCTTCTTGCGCTCGCGCAGCTGCTCCAGCTGGCCGACCAGCAGGCTCGCGCCGATCAGCGCCAGCACGGCGGCTGCGCCGGCGAACAGCCCGGTGCGGATCGACTCGAACTGGCCGTCCCGCTCGATCGAGGTCAGCGTCTCCGCGTGCATCAGCGGGTCGATCCGGACCGCCGTGTTGATCACGTTCTCCGAGGCGTCGCGCACCCCGGAGTCGATGGACAGATAGACCACACCCTGTACCGCCGTGCTGGCACCGTCCGGCAGTGCACCGGGGGTGAGCAGGAAGCCGCCGCGCTTGTAGCCGGTGGGGTCCTCGCGGGTCTGTGCCTGCTTCAGCCCCGCCGGTACCGTCCAGCGGCTCGCGGCGCCCTGGTCGTCGCCGGTGTAGGAGGGGTCGAGGTAGAGGGTCCGGCCGTGCTTCTCCACGGTCGTCAGCAGCTTCGTCGTCTCGGATCCGGTGTCCGAGCCCTTCACCACGAAGGCGTCGCCGTCGTGGCAGGACGGCAGGACGGCGACCTCCCGCAGCGAGGCGCAACTTCCCATGCTCACCTCGGCGGTCTGGGTCGGGTCCTTCTTCAGGTCGCCGACCTGGCCGTCGGCGATCGAGACCACCTTCAGCACGCCCTTGGTGCCGGTCATGGCCCGGGCGACCTCGGGCACCGGGACGCCGTTCGGTACCTGGACCGACATCTGCGCGCGGGTGAGGTCGTTATTGGTCTGCTTGGTGTAGTCGGCCTCGACGCCGGCGAAGACCATCTGGAGCGCGATCGCGCCGGCCACCGCCACCGCGATCCCGTTGACCATGCGGGCCGCCGTACCACTGCTCAACTGGAGTCGCCGGACAGCAAGTTGCCAGGCCACCGCGCCCCGGCCGAGCCGTGCGACGACCGACTCGACGACCCACGGCAGCAGGGCCGTGATGCCGACCAGGAGCAGTAGGACGCCACCGGTGACCAGGTACTGGTTGAAGTCGCCGCCGCCGCGGCCCTGCCCGATCATCGGGTAGAGCGCCGCCAGGCCGGCCACCGGGAGCAGCAGCCGCCACCACAGCCGGCGCCGCCTGGGCTTCGCCGTCCGCACCACGCCGAGCGGCTCGATGACCACTCCGCGCAGGGCGAACAGGGTCACCAGCACGGCCGCCGCCGGGACGGCGACCGCCACCAGCACGGCCAGCAGCGGGGAGGGGTTGAGATAGCTCGGGAACACGCTGATGCCGAACACCTCGGTGGTGCCCGCGAACTGGCGGCCGACCAGGAAGAAGCCGACGCCGAAGACCAGGCCGAGCAGCGCGCCCGCCATCGCCTCGCCGCCCGCGATCCGCCGTACCATCCGGCCGTCGGAGCCGACCAGCCGCAGCGCGGCCAGCCGCCGGTCGCGGCGCTCGCCGCCGAAGCGGACGGCGGCCGCGACGAACACGGCGACCGGCATCAGCAGCACCACGAACACCACGAGGACCAGCAGGGTGAGGACCGGGTCGGACTCCGCGTCCGGCGACCTGGGGCTGCCGAAGTGGTCGATCCGGGCCACGTTCGGCGGGTCGATGTGGTCGGCGAGGTCGTCGGAGCCCGCGTAGTAGGCGAGTTCCTGCGAGCCGGTCAGCCCGCTCTCCGCGATGGTGGCGGTGATCCGGTACGGCAGCCGGGTGCGCAGGAGTGCGCCGTCGGGGGAGTCGAGCAGCCGCTTCAGCGCGGGCGAGACGGCCATCTCGCCGGGCGCCGGGTACGCGGTGAGCCCGGGCGGCACCGGCGCCTGCGCGCCCTCCCGCTGGATCATCCGGCCGCGGATGTCGGCGCCGCGGTAGGGGGTCTCGATGTCCGCGATGACGAACGTCTTCTCGCCGGCCTTCTTGTGGTCGAAGGTGTACGTGTAGTCCGCCCGTGCCACATCGCGCTGGTGGCGCACGGCCAGCGCGTTCGGGAGGGCCGTGGTGAGCAGCAGCAGCGCCACCCCCAGACCCACGCCGACGGCCGTCAGGATGGCCCGGAACCAGCCCTCGCGTCCGCCCCCGAAGGCGAACCGGACCCCCATGGCCAGGTCTCTGGACCACTGCCTGACGTTCATACCACCCGCTCCATGTCCCGGGACCTGCCGTCGCGTACGACGATCTCGCGGTCCGAGTAGGCGGCCACCCGGGCCTCGTGCGTGACGAGCACGACGGCCGCGTTGGTGGAGCGGGCCGCGTCCGTCAGCAGCTCCATCACGCGCTCGCCGTTGAGGGAGTCCAGCGCGCCGGTCGGCTCGTCGGCGAACAGCACCCTGGGCTCGGTGACCAGTGCCCGGGCCACCGCGACCCGCTGCCCCTGGCCGCCGGAGACCTCACCGGGCCGCTTGCGGCTCAGGTCGTCGACCTCCAGCTTCTCCATCCAGCCCAGCGCGGCCTTCTCGGCCGCCTTGCGGGAGGTGCCGTTCAGCCGCAGCGGCAGCGCCACGTTCTCCACACAGGTCAACTCGGGTACCAACTGGCCGAACTGGAAGACGAAACCGAACTCGCTGCGGCGCAGGGCGCTGCGCTCGGTGTCGTTCATGGTGGCCATCTCGCGCCCGGCGTAGACGATCGAGCCCGAGTCGGGCGGCACGATCCCGGCGAGACAGTGCAGCAGGGTCGACTTGCCCGAGCCGGACGGGCCCATCACGGCGACGACCTCGCCCGGATGTATCGAGAACCCGGCCCCGTCGAGCGCGAGCGTGGGGCCGTAGGCCTTGCGCAGCCCCTCGGCCGCGAGCAGCGAACCAGCGGGAGCGGTCACTTGGTCACCTCCGTGCGGAGCTTGTCGAGGCGGGCGGCGGTCAGTTCCAGCCACCGCAGGTCCGCCTCCAGGTGGAACAGGGCGTGGTCGCAGACGAGCTGGTCCGCGAGGTCGCCCCGGCGCTTGCGGTCGGTGAGGATCCGCATGCTGCGCAGATGCTCGGAGCGCTGGCTGTCGAGGATGTCGCCGGCGTCGCGGTGGGTCAGCAGGGCGAGCACGACCTTGGTGTACAGGGTCGACTGGAGGTACTCCTCCGGCTTCTCCGGAGTGGCCAGCCACTTCGCGACGTCGGTGACGCCGGCGTCGGTGATGGCATACCGCTTGCGCTCGGGGCCGCCGCCGGCCTCGATGCCGTCGACTTCCACGAGCCCGTTCTTCAGCAGGCGCGACATCGTCGAGTAGACCTGGCCGTAGTGCAGCGGCCGGTCGTGACCGAACTTCTCGTCGAAGGCCCGCTTCAGGTCGTAGCCGTGGCGCGGGCCGGACTCCAGGAGCCCCAGGAGGGTGTGACCGATGGACATGGCAGCACTGTACACACGGTGTATACGCCCTATGTATACGCACGGTGTGTAGATCATGGCGGGGTGTGCGAACGCGCACGTGGGAGCCGATTGTCACGGTTGTGCGACAGCGCGATGTCACTGCGCGCGAGCCTGCCTCGTCCTCGCTCCGGAGTCTGTTCATCAGCTCGGGAAGGTGATGGCCGTGCGGGTCTTCGTGGCGGGTGGCAGTGGTGTGCTGGGACGGCGGCTGGTGCCGCAACTGGTGGCGCGGGGGCATCGGGTGACGGCCACCACGACCAGCGCGGCCCGGCTGGATCTGCTGAGGCGATTGGGGGCCGAGGGCGTGGTGATGGACGGCCTCGACGCGCTGTCGGTCGGGGCGGCGGTGGCCGCGGCCCGCCCGGAGGTGATCGTGCACCAACTGACCGCGATCTCCATGGCGCACGCGGGCAAGCCCGACATCAAGCATCCGGACCGCTGGTTCGCCCTCACCAACCGGCTGCGCACCGAGGGCACGGACCACCTGCTGGCCGCCGCCGAAGCGGCCGGCGTCGGCCATGTCGTCGCGCAGAGCCACGCCAGCTGGAACGGCATCCGCGAGGGCGGCTGGGTGAAGACGGAGGAGGACCCGCTGGACCTGATGGCCGGGACGCCGGCGCACCAGGGCATGCTGGCGCTGCGCCACCTGGAGGAGGCGGTCCTCGAAGCGGGCGGCGCGGCCCTGCGGTACGGCGCCTTCTACGGTCCCGGTGCCATCGACGACCAGGTGACCATGGTCCGCAAGCGCCAGTACCCCCTGGTCGGCCGTGCCGACGGGCACAGCAGCTGGATCCACCTCGACGACGCGGCGAGCGCCACCGTACTGGCGGTCGAGCGGAAGGCGCGGGGCGTGTTCAACATCGTCGACGACGAGCCGGCGCCGGCCGCCGAGTGGCTCCCGTACCTCGCCGAGTGCGCCGGGGCGAAGCGGCCGCTGAGGGTGCCGGTCTGGCTGGCCCGGCTGCTGGCCGGCGAACAGGCGGTGGTGATCATGACCGAGGGGCGCGGCTTCTCCAACGCCAAGGCCAGGCGGGAGCTGGGCTGGGAGCCGCGGTACCCGTCCTGGCGACAGGGCTTCAAGGCAGAGCTGGCATAAGCCCGCCCGAGGAACCCGAGGAGCCGTGGCGCCTCTTCGGGCGAGTCCGTCACCGGTACAACGTCCCGGTGCGACCCGCGCCTGGAACTCGACGGCCGGCTTCTCGGTGATGTCCTCGGCGCTGCCGCGCAGCGAGTGCCCGTCCTCGTCGTGGGCGTCGTACGGGTGCCCGTCCTCGTCGTGGGCGTCGTACGGGTGCAACTGATAACACTTTGTCGGTCAGAGGCAACCCTCTGCCCTTTCCGCTCGTCGGTTCCGTTGGGGCGGGGTGCTGATTGTCACGTCCGTAAAGGCCGGATCGTCTGCTCTTTGTCATAGAGAGCGGTGTTAGCTTTCTGAGCTGACCTGAGCCACGTACTTGTGTGACACCCGTACACACGTGTGACAGCCGAGACGAAGCGGAGCGGACGGACTCATGGGACGAGCGGAAGAGAGAAAAGCGCGACAGCGCGGTGGCCGCCGTGCCGCGCCCGGGCACCGCTCGTCGCCCGAGACCACGCACGAGACAGCCGCGTCCCCGGCCGGTACCGCGACGGCGGTCCAGACGGCGCCGGCCGAGGGCGGCACCCGCGCGGAGCGCCGCAAGGCCGCCGCAGGCAAGGGGAAGCCGGGCAAGGGGAAGCCGGCCAAGGGCGGCAAATCCGCGAAGGGCCGGATACGCCGGCTGTTCACCTGGAAGAAGATGCTCGGCGCCTTCTTCACCGTCTGTCTGCTCGGCATCGGCGCCTTCGTCATGCTGTACGTGATGGTGACCGTTCCCGAGGGCAACGCGCTCGCGCAGACGCAGAGCAACGTCTACAAGTACAGCGACGGCTCGGTCCTGGCCCGCAAGGGCACCGTCAACCGCGAGATCGTGGACCTCTCCAAGGTTCCGAAGGAGGTCCAGCACACCTTCGTCGCGGCGGAGAACAAGACCTTCTACACCGACTCGGGCATCGACCTGAAGGGCATGGCCCGCGGCCTCTACAACACGGCGCGGGGCCGCGGCACCCAGGGCGGATCGACCATCACCCAGCAGTACGTCAAGAACTACTACCTCGACCAGGACCAGACCGTCACGCGCAAGCTGAAGGAACTGGTCATCTCGCTGAAGGTGGACCGCGAGAAGTCGAAGGACGAAATCCTCGCGGGCTACATCAACACCAGTTACTACGGCCGCGGCGCCTACGGCATCCAGGCCGCCGCCCAGGCCTACTACCGCGTCGACGCCGAGGACCTCAACGTCCAGCAGGGCGCCTATCTGGCCGCGCTGCTCCAGGCACCCAGCCAGTACGACTGGGCGGTGGCGGGCCCCATCGGCAAGAAGCTGGTGCAGGAGCGCTGGAACTACGTCCTGAACAACATGGTCGGCCAGGGCTGGCTGGACAAGTCCGAACGTGACGGCCTGAAGTTCCCGATCCCCAAGCCGCCGAAGGCCGCCTCCGGTCTGGAGGGCCAGAAGGGCTATCTGGTCGAACTGGCCAACACCCAGCTGGAGAACCAGCTGATGAAGAGCCAGGGCCTCACCCGCTCCGAGGCGGAGTCCCAGGTCGTGGACCAGGGCTGGACGATCACCCTGAACATCAACCCGAAGAAGCAGGCCAAGCTGGAGGCGGCCGTCAAGGGCCAGCTCACCAGCAAGCTCGACGGCAAGAAGCGCAAGGTCGACAAGAACGTCCAGGCCGGCGCCGTCTCCGTCGACCCCAAGACCGGCAAGATCCTCGCCCTCTACGGCGGCGTGGACTACTACAAGCACTACACCGACAACGCCACCCGGGCCGACTACCAGCCGGCCTCCACCTTCAAGCCGATCATCCTCGCCGCCGCGCTGGACCAGGACTCCAAGACGCAGGACGGCAAGGACATCAACGCCAACACGATCTACGACGGCACCAGCGGCCGCCCGGTCAAGGGCAGCGACATCGCCTTCTCGCCGCCGAACGAGGACGACGCCGACTACGGCGACATCACCGTGCAGACGGCGATGAACAAGTCCGTCAACTCGGTGTTCGCGCAGATGGGTGTGGACGTCGGCATGAAGAACGTGATGAAGGTCGCCGACGACCTCGGCCTGGACACCACCGACCTGCCGGCGGTGCCCGCGCAGACCCTGGGCAGCATGGGCGCGAGCCCGCTGGAGATGGCCGGGGTGTACGCCACCCTCGACAACCACGGCCAGAAGGTCACCCCGACCATCCTCGCGTCGGCGGAGAAGACCGGCCGCAGGGTCGCCCCGCCGAACCCGATCGGCGAGCAGGTGATCAGCAAGAGCGCGGCCGACCAGGTGACCTCCGTCCTGACCGGTGTGGTCGACGACGGTACGGCGAAGGCGTCGGTGGCCCAGAACCCGCTGCGCAAGGGCCAGCAGGTGGCCGGCAAGACGGGTACCTCCGACAACAACAAGTCGGCCTGGTTCACGGGCTTCACGCCCGACCTGGTGACCTCGGTCGGACTGTTCGGCGAGGATGCCAAGAGCCACAACCAGGTCTCGCTGACCGGCGCCACAGGCCTGATCCCCGGCACCGGCCGCATCAACGGTGGCGGTTACCCGGCGCAGATCTGGGCGACGTACACCTTCGGGGTCACGAAGAAGCAGAAGTTCGAACTCGACACCGACCTGGGCGCGGCCGTCCAGCCCTCGGAGACCCCGTCGAAGTCCGCGACGCCGTCCGAGACTCCGTCGCAGACCCCGAGCCAGACGCCGACCAAGTCCGCGCCGCCGTCCCAGACCCCGTCGCAGACGCCGAGTCAGACTCCGACGACTTCCGCGCCGCCGTCCCAGACTCCGTCCCAGACGCCGAGCCAGACTCCGACGGGAGGCATCACGGACAACCCGCTGGACCCGGCGGACGACTTCCAGTAGTCATCCGGGTGCGGGTGCCGGTGCGTCGTGGCCGGTCGCGCAGTTCCCCGCGCCCCTGAGGGGCGCTACGGCTGACGCCCCTGAAAGGGGCGGGGAACTGCGCGACGAGCCCCCACCGGGCCCGCGGCAACTCACCGGTCCCTGGCCCTACGGGCCTATCGGTTGAGCTCGAACCAGACGACCTTCCCGGTGCTCAGCCGGGTCGCTCCCCACCGTCTGGCCAGTCTGTTGACGAGGTACAGCCCCCGGCCGCCCTCGTCCGTCGCCCGCGCCTGCCGCAGCCGCGGCAACTGCGGCACGTCGTCGCCGACTTCGCACCGCAGCACGTCGGTCCGCAGCAACCGCAGTGTCACCGGCCGTGACGCGTACCGCACCGCGTTCGTCACGACCTCGCTGACCAACAGCTCGACGGAGTCGGACAGCTCCTCGAGTCCCCAGCGCGCGAGCGCCCGCCGGGCCAGCCGCCGGGCCCGCCCCGGCGCCGCGTCCTCCGGCTCCAGGAACCAGTACGCCACATCGCTCGGCGCGATCCCGTCGAACCGGGCCGCGAGCAGCGCGATGTCGTCGTCGCGGTCACCGGGCCCGAGCATGTCGAGCACCTCGTCGCACAGCGCCTCGAGGGGCGGCGGATGATCCGGCCCGGTCAGCTGCGCGGTCGCGGCGAGCTTCTCCCGCAGCTGCTCTATCCCGGTCCACACGTCCCGCAGCCGGGATTCCACCAGCCCGTCGGTGTACAGCAGCAGCGTCGCCCCGGCGGGCGCGTCCAGTTCGACCGCCTCGAAGTCGACGCCGCCGACCCCGATCGGCGCCCCCGGCGGCACCCGCAGCACCTCGGCCCGTCCGCCCAGGTGCAGCAGCACCGGCGGCGGATGGCCCGCGTTGGCGATGGTGATGCGGTGCGCCACCGGGTCGTACACCGCGTACAGGCAGGTCGCCATCCGGTCGCTGCCCAGCCGCTGTGCCTGCTCGTCCAGATGGTGCAGGACCTCCTGCGGCGGCAGGTCGAGTCCGGCCAGCGTCTGCGCGGTGGTGCGCAGTTGCCCCATGATGGCGGCCGAGGTCATCGAGTGCCCCATGACATCGCCCACGACAAGCGCCACCCGGCTGCCCGGCAGCGGGATCGCGTCGTACCAGTCACCACCGACCCGCGCGGTCTCCGCGGCCGGCAGATAGCGCGAGGCCAGCCGTACGCCCGTGGCGCTCGGCAGGTGCTCCGGCAGCATGGTCCGCTGCAACTCGTCGGCGATGTAGGCCTCCCGGCCGTACAGCACCGCCTTGTCGATGCCGAGCGCGGTGTGCGTGGCCAGCTGGGCGGCGACCAGCAGGTCGTCCGTCTCGAAGGCGAGCCGCTCCGGGCGGCGCAGGAACAGGGCCGCGCCGATCACCCGGCGCCGACCGCGCAGCGGCGCGAGGATCGCGTGCTGTCCGCCGGGTACGAGGGACTCAGCGCCCTCGCCGAGGAGTTCGGGCAGCGCGGAACGGGCGGCGGGGGAATCGGCGAAAACCGGTCGTACGCCCCGCAGTACCTCGTTGAGGGCGCCGCCCGGCCGTACCTCGCACAGTTCCGCGGTGAGCGCGGACAGACCGATGTCGGCCGGTTCCGGCTCCGGGACGGGCAGCGGCGGGAAGCCGTCGGTGTCCCGCTCCTCCGGGATCCGGTCGGTACGGCGCAGCCGCAGCACCACCGGGCCGACCGGTCGCTCGTCGCCCACCGGCAGCGGGTCGCGCAGATAGACCAGGATCGCGTCCGAGAAGGTCGGCACGGTCGCCCGGCACAGCCCCATCACGATCTCGTCCAGGTCGATGCCCCGGGCGATCCGGCGGGTCGCGGCGCCCACGAAGCGCAGCCGGTCGCCGTCCCGGCGCATCGGCATCGGCCGGCCGGGCGGCACCCCGCGTCCGGTACGGCGCTCCTGGGCGCCCGCGCCCGCCACCCGCTCCTGCTCGGCGCCGGGCTGCGGCGGAATGCCCTCGGCGGGGCGCGGCCGGTGTGGATCGGGCTCAGCGCTGGTGGGCTGGGCGTGCTCGGGGCCGTTGACGGAGTGCTCCTTGGACGTGCTGGTACCGGGGCCGGAGGGCGTCTCGCCCGCGCGGGCCTGCGCCGGTAAGGCGGTGGCGCCGAGCGGACGGGGCGGTGCCTGCGGCTGCGGCGGCGGTTGCGGGGTACGCAGGAGCGCCCCGCGGGCCTCCGCGGGGTCGACGCCTGGCTGCGGGCGTTCGTAGGAGGTGGGCTGCTCCGTCACGCGTGTCGAATCCGTCCGTCCGGGGCTGCGCGCCGGGCGCGCAGGTGGTCCCGCCGAAACTCCGATACCCGGATTACGTGTCCCAGGAACGGAATTCCGGCGTGGCTGGAGGCTGTTCCTGTGCCGCCGGCGAACGATCTGCGGGCCGCCCCCCGCTCGCCGGTGCTGCCCTCGTACCCCTCGCTCACGTCCTGCCGCCCCTCGGTGACGTTCGGTCAGCCCGGATGAAAGCTCCGGGAGTTGTGCTCAACGCGCCCTTGCGGAGGACGATCCTACGGTTGTGCACCGGGGGCGCATCAAGGGTCTCATGTGGACACGTGCGCGGGCGTACGGTCCCAGTCCTCCGGCAGCGACGGTACCGCCCAGGCCGGGTCCGGGCGCCAGTGCTGCCAGCTGTCCGAGAACGGCGGCTCCCAGGCCCGTACGGCGGCCACCGCGGCCAGGCCCGCCGCCCGCACCCGTTCGGCCGTCTCCGCGTCCATCAGGCCGTCCCGCTGGGCCTGGGCGAACTCGTCCTCGTCGAGCCAGTGCCAACTCCGGTCCGGATGCACGGAGATGTCCAGGAAGTGATCCTCCGAGTCCACTCCGCCGCCCCAACGGGCCAGCGGCTGCTCAAGATTGACGTACCAGTTCTTGAACTGCCAGCCCGGTTCCCAGAACAGCCATACCGACCAGGGCTGACCGGGCCGGGCCAGCTTCAGCACTCCGGTGCCGAACCAGCGGCCGAGCGCCACGGTCCGCGGCTTGGTGTACCGCGACTCCAGCGGCTCCTCGCCGACCGACCTGCCGTCGGCGAACACGGGCCTGACGCACTCGGTGCCGGGGGCCAGCCAGACGGCCAGCAGCTCCTCGTCGTCCCGGACGACGGTGACGGGACGCGCGATGTGGAAACCGTCTCCGGCGTTCTCCCGGTACCGCCAGAGGATCTGGCTCCCCGGAGCCCAGAACCCGGCTCCGCCACCGGTCGCACCGCCCGTTTCCCCGCGCGTCACGCGTCTCACCGCTCCACCGTCTGCCATGCACAGATATTAGGTGCCATAGGCATACGACGCTGCGGCGGACGTCACGGTTCTGGCCGGGCGGCGCGAAACGTTCGCACGCGGTTACGGCCGTGTCATCCGCAGGACATCCAGCGCCTCGTCCAGCTGCCCGACGGTCAGATCACCCTTGTCGACGTACCCGCCCTCGATGACGACCTGGCGGATCGTCTTACGTTCCGCCAGCGCCTTCTTGGCCACCTTGGCGGCCTCCTCGTACCCGATGTACTTGTTGAGCGGCGTCACCACGGACGGCGACGACTCGGCGTACTCCCGGGCCCGCTCCCGGTGCGCGGTGATGCCGTCCACGGTCCGGTCGGCGAGCAGCCGCGAGACGTTGGCGAGCAGCCGCACGGATTCGAGCACGTTCCTGCCGATGACCGGAAGCATCACGTTCAGCTCGAAGTTCCCGGCCGCGCCGGCCACCGCGATCGTCTGGTCGTTCCCGATGACCTGCGCGGAGACCATCAGCACGGCCTCCGGGACCACCGGGTTGACCTTCCCCGGCATGATCGAGGAACCCGGCTGCAGATCCGGCAGCGCGATCTCGGCGAGCCCGGTCCGCGGCCCCGAGGCCATCCAGCGCAGATCGTTGGCGATCTTCGTCAGGCCGACCGCGACGGTCCGCAGCTGCCCGCTGGTCTCCACGATCCCGTCCCGCGCGCCCTGCGCCTCGAAGTGGTTGCGCGCCTCGGTGAACGGCAGCCCGGTGACCCGCGCGACCTCCTCGATCACCGCGGCCGAGAACCCGGGCGGGGTGTTGATGCCGGTGCCCACCGCCGTCCCCCCGAGCGGCAGTTCGGCCAGCCGGGGCAGCGAGGCCCGCAGCCGCTCCACGCCGTACCGCACCTGTGCCGCGTACCCGCCGAACTCCTGCCCCAGGGTCACCGGAGTGGCGTCCATCAGATGCGTCCGCCCGGACTTCACGACGTCGGCGAACTCGTCGGCCTTGCGCTCCAGCGACGCGGCGAGATGCTCCAGGGCCGGGATCAGGTCGCGCGTGACGGCGGCGGTGGCGGCGATGTGGATGGACGACGGAAACACGTCGTTCGACGACTGCGAGGCGTTGACGTGGTCGTTCGGATGCACTTCGCGCCCGAGGCGCTCGGTCGCCAGCGTCGCGAGGACCTCGTTGGTGTTCATGTTGGACGAGGTCCCCGACCCCGTCTGGAACACGTCCACCGGGAACTGGTCGTCCCACTTCCCCTCGGCGACCTCCCCGGCCGCGTCCTGGATCGCCTGGGCCATGTCCTTGTCGACCACCCCCAGCTCGGCGTTCACCTTGGCCGCCGCGCCCTTGATCCGGGCCAGCGCCTCGATGTGCGCGCGCTCGATCCGCTGCCCGGAGACCGGGAAGTTCTCGACGGCCCGCTGCGTCTGGGCCCGCCACTTGGCGTGGACCGGTACCCGGACCTCGCCCATGGAGTCGTGTTCGATGCGGTAGTCGCTCATGCCGGTATCAGCGATCGGTGGGCCGCGGTTGTTCCGGACCGTGGGCCGCACGGGGCACGGGGAGACCTCGGCCTGCTGCATTGGCACCACCGACGTCACCGGGTCGGGGGACTGCGTCCCCGGCTGCCGAGCCGGACATCACGGATAAGTGTGACTATCGGCCCAAGGTGACAGGGCGATTCCCCGCCGTCACCACGGCTGGCAGGAGGACCAACCGATGAACTTCACTCCCAAGGGTCTGCTCGGGGCCACCGCGGCGGTGTCCATAGGCACGGCGGCCCTGCTGGGCGCGGGAGCCGGCTCCGCGGCCGCCGGCGGCGGCTCGCACCGCGCCCACTGCGACCGCGCCGAACGGCCGGTCTGGAGTGGCGATCCCAGCCGCAACGTCACCGGCCGCGGCTGCAGCGTGCCGTCCGGCGGAAAGCGCTGGTACCGCGTCGAGGTCGACACCCTCGTGGAGCCCCGCCACAAGACGGACTACGCGAACGGACCGGTGGAGCGGACCGACACGCGGCACGACACGACCATCAGGTGCATGGGCTACACCAAGGACGGAGACAAGCTGAACTGGTTCGGCTGCATGCCCCACTGACCGGTTCGGCTGCGGCAGCGCCCCGGAAGGGACGGACAGGAGTCGGCGGGGGGCGGAAGAGCACCCCCCGCCGCGCCGGACGCGCTACGCCAGCCCGGGGCCCCGGACCGGAATCGACGTGAACGTCGGAGCCGGGGCCGGGTCCTGGAAGAAGTCGTTGCCCTTGTCGTCGACGACGATGAACGCCGGGAAGTCCTCGACCTCGATCTTCCAGACGGCCTCCATGCCGAGCTCCTCGTACTCGACGACCTCGACCTTCTTGATGCAGTCCTGGGCGAGACGGGCGGCCGGGCCGCCGATGGAGCCGAGGTAGAAGCCGCCGTGCGCGTCGCACGCGGCGGTGACCTGCTTGCTGCGGTTGCCCTTGGCGAGCATCACCTTGGAGCCGCCGGCGGCCTGGAACTGCTCGACGTAGGAGTCCATGCGGCCGGCCGTGGTCGGGCCGAAGGAACCGGAGGCGTACCCCTCGGGGGTCTTGGCCGGACCGGCGTAGTACACCGGGTGGTCCTTCAGGTACTGCGGCATCTCCTCGCCCGCGTCGAGCCGTTCCTTGATCTTGGCGTGCGCGATGTCACGGGCCACGACCAGCGGACCGGTGAGGGAGAGCCGCGTCTTGACCGGGTACTTGGTCAGCTCGGCGAGGATCGTGTCCATCGGCTGGTTCAGGTCGATCTTCACCACGTCGGAGGACTCGTCCAGGTGCTCGTCCGTCGTCTCCGGGAGGAAGTGGGCCGGGTCCGTCTCCAGCTGCTCCAGGAAGACGCCCTCGGCGGTGATCTTCGCGACGGCCTGTCGGTCCGCGGAGCAGGAGACCGCGATGGCGACCGGGCAGGAGGCGCCGTGCCGGGGCAGCCGGACCACGCGCACGTCGTGGCAGAAGTACTTGCCGCCGAACTGCGCGCCGATCCCGATCTTCTGCGTCAGCTCGAAGACCTTCTGCTCCAGGTCCTTGTCCCGGAAGCCGTGGCCGAGCTCGGAACCCTCCGCCGGGATCTCGTCCAGGTAGTGCGCGGAGGCGTACTTCGCGGTCTTCAGCGCGTACTCGGCGCTCGTGCCGCCGACGACGATCGCCAGGTGGTACGGCGGGCAGGCGGCCGTACCGAGCGAGCGGATCTTCTCCTCCAGGAACTTCATCATGGAGGCCTCGTTGAGGACCGCCTTCGTCTCCTGGTAGAGGAACGACTTGTTGGCCGAGCCGCCGCCCTTGGCCATGAAGAGGAACTTGTAGGCACCGCCGTCGGTCGCGTACAGCTCGACCTGGGCGGGCAGGTTGGAGCCGGTGTTCTTCTCCTCCCACATGGTGAGCGGAGCCATCTGCGAATACCGCAGGTTCAGGTTCAGATAGGCGTCGTAGATGCCGCGGCTCAGCGCCGCCTCGTCGCCGCCCTCGGTCAGCACGTTCTGTCCGCGCTTGCCCATGACGATCGCGGTGCCGGTGTCCTGGCACATGGGCAGCACGCCCGCCGCCGCGATGTTCGCGTTCTTCAGCAGGTCGAGCGCGACGAACTTGTCGTTGGCCGACGCCTCCGGGTCGTCGATGATCCGCCGGAGCTGGGCGAGGTGGGCGGGCCGCAGATAGTGCTGGATGTCGTGGATCGCCTCTTCGGCCAGCTTGCGCAGCGCCTCCGGCTCCACCTTGAGGAACGTCCGCCCGTCCGGTCCCTCGACGGTGGACACACCCTCCGAGGTCACCAGCCGGTACGGGGTGGTGTCCTCGCCCTGGGGGAGCAGATCGGTATACGCGAACTCAGGCATCTCAGCCCATTCCTCACTCTGACGGACGGCCGCCCGCCGACGCCGGCGAGCGCTCTCCAGCGTAGGACCTGGCTCCGACACGGAGCTTGTGAGGTAAGGCTCAGTTCGACACGCCCGGGGATGTCCACACCCCTAGTCGCGATCTATCGCGTTTCGGTACTCTGCTGCCGTGGACCTTCAGAAGCAGACCCCTCAGGAGCGCGCCGGAACGCCGGTCGCCGAGCTGCGCGCCTCGGACGCCGACCGTGACCGCATCGCCGACATCCTGCGGGAGGCCCTCGCCGAGGGGCGCCTGACCGCCGACGAGCACGCCGAGCGCGTGGAAGGCGTGCTGAGCGCCAAGACGGTGGGCGAGCTGGAGGTCTTCATACGGGACCTGCCCGCGGCCCACGCCCGCGCGGCCACCCCGCCCTACATGCCGGTACCGCCCCGGCCGACGCCCGGCGCGATCCCCGTCGAGCCGGACGGCAACGTGGTGGCCGTCTTCAGCAGCGCCCGCCGCCGGGGCCGCTGGCGGGCGGGCCGCCGGCTGCACGCGTACGCGGTCTTCGGCTCCGTCGAACTCGACCTCACCGAGGCGATCTTCGAGTACCAGCAGGTCGTCATCAGGGCGTTCTCGATCTTCGGTGATGTCCAGATCCGCGTCCCGGAGAACGTGTCGCTGCGCGGCACCGGCGGCGGCGTACTGGGCAACTTCGAGGCGGACACGCTGGATTCGGTCGACTCCGACGCGCCCGTCGTCTACGTCGAGGGGTGGGCCGTACTCGGCAACGTGGAGGCGCGGCCGAAGCGCGGGAAGCTCGTCGAGGACATCCTGGACCGGGTTCATGACAAGGTCGACAGGAAGTTGCGCAAACACCTGGATCGTTGACGGACGCGAATCACAGCTCGACGCACGGCGCCCGGGGTCGTGAACTGGCCGCCTCGCCACGGCTGTTGAGGACGCTGTGCATAGGCCCGCGCACAGCGGGTAGGCCTTGCTGCATCGTCTCTCGCTCGCGAAGCCGTCGTCAGGAGTAGACCCGTGCTGCAACCGCCGCATTCGTCCCTGCAGGTAGCTGCCGTACCGGCCCAGCGGGTGCCAGTGCGGGACAGGGACCAAGACGCACCCTGGCACACCGAGGCGGTGTGCCGGCGCGACGAGGCCGGCCTGTTCTTCGCACCCTCCAAGGAACCAACCGCCGCCCGGCTGTCCCGGGAGGAGGCGGCCAAACGGGTCTGCGCCCGCTGTCCGGTGATGGTCGAGTGTCGCGAACACGCGCTGCTCCAGCCCGAGCCGTACGGCGTCTGGGGCGGCCTCACCGCAGCGGAGCGCCGCGTGGTCCTGGCCCGGCGCAGGCGCCGCGACATGGAACTGAAGAAGGCGGCACGAGCGGCAGCGGCGAACCGCATAGCGCAGGCGGGCTAGAGAAAAGGCGCCCTCTCCGCACAGAGGGCGCCTTTCGAGTAGTGCCCTGAAGGGGCGCGGGGAACTGCGTGACCAGCCACAACACACCTGTAGCCGCGTGTGGTCAGCAGTCCCCTCCCCGTGGGCGTTACTTGGCCCGGTCGAAATCGACCGCGCTGTACGCCCGCAGCTTGCGCAGCCGATGCTCGGAGTCGATCCGCCGCACCGTCCCCGACTTCGACCGCATCACGATGGACTCGGTCAGCGCGGTCTCCGACCGGTACCGCACCCCGCGCAGCAGCTCACCGTCGGTGATCCCGGTGGCGACGAAGAACACGTTCTCCCCGGTCACCAGGTCCTCGGTGGTCAGTACCCGGTCCAGGTCGTGCCCGGCGTCGATGGCCCGCTGTCGCTCCTCGTCGTCCTTGGGCCACAGCTTGCCCTGGAGGGTCCCGCCCAGGCACTTCACGGCGCACGCCGAGATGATGCCCTCGGGCGTACCGCCGATGCCGAGCAGCATGTCGACACCGGTGCCCTCGCGCAGCGCGTAGATCGAGCCGGCGACGTCACCGTCGGAGATCAGTTTGATGCGGGCACCGGCCTCGCGGATCTCCTTGATGATCCCTTCGTGCCGCGGCCGGTCGAGGATGACGACTGTCACGTCCTCCGGCGTGGCCCGCTTCGCCTTGGCGACGCGCCGGATGTTGACGGCGACCGGCGCGTTGATGTCGACGAAGTCCGCCGCCTCCGGGCCGGTGACCAGTTTGTCCATGTAGAAGACGGCGGACGGGTCGAACATGGCACCGCGTTCGGCCGCGGCCAGCACGGCGATCGCGTTGGGCATGCCTTTGGCGGTCAGGGTGGTCCCGTCGATCGGGTCGACGGCGATGTCGACCTCGGGACCGGTCCCGTCACCGATGCGCTCTCCGTTGAAGAGCATCGGGGCCTCGTCCTTCTCGCCCTCTCCGATGACGACCACGCCGTTCATCGAGACGGTGGAGACGAGGGTCCGCATCGCGCGCACGGCGGCGCCGTCGGCGCCGTTCTTGTCGCCGCGGCCCACCCAGCGACCGGCGGCCATCGCGGCGGCTTCGGTCACCCGGACGAGTTCCAGGGCGAGGTTGCGGTCGGGGGCCTCGGAGGGGACATCGAGTTCGGACGGCAAGTGATGATGCTCGGTCATCGGAGCGCACCTTTCTGATACGACGACGGCCGGATGAGGGTTCCTGTCGACTCTATCGCCAGGCTGACAAAATGAGCAGGGGACCCCACGGATGAGCGCAGCGGGCACCTGCGACGATAGGGGACGTGGCAGGCACGAACGGCAAGCAGAAGACGGTCCGGGACATGATCCTCTCCCTGGCCCTGATCGGCCTCGCGGCGGGCTTCATCTACCTGCTCGTCCCGCACGACGATCACGCTCCCGACATCCAGCGGGTCGACTACCGGGTCGAGCTGCTGACGGCTCGGCGCGCGGCGACCTACCCGGTGGCCGCGCCGGAGGGCCTGCCCAGCGCCTGGAAGGCCACCTCGGTCCGCTTCCAGGGCGAGGCCGGCGACCGCTGGCACCTCGGCTACCAGACCCCCGACGGTCAGTACGTCCAGATCGAGCAGTCGACTCAGAAGCCCACGGACTTCATCACCGACGCGAGCCAGGGCGCGTCGGCCACGAAGACGACCGAGAAGATCGGCGACCGCACCTGGACGCACTACACGGGCGGCCGCTACGACGCGCTGGTGCTGGAGAACACCCCGGGCTCCACGACGGTGGTGGCCGGCACGGCCTCCTTCACCCAGCTGACGAAGATGGCCGCGGCCCTGAAGATGTCGTGACCCGCCCCCGGTACTGACGTGAGAGGCCCCCGGCGCCATTGCCGGGGGCCTCTCACGTGCGTGTGCGGGGTGGCTCAGACGGTCGTGACGACGTCGTCGTACGCCAGGCGCGGGGAGCGCGGGAACCAGGCGTCCGGGCCCGGCTTGCCGATGTTGATGACGACGAACGGGGTGTGGTCGTCGTCCAGGAACTCCTTCTGGACGCCCGCGAAGTCGAGACCGGTCATCGGGCCGGCGGCGAGACCGGCGGCGCGGATGCCGATGATGAAGTACGCGGCCTGGAGGGCGGCGTTCAGCGCGGCGTTGCCCTCGCGGACCGAACGCTCGCCGAAGACGGCGTCCTTGGCCTGCGGGAAGTGCGGGAACAGGTTCGGGAGCTCCTCGTGGAACTCGTTGTCCGCGGAGAGGATCGCGACCAGCGGGGCGGCGGCGGTCTTCTTCTGGTTGCCCTCGGCGAGGTGCTGCACGAGGCGCTCGCGGGCCTCGGGGGAGCGGACCAGGGTGATGCGCAGCGGCGACTGGTTCATGGAGGTCGGGCCGTACTTGACCAGGTCGTAGATGGCCTGGACCTGCTCGTCGGAGACCGGCTCGTCGGTGAAGGTGTTGGCGGTCCGGGCCTCGCGGAACAGCAGGTCCTGGGCGGCGGGGTCAAGAACAAGAGACATGGTTTCGAACTTCCTGGAGATCGCGATCCATGGAATCCGGACCGCGGTCCGGATAGGCTGACGGCACGACCATACGCCGGGAAGGTTCAAGCTTCAACAAAGGCGGGGGCGTGGTGATCCGCCTCACAGCAACCGCCCGATCACACCACCCCGCTCACTCCTGCGCTCACTCCTCCGCCGCGTCTCCGTCCTCCCCTTCCTCCTCCTCGGCCAGTGCGGCGTCCAGCCGGGCCCGCGCCCCCTCAAGCCACCGCCGGCACACCCTGGCCAGCTCCTCGCCGCGCTCCCAGAGCGCGAGGGACTCCTCAAGGCTCGTCCCGCCGGCCTCCAGCCGCCGCACGGTCTCGATCAGCTCGTCCCGCGCCTGCTCGTACGAGAGGGCGGCCTCTTCCGTCCTGCTGCTCATGCACTGACCTTTCTCATCGACGGGTACGACACGGCGTCAGCCGTCCACCCGCACCGTGAACTCGCCCTCGGAGACCCGCGCCCGCAACGCCTCTCCCGGCTCGACGTCCCCCGGGTCGCGCACCACATGACCGTCGTCCTTCTGCAGCACGGCGTAACCGCGCTTCAGCGTGGCGGCGGGGGAGAGGGCCACCACGCGCGCATGGGTGTGCGTCAGCTCGGAGTCGGCGCGGTCGAGCAGATGCCCGAGAGTGCGCCGTGAACGGTCCACCAGCGAGACGACATGATCGGCCCGCTCGTCGACCATCCGGTGCGGATCCTCCATGACGGGCCGCGCCAGCGCGTGCGCCAGCCCCCGCTCCTCCCGCCCCACCAGCCCGTCGACACACCGCCGGGCCCGGTCCCGCAGCATCCGCACCCGCTCCAGCTCCTCGCCGACGTCCGGCACCACCTTCTTCGCGGCGTCGGTGGGGGTGGAGGCGCGCAGGTCGGCGACAAAGTCGAGCAGCGGGTTGTCGGGCTCGTGCCCGATGGCGGACACGACGGGCGTACGGCACTCGGCGACGGCCCGCACCAGCTGCTCGTCGGAGAACGGCAGCAGATCCTCCACGCTGCCACCGCCGCGAGCCACGATGATCACGTCGACGTCCCGCATCGCGTCGAGCTCCTTCACCGCCTGCACGACCTGCGGCACGGCGTGGACGCCCTGCACCGGCACGTTCCGCACCTCGAACCGCACCGCGGGCCACCGGTGCCGGGCGTTCTCCAGGACATCCCGCTCGGCGGCCGAGGCCCGCCCGCACACCAGCCCGATCAGCTGCGGCAGGAACGGCAGCGGCTTCTTCCGCTCGGCGGCGAACAGCCCCTCGGCGGCCAGCGCCTTCTTGAGCGCCTCCAGCCGCGCCAGCAGCTCCCCGACCCCGACCGGCCTTATCTCGGCCGCCCGCAACGACAGCTGCCCACGCGGCGCGTACCACTCCGGCTTCGCGTGGACGACGACCCGGGCGCCCTCACCCACGACATCTGCGACGGCGTCGAACACCTGCCGGTAGCAGGTGACGCCGATCGAGATGTCGTACGACGGATCCCGCAGCGTCAGGAACACCACCCCCGCGCCCGGCCGCCGGGAGAGCTGGGTGATCTGCCCCTCGACCCACACGGCACCGAGCCGGTCGATCCACCCACCGATCAACCGGGACACCTCGCCGACCGGCACAGGCGCTTCGACAGACGTGTTCAAAGCCATGCGCCGAGAGTAACGGCGCCGACTGACAGGCCCGTCACCCCGCGGCCCGCCCGAACGCGGTGAACCCGATGAACGCCATCGCGACCGTGGCGTCGACATGGACGAGGGCCACCGCGCCGTCCGACGTGGCGTCCAGGGGCGTCGGGTTCCCCGGAACCGTCACCGGGACGCGATCTCAGGCCCCCTGAACGCGGCCTTACGATGGGTGCCATGACTGCTTCGCCTGGCCGCCGTGTCCTGCTCGCCGCCCCCCGTGGCTACTGCGCGGGTGTGGACCGCGCCGTGATCGCCGTCGAGAAGGCCCTGGAACAGTACGGGGCCCCGATCTATGTCCGCCACGAGATCGTCCACAACAAGTACGTCGTCCAGACCCTGGAGCGGAAGGGCGCGGTCTTCGTCGAGCGGACCGAGGAGGTCCCGCCGGGGAACATCGTGATGTTCTCCGCGCACGGCGTCGCCCCCGTCGTCCACGAGGAGGCCCAGCGCGGCCGCCTCGCCTCCATCGACGCGACCTGCCCGCTCGTCACCAAGGTCCACAAGGAAGCCGTCCGCTTCGCGGGCGAGGACTACGACATCCTCCTCATCGGCCACGAGGGCCACGAGGAGGTCATCGGCACCTCCGGCGAGGCCCCCGACCACATCCAGCTCGTCGACGGCCCGGCGGACGTGGCCAAGGTCGAGGTCCGCGACGAGTCCAAGGTCGTCTGGCTCTCCCAGACCACGCTCTCCGTCGACGAGACCATGGAGACGGTCGACGCGCTGAAGGAGAAGTTCCCGCAGCTGATCTCCCCGCCGAGCGACGACATCTGCTACGCCACCCAGAACCGTCAGCTCGCCGTGAAGCAGATGGGCGCCGAGGCCGAGCTGGTCATCGTGGTCGGCTCCCGCAACTCCTCCAACTCCAAGCGGCTCGTGGAGGTCGCCAAGCTGGCCGGCTCCCGCGCGGCCTACCTGGTCGACTTCGCCAGCGAGATCGACGAGGCCTGGCTGGACGGCGTGACCACGGTCGGCGTCACCTCCGGCGCCTCCGTCCCGGAGGTGCTGGTCGAGGAGGTCCTGGACTGGCTCGCCGAGCGCGGCTACGGCGATGTGGAGATCGTCAAGGCGGCGGAGGAGTCCATCACCTTCTCGCTGCCCAAGGAACTCCGTCGCGACCTGCGCGAAGAGGCGGCCGCCCTGGTCGCCGAGCGCGGCGGCAGCGGCACCGAGGCGTGAGCGGCGCTCGTACGACGGTGTGACCGGGGGACCTCCGGCGTCGTGACTGTCAGTCGTACCACGTAACGTGGAGCCATGCAGATCTTCGGCGTGGACATCGGTGGTTCCGGGATCAAGGGCGCTCCTGTGGACCTGGACAAGGGCGACCTGGCCCAGGAGCGCTGCAAGGTGCTCACCCCGCATCCGGCGACGCCCGACAGCGTCGCCGACGGGGTCAAGCAGGTCATCGACCACTTCGGGTGGACCGGCCCGGTCGGGCTCACCTTCCCCGGAGTGATCAGCGACGGCACTCATATCCGTACGGCGGCGAACGTCGACAAGAGCTGGATCGACACCGACGCACGCACGCTGTTCAGCGACCGGCTCGGCGGCCTTCCGGTGACCGTGGTCAACGACGCGGACGCGGCGGGCGTGGCCGAGATGCAGTTCGGCGCCGGCCGGGACCGCAAGGGTGTGGTCATCCTGCTCACCTTCGGCACCGGCATCGGCAGCGCCCTGTTCACCGACGGCGAGCTGGTCCCCAACACCGAGCTGGGCCACCTGGAGCTGGACGGCCACGACGCCGAGAAGAAGGCCTCCAGCAAGGCCAAGGAGGACAACGGCCTCAACTGGGAGCAATGGGCGCACCGGGTCACCAAGTACCTCGCCCATGTCGAGATGCTGTTCACCCCGGAGCTGTTCATCATCGGCGGCGGGGTGAGCCGCAAGGCCGACAAGTTCCTGCCCCTCATCGAGGGCATCAGGGCCGAGATCGTGCCGGCCCAGCTGCAGAACAACGCGGGGATCGTGGGCGCGGCGATGCGCGCGGCGCACCACGCGAAGTAGCCGGGGCAGGCAGCAGCAGGCGGCGGGGAGCAGCCGGGGGTCAGCCTCCGCGCCGGTGCCGGATCCGCCGGGGGGTCAGCCTCCGCGCCGGTGCCGGATCAGCCGGATCCGGCGGACGATGACGATCACCGCGGCGACCAGCGTGCCGCCGTAGAGCCAGCCGGCCTGCGTGGACAGGGCCGTCACCAGGCCCATCACACCGCCCAGGAAGCCGCCGCCGCCGTCGTCGGCGACGGTCAGCAGGCCGGCGGCGAAGGCGATCGGGAAGACGACGGGGGCGGTCAGCAGATCGCTCCCGCGCACCCACAGCGCGGTCAGCGCGCACACCGGCAGGGACAGCACGCCGTACGCCGTCAGCGACGCCCCGAACAGCAGGTCGTCCAGGAAGCCGAGCAGGAACATCGCGGTCCCGCAGAACAGGCCTCCGCCGAGTCCGGTGAGCCGTGGGCCGGGCGACGGCCGCCGGGGTCCGGCCGCCGCCGTACGGGCCCCGCCCGGGGCCGGCCGGCGCTCGGCCGTCGCCGGCCGCCGTCCGGCCTGCGGCGGCAGGGGCGGTCGGGGGGCTTCACGGCGCTGTCCGTGCTGTCGGGGACGGGTCCTGTGATGCTCCACCGGACCAACCTAGGTCGGTTAATGTGCCGAATCGCGACCCAGACACGCCGAAACCAAGCCGAAGAGCGGACCTTGTCCAGGTGTTCGACGCGGCCGCCGGTCCGGGCCCCCGAACCCCGTAAACTGGTGGATCGGCCGGCCCGCCGGCACTGGCAGCCTCCGGCTCACTCACCCACTCACTACGGGAAGTCGCAACGTGTCGCTCACGATCGGAATCGTCGGCCTGCCCAATGTCGGCAAGTCGACCCTGTTCAACGCCCTGACCAAGAACGACGTGCTCGCGGCCAACTACCCGTTCGCCACGATCGAGCCCAACGTGGGCGTGGTCGGCGTCCCCGACGCCCGTCTGGTCAAGCTGTCCGAGATCTTCTCCTCGCAGCGGATCCTCCCGGCGACGGTCGACTTCGTCGACATCGCGGGCATCGTGCGCGGCGCCTCCGAGGGTGAGGGCCTGGGCAACAAGTTCCTCGCGAACATCCGTGAGTCCGACGCGATCTGCCAGGTCATCCGTGCCTTCAAGGACGAGAACGTCGTGCACGTCGACGGCAAGGTCTCGCCGAAGGACGACATCGAGACGATCAACACCGAGCTGATCCTCGCCGACCTGCAGACGATCGAGAAGGTCCTGCCGCGCCTCCAGAAGGAGTCGCGGATCAAGAAGGACGTGGCGCCCAAGGTCAAGGCCGTCGAGGAGGCCAAGGAGATCCTGGAGAAGGGCGACACCCTGTTCTCCCAGGGCATCCTCCAGGGCTCGGCCCGCGCCGAGCTCCTCCACGACCTGCACCTCCTCACCACCAAGCCCTTCCTCTACGTCTTCAACGTCGACGAGGACGAGCTGACCGACGACACCTTCAAGGCCGAGCAGCGCGCCCTGGTCGCCCCGGCCGAGGCGATCTTCCTCAACGCCAAGCTGGAGGCGGACCTCGCGGAGCTCGACGAGGAGGACGCCCTGGAGCTGCTGGAGTCGGTGGGCGCCGAGGAGCCCGGCCTCGCCACCCTGGCCCGTGTCGGCTTCAACACGCTCGGCCTCCAGACCTACCTCACGGCCGGCCCCAAGGAATCCCGCGCCTGGACCATCAAGAAGGGCGCCACGGCCCCCGAGGCGGCCGGCGTCATCCACACCGACTTCCAGAAGGGCTTCATCAAGGCCGAGGTCATCTCCTTCGACGACCTGGTGGAGACCGGCTCGGTGACCGAGGCCCGCGCCAAGGGCAAGGCCCGCATGGAGGGCAAGGACTACATCATGCAGGACGGCGATGTGGTGGAGTTCCGGTTCAACGTGTGACCGGCGCGTTACTGTACGTCATCGCGGTTGATTCGACGTGTGGATCCGGGCCGAGCCCTCTTCGTGGACTCGGCCCTTCCGTAGTTCCCGCGCGGGGCTGGCAGGGACGCGCCGGCCGGGTAGCCGGTGGAGGGTGGTCAGGCGAGGGCGGTCAGTGTGCTGTCGGCTGCCGCCAGGACCGTGCGGGTCTGGTGGGCCACCTGCCGGCGCACGGATACCCGGCGTAGTCGCAGGGTCTTCTCGAAGTCCGTGCACCAGGTGGTGAAGAGGTGGTCCAGGTCGCGGTGCAGCCCCGGCGCGGCGGGGTCGTCCGCCGCCTCGAGCAGTCGTAGCAGCAGGCCCGCGGCGCGCAGTGGCTGGCGGCGGGCCACGATGTCCAGCGCGCAGACCTGGGCCGTGGTCAGCCCCGGCGGACCGGCGGCGGCCTGCCGGGCGAGTGGTTCCCAGGAGTCGGCGACCAGGTCGTAGAGGCCGTCGGCCATCCACTCCAGGACGCGTCTGGGCGCGTTGTCCCGGGCCGTCGGCAGAAAGGGGCGCGCCTTGTCGAGGACGGCGGTCACCTGGCGTCCGCCGTCCCGTACCAGCCCGGCGAGGTCGCGCAGGACGGCACCGGCGTCCGGGCGCGGGGACGGGTCGTCGGCCAGGTCGGTCGCCCACAGCGGTACTTCGACGATCGCCGTGACCCCGCCGTACCGCCCGGGTGCGCACCAGGTGGACAAGCCGATGTTCTCGGATCCGGCCGCCAGCCGGGCCGTGCTCTCCGGCGGCGGCAGGACGTAGACGCCGGGGCCGGGGTTCTCCCAGTACAGGGCGTCGAACGTGCCGCGCTGGAGCGGGATGCCGAGCGTCGCGGCCGACTTCTCGAACGGTGTGGCGAGTCGGGGGAGAGTGCGGGTCAACTGGACCCAGGTGCCGCCCGCTTCGACGCTGTGCAGGGAGCACTGGAGGACCGGCCGCAGTTCGTCGATGACGTCGAACAGGGCCTGGCTCTCGGGGAGTTCCCGGGACTCGATGGGTGCCCACTCCGGCTGTTCCGCCGCGACCGGGCGGTAGGCGGCACGGTAGTAGTCGGCCAGGGTGTGGCCGGCCTTGGCCGTCGCCTCTTCGATGCCCTGGCTCAGCGCGGCCCCGTCCGGGTCCAGGCACAGGACGATGTCCCAGGTGACGAGCAACGGGTCGGTCGCCGCGGCCGGCAGGTCGCCGCGCGGTCCCTGCGCCACGGGGGCACTCGGCCCCCGCCCCGCCGGAGCGCTCGGCCCCCGCCCCGCCGGGGCGCGCGTCCCTCGTTCCGTCAGGGCGCGCGCCACCTGCTCCGCCAGGGCGATCGCGGTCGTGCCGCCGACCGGCTCGTCGGGGTGCGGCCGGGCGACCACCAGGACGTGGTGCGGCCCGTGTCCCACGGACAGCATCAGGAGCGGGCGGCCGGCCCGGGACGTGCCGATCCGGCGCAGCCGACCGGTCCCGGGGAACCGGGAGACCAGCCGCCTCGCCGAGTCGGTGACTTCCGCGACCGTGAGGTAACGGTCAGGCATCGGCGTCTGGGTCAGCTGCCGCCGTTGCCACCGCTGTCGCCGGTGGTCTCCTTCTTGTCCAGCGGCCGGATCTCGATCTTGTTCGGCATGCCGTGTCCTCCCGGTGGTGGCGGTGGCGTGCAGTGATTGACGTGCTCTTGCCAGAGTTCGCCGCACCGGCAACCCTTGTCAACGTCCTTGGTCCACCCGTGAGTTGAGGCTCAGGAGATTGGCGCGAAAATGACGGTACCCGCGATGCGGCGGCCTCGGATCAAGCCGGAACACCGGGCCTACCGGACCGTCGACGGCCATGTGCGGATCGGGAGTGTCGTGCACGGCATCGGTGCCGAGGTCACGGATCCCGACGGCTGGGTGTGGACGCTGGTCGAGACCATGGACGGCACCCGCAGCGCCGTGGACATCGTCGCCGAGGTGTCCCGCCGCCACCCGGGACTGCGGCTGCCGGATCCGGACATCGCCCAGGCGATCACGGACCTGACCCTGGCCGGGTACGTGGAGGACGCCGGCGTCGCGCCGCCGGCGGAGCTGTCCGAGCGGGAACGAGAGCGGTACGGCAGGGGTATGACCCTGCTGCGCTGGATGGACCTCCGGCCCCGGGAGAGCGCCTGGGAGCCGCAGCTGCGGCTGCGCCGGGCCCGGGTGCTGCTGGTCGGCGTCGGCGGTACCGGCGGGGCCGCCGCGCGGGACCTGGTGGCCTCCGGGGTGGGCCGGCTGCACTGCGTCGAACCGGACGTCGTCGAACTGTCCAACCTCAACCGGCAGACCCTCTTCGGCGAGCGCGACCTCGGCACGCCGAAGATCGACGCGGCGCTGGCGGCACTGCACGCCCTGAACTCGGACACGACGGTCACGGGCGAACGCCGGGAGGTGCTCGGGCCGACGGACCTCGAAGAGCTGCTGACCGCGGGCTCCGGCGGCGCGGGCTACGACGTGCTGCTGCTGGCCGCCGACCGCCCCGCGGCGATCCGCAGGTGGGCCAACCAGGTCTGTCTGGCCACCGGCACGTCGTGGGCCGAGGCCGGGTACCGGGGCCCGCTGGTGAGCGTCGGGGTGTTCGCGCCCGGCCGGGGCGCGTGCTGGGAGTGTCTGCGCAGCGCCGAGATCGAGCGGCGCGATCTGCGGCTCGCGCCCGGCCAGGACGAGGAGGTCGCCTCACCCCGGATGCCGTGGAACCCGGTCAACGCGGTGACCGCGGGCCTGTCCGGCAGCCTGCTGGCCCATGCCGCGCTGATGCTGCTGTGCGGGATCCCGCCGGTCGACCCCGGATGCCGGTTCGGCCTCAACCTCATGCTGCCCGGCGACCCCGTCATGCAGCGCTCCGAGCGCCGCCCCGACTGCCCCGCCTGCGGCGCGGCCCGCGCGGCCCGGCCGGCCGGGGAACTCGCGTGACGGAGACGGCGGCGATGGACCGGCTCCGGATCGAGCCGTCGACCCGGGTCCTGCTGCACGACCTCGGGACACGGCGGGACCGGGACGAGTGGATCGTGGGCCGCATGGCCACCCGGACCTTCGTCGCCCTGCCCGCGGCCGGGGCCCGGGCGGTGGAACTCCTCGGCCAGGGACTGAGCGTGGCCCGCACGGCGGAAGCGCTGCGCGAGGAGACCGGCGAGGAACTCGACATCACGGACTTCGTCCGGGACCTGGCCGCCCTGGGGTTCGTGGCGCGGATCGGGGACTGCCCGGTTCCGGACGCCGTGCCGCCGCGCGCATCACTGCCCTGGCTGCGGCCCCGCGCCGTCCGGCTCGCCCTGCACCCGGCACTCGCGGTGCTCGTCGCGGTACTGCTGACGGCCGCCGTCGCCGTCCTGGTCCGCCGTCCCGACCTGGTCCCCGGCTACCGCGACCTGCTGTGGAGCCCGCACGGCAGCCTGGTCCTGCTCACCGGGGCGGCGGCCGGGTGGGCGCTGCTGTTCGCCCACGAGCTGGCGCATCTGGTCACCGCCCGGGCCGCGGGTGTGCCGGGGCGGATGCGGCTGGGCACCCGGCTGCAGTTCCTCGTCATGCAGACCGACATCAGCGGCATCGAGCTCGCGCCCCGCCGCCACCGGCTGACGGCCTACCTGGCCGGTATCGCCCTCAACCTGTCCGTCGCCTCGGGCCTGGTGCTGGTCCTCGCCCTGACGGACACCGGGACGACGGTCCACCGGGTGCTGGCCGCGGCCCTGCTGCTGGCCCTGCTGCCGCTGCCCTTCCAGTGCATGGTGTTCACGCGCACGGACCTCTACTTCGTCCTCCAGGACGTCACCGGCTGCCGGAACCTGTACGGCGACGGTCTGGCCTACGCCCGCTACCGATTCCGCCGGCTGCTGCGCGCCCTCCACCCCGGTGCGCCCCGCTCCGGCCCGTCCCACTCCGATGCGCCCCACCCCGCCGCGACCGGTGACCCGAGCACCCGGCTCCCGCCGCACGAGCGCCGCGCCGTCCGGCTCTACAGCTGTGTCCTCGTGGCCGGCACGGTGGCCTGCCTGGCGTTCATGGCCGCCGTCACCCTTCCCGCCGATCTCACCCTGCTGGTCCGCGCGGCCCGCGGACTGGGCCCGGACCACGGCCTCGCGCGCAACGCCGACTCGGCGGCCGTGCTGGTCACGCTGGGCGGGGTCAACGTCCTGTGGCTGGTCACCCGCTGGCGCGCCCGCCGCGCCCGTCGGTCCGCCGGAAGGTCCTGAGCGCGGCGCCGGCAACCCGGCACCCGCCGGCTACGCCGGCTACGCCGACTCGCGCAGCCGCAGTTCCGTCCCCACCGTCAGTTCGTCGGGGCGCAGCGGGCCGGCTCCGGTCAGGAGTCTGGCCGTCTGTTCGACGGCGAGCGCGCCGAGGCGGCGGGTGTCCAGGGCCACCGTGGTCAGCGCCGGCTCGACGAGGGTGCCCAGGCCGAGGCCGTCGAAGCCCAGCACGGCGAGATCCTTGGGGACCTGGCGGCCGAGCCGGCGGGCGGCGCGCAACGCTCCGAAGGCGATGATGTCGTTGAACGTGAACACGGCGGTCAGGTGCGGGTACCGGGCCAGGAGTTCCTGGAGCGCGCGCTCCCCGCCGTCCACGCTCTGGTCGGCGCGGGCCACCGAACCGGAGTCCAGCGCGCACGCGGACATCGCGGTGTCGAACCACTCGTGCCGGACGCTCGGCTCGGAGCGCTCCGCGTGGTCCAGCATGCCGATGTGCCGGTGTCCGGCCCCTATCAGGTGGCGTATCGCGGCGTGCACCCCCGCCTCGCCGTCGATCCGGATCGAACTGAACCGCTCGGTGGGGCGCTTCCGGTCGATGAGGACGACGGGCAGCCCGCGGGTGAGCCGCGCGATCTCGTCCTCCGGCAGGCTCAGATAGCCCACCACGGCGTCCACCTGCGCGGCGATCACCTCCAGGGTGCCCTGCTCCTCCTCGACGCGGTCGCCGGTGTCGTACACCACGACGTGCCAGCCACGGCCCCGGGCCGCGTCCAGCGCGGCGGCGGCGACCTCGGTGAAGAACGGGTTGAGCAGGTCGGGGATCACCAGTCCGACGCTGATCGTGTCCTGCCGGACCAGCCCCCGGGCGAACCGGCTCGGCCGGTAGCCCAGCTCGAGGGCGGCGTCCAGGACGCGCTGCTTGGTGGAGACGCCGATCTCGCCCTTGTCGTTGAGCGCGCGTGACACGGTCTGCCGGGACACGCCCGCGGCCTCGGCCACATCGTCGATCGTCACCCTGCGGGGTCCGGTCCCCGACGGCGCCATCTCTCACCTCCGTGCAATTGCCGACGCGACCGCGTCGCAGGGACACCGAGTATGCCGGGTCCGATGTTCTGAGCCTTGACACTCCGGCGGACCGAAGCTCACACTCCCAATCAACTTCCCGTTACCGCTCCCGTGAGCGCTCACGTTACCGCTCACGGAACCTGATTCCAACCAGAAGGCATCCGCCTCCAGGTGTCAACGTCGACCCGCCTGCCGACCCTCGGCAGGCGTTCTCTGGAACGGAAGATATGAGCAGCACAGTCACACGCACCCGCCTCGCCGCCGCGGTCGCGGCCGCCACCGCGGGCATCGTCGTACTCGCCGGGTGTTCCTCGTCCGGTTCGTCGGACAAGGCGTCGTCCGCCTCGTCCTGCGCGCCCGCGAAGGGCAAGGTCACCCTCCAGTACTGGAACACGGTCCCGGGCATGGACAAGGTCGTCGCCCTGTGGAACAAGCAGCACCCCGACGTCCAGGTCGAGACCAAGAACATCTCCAACGACCAGTACGGCACCCTCGGCAACGCCCTCAAGGCGGGCAAGGCGCCGGACCTGGCCCAGGTCGGTTACGACGAACTGCCCAACCTGCGCACCCAGAACGCCTTCGTGGACGCCTCCGCCTGCAAGGCGGCCACCGCGGCCAAGTCGAAGTTCGTGCCCTGGACCTGGTCGCAGACCAGCTTCGGCAACACCGGGGTGTTCGCCCTCCCGCAGGACACCGGCCCGATGGCCCTGTTCGTGCGTACCGACATCTTCAAGAAGTACAACGTTGCCATCCCCACGACCTGGGACGAGTACGCGACGGCCGCCGAGAAGCTGCACAAGGCGGATCCCAACCTCGACATCACGTTCTTCGACCCGAACAACGCCGAGTGGTTCAACGGGCTCCTCTGGCAGAACGACGCCCACATGTACGGCTACTCCGGTGACAAGTGGCAGGTCAGCGTCGAGTCGGCGCAGAGCAAGCAGGTCGCGGACTACTGGCAGAAGCTGATCTCCGGGAAGCTGGTGCGCACCGACCTCGCCAACGGGTCGACGCAGATGTACGCGGCGTACCAGAAGGACCAGATCGCCAGCTACGTCGGCGCCGCCTGGGGCTACAGCATGTTCCGCGACAACCTGCCCAAGCAGTCGGGCAAGTGGTCGATCGTCCCGATGCCGACCTGGGGCGCCAACGGCTCCTCCGGTGACTGGGGCGGCTCCACCGTCGCGTTCATGAAGGGCAGCAAGCACCTCTACGAGTCTGTCGAGTTCAACACCTGGCTGAACTCCGACCCGCAGGCGCTGGCGCTGGAGAACGAACTGGGCGGCCTCTACCCGGCGGCCGACGCCGGGCTGAAGCTGCCCGCGCTCTCCAAGGGCGTGCCGTACTACAACAACGAGAAGATCTTCGACGTCTTCGCCGACTCGTCCAAGAAGATCGACACCAGCTTCAGCTGGGGCCCCACCCAGAAGACGGTGAACCTGGCGCTCCAGGACGCGATGGCCAAGGCCGCGGCCGGCGACGGCACCCTCACCGACGCGCTCGCGGCCGCCCAGGCCTCCGCGCTGAAGTCGATGAAGGACCAGGCCATTCCGGCCGAGGCGGGCAAGTGACCGCCGTATGACCGACATCGCGCCCCGCCCGACCAGCGCGGTGCTGCCGACCGGGGGCCGTCGTCGTCTCGACGGCGGCGGCCCCCGGCTGGGCACCATCGCCGCCTTCGTCACCCCGTTCTTCCTGCCGTTCCTGCTCTTCTACCTGGTGCCGGTCTGCTACGCGCTCTGGCAGAGCTTCCGCGTGGTGCGCCGCAGCGGAGGGCAGTACGGCAGCTCCTACACGACCTTCGGTGGCTTCGACCAGTACGTCCAGGTGTTCCAGAACACCGAGTTCTGGTCCAGCATCGGCCGGATCGGCCTGTTCGGCATCGTGCAGGTGCCGGTCATGCTGTTCGTCGCGCTGACCATCTCGCTGCTCCTGGACACCCCGCTGCTGAAGGCCAAGGCGTTCTTCCGGATCACCGCGTTCATGCCGTACGCGGTGCCCGGTGTGATCGCCGCGATCATGTGGTCGTACCTCTACTCGCCGCAGCTCAGCCCCGTCGTCGACCTGCTGAACGGCGTCGGGCTGCACCCCGACTTCCTGGGCCCGGGTGCCGTGCTCTGGTCGGCCGCGAACGTCTCCACCTGGCTGTGGACCGGCTACAACATGCTGATCATGTTCTCGGCGCTCCAGTCGATCCCGCAGGAGCTCTACGAGGCCGCGAAGATCGACGGCGCCTCCAACTGGACGATCGCCTGGCGGATCAAGGTCCCGATCATCGCCCCGTCGATCGTGCTGACCACGGTGTTCTCGATCATCGGCACGCTCCAGCTGTACGCCGAGCCGGCCGTGCTGCGGCAGATCTCCTCGAACATCTCCAGCACGTTCACCCCGAACATGCTCGCCTACACGGTGGCCTCCGGGAACAACTACCAGCAGGCTGCGGCCATCTCCGTCGTCATCGCCGTCATCACCTTCGTCTTGAGCTTCGGGTTCATGCGACTGACCTCGAAGAAGGCCGGACTGTGAGCAACCACCCCTCCGTGAGCAAAGAGAGCCGCGTCAGCCGTACCGCCGCCATGGGCCTGATGCTGCTGCTGGCCGTGTACTTCCTGCTGCCGGTCTACTTCCTGGTCGTCGCGTCGACCAAGCCGCAGGGCGACCTCGCCTCCACCAACGGGCTGGCGTTCTCGCACTTCAACCTGTTCGACAACCTGCACGTCCTGTTCACCCGCAGCGACGGCATCTTCGGCCGCTGGATCCTCAACACCGTCATCTACGCGGTGCTGGGCGCGGCCGTCGGCACCCTGATCTCCGCGCTGTGCGGCTACGCCCTCGCCAAGTTCCGGTTCCGCGGCCGGGAGTTCCTGTTCTCCGTCATCCTCGGCGGCGTCCTGGTGCCCACCACCGCGCTCGCCCTGCCGCTGTTCCTGCTGTTCTCGGCGACCGGGCTGGTCAACACCTACTTCGCGGTGTTCCTGCCGAGCATCGTCAGCCCCTTCGGCGTCTACCTGGCGCGGATCTTCACCAACGCGGCGGTCCCGCAGGAGCTGATCGAGTCGGCGCGGCTGGACGGCGCGGGCGAGTTCCGCACCTTCTTCTCGGTGGGGTTCCGGCTGATGACACCGGCCCTGGTGACCATCTTCCTGTTCCAGTTCGTGGCCATCTGGAACAACTTCTTCCTGCCGATGGTGATGCTGCAGAAGGAGTCCCTCTTCCCGATCACGCTCGGCCTGTACGAGTGGAACGGCCAGACCGCCCGGGCTCCCCTGCTGCAGCAGTCCATCATCACCGGCTCGCTGGTGTCGATCGTGCCCGTGATCATCGTGTTCATCCTGCTCCAGCGCTTCTGGCGGACCGGTCTCGCCGCCGGTTCCCTCAAGTGACCACCCGGAAGGTGCCCCCCGTCATGCCCGACTCAGCCGTCTTCGTGCCCCACTTCCACTGGGACCGGGAGTGGTACGAGCCGTTCCAGGTGTTCCGGCACCGCCTCGTCACCGCCCTGGACACCGTGCTGGCTACCGCCGACGCCGACCCGGACTTCCGGTTCACCGTCGACGGGCAGATGGCCGCGGTCGAGGACTACCTGGAGATGCGCCCGGAGAACCGCGACCGGGTCGCCGCCCTGGTCCGCGAGGGCCGGCTGGCCGTCGGACCCTGGCTGATCCTGCTCGACGAGTTCCTCTGCTCCGGCGAGACCATCGTCCGCAACCTCCAGATGGGGTGGGCGGCCGCGGAGCGCCTCGGCGGGGCCATGCCCATCGGCTACCTCCCGGACATGTTCGGCCATGTCGCGCAGATGCCGCAGATCCTGGCCCGCGCCGGCATCGAGCACGCCGCCCTGTGGCGCGGGGTGCCCGGCTCGGTCGACGGCCACGCCTTCCGCTGGCGCGCCCCCGACGGCTCCGAGGTCCGCACCGAGTTCCTCTTCGACGGGTACGACAACGGACTCGACGTCCTGCTGGTGCCGGACCGGATCCGGCAGGCGCTCGCCGAGTACGCCGAGCTGACCGCCGGGCGCTGGGGCGGCGACCCGCTCCTCGCCATGGCCGGCACCGACCACAACGCGCCCGACCCGAAGCTGGGGGACTGGCTGCGGCGGGCCTCCGGCGAGCAGCGGCCGATCACCGTCGGCACGCTCGACGAGTACCTCCGCAAGCACGTGCGGGACGAGGTGACCGCCGTCGTCACCGGTGAACTGCGCAGCCACGTCCGGGGCAACATCCTGCCGGGCGTGCTGTCCGTGCGGCTCGGGCTCAAGCAGCGGATGGCCCTCGCCGAGCGGACCGTCGACCACGCCGAGCGGATGAACGCCCTGTGGTCCCGGCGCGACGAGTCGCACTTCCTCGCCCTCGCCTGGCACAAGATCATCGAGTCGACCGCCCATGACTCGGTGGTCGGCTCCGGCACCGACGAGACCTGTGACCAGGTCGCCGCCCGCCTCGCCGAGGCCACGCAGACCGCCCGCGCGGTCCGGGACGCGGCCCTCGCCGAGCCCGCCGCCCTGGTCCCGAGCGACGGCCACCTGGTCGCCAACCCGCTGCCCGTACCCCGTACCGCACTGGTCGAGGTGGACGTCGTGGCCGCGCCGGAAGGGCGCACGCTGGTCGCGACCACCGCCGACGGCTCGGCGCACCCCGTCCAGCTGGTCTCCGAGGCACCCACCGTCCTCAGCGACGAGCGGCTCGACGCCTCGCAGCTCGAACGCGTGCTGCGCCGTATCCACCGCCGCGAGCTGTTCGGCCTGCTCATCGACCGCTACGAACTCACCCCGAACTCCCTGGTCTTCCACCTCGCCGAGGCACCGGCCGGACCCTTCGACCTGATGACCCTGCGCGGTGAGGTGGCCGCCGCCGCGGCCGCGCACCCGGGGGAGTGGCGGGTGCGGACCCTGGCCCAGGCCCGGGCCACCGCGCTGGTGTCCGTGCCCGTCCCGGCCGGCGGACTGGCCGCCTTCCGGGTCGAGCCGGCCGACCGGCCCACCGCCTTGGCGGCACAGCCGGTGACGGCGACACCCGAGCGCCTCTCCAACGGCCTGGTCGAGGTCACGGTGGCCGCCGACGGCACCCTGGAGGTGACCGGACCCGACGGCACCGTCCTGTCCGGAGTCGGCCGCCTGGTCGACGGGGGCGACCGGGGCGACAGCTACAACTACGCCCCGCCGGCGCACGACGCCCTCGTCTTCGACCCGGCCCGGGTCGGTGTCGAACTCCTCGACCGGGGCCCGCTGCGGGCCAGGCTGCGCGTCACCCGCGTCTACGACTGGCCGGCCGCGCTCGCCGACGGCGACCGGGACCGGCGCGACGGCCGTACCGTCGCGACCCCCGTGGACATGGTGGTGGAGGTTCGCGCGGGCGAGCCGTTCGTCCGGATCTCCACCGCGTTCCTCAACCAGAGCGCCGACCACCGGCTGCGCTTCCACGTGCCGCTGCCCGAACCCGTCACCACCTCCGCGTCGGCCGGGCAGTTCGCCGTCACCGAGCGCGGACTGACCGCCGAGGGCGGCTGGGGCGAGTACCCCCTGCCGACCTTCCCCGCGAGCTCCTTCGTGTCGGCGGGCCCGGCCACCGTCCTGCTCGACCACTCCGCCGAGTACGAACTCGTCGACGACGGCTCCGCCCTCGCCCTCACCCTGCTGCGCGCCATCGGCTCGATCAGCGTCAACCTCCACCCCCTGCGCGACGAACCCGCGGCGAGCGAGATCCCCGTCCCCGGCGCGCAGGACCTGGGCATGCGCATCGAGAACCGGTTCGCCGTGCTGCCCTGGGCGAGCGGCTGGCAGGGCGCGGACGCGGTCGCGCTCGCCGAGGAGTTCCGGGCCGACGTCCTGGTCGCCCGCGGGACCGCGACCGGCGGCGCCCCGCTGCCCCCGGACGCGACGGGGGTGCGGGTCGACGGCCGGGACGTCCAGGTGTCGAGCATCCGCCGGGTCACCGACCCCGGGCACGGGCCCGGCACCGAGGTCCGGCTGGCCGCCCTGCGCGACACCGCGACGGCCGTCCGGGTGACCGGCGCCTTCACCGAGGCCACGACCGTCGACCTGCTCGGCCGGCCGATCGCCGCGGAGCCGGTGACCGGGGACGGCCTCGAACTCCTCCTCGGCCCCTGGGAGATCCGCACCGTCGTCCTGCGCTAGCCGCCAACACCCCCCGAGACCCAGAAAGTTGTGAACTCTTGCCCTCCGAGCACTCCGCGTACGTATCGGACACCGCCCCGTGGCGTGGCGCCCTGCGCCCGGCCCGCTCGTGGCTGCACTCCGACGCCCCCGCCCTCTCACTGAACGGAAACTGGCGCTTCAGGCTGTCGCCGACGGCTGCCGTCGCCGAGGAGTTCGCGGCCGAGGACTTCGACGACCAGGGCTGGGACGGCATCCCGGTGCCCGCGCACTGGGTGCTGGAGGGCGACGGCGCCTACGGCCGGCCGATCTACACCAACATCCAGTTCCCGTTCCCGATCGACCCGCCGCACGTCCCCGACGAGAACCCCACCGGCGACTACCGCCGCCACTTCGCGCTCCCCGACGGCTGGCCGGACGCCGAGCGGGTGCTGCTGCGCTTCGACGGGGTGGAGTCGCTGTTCAAGGTGTGGGTGAACGGCGTCGAGATCGGCAGCGCGAGCGGCAGCCGGCTGGCCCACGAGTTCGACGTGACGTCCGCGGTCCGCGCCGGTGACAACGTCGTCGCCGTCCGGGTGCACCAGTGGTCGGCGGCCAGCTACCTGGAGGACCAGGACCAGTGGTGGCTGCCCGGCATCTTCCGGGACGTCACCCTGCTCGCCCGCCCGGCCGGCGGCGTCGAGGACGTCTGGCTGCGCCCCGGCTACGCCGACGGACACGGCCGGATCGACCCCGAGATCACCGCCGACGCCGCCGCCTTCCCCGTCACCCTGCGCATCCCCGAACTCGGTGTCGAGCGGGTCTGGGAGACGGCGGCCGACGTGACGCCCCTCGACGTCCCGGGCGTGCAGCCGTGGTCGGCCGAGGAGCCCCGGCTGTACGACGTCACCGTGTCGTCGGCCGCCGAGACCATAGCCCTGCGGGTGGGCTTCCGCACCGTCGAGATACGCGGTGACCGCTTCCTGGTCAACGGCCGCCGGGTGGTCTTCCACGGCATGAACCGGCACGAGGCCCACCCCGAGCGCGGCCGGGTCTTCGACGAGGCGCACGCCCGCGAGGACCTGGCCCGGATGAAGCGGTTCAACGTGAACGCCATCCGCACCAGCCACTACCCGCCGCACCCCCGGCTGCTCGACCTCGCCGACGAACTCGGCTTCTGGGTCGTCCTCGAATGCGACCTGGAGACCCACGGCTTCGACAAGGCCGGCTGGACCGGCAACCCGACCGACGACCCGGCCTGGCGCGCGGCCTGCCTCGACCGCATCGAGCGCACCGTCGAGCGCGACAAGAACCACCCCGGCGTCGTGCTGTGGTCGCTCGGCAACGAGGCCGGGACCGGCGCCAACCTCGCCGCCATGTCGGCCTGGGTGCACGCCCGTGACCCCGAGCGTCCCGTGCACTACGAGGGCGACTACACCGGCGAGTACACCGACGTCTACTCGCGGATGTACGCGACCGTCACGGAGACCGAGCAGATCGGCACGGACGGCTCCAGCGCCCCGCTGCTGGGCTGCACCCCCGCCCAGGGCGCCCGGCAGCGCACCAGGCCGTTCCTGCTGTGCGAGTACGCCCACGCGATGGGCAACGGACCCGGCGCCCTCGACCAGTACGAGGAACTGGTCCACCGGCACCCCCGGCTGCACGGCGGCTTCGTCTGGGAGTGGCGCGACCACGGCATCCTGGCCAGGACCTCCGACGGGACGCCCTACTACGCCTACGGCGGCGACTTCGGCGAGGTCGTGCACGACGGCAACTTCGTCATGGACGGCATGGTGCTGAGCGACGACGTGCCGACGCCCGGCCTCCACGAGTTCAAGGCCGTGGTGCAGCCGATCCGCTTCGCCTTCGACGGCGACCAGCTCACGATCACCAACCTGCGGCACTCCGCCGACACCTCCGACCTGCGTTTCCGCTGGCGCGTCGAGCACGACGGCACCCAGGTGGCGTCCGGGGACCTGAAGGTCCCGGCGGTGGCGGCGGGCGCGTCGGGGCGGGTGCCGCTGCCGCCGGTCCCGGTCGCCCCGGACACCGAGACCTGGCTGACGGTCGAGGCGGTACTGGCGGCGCAGACGGCCTGGGCACCCGAGGGGCACGAGATCGCGACCGCCCAGCTGGACTGCTCGACACCTCGCCCGGTGCCCGCCGTCCGGCGCCGGACCGGCTGGCGGCCGGCCGCGGGCACGCTCACCCTCGGCATCGCCGAGTTCGCCGGCGGATCCCTCACCCGCCTCGCCGGACGGCCGGTGACCGGCCCGCGGCTGGAACTGTTCCGTGCCCCGACCGACAACGACGAGGGCACCTCCGACCGGCTGGAGGGCAGCGACGCCAGCGCCGCCGACGTGTCCAGCGCCGACCTGTGGCGCCGGGACGGACTCGACCGCCTCACCGCACGGCGGGTCACCGTGGAAGAGGCCACGGACGCCCTGCGCACCGTCGACCGGGTCTCCGCCGCGCACTCCGCGCTGTCGGTGACCGTGGAGACCGTGTGGTCCGTCCAGGACGGCGAGCTGGAACTGCGCGTGGACATCGAGCCCTCGCGCGGCTGGACGACGGTGTGGCCGCGGATCGGGGTGCGCTTCGAACTGCCCGACGGGAGCGCCCCGGTGGACGGCGCCGACTGGTTCGGTCTGGGCCCGCGCGAGTCCTACCCCGACAGCCTCCGCGCGGCCCGCACCGGCCGCTTCTCCGCCGCCGTCCAGGACCTCGCGGCCGGCTACGCCCGCCCCCAGGAGACCGGCCACCGCTCCCGGCTCCGCCACCTCACCCTGACCAGCGCCGGCACCGAGGTACTGCACCTCACGGCGCTCCCCGACACCCAGGGACGGCGCCCCGGCTTCACCCTGGCCCGCCACACCCCCCAGCAGCTCGCCCGGGCCGCCCACCCCTTCGAACTCCCGGAGTCCACCACCAGCCACCTGATCATCGACGCGGCCCAGCACGGACTCGGCTCCCGGGCCTGCGGACCGGACGTGTGGCCCGAGTTCGCGCTGCGCCCCGAGGCACGCACGATCCGGCTGCGCATCACCCAGGGCGTACGCCGGTGAGGTGAACCCGTCCCGGAAACCCGTTGGACGCGAACCCCCTTCGTGGCGAGGGTGGTCGGCTGGACCGACCGCGGACAGCAGGGAGACGGGACATGACCAGGATCTGGCTCATCACCGGGGCGAGCAGCGGCTTGGGACGGGCGCTCGCCGAGGCCGCGCTCGCCGCGGGTGACACCGTCGTCGGGGCGGCCCGGCGCCCCGGGACACTGGACGATCTGGCCGCCGCCCACCCGGGGCGGCTGGACCCGGTACGTCTGGACGTCACGGACATCGCCGCGATCGAGCCCGCCGTACGGGACGTCGTGGCCCGGCACGGACGGATCGACGTCCTCGTCAACAACGCCGGCCGTACCCATGTCGGCGCCTTCGAGGAGACCACCGACGCCGAACTGCGCGACCTGTTCGACCTGCATGTGTTCGGCCCGGCCGCGCTGGTCCGGGCGGTCCTGCCGCAGCTGCGGAGACAGCGCTCGGGCGCGATCGTGCAGATGAGCAGCATGGGCGGCCAGATGTCCTTCGCGGGCTTCTCGGCCTACAGCGGCACGAAGTTCGCGCTGGAGGGCATGTCCGAGGGGCTCGCCGACGAGGTGCGGGAGTTCGGGATCAAGGTGCTGATCGTGGAACCGGGCGCCTTCCGCACCGCCATCTTCGACGCCGGCCGGGCCGGGGCCAGCCCCGACACCGGGGTGTACCCGAAGGTCGCCGAGACCCGTGCCGCAGTCGAGGGCGGCCACGGCACCCAGCCAGGCGACCCGGCCAAGGCGGCCGCCCTGATCCTGGCCGCCCTGGCCGCCGAGGAGACCCCGCTGCACCTGCCCCTGGGTGACGACGCGGTGACCGCCGTACTGGCCCAACGGGACGCCGTGCGGGGGGACATCGCCGCCTGGGAGAAGCGCACCCGGGCGACCGACTTCGACTGAGCGCTCGCTGTGAGGCGCCGTGACGGGCGGTCGTCCGGCCGCGGCACCGCCGGGCTTGTCGCGCCCACCCGGCGGTAGCCGCGAATTCAATACAGCCCCGCGTCCCTTCGGGGCGCGCCGCTCAGCCCGCCGCCGGCTCCGTGACCCAGCCCGCCGCCAGGACCAGGCGGGTGTCGCGGTGCACGGCGAGGAAGCCGAACGGGCGGTCGAAGGTGGCCCGGACGACCGTCGACTCGTGCCGGTACTGCGGCGGCCCGCCGCCCGGCGCCGCCAGCACGGCCGTCACCGCGGCGGCCCGGAAACCCAGCGGGCCGAACTCCGCGACCGCGGACTGCCCGGCCGCCCCGATGGCCAGTGGCGCGTCGCTGATGCCGGGGAAGTGCCCCTCGCGGGCGTCGGCGGCCGTGGAGAGCCCGAACAGACCGTGCAGTTGCAGCAGATCGTGGTCGGCGCGCACCTCGAAGCCGACGGTCGTCACATCCAGCCGCACGGGGTCCGGGGTGGCCGACGGCAGCCGCTCCACGGTCACCCCGGGACCCGCTTGCCCGTAGGGGAGCTGACCGCCGGTGGTCACCGGCAGGGCGCGTTCCAGGACGCCGATGCCGGTGTGCAGCACCTGCCCGGGCGCCATTCCCTCCTCGCCGAGCAGCAGATGGACGTCGAGGGCGTTGCCGCCCAGCACCTTGACCGTGGTGACGTGCCCGTCCGGGCCCGCGGTCACCCCGATCCGGTCCGTCCGCACGCTGCTGCGGTGCAGACCGGCCAGCGTACGGCCCTGCCAGGGCCCGGAGCCGGGCCGCAGCACGGTCTCCCGGAACGGCTGCCGCCAGTCCGTGTGCAGGGCCAGCGCGGTCGCCAGCACCATCCGGGCGCCCTCGGTCAGCTTGACCGGCATCCGCCCGACCAGCCCCTCGGTGCGCTTGGCCGCCCAGGCGTCCAGCGCCTCCTGGGAGGCCGCGGGGTCGGCGCCGAGCACCCCGTGCGCGCCGGCGGGCAGCCCCGCCGCCCACTGCTCGCGCAGCTCCAGCGCACGGTCGGTCCACAGTCCCAGGGCCGCTCCGACACCGTGCGTCGAGTCGAACCCGCCGAGTAACTCCCGCGCACCTGCGGCCGCTTGATCCGCTTGCACGCCCACGGCCTGGGTCAGTTCGTCCCGGGCGCGGCCGGCGGCGCCGTCGGCGAGGAGGGCCAGCAGCGGCCAGACGCCGGCGGCCGAGAAGACCGTGCCCTGTCTGGTCCGCTGTGCCCAGCGTGCGGTGAGCGCGTTGACGGCGCTGACGGTGTCGTTCATTCGTCGTCCTCCCAGAAGTACTCGGGCAAGGGCAGGGGGTCCGTGACCCAGCCCGCCGCAACGACGAGCCGGGAAGGCCGGCGCGGGGCGGGGAAGCCGAAGGGACGGTCGAAGCGGGCGTCGGTCCCCGAGAACACCGTGCCGTCCTCCGCGGCGGTCGCCCAGCGGGTGGTCAGCGCGTTCACCGCGCGCACGACCGCTCTCCCCACCCTCATTCCGCCCCCGTTCACGGCGCGCTTACGATGCGCGCAGTCGTACGTCAGTTCAGCCGTCCGTTTCACGCGGCCAGACGCCCCCTCAGGAGCACGGTACCGGTGTCCATACCTCCGCCTCCCGGCCCCCAGCAGCCGCAAGGGCCCTACCAGCCGCCCCAGACGGGCCTGCCGCAGTACCCGCAGTACCCGCAGTACCCGCAGGGACCGTACGGACAGCAGCCGCCGTATCCCTCGCCGTACCAGCCCTGGGGGCAGGGCTACAGCCCCTACGCGGTCCCGGCGCCCGTCAACGGCCTCGCCATCGCCTCCCTCGTGCTCGGCCTGCTGTGCTGCCTGCCGGGGGTGGGGCTGGTGCTGGGGCTGGTCGCGCTGAGCCAGATCCGCAGGCGCGGTGAGCGCGGCAGGGCGATGGCGGTCGTCGGGTCGGTGTTCTCGGGGATCGGGCTGGCCCTGTGGGTGCTGCTGCTCGCCACCGGCGGCGCCGGCGAATTCTGGGAGGGCGTCAAGGAGGGCGCCGGCGACAGCTCCAGCCTCTCGCTGTCCACCGGCGACTGCTTCGACACCCCCGACGGCACCCTCACCGGCGACCTGGTCACCGACGTCACACACGTCACCTGCGACGACGCGCACGACGGCGAGGTCTTCGCCACCTATGACCTCAAGGGCACCGACTACCCGGGCGACGACTCGGTGGGCGACTCCGCCGACCACCGCTGCTACGGCCTGGAGGACACCTACGCCTTCGACGTCTGGGCGGTCCCCGACGACGTCGCCGTGTACTACTTCACGCCCAGCGGGGACAGTTGGGCGGCCGGGGACCGCAGCGTCGTCTGCGTCTTCGGCAGTGCCACCGAGGGTGACGAACTGACCGACTCCTACCACCAGGACGCCGACTCCTACGCCCCCGAACAGGTCGCCTATCTCAAGTCCGCGCACGTCCTGAACACGGCCCTGGACACCGCGCCGGACACCGAGTACATCGAGGACGACCTGCCCGGGAACAGGGCGTGGGCGGGCCGGGTGGCCACGGCGCTCGGCAAGGAGTCGGCGCTGCTGCGCTCGTACGAGTGGACTTCGGGTACCAGGAAGCCGGTCCTGGCGCTCGCCGCCGACCTCGACAAGGCGCGTACCGAGTGGGCGAAGGCGGCGAAGGCGTCGGACGTCGATACCTTCTACGCGCACTACGACAAGGGGTACAAGCTGATCGACCCGCACCGCACGGTGACCGTACGCGATGCTCTGGGCCTCACCACCGTCCCGCCCGCGTACGACGGTGAAGGCGGCGGCTCGGGCAGCGGAGGAAGCGGCTCCGGCATGCAGGTGTGACTGCGGTCATAGCGGGGAGAAAATGCCTGCGTGAAGCCTTCCCCGGCCACATGTCATCACATCGAGTGATTCTCTGGCCTTTGCTTGCACGGCGGAACCCACGGTTGCCAGGCTGTTGCTGTCTGTACAACCTGATGGGAGCGGCCAGTGACTTTCGGTGAGCAGCCGGCGTATCTGCGCGTCGCGGGTGATCTCCGTAAGAAGATCGTCGACGGTTCGCTGCCCCCGCACACCCGGCTCCCCTCCCAGGCCCGCATCCGCGAGGAGTACGGCGTCTCCGACACCGTCGCCCTGGAGGCCCGCAAGGTGCTGATGGCCGAGGGGCTGGTCGAGGGCCGCTCCGGTTCCGGGACGTATGTGCGGGAGCGGCCGGTGCCCCGGCGGCTGGCCCGCTCCGGGTTCCGCCCGGTCGGCGGGGCCACCCCGTTCCGGCAGGAGCAGTCCGAGGCGGCCGCGCGCGGCACCTGGGAGTCCAGCAGCGAGCAGGCCGAGGCCGGCGCCGTGATCGCCGACCGGCTCGGCATCCACGTCGGCGACCGTGTGATGCGCACCCGGTACCTGTTCCGGGACGCGGGCGAGCCGATGATGCTCTCCACCTCCTGGGAGCCCCTCGCCGTCACCGGCCGCACCCCGGTGATGCTGCCCGAGGAGGGCCCCCTCGGCGGCATGGGCGTGGTCGAGCGGATGCGGGCCATCGACGTCATCGTGGACAACGTCACCGAGGAGGTCGGCGCCCGCCCCGGCCTCGCCGAGGAACTGCTCACCCTGGGTGGTGTCCCCGGTCATGTGGTCCTGGTGATCCAGCGGACGTACTACGCCTCGGGCCGCCCGGTGGAGACCGCCGACGTCGTCATCCCGGCCGACCGGTACCGCGCCGCGTACCACCTGCCCGTGAAGTAGCGCACACCCTTGCGATAGTTGACGTCTGCACGGCCTCTGTCGGGGCCTGGACCCGGTCGTTGCGATCCGGCCGTTCTCGCAGGTGGTCCGGGCTGTCCGTGGTATGCCTCCGACTCGAAGTGCCGGGTGCGGGAACGGCGCGTTCGTCATCGTGCGCCCCCACCGTTCTGGCTGGTTGCGTACCTCTTTGTGAAAAGCCGTATTCGCTGCGTAAAGGTTAGGCGTACGCTCGGGCATATGCGGAGTGCGGTTTCCTTAGCGGGGCGGGGATGGGCGGGAGCCGGGAGAGACGGAGGGGTGCGATGACGGAAGGCACGGTCTCTCTCCCCTGGCTCGTCATACGGCAGGACGACAACGGCAATCGCTACCGCGTCGGCCGGTACGCGACCCGGGCCGAGGCGCAGAAGATCGCCGACAGTCTCGACGACCGCGGACACAAGCAGCTCTACTGGGTCGAGCGCATCGGCCTCGGCGGTGGCGGCGGGGACGGCATGCGCAACTGACCGCGCACCGCCTCCCGTAGGCTCCGAACCATGAGCGAACGGATCGTGGTGGTCGGAGCCGCCCTGCTCGACGCCGGCCGCCTGCTCGCGGCCCGCCGCAGCGCACCCCCGGAACTGGCCGGCCGCTGGGAACTGCCCGGCGGCAAGGTCGAGCCCGGCGAGACCCCCGAACAGGCCCTGGTGCGCGAACTGCACGAGGAACTGGGCGTGGCGGCGGAGCCGACGGCACGGGTCCCGGGGGAGTGGCCGCTGAGGCCCCCCTACGTCCTCCAGATCTGGACGGCCGCCCTGGCCCCCGGCTCCCCCGCCCCGAAGCCCCTCCAGGACCACGACGAACTGCGCTGGCTGACCCCGGACGAACTCTGGGACGTCGACTGGCTGGACCAGGACGTGCCGGCGGTGCGCGAGGTGGCCGACCGGTTCGGTACGGGGCGAAGCCCCGACGGGCAGGGGCGCGAGGAACTGCCCGACCAGCCCACGCGGCACCGCACCCGACCGGCAACCGCACCCCCGCGCTCATAGGCGCACGGGTGCTCCTCCTACGCCGTTCGAGCCACAGTGCGCCCACTCACGCGGTACTGCATCCCGGTATTCGGGTATGTGCCCATTAACCCCACGAAACCGGACATGGGTGGGCTCGCGGCCAGCGATGCGACTGGGAAGTGATCGGTGTGATCGACACCGAAGGTGAGACCGCCGAGTGGACCTTTCCCGCGGAACCGGGTGCCGTGCGCACCGCCCGGACCGCGGTCCGTGACCAGCTGAGAGGCTGGGGCCTCGACGGCCTCGCCGACATCACCGCCCTGCTGGTCAGCGAACTGGTCACCAACTCGCTCCGGCATGCCACCGGCCCCATCGGCGTCCGCCTGGTCCGCCCCGCCGACCTCGACCACACCCTTCGGGTGGAGGTCTCCGACCCGCTCCCGGACCCGCCCCGCGAGCGCGCCGCCAGCCCCGACGACGAGAGCGGCCGCGGTCTCCAACTGGTCGCCGGCTCCTCGCGGAGCTGGGGTACGCGGCCCGGCGACACCGGCAAGACGGTCTGGTTCGAGCTGGCGGTACCCGATCGGACGGGGTGAACGGGGTGTACACGCAGTGCTACGGCGTCCACTCTCGGGAGTGGCCGGGGAATGGGTGCCGGAGCGCGTGATTCGACGGCGTGTTCCCTGGTTAGAAGACTGGAAGTGTTGTCACGGTCCGGGCCGGAAATCGTCGGGACCGTGCTGTGATCGTGAACACCGTGTCAGGCGGCACCGTAGTGCTGGATACTGCGGGCAGCCGCCCCCGGTGACCGGTGCCGGGCGCGGTGAGCTGGAGGGGACGGTTCGCGTGAGCGAGATACCAGCTAAGGCCACGGAGTCCGAGGACCCGTCGGACGGTGCGAGGACGGGGACCGCGGAGACAGCCGCGGCCCCCGGCGACGCCATGTGGCAGAGCAGTCCACCCGGCTCGATCTACGACTACATCAAGGTCGCCTCGTTCTCCATCGGCGCCGGCGGCCTGGTCGACCAGTGGAGCCTGCGCGCCGAGCAGATCTTCGGCATCCCCGCGGAGCGCGCCGTCGGCATGGATCCCATCGAGGCGTTCGTCGACGCGGACCTGCGCGAGCGCGGCCAGCGGAAGATGGCCGAGATCCTGGACGGGCGGGAGTGGACCGGTGTGGTCCCCTTCCGGATGCCCGACAGGGCTGACGGCGAGCGCGGCGAGGAGGGCCTCGCCGAGGTCTACGTCATGCCCACCCGCACCGCCGAGGGCGAGAACGCGGCCGTGTGCATAGTGGTCGACGTCCGCACCCTACGCAGCATCGAGACCGACCTCGCCGCCTCGCAGTCGATATTCGGTCAATCTCCGTTCGGCTTCCTGCTGATCGACCCCGACCTGCGGATCCGCCGCGCCAACGTGCGGTTCTCCTCGATCTTCGGCGGCAGCCCCGACGACCACCGCGGCAAGGGCGTCCACGACTATCTGCCGCGCTCCGAGGCCGAGCGGGTCGCCGCCACCCTGCGGCGGGTCCTGGAGACCGGCAACTCCATCACGGACATGCACGTCACGGGGTTCGTGCCGGGCTCCGAGGAGCGCCGGCACTGGTCCATCAACCTCTACCGGGTGCACAGCGGCACCGGCCGCCCCATCGGCATCGCCTGGCTCGGCCTGGACATCACCGCCCGCCGAGCCGCCGCCCGCGAGGCCGCCGCAGCCCGGCGGAATCTCGCCCTCCTCAACGAGGCGGGCGCCCGGATCGGCAACTCCCTCGACCTGGAGACCACCGCCCGCGAACTCCTCGACGTGGTCGTGCCCGGCTTCTGCGACCTCGCCACCGTCGACCTCTACCAGGGTCTGCTGGCGGGCGACGAGCGGCCGCCGGGACTCTCCGACGGCAGTGCGGAGCTGCGCCGGGTCGCGTTCGCCAGCGCGGTCTCCGACGCGCCCTTCGTGGGCGGCGGTGCCCCGGTCGCCGTCGGCGCGGTCCACCACTACCCCTTCAACTCGCCCTGCGCGGACGCCCTGCGCACCGCCCGCCCGCAGCAGGTGCCGGCCGAGGAGGGCGGCCTCGTCCAGTCCACCCTCGCGGTTCCGATGGTCGCCCACGACACGGTCGTCGGCCTCGCCCAGTTCGCCCGCACCAAGGGCAGCGAGCCGTTCGGCGACCGCGACCGCGAGCTGGCCGTCGAACTCGCCGCCCGCGCCGCCGTCTGCATCGACAACGCGCGCCTTTACCGACGTGAGCACGAACGCGCGTTGATACTGCAACGGTCCCTGCTCCCGCCCGGCGACCCCGAGGCGTCCGGGCTGGACATCGCGTGCCGCTACCTGCCCGGCAACGCGGCGACCGAGGTCGGCGGCGACTGGTTCGACGTCATCGAACTCCCCGGCCACCGCACGGCGCTGGTGGTCGGCGACGTGATGGGCCGGGGGCTGCGCGCGGCGGTCGCGATGGGCGAACTCCGCACGGCGGTCCGTACGCTGGCCCTGCTCGATCTCGAACCCGCCGAGGTGCTCTCCGCGCTGGACGAGATCGCCCGCGGCCTCGGCACCCCCGGCGGAGTCCAGCAGGCCACCCGCACGGCCCGCCAGCCCCGCGACGCCGACCTGTCCGAGGTCTACCTCGCGACCTGTGTGTACGCCGTCTACGACTCCGTCACCAGGCGCTGTACGTTCGCCAACGCCGGCCACCTGCCGCCGGTGCTCGTGGAACCGGGCGAGGACGCGCTGATGCTCGACGTGCCTCCCGGCATGCCGCTCGGCGTCGGCGGCGAGCCCTTCGAGGAGGTCGAGGTCGAACTCCCCGAGGGCGCGCTGCTCGCCCTCTACACGGACGGACTGGTCGAGTCCCGCCACCATCCGCTCGACGAAGGGCTCCAGGCCTTCGTGGGGGCGCTCACGGACCCCTCCCAGCCCCTTGAGGACGTCTGCGACCACGTCCTGAGCACCCTCGACACGCACCACGGCGAGGACGACATCGCGTTGCTGATGGCACGTGTACAGGGGTTGCCGGCCGAGTCGGTCGGTGACTGGACGCTGCCGCGCGAGCCGCGCAGTGTGGGCCGGGCCCGTGAGTACGCGCGCGGCCAGCTGCTCAGCTGGGACCTGGAGCCGCTGGTCGACACGGCGGAACTGCTGGTCAGCGAGCTGGTCACCAATGCGCTGCGGTACGGGGAGGGCGAGATCCGGCTGCGGCTGCTGCTCGACCGGACGCTGGTGTGCGAGGTCTGGGACTCCGGGCTGGTCCAGCCGAGGCGTCGGCGCGCCCGCGACACCGACGAGGGCGGCCGGGGTCTCCAACTGGTCGGGCTGCTGAGCGCGGCGTGGGGCTCGCGCCGGACGCCCCGCGGGAAGACCGTGTGGTTCGAACTCCCTCTCCCGGACGGCGAAACGGGCCTGACAGACCCGGCGGAGGCCCTGCTGAGCCTGTTCTGAACAGGGGCGGTGCCTTCGCGCAGTTCCCCGCGCCCCTTGGGGGGCGTTCACCGTCCGTCCGTCCGTGCGGCGCCGCGGTGGTTTCTCGCGCAGTTCCCCGCGCCCCTTAGAGGGCGCTGCGGCTGACGCCCCTTCAAGGGGCGCGGGGAACTGCGCGACAAGCCCCCACGCACCCGCGGACGCAGCGCGACCGGTCCCGGCACCCCCGTCGGCGTCAGCCCAGCCGTGCTCGTGTCTCCGGGCCGCCGAACGCCACCACCGGCCCCCCGTCCCCCTCCTCGCCCAGTAACACGCCCCCGAGCACCGCCCCCGAGAGCCCGCTCTCGTGGGCCGCCTCCCCGGCGTACGGGTTGCCGTGGGCGCGTACGTCCCGCCCGGCCAGCTCCCGGGCCCGCCGGGCCAGCCGGTCCGCGTCCGCGAACGCGCCGACGGACGCGGACCGCCGCGCCTCCGCCAGCAGCGCCCGCGCCTCCGCCCCCACCGCCCCCCGATGCACCCCGACGAAGTCGTCCGCCGCCCCCAGCGCGCTCCGCGCCACCAACTCCGCCCCGGCGGCGATCACCCCGGACCGCCCGCCCCCGGCGCCCTCCACCGCCCGTACCACCCGGCGCAGGGCGTCCAGCGCGTCGTACGGACCGCCGGTCACCTCGTCCCGCACCGCGGCCAGCACGGTGTCGGCGTGGGCCAGGCGCGACGGCGAGGCGGCTGCCCGGACGCCCGCCAGTTCCGCCTCCGCGCCCGTGAGCGCGGCCGGCACCAGGCCCGCCGCCGTCCGCAGTTCCGCCGCGAGCCGGGACACCCCGCCCAGCAGCGCCCCGGCCTGCGCCACCGCCCCCTCGGCGGCCCGCACACCACGGCGGAACCCCTCGCCGTCGCCCGAATCGGCGTCCTGGCGGGCCTGGTTGAGCCGGCCGGTCGCGAACACCAGCCGGTCCTTGGCCTGTTCGACGTACCCCACCACGGCGGCCACGGCCCCGTTCCCGTACCGCTCGCCGGCCTCCGTCAGCGCACCCGCCACCCCGCCCGTGCCCGCGGCCAGTTCCCGGAACCGCCCCTCGGCCACCGCCAGCGCGTCCCCGGCACCCCACTCGGCGTCGAACCCCTCCGTCGCCGCGTCCAGTTGGCGCCCCGCCTCCGCACACCGCCCCACCACCCCGACCAGCGCCTGCCGCCGGCCGGTGTCGTCCCCGGGTATCCCCTCCTCGTACCGCCGCCATATCGCGAACGCCGCCGACAGCTCGGTCTCGGCCGCCCGCAGGGCCCCCGCGACGGAGTCGCCGCCGTCGACGTACCCGAGCGCCTCCCGGCTGGTGCGCACGCAGTCGTCGGCCAGGACCAGGGCGGCCCGCGCCTGCCGCTCGAGATCGACCGGCGACGGCGTCGGCGGGGCGGCGGAGACGGTCCCGGGGGTGGTCCGCGAACGGGACCGCCGGACCCGCCGTACGTACCCGTAGCCGCCCAGCGCGCCGGCGGCCGCCACCGCGACCAGCGGCATGACGTAGTCGGCGGTCGACGCCCCGTCCGCCCGGGCCACGGCGACCGGCTCGCGCGCCGCCGCGGGAACCGGATCTTGAGTGGTGGTCGTCATCACCGGCAACACCAGCCAGACCGCTCCGGCCACCCCGCCCAGCACGGCATGCCCCACCCGCACACCTATGTGGCCGGTGGCGTGCCTCGGACGGCCCCGGATCAAGGATGACGTCACATTTCGGAGCGTATGGGCAGCAAGTCGGACTCGCGACCGGGGCGGGGACGCCTGGGGGACGACGGGAACAGGGGGGCGACCGATGGCAACGGAATCAGAGGCGGCGGCGGGGGACGGGGAGAGGGAAGGCGAGGGTGCGCCGGAGGCGTCCGGCACCCGGAAGAGAGCCTCCTGGGTCCGCTGGGCCCGGCGTGTCGGGCTCGCCGCCGTTCTGCTCCTGGTCCTCCCTCTCGTCACCGCCGAGACCGCCCTCCGCGTCAACTACACCGGCGACCCAAGGGCCGGCACCCGCACCCGGGACAAGGACGTCCTCTGGCTCGGGCACGCCTGGGTCGACGGCCGTAAGACCGACGCCGACGTCACCGCCCTCGCCGCCCGGCTCGCGGACACCGGCATACGCGACCTCTACGTCCATGCCGGACCACTGGAACACAACGGCACGCTGCCCAGAACGGACTATCCCAAGGCCCGTTGGCTGATAACGGCCGTGCATCGAAAACTCCCCGGCGTCCGTGTCCAGGCCTGGCTCGGGGACGAGGTCGCGCCCGAGAAGCCGTACGCCATGCATCTGGAGAAGCGGGAGACGCGGGCCGCCGTCGTCGCCTCGACCCGGCAGGTGATCGCCGCCGGCTTCGACGGGGTCCATTTCGACCTGGAGCCCCTGCACTCCGGCGACCGGAACTACCTGGCTCTCCTCGACGCGCTGCGGCCGGTGACCCCGCTGCTGTCCGTCGCCGCACACCAGATCGATCCGCTCCCCGCTTTTCACTCCTTCTGGGGTACTCTCACCGGCCATCCCAAATGGTGGTCACAGGAGTATTTCGGGCAAGTCGCCCGCCGGGTGGACCAGATCGCGGTGATGTCGTACGACACCATGCAGCCGCTGCAGAGCCTGTACGGCGGGTACGTAGCGCAGCAGACCAGCCTCGCGCTGGAGGTCACCCCGGCGGACACCGACCTCCTGATGGGTCTGCCCTTCTACCACGAGAACCGTTTCGGCCACTGGGCGCACGCGGAGACCGTACCGGCCGCCGTGCGAGGGGTTCGGCTGGGACTGTCCCGTACGGACGCGGATCGCGCTAACTTCGGCGTCGCCCTGTACGTCGACTTCGCCGCCACCGAGGATGACTGGACCTCTTATCGGAAGGACTGGGTCCGTACGTCATGACAACCGCTCGTGCCCACCTCACCCGTGACGACCTCGCGCCGCTCGCCCGCGAGGCCCTCGGCCGTGTCCCCGCCACCGTCACCCGGCTGCGCGGTGGCTCCAAGAAAGGCGTCTACCGGCTCGCCCTCGACAACGGCAGGAGTGCGATCGCCTATGTCTGGTCCCCGGAGGAGGACTACTGGGGGCCCGCCGACGCCGACATCCGCGACCCCTTCGCGCACGCCTCCGGGCTCGGTCTCTTCCTGTCGGCCCACGACCGGCTGACCGAGCTGGGTGTGCGCACCCCGCGTCTGCTCTTCGCCGACGAGGAGGCCGAGCACCTGCCCTCGTACGCGGCGGTCGTCGAGGACGTCCGCGGCGGCAGCCTGGAGGTGCTGCTGCGCAGCGACCCAGGCGTGGCCCGGGTGCCGCTGGCCCGGCTGGCCGGGGCGCTCGGCGTGCTCCGGGAGTGCGTGTCCCCCGGGTACGGCAAGGCCGCCCTGGTGGAGGAGGGCGGCAAGCCGCTCGGCAGCTCCTGCGAGCAGGTCGTCGCGGACCGCGCCGTGCGCGACATCGTGGAGGTCGCCGAGCGGGACCCCCGCGTGCGGGAGGTCCGCCAGGCGCTGTCGGAGCGGGTCCGGCAGCTCTACGATGCGATCGAGCCGCGCGACCACGCCTCCCTGGTCCACGGCGAACTGGGCCCGGACCACGTCCTGGTGACCGAGGAGGGCGATCCCGCGCTCATCGACATCGAAGGCCTGATGTACTTCGACGCCGAGTGGGAGCACGTCTTCCTCCAGCACCGCTTCGGGCCCGCCTACGACGTGCTGCGCACCGCCGACCTCGACGAGGACCGCATGGAGCTGTACCGGCTCGCGATGCACCTCAACCTCGTCGCCGGGCCGCTCAGGCTGCTGGACGGCGACTTCCCGGAGCGCGAACCGATGCGGGACATCGCCGAGTTCAACCTCCGGCGGGTGCTCAGCCTCCTGCGGGGCGCCTCCTGATCTTCGAGCCGAGCCACACCAGCGGGTCGTACTTGCGGTCCACGGCCCGCTCCTTCAGGGGGATCAGCGCGTTGTCGGTGATGTGGATGCCCTCCGGGCACACCTCCGTGCAGCACTTGGTGATGTTGCAGTAGCCGAGACCGTGTTCGTCCTGGGCCGTGCGCTTGCGGTCCAGGCCGGACGCGTCGGCCGCGTCCAGCGGGTGCATGTCCAGCTCGGCGACCCGCATCAGGAAGCGCGGCCCGGCGAACGCCGTCTTGTTCTCCTCGTGGTCGCGGACCACATGGCAGGTGTCCTGGCACAGGAAGCACTCGATGCACTTGCGGAACTCCTGGGAGCGCTCCACGTCCTCCTGGAACATCCGGTACTCGCCGGGGCCCACTCCGGCGGGCGGTACGAACGCCGGGACCTCCCTGGCCTTCTGGTAGTTGAAGCCGACGTCCGTGACCAGGTCGCGGATCACCGGGAAGGCGCGCAGCGGGGTGACCGTGAGGGTCTCGTCCCGTTCGAAGACCGACATCCGGGTCATGCACATCAGGCGCGGGCGGCCGTTGATCTCCGCCGAGCACGAACCGCACTTGCCCGCCTTGCAGTTCCAGCGGACCGCCAGGTCGGGGGCCTGGGTGGCCTGGATGCGGTGGATGATGTCCAGGACCACCTCGCCCTCGTTCACCTCGACCTTGAAGTCCTCCAGGCCGCCGCCCTCGACGTCGCCTCGCCACACCCTGAAATGGGCCGTGTAGCCGCTCATTCGTACAGCTCCTCTTCGGCGAGGTACTTGACCAGCTCCTCCTTCTCGAAGAGGGCGAGCAGGTCGGCGCGGATGGGATCGGTGGTCTCGCGGGTGAGGGTGATCTGGCCGCGCACCGGGTCGGTGGCCGCAAGCCCGCCCGTGGGGTCGGCCAGCCGGCAGAGCAGGTTGATCCGGCGCCAGTCGCGGTCCATCGTCGGATGGTCCTCGCGGGTGTGGCCGCCGCGCGACTCGGTGCGCTCCAGGGCCGCCCGGGCCACGCACTCGCTGACCAGCAGCATGTTCCGCAGGTCCAGGGCCAGATGCCAGCCGGGGTTGAACTGGCGGTGCCCCTCCACCCCGGCCCGGCGGGCCCGGACCCGCAGCGCGCCGAGCCGCGCCAGGGCCTGCTCCATCTCGCCCTCCGGGCGGATGATGCCGACCAGGTCGTTCATGGCCTGCTGGAGCTCCTGGTGGAGGGTGTACGGGTTCTCCGGCGGGCCGGAGTCCGGTTCCTGGCCCTCGGCGGAGAAGGGCCGCAGCGCCTCCGCCGCCGCCGCGTCGATCTGCTCGTCGTCCATTTCCGGCCGGGCGTCGAGGCCGGCCGCGTAGTCGGCCGCGTGCCGGCCCGCCCGGCGCCCGAACACCAGCAGGTCGGAGAGCGAGTTGCCGCCGAGCCGGTTGGAGCCGTGCATCCCGCCGGCCACCTCACCGGCCGCGAACAGCCCGGGCACCCCGCGCGCCGCCGCCGTGTCGGAGTCCACCGCGATCCCGCCCATCACGTAGTGGCAGGTCGGCCCGACCTCCATCGCCTCCGCCGTGATGTCGACGTCCGCCAGCTCCTTGAACTGGTGGTACATGGAGGGCAGCCGGCGCCGGATCACCTCGGCCGGCATCCGTGTCGACACGTCCAGGAAGACCCCGCCGTGCGGGGAGCCGCGGCCGGCCTTCACCTCGGAGTTGATGGCCCGGGCCACCTCGTCGCGGGGGAGCAGTTCGGGCGGGCGCCGGTTGTGGTCCGGGTCCTCGTACCAGCGGTCGCCCTCCTCCTCGGACTCGGCGTACTTCTCCTTGAAGACGTCCGGGATGTAGTCGAACATGAACCGCTTGCCCTCGGAGTTGCGCAGCACCCCTCCGTCGCCGCGCACCGACTCCGTGACCAGGATCCCCTTCACCGACGGCGGCCAGACCATGCCCGTCGGGTGGAACTGCACGAACTCCATGTTGAGCAGGGGAGCCCCGGCCAGCAGGGCGAGCGCGTTCCCGTCGCCGGTGTACTCCCACGAGTTCGACGTCACCTTGAAGGACTTGCCGATGCCGCCGGTCGCGACCACCACGGCGGGCGCTTCGAGCACGAAGAAGCGGCCGGACTCCCGCTCGTACGCGAAGACGCCACTGACGCGCGAGCCGTCTTTCAGAATCCGGGTGACCGTGCACTCCTGGAATACCTTCAGGCGGGACTCGTAGTCGCCGGTCTCCTTCTGGTCCTCCTGCTGGAGCGAGACGATCTTCTGCTGCAGGGTCCGGATCAGTTCGAGGCCGGTGCGGTCGCCGACATGGGCCAGGCGCGGGTACTCGTGGCCGCCGAAGTTGCGCTGGGAGATCTTCCCGTCCTTCGTACGGTCGAACAGGGCGCCCCAGGTCTCCAGCTCCCAGACCCGGTCCGGGGCCTCCTTGGCGTGCAGTTCGGCCATCCGCCACTGGTTGAGGAACTTGCCGCCGCGCAGGGTGTCGCGGAAGTGGACCTGCCAGTTGTCGTGCTCGTTGACGTTGGCCATGGCCGCCGCGATCCCGCCCTCGGCCATCACCGTGTGCGCCTTCCCGAACAGCGACTTGCAGATCACCGCCGTACGGGCGCCCCGCTCGCGGGCCTCGATCGCGGCACGCAGGCCCGCGCCACCGGCACCGACCACGACGACGTCCCACTCCTGCCGGTCCACCACGGGCATCAGAAAAACCTCGGATCGTCGAAGACACCGGACGCGAGCAGATAGACGTAGAAGTCGGCGAGCGCCACGCTCACCAACGACGCCCAGGCGAGCTGCATGTGCCGGGCGTTGAGCCGGCCGACGAACTGCCACGCCTTGTAGCGCACGGGGTGTTTGGAGAAGTGCTTGAGCTTGCCGCCGACGATGTGCCGGCAGGAGTGGCAGGACAGGGTGTACGCCCAGATCAGCACGATGTTGACCAGGAAGACCAGGGTGCCGAGGCCCATGTGGCCCCAGTTCTCGTGGGTGTCCCGGAAGGACAGCACCGTGTCGTAGGTCAGCACGCAGGCGACCAGCAGGGCGAAGTAGAAGAAGTACCGGTGGAGGTTCTGCAGGATCAGCGGGAAGCGGGTCTCACCGCTGTACTTGGCGTGCGGCTCGGCCACCGCGCAGGCCGGCGGGGACGCCCAGAAGCTGCGGTAGTACGCCTTGCGGTAGTAGTAGCAGGTCAGCCGGAAGCCCAGCGGGAAGATCAGGATGATGATCGCCGGGGAGATCGCCCACCAGCTGCCGAAGAGGTCGGCGTTCGGGCCGGACGGCATGGTCTTGCAGTTCTCGGCCAGACACGGCGAGTAGAACGGCGAGACGTACGGCGCCGAGTAGTAGTCCGCGTTGGCGAAGGCCCGCCAGGTCGAGTAGACGACGAACGCGAACAGACCGGCCGCGGTGACGGCGGGTGCCAGCCACCAGCGGTCGGTCCGCAGGTGCGGGGCGGAGATCGCGGCGCGCGTACGGGTGCGTACGCCGCCGCTGTTCGGATGTGGTTCCGTACCAGTGGCCAACGGATGACTCCGGTCGGTTCGGGGGTGGGGGGCCTGCGGGCAGCCCGGCTACGGTGCGTGCCGGTCGCGGGCGCCGAGACCCTCGTCGTCCGTGTCCGTCCACAGGTTGATGTCGTACGGGTCGTCGGAGATGGTGACGAGTTCGGGACGCTTGCTCGGGGCGCCGGTGTTGGCCGCCTCCCGCAGCAGTGCCACGCTCTCGCGCAGGTGATCGGCGTCGGCACGGACGCGGCGCATCTCCAGTCCGCCGCTCCCGAGCTGCTGCTCCAGGCGGCCGACGGACCGGTTCAGGTCGTCTAGGCAGCGCTGTACTGACGTCAGGTCGTCGTGCACGGACATGACGTGACCTCACTTCCGCGGACTTCGGTGTCCAAGGCGGCAACGTTCATGCGCCTGCGAGTGTTGCGCGTCACACCTGCTGGTGTGAAGGCATGTGCAGCGATTGGCGGATTGCGCGCCTCCGTCGCACGCCCGCACGCGCTCTGTGTGCGCCGGGGGCGGACGCCGCCGTGAGGGGTGCCGCCCCGTGCGCCGCCCGGGTGGGCGTTGCGCCGCACGGGTGGGCTTTGGCAGTCCCCGCCGCCGTGTCGTCCCCGGCCGACGGACCCCGTCCATTTCAGTGGGGTCCGTACTTCTTACATGTGATCAACTCCAAAATACCCCCAAATGTGCACAGACCCCACCCGTGTCACCGGGCCTCCCGGAGGTAGCAGAGATGTCTCACCACGGCGTCGGACCCAGGGCTGGCCGCAGTGCGGTCATGCGCTCCGTCACGTTCCTGACCGCGGGCGCCCTCGCGGTGCCCTTCCTCGCGGGCTGCGGCTCCGACGACGAGGGGAGCAAGCCGCTGGCCGGACAGGACATCGCCGCGGCCGCCCGTGACGCGGTGGCCGAGGGCGGCACCCTGAAGTGGGCCGTGGACGCCGTACCGGAGACCCTCAACACCTTCCAGGCCGACGCCGACGCGGGCACCACCCGGGTCGCCCAGGCCGTCCTGCCGTCGATGTTCACCATCGACGCCACCGGCCGTCCGGTCCGTGATGCCGACTACCTGGAGTCCGCGAAGGTCATCGAGACCGAGCCGCGCCAGGTCGTCCTGTACAAGCTCAACCAGCAGGCCGTCTGGAGCGACGGCCGGGAGATCGGCGCCGCCGACTTCGCCGCCCAGTGGCGCGCCCTGTCCGGCAAGGACGCCGCCTACTGGACCGCCCGCAACGCCGGCTACGACCGCATCGGCAAGATCGAGCGCGGCGCCAACGACCTGGAGGTCCGGGTCACCTTCGAGCGGCCCTACGCCGACTGGAAGTCACTGTTCTCGCCGCTCTACCCCAAGGAGGTCATGGGCACCCCGGACGCCTTCAACGACGGCGCCCGCCGCAAGCTCGCGGTCACCGCGGGACCCTTCAAGGTCGACAAGGTCGACACCGTCAAGAAGGACGTGGTCCTCACCCGCAACCCGCGCTGGTGGGGCCGCCCGGCCAAGCTCGACGAGATCGACCTGCACGCCGTGGACCGGGAGAAGCGGGCCACCTCGCTCGCCGCCGGCACGGTCGACGTCGCCGACATCGACGCCTCCGAGGCCCAGCGGATCATCGTCGCCGGGCGGGACAAGGGCACCGGCACACCGTTGCAGGGTGCGGGGAAGACCTCCGCGAAGAAGCTGCGCTCCTGGGCGCTCACCCTCGGCATGGACGAGGAGAAGCTGCCCAAGGGGCCGAAGAAGCTCCGCAAGACCATCGCCAAGTGGCTGGAGCAGCAGCAGGAGCTGCGCGACTTCGACGTCCGCAAGTCCCTGGAGCCCGCCTACACCCAGCTCGCCCTGAACGGCTCCGAGGGCCCGCTCGCCGACGAGCGGGTGCGCCGGGCCGTCGCCCGGGCCCTCGACCGCCAGACCCTGGCCAAGCTGGTGCTCACCCCGCTGGGGCTGCCCGCCGTGCCGGTCGGCAGCCACCTCGCCCTGTCCGGGCAGGCCGCCTACGCCGACAGCAGCGGGTCGATCGGCGGCCTCGACACCCACGAGGCGCAGGCGCTGCTCGCCGACGCGGGATGGGTGGCCGGCGGCCCGATCAAGGCCGGGGACAAGGCGGCCGGCGCGCAGACCGGGAACGGCGACAAGGGTGACAAAAAGGACAAGGGCGACAAGGGCGACGACTCCGAGGGCGGGAGCGACGGGCAGTACATCGTCGGTGAGGACGACAAGGGCCCCGACGGCAAGAGCCCCGACGGCAAGGACACCCGCGACCACCAGAAGGACCACGCCCACGGGGCGCCCGGGGCGTACGCGCCGAAGGGCACGGCCGCACCCAAGGGGGCGCAGGCCGCGGCCGCGCCGCTGGCCAAGGACGGCAAGGCGCTGAGCCTGCGGTTCGTGCTGCCCTCGGGGCCGGGGTCGGAGACGCTCCAGGACGTCGCCGAGCGGATCCGGCAGATGCTGGCGACGGTCGGGATCCAGGCCGAGATCACCAAGGTCTCCGACGAGAGCTACTTCAAGGACCACATCGCCTCCGGACAGTACGACCTCGCGCTCTACTCGTGGCCGTCGTCCGCGTTCCCGGCGACGGACGCACGGCCGATCTACGCGAAGCCGATGCCGGCCGCCGACGGGTCGCTGAACGTCGAGCAGAACTACACGAGGGTGGGCACCGACCAGGTCGACCAGCTCTTCGACCAGGCGCTCGGGGCGCTGGACGAGGACGAGGCGGACGGGCTGCTGCGGAAGGCGGACTCGCGGATCTGGGCGTCGGCCGGGTCGCTGCCGCTGTACCAGCGGCCGCAGATCGTGGGGGCCCGGAAGGGTCTGGTGAACGTCGGGGCGTTCGGGTTCCAGACGCCGGTCTACCAGGACATGGGGTTCCTGAAGAAGGGCGCCAAGCCGTCGCCGAGTGCGTCGGGCAGGTAGGGCCCGCAGCTCCCACGTGAATGTGGCCGGACCTCCGCGGAGGTCCGGCCACACTCATCGCCCGCGGCGGAGATCAGCGGTAGGAAACCAGCGGCGAAGATCACATGGAAGGCTCCGGAATGAGTCTCCCGCCGGGGCCACGTAGGATGGAGTAAGGCCGAGGCGTGTCCAGCCCGGCAAGGTCCGCGTATCACCGACGTACGCGCCGGGCCTTCCTCACATTCCAGGAGATACGCCTTCATGGCCACGCGCCACGACATTCGCAACGTCGCCATCGTCGCCCACGTCGACCACGGCAAGACGACCCTCGTCGACGCCATGCTGAAGCAGGCCGGCGCCTTCGCGGCGCACGCCGCCGAGTCGCTCGACGACCGCATGATGGACTCGAACGATCTGGAGCGTGAGAAGGGCATCACGATCCTGGCCAAGAACACGGCCGTGAAGTACCACCCGAAGGACGGTGGCGAGGTCGTCACCATCAACATCATCGACACCCCGGGCCACGCCGACTTCGGTGGCGAGGTCGAGCGCGGTCTGTCGATGGTGGATGCGGTGGTGCTGCTCGTCGACGCCTCCGAGGGCCCGCTGCCCCAGACCCGGTTCGTGCTGCGCAAGGCGCTCCAGGCCAAGCTCCCCGTCATCCTGTGCATCAACAAGACGGACCGCCCCGACTCGCGCATCGACGAGGTCGTCAACGAGGCCTACGACCTCTTCCTCGACCTCGACGCCGACGAGGACCAGATCGAGTTCCCCATCGTCTACGCGTGCGCGCGTGACGGTGTGGCCTCGCTGACCAAGCCGGAGGACGGCACCGTCCCGGCCGACAGCGACAGCCTGGAGCCGTTCTTCTCCACGATCCTGTCCCACGTCCCGGCTCCCGAGTACGACGAGGCCGCCCCGCTCCAGGCCCACGTCACCAACCTGGACGCCGACAACTTCCTCGGCCGTATCGCGCTGCTCCGCGTCGAGCAGGGCGAGCTGCGCAAGGGCCAGACCGTCACCTGGATCAAGCGCGACGGCACGATGGCCAACGTCCGTATCACCGAGCTGCTGATGACCGAGGCGCTCACCCGCAAGCCCGCGGAGATGGCGGGACCGGGTGACATCTGCGCGGTCGCCGGTATCCCGGACATCATGATCGGCGAGACCCTCGCCGACCCCGAGAACCCGATCCCGCTGCCGCTGATCACGGTCGACGAGCCCGCGATCTCGATGACCATCGGCACCAACACCTCGCCGCTGGTCGGCCGCGGCGGCACCGGCAAGGGCGCCGACAACAAGGCCGCGGTCAAGGACCGCAAGGTCACCGCCCGCCAGGTCAAGGACCGCCTCGACCGCGAGCTGGTCGGTAACGTCTCGCTGCGCGTCCTCGACACCGAGCGTCCGGACGCCTGGGAGGTCCAGGGCCGTGGCGAGCTGGCGCTCGCCATCCTGGTCGAGCAGATGCGCCGGGAGGGCTTCGAGCTGACCATCGGCAAGCCGCAGGTGGTCACCCAGCAGGTCGAGGGCAAGACGTACGAGCCCGTCGAGCGCATGACGATCGACGTCCCCGAGGAGCACATGGGCGCGGTCACGCAGCTCATGGGCGTCCGCAAGGGCCGGATGGACAACATGTCCAACCACGGCTCGGGCTGGGTCCGGCTGGAGTTCGTCGTCCCGTCCCGCGGTCTCATCGGCTTCCGTACCGAGTTCCTGACCGGTACGCGCGGTACCGGTATCGCCCACTCCATCCACGAGGGCCACGAGCCGTGGTTCGGCGTCCTGACGACCCGTAACAACGGCTCGCTCGTCGCCGACCGCGCCGGTGCCGTCACCGCGTTCGCGATGACGAACCTCCAGGAGCGCGGCGTGCTGTTCACCGACCCCGGCACCGAGGTTTACGAGGGCATGATCGTCGGCGAGAACTCGCGCGCCGACGACATGGACGTGAACATCACCAAGGAGAAGAAGCTCACCAACATGCGGTCGGCCTCGGCCGACTCGTTCGAGGCGATCGTCCCGCCGCGCAAGCTCTCCCTGGAGCAGTCGCTGGAGTTCTGCCGTGACGACGAGTGCGTCGAGGTGACTCCGGAGGCCGTTCGCATCCGCAAGGTCGTCCTCGACCAGAAGGAGCGCGGCCGCACCGCCAGCCGGGCCAAGCACGGCTGATCGCAGGACACCGAAGCCCGGGTGCCCCCATGATGGGGGCACCCGGGCTTTTTGCAACCCGTTTTTGGGTGGCCACGAGTGAGTCACCTTCGGCCAGTGTCCGAAATGCGGAGATCCTCGCCCGATACCCATGTAACAAGTCCGTTTCGTGGGCTTCTCCCGCCGAACAGTTTGTCCATTTTTCGGAAGAACTTGGCGTCGGCTGTGACTGAATTGAGATTTAAAGACAGTGGTCGGCACCTGGCTCATGGCAGATAGTTAGCCGCGTAGCGCTCGGGTCAATGGGTCTCGCGCTGTGGGGACAGCGCCGACTCACGAGCACCAGGGGGCGTCTGACCCTCCGTCAGGGGTGTCGGAGGGAAGACGGAAGCCCTCTCCGGTTGGTGAACACGTGAAGTCATGAGGAGGGGTCCCATGTGCAGTGTCACAGGCACCAGGTGGGTTCCATCGTCGTCCGTTCCCGAATGCCCTTGTTCGTCCGGCGGCTGGTTCTGAGGAACCGGCCGGCCGCGTAGCGCCGTCGTTCGCCTACGCGCGTCCGGCTGTGGGTTTCCCGCATGCCCCGGGATGCCCTGACACGCCTTCAGATCCTGCCCCCCGCGGCCGCGCTCCCCCATGCCGGTCGCCGGTTCGGCACACCCAGACCTGTGAATTGGACGAACTGTGACCAGTCCTACGGACATAGAGGGTGGCGGAAGGTCGGCCGTCATCGACGGCGGACCACAACCCGACACGAAGACCGAGACGAAGCAACTTGAGGGCCGGTCCCCCGGCCAGCTGATGTGGATGCGCTTCAAGCGCGACCGCACCGGCGTCATCTCGGCCTACATCGTGGGCTTCTTCTTCCTGATCGCCCTGCTCGCCCCGCTGATCTCGATGCTGTACGGCAAGAATCCGTACACCGTCTACGCGGACGAGCGTCCCGAACTCTTCGACAGCGCGGGCGTGCCGGTGCAGCCCAACGGCGGCATCAGCAGCGACTTCTGGTTCGGTCTCGAACCGGGCAACGGCTACGACGTGTTCACCAAGCTGATCTACGGCATCCGGACCTCGCTGATGATCTCGGTGGCGGTGACGCTCGCGACGGTGCTGACCGGCATCCTGCTGGGCATCGCGGCCGGCTATCTCGGGGGGAAGACGGACTACTGGATCGGGCGGGTCATCGACTTCCTCCTCGCCTTCCCGGCCCAGCTGTTCTTCATCGCCAGCATGCCGGTGGTGGTCTCCCTCTTCGTGAACCCGCGCGACGAGACGCCCACCTATGTACGGGTGGTCGCGCTGATCCTGGTGCAGTGGTTCCTCGGCTGGATGGGCCTCGGCCGCATCCTGCGCGGCACCTCGCTCGCGCTACGGGAACGGGAGTTCATCGAGGCGGCCAAGGTCAGCGGGGCCTCGCCCTGGCGGATCATCCGCAGGGAGATGCTGCCGAACGTCGTCACCCCGATCCTCGTCCAGTCGACGTACATGCTGCCGGGGTTCGTGACCGCGGAGGCGGGCCTGTCCTACCTCGGGGTGGGCATCGTCGAACCGACCCCGGACTGGGGTCAGATGTTCGCCAAGGCCTCCACCGAGCTCGTACTGCAGAACGACATCACCTACATGTTCTTCCCCGGCGTCTCGATGATCATCTTCATCGTGGCCTTCAACCTGCTCGGGGACTCGGTCCGTGACGCCTTCGATCCCAAGACGGCGCGCTGACCGATCGTTCGTGGGCGTCCTCGCCCGGATACCGCACGGCAATTCCCTTTGTGCACCGGTGACACGGAGATAGGTGGAAATTCAGTGATGAGTAGGGGCGGACGCCACGCATACACGGCGGTCTCAGTGCTCGCGGCCGGAGCTCTCGTGCTCACCGGTTGCAGCAAGGGGGGCAGCGATGCGAGCGACAACAGCAAGAAGGACCAGGACAACGCCAAGGCGCAGCAGGCGGCCATCAAGTTCGGTGACGCGGCCGACTCCCAGGGCCCCGCGAAGGCGGTGCCCGGTGCCAAGAGCGGCGGCAAGATGGAGGTGCTCCAGCGTGACAGCTACGCCCACCTCGACCCGGCCCAGATCTACGTCTCCGACGAGGGCTCCCTCGCGACGCTGATCCACAGAGGCCTGACCGGCTACAAGGCGACCGACGACAAGGGTGTGGGTCACGAGGTCGTCGGCGACCTCGCCACCGACTCCGGCACCACCACCGACGGCGGCAAGACCTGGAAGTACACCCTCAAGGACGGCATCAAGTTCGCCGACGGCACGCCCATCACCTCGGCGGACTTCCGGCAGACCTACGAGCGGCTCTTCGCGTCCTTCATCAACCAGGGCCCGACCTACCTCCAGCAGTGGCTGGCCGACACCACGGGCGCCGACTACCGCAAGCTGCTGCCGGACGGCCCCTACAAGGGCAAGCACCTGCCGGACAGCATCCTGGAGACGCCCGACGCCAAGACCATCGTCTTCCACTTCAAGACGGCCCACCCGGACCTCCCCTACGCGCTCGCCATGGCGGGCTACGCGGTGGTGTCCAAGAAGGGTGACACCCAGGCGAAGTACGACAAGAACCCGGTCACGAGCGGCCCGTACAAGATCCAGTCGTTCAAGTCCGGCAAGTCGATGGTCCTGGTCAAGAACACCAACTGGGACCCGAAGACCGACCCGATCCGCAGCCAGTACGTGGACGAGTTCGACTTCACCTTCAACCAGCAGTTCGAGACGTCCACCAAGGCCCTCCTCGCGGACAGCGGCGCCGACCAGACCGGCGTCAGCTTCAACAACCAGGTCGACGCGGGCAACCTGTCCAAGGTCCTCAGCGACTCGACCCTCAAGGCCCGTACGGTCGCCGGCTACCAGCCGTACGTGGGTCAGATGAACATCAACATGAACCACATCAAGGACAAGAAGATCCGTCAGGCCATCGCGTACGCGCTGCCCATCACGCCGTTCATCCGCGCCTACGGCGGCAACGACGCCATGGAGGTGGCCGGCGGTCTGATCTCCCCGACCGTCACCGGCTACGACTCCAAGTTCGACCCGTTCGGCAAGAAGGCGAAGCCGGCCGGTGACCCGGACAAGGCCAAGAAGCTCCTCCAGGAGGCCGGCAAGGTCGGCATGAAGCTGACCTTCGGCTACATCAACACCCCTGAGGGCCAGCAGTACTCGACCGCCATGGCGGCGGGCCTGAAGAAGGCCGGCTTCGACGTCCAGCGCCAGGAGATCCCGGCCGAGACGTACTACGACCAGATCGGCAAGGTCGACAACAACTACGACATCTACCACACCGCGTGGGGCGCCGACTGGCCGTCCGCCTCGACCGTGATCCCGCCGCTGTACGACGGCCGGGCGATCGCCGACGGTTCGCCGAACTACTCGCACGTCAACGACCCCAAGGTCGACGGTGACATCGACGCCGCCAACGGGATCACCGACCCGGTCAAGTCCGCCGCGGCCTGGGAGAAGATCGACAAGTACCTGCTCACGGACGTCGTCAACGCCGTCCCGACCGCCTACTACAAGCAGGTCCAGATCGCCGGCTCCAAGGTCGGCGGGCTCGTCTACGACAACGTGATCGGCGGCATCGACCCGCGTCGCCTGTACATCAAGTAACCGCCGCCGTCGGTCCGGTACCCGGTACGTCCGTCCGCCCCGCGCGGGTGACGGCGTACCGGGTACCGTCCGGCCCGCCGACGCGAGAGAGCTGCCCCTGTCATGCTGCGTTTCCTCGTCCGCCGGTCCCTCGGTGCGATCGTCATCCTCTTCCTGCTGAGCATCGTCACGTTCCTGCTGTTCTTCGGGATGCCCCGGGACCCGGCCCTGCTGATGTGCGGCAAGACGTGCAACCCCACGTCGCTCGCGAACATCCACCATGTGCTCGGCCTCGACAAGTCGATCCCCGAGCAGTACGGAATCTTCCTGCACAACCTGGTACTGGGCAGCAACCAGTTCGACCAGGGCCCCTGCCCCGCTCCGTGCTTCGGGTACTCGTACCACACCAACGACCCGGTCTGGCCGACGCTCATGGACCGGCTGCCCACCACGGTCTCGCTCACCCTGGGCGGTGCGGTCTGCTTCCTGATCATCGGTCTCGGCACCGGCCTCGCGGCCGCCTGGAAGCGCGGCACCCTCGTCGACAAGACCGCCACCGCCGGGGCGATGGTGCTCAGTTCGATGCAGATCTACTTCCTCGGTCCGCTCGCGCTCGCCGTCCTCGTCTACCAGACCCACTGGTTCGACAAACCGGCCTACAACAACTTCGAGGACAACCCGGTCACCTGGTTCACCGGACTGATCATCCCCTGGGTGGTGCTGTCCACGATCTTCGCCGCGCAGTACACCCGTATGGCGCGCTCGGCGATGATCGAACAGTTGCAGGAGGAGCACGTCCGCACGGCCCGCGCGAAGGGCATGTCCCGGCAGTACGTCTTCTTCCGCTACGCCTGGCGCGGCTCGCTGATCCCGATCGTCACCATCTTCGGCATCGACCTCGGCTCGCTGCTCGGCGGCGCCATCATCACCGAGTACACGTTCGGTCTGCCGGGGCTCGGCCAACTCGCCGTGCAGTCCGTGTTCTTCAGCGATCTTCCGCTGCTGCTGGGCGTGATGCTGTTCTCGGCCGCCATGATCCTGCTGTTCAACATCGTCGTCGACGCGGCGTACGCGTTCATCGACCCGCGCATCCGGCTGGCCTAGCCGGGTAAGAGGAGAACCGTCGTGACCACTTTGACCAAGGACGCCGGCGCCCCCGCCCCGGCCGACGCGGGCGCCTTCCTCTCCGTGCGGGACCTGTACGTCAGCTTCCGCACCGAGGACGGTGTCGTGCGGGCCGTGGACGGGCTGTCGTTCGACGTGCAGCGCGGCCGGACCCTCGGCATCGTCGGCGAGTCGGGCTCCGGCAAGTCCGTCACCAACCTCACCGTCCTCGGCCTGCACAACCCGCAGTTCACCACCGTCGAGGGCGAGATCCTCCTGGACGGCAAGGAGTTGACCACCGCCAGGGAATCCGAGATGGAGAAGCTGCGCGGCAACAAGGTCGCCATGATCTTCCAGGACCCGCTCACCGCGCTGTCGCCGTACTACACGGTCGGCCGCCAGATCGCCGAGCCGTTCATGAAGCACAAGGGCGCCTCGAAGAAGGCGGCCTGGGAGCGGGCCGTGGAGATGCTCGCCAAGGTGGGCATCCCCAACCCCGCGGCGCGGGCCAAGGACTACCCGCACCAGTTCTCCGGCGGTATGCGCCAGCGCGCGATGATCGCGATGGCCCTGGTCTGCGACCCCGACCTGCTGATCGCCGACGAACCGACCACGGCCCTGGACGTCACGGTCCAGGCCCAGATTTTGGACCTCCTCAAGGACCTGCAACAGGAGTTCGGATCGGGCATCATCTTCATCACCCACGACCTGGGGGTGATCGCCGACATGGCCGACGACATCATGGTGATGTACGCGGGCAGCGCGGTGGAGCGCGGCACGGTGGACGAGGTCCTGCGCGCACCCCAGCACCCGTACACCTGGGGCCTGCTGAACTCCATGCCCCGCCTGGACTCCGACCTCGACACCCCGCTGAGCCCGATCCCCGGCGCTCCGCCCTCGCTGCTGAACCCCCCGACCGGCTGCCGCTTCCACCCGCGCTGCACCTTCCAGGACCGGGTCGGCGGCGCCCGGTGCGTCACCGAACGCCCGCTGCTCGCCACCGACCGCGCCTCGGCCTGCCACCTCACGGCGGACCAGAAGCGAACCATCTTCATCGAAGAGATCAAGCCCCGATTGGGCTAGGAGACGACACGCCATGACCCAGGACACGATCCTTCCGGCCCAGCGCGAGGCCGCCGTCGGAGAACCGCTGCTGGAGGTCTCCGGGCTGACCAAGTACTTCCCGGTCAAGGGCGGCTTTCCGATCCGGCGGACGGTCGGGCACGTCCAGGCCGTGGACGGCATCGACCTGACCGTGCGAGTGGGGGAGAGCTTCGGCCTGGTGGGCGAGTCGGGCTGCGGCAAGTCGACCACCGGCCGGCTGATCACCCGCCTGCTGGAGCCGACGAGCGGCTCGATCTCGTACCGAGGCAAGGAGATCGGCCACGCGTCGCGCAAACAGCTGGCGCCGATCCGCTCCGAGATCCAGATGATCTTCCAGGACCCCTACTCGTCGCTGAACCCGCGCCAGACCGTCGGCAAGATCATCTCGGGTCCCATGGAGATCAACGGCGTGCAGCCGGAGGGCGGCCGGGAGAAGCGCGTACGGGAGCTGCTGGAGATCGTCGGCCTCAACCCCGAGCACTTCAACCGCTTCCCGCACGAGTTCTCCGGCGGCCAGCGCCAGCGCATCGGCGTCGCCCGCGCCCTCGCCCTGGAACCGAAGCTGATCGTCGCCGACGAGCCGGTCTCCGCCCTGGACGTCTCCATCCAGGCCCAGGTGGTGAACCTCCTCCAGCAGGTCCAGCGGGAACTGGGCATCGCCTTCCTCTTCATCGCCCACGACCTGGCGGTGGTACGGCACTTCTCCCAGCGGGTCGCGGTGATGTACCTCGGCAAGATCATCGAGGTCGGTGACCGGGACGCCATCTACAACCGGCCCCGCCACCCCTACACCCACGCCCTGCTCTCGGCGGTGCCCGAGGTGAACCTCTCGGGCGAGGAGGACGCGGTCGGCCGCGAGCGGATCCGCCTGGCCGGCGACGTCCCCTCCCCGATCTCCCCGCCGTCCGGCTGCCGCTTCCGCACCCGCTGCTGGAAGGCCCAGGACAAGTGCGCGACGGAGGAACCGCCGCTGGTCCAGATCTCGGGCAACCGGGAGGGCCACCTGACGGCCTGCCACTTCCCCGAGGAGCCGACGACGGAGGCGAGGGAGGAGGACATCATCCTGGACCCGGCGCTGGCGGCGCTGGAGGACAGGGTGGAGGGGGGCGAGTAGGGGCTGCCGTCAGGGTTGCACCGTTGGGCGACCGGCGTGGGCGTTCGCCCGGTGAGCGCCCGGTTCACGCCTAAGCGGTAGCCGCGCTTCCGCACGCTTGTGGATGCCGTCGCGGGGATGGAAAGGCCTATGGGGCGTCGGGTTCCCGGCGTACGGCACACGCCGACCGTCCCATCCCTCCCGGTCGGCGGCGCAGAGAGGAAGCGCTCCGTGAGCAACCCGCAGGACGACGACACCATCGGTGCGGTCACCGCGGCACAGTTAGCCGAGATCGCCGACCGAGGCGTCTACACGTCGCCCACCTCGATCGACCCGGCCGCCGCCCACCTCGCCGAGGCCCTGGTGGCCACCCTGAGCGGTACGGCCGAAAGGACGCTGCTGACCGCCGACCTCCAGCAGCTGACCGAACGGGTGCGGCAGGCGGCCACCGTCGGTTTCCCCTGGATCACCGCGGACGACGGCGTACGTCTGTCGGCGCACACGATCAGGCTGAGGACCACGGAACCCCGGCCGGTGGTGATCGTCCCCGCCGGTTGGACGCCCTTCGGCTGGGTCCTGTTCGAGTACACGTACCTCCAGCTGGCGCTGCGCGGATACCACGTGCTGGCCTACACCCCGCGCGGTATCGGCCTCACGCTGCGGATCCCGGGCGGCGGCTACATCGACAGCCCGTTCACCTCCGGCGGCACCATCGACGTGGGCGGCCCTGCGGACTGGGCCGACGGTTCGACCGTCATCGGGTACGCCCAGCGGCACTTCAACCCGAGCAAGATCGCGTTCCTCGGTGAGTCGTACGGCTCGGGCATCAGCCAGCTGGTCGCCGCGCACGATCCGGAGGAGCGCGTGGACGCGGTCGTGGCGCTGAGCACCTGGGGCGACCTGGCCGACAGCCTCTACCAGTACGACACCCGGCATCTGGCCGCGGTGACCGCCCTGGTCAACTTCACCGGCGGCCCGGTCGAGCGGAAGTTCGACGCGGCCACCCAGCAGCTCTTGGACGACTTCCAGGCCGGCCGGAACATGGACGACGTGGTGGCATGGGGCAAGGAGCGGGCTCCGTCGTCGTACGTCGAGGAGACCAACGCCCGCGGCGTCCCCACGTTCATCTCCAACACCTGGCACGAGACGCTGTTCCCGGTGAACGAGGTCATCGAGCTCTTCGACCGGCTGACGGTACCCAAGCACCTCAACCTCTGGATCGGCGACCACGCCGCCCCCGAGAGCGCCGGTCTGACCGTCCCGTTCAGCGGCCCGAACGTACCGGTCGAGGAGGCGTTCGCCTGGCTGGACCAGCATGTGCTCGGGGCCGACAACGACGTCCCCGGCTGGTCCCCGGTCACCAGTCAGATCATGTTCACCTACCGGACCCGGACCGACCCGGAGACCGGTAAGAACGTCATCACGGAGCCGGCCGTCCGTGAGCACCGCCCGTCCTGGGGAGATGTCACCACCTCCACCGAACGCTGGTACCTGACCGCCGCAGCGTCGGCAAGCAGGGACGGCGGTCTGGGCATCGAACCGGAGACGGGCTGGCAGCGGGAGTTCACGGCCGGTCAGCTGACCGAGGCCACGGCCGTCGACGCCGTCATCACCACCGGCCAGGCCGAGTGGAACGGCAACCCGAAGAGCTACGCCACGGACAAGTTCGACCGCCAGTACCTGGCCGTCTGGACCGGCGACCCGCTCCCGGTGGGCCGCGAGGGCGCCGCGGCCCGCCGCATCCGGGGCATCCCCGAACTGACACTGACGGTGCGCAGTACGGCCGACTCCACCACCCTGGTGGCCTACCTGTTCGACGTGAGCCCCGACAACACGGCCCGCATCGTCACACACGAGCCGCTCACCCTCACCGGCCTGACCGCCGGCCAGGACCGGACGGTCACCTGGAAGCTCCAGGCCGCGGGCTACGACGTGGCAACGGACCACCGCCTGATGCTGGTTGTGGGCAGCAAGGACCAGCTCTACTCGGACGCGACGGTCGACGGCAGCACCACGACGATCACCTCGCCGGAGGGCAAGGCGTCACACCTGACGCTGCCATTGGGCTGACTCTTCAGCCCTCGGGCTCCGCCACGGTGATGATCTCGGGGCTGTCGGCGGTGAGCGGGCCCCGGGACCAGTCGCCGTACTGTTCGACGACCTCAAGACCGGCGTCGGCGAGGAAGCCGGCGAGGGTGTCCGGGCCGAGGAACCGCAGGGTGGCGCGGCACACCCGGGGCCGGGGCCAGGGGGAGCCGTCGTACGTCTCCGTGAAGGTCACCCGGTCCCCGGCCGGAGCTCCCTCGACCTCGTGCCAGACCCGGACCTCCCGGCCCGCCGGGTCGGTGACGTGGTGCACGCGGTCGGGGGTCCAGCACTCCCAGGCGCGGGCGCCGGGATTGCGGGTCTCGAAGACGAAGCGTCCGGTGGGGGAGAGGGCCCGCCGTACGGCGCTCAGCGCGACGCGCAACTCCTCGTCGCCCAGCAGCACCTGGAAGGCGTGACCGGTCATCACGACGAGGTCGAAGCCGGGTCCGTCCCAGAGCCGGGTACGGAGATCGCCGAGGATCCACTCGACGGTCGGGTCGGCCTGCCGCCCCTGCACGAGCATCGCGGCGGCCGGGTCGAGCCCCGCCAGCCGTCCCTCGTGCCCCGCCTCGCGGGCCTGCCGCAGCAGCCGCCCGGTGCCGCAGCCGACGTCCAGCACGGAGCCGGCGGCCATGACGAGATCCAGGTAGAAGTCGTCACCCGGACCCCACGGGTTGAGGCTGTCGTACAGCGCGGCGAGCGAGAGATCCGCGAACGAATGATCGACCACCGCGGCAGTCTGCCACATGATGTTGAACGAAGGGTCAGGAACGGCTGTCTTCTTGACCTTCTATCAACTTCCTTTGGGGCGAGGATGCTTCATCACGTAGAGCTGTGGGTGGCGGACCTGGACCGGGCTGCGGAGTCCTGGGGCTGGCTGCTCGAACGGCTGGGCTGGACGCCGTACCAGGACTGGCCGGCGGGCCGCAGCTGGCGGCTGGGGGCGACGTACGTCGTGATCGAGCAGTCGCCGGCACTGCGGGGCGGCGACGTCGGGCACGACCGGATGCGCCCGGGCCTGAACCACCTGGCGTTCCACGCGGCCGACCGCGCGACGGTGGACGCACTGACGGAGGAGGCCACGGGACACGGCTGGAACCTGCTCTTCACCGACCGCCATCCGTACGCCGGCGGCCCCGGGCACTACGCGGCCTACCTGGAGAACGGGGACGGCTTCGAGGTGGAGCTGGTGGCTCAGGAGCGGTGAGGGGCGGTGCCCTTCAGAGCGTCGAGGAAGGAGGTGAAGGCGGCGGCGGGGAAGGTGAGGGTGGCTCTGGTGGGGGCCTTGGAGTCGCGGATGGATATGTGGGTGGGGCGGGTGGCGATCTCCAGGCAGTTGTTGCCGTCGCCACCACCGGAGTACGACGATTTCCGCCAGGTGTCGAGAGCGTTCACGGTGAGTCTCACAGTTCCTTGGCCAGGCGGTGGATGAAGTCACGGGAGCGGGTGGGGTCGAGAGACGCTGCTTCTACTCTACGAAAGAGTGTTCGCAGGACGCCCAGTTGAGCCTCGGAGTCGATGAGACCGGTGCCGTCGGGATGGTCGCGGGCAGCGGTGTCCAGCTTGGGTACGGCACCTCCCGCGAGCATCATTGGGCTCCAGGCCCCGCCGAAGCCGTCCAGTTCGAAGGTGATGACGCGCACGGTGATGTGGTCGGCCTCGGAGAGTTCCAGGACCTGAGCGAGCTGAGCTCGTGAAGTGACGCGATCGCCGACTTTGATGCGAAGTGCCGCTTCGTGGACGACGGCCTCGTACGGGAGGGGGTCGGTCCTGTCGATGACGACCTTGCGCCGCATGCGGTGCCGCACCCGTAGCCCCAACTCCTCTTCGGGAAGCTCGGGAATCCTGGAGGAGAACGCGGCGCGGGCGTAGTCCTCCGTCTGGAGCAGGCCCGGGATGACCAGGAACTCCACATCCCGCCGGTACGTCGAGTGGTATTCCAGCTCGGCAAGGTCGAGGAAGGGTGTCGGCAGCAGTTCCCGGTACTCCTCCCACCAGCCTCGCGTGCGGTCGGTCGCCATGGCCACCAGAGCTTCGACGAGTTCGTGGTCCGAGCAGGAGTAGTTGGACGCAAGGCGACGCAGCCGGTTCTCGCTCACCCCCGTCAGGCCGGATTCGAGTTGGCTGATGTGCGGAGGGCTCACACCGAGCAGTTTCGCCGCCTCCCGAGCGCTGAGGCCTGCTGCGTCTCGAAGCCTGCGCAGCTCGACGGCGAGACGCATCTGACGTGCCGTCGGTTCGGCCCTCAATGCCATCGACTGGTCCTCTCAACACGTCCGGGAAGTCGACTCGTTCGGGCGTCAGATTACGCGACCGGGTTGCGACGCATTAACAGTTACGTCTACCGTCGGTGACGCAACGCACACGCTGAGGAAGCGCACCGTACCGTCGTGCGGCGATGCCACCGAGCGCGAAATCCCCTTCACTCGACCGGAGTTGATGACGCATGCCCGAAATCTGGGACTACACGCTCTCCGTCCCGAACGACCTCAGAGCGGTGACGATCTGCCGCCGCACCCTGCGCCTGATCCTGACGATGCACGGGCTCATCGGCCTGGCGGACACGGCGGAGTTGCTGGCGGCGGAGCTGGTGTCCAACGCCGTACGGCACACGAAGGGACCTGCCGCACTGAGGGTCCGGTGTTCCCCGGAGGGCGTCGTGTGGATCGGCGTGTGGGATGCGGATCCCGTGCCTCCGGAGCCGCCGGGTTCGTTGGAGGCGGTGACGGGCCTCGATGAGGCGGGGCGGGGGTTGGAGCTGGTGGTGGCGTGCGCCGACTGCTGGGGCTGGCAGCCGTCCGGCCGGTTCGGGGACCGGGGCAAGTACGTGTGGTGCGAGTTGGGGGTGGCGTGATGGTGGGGTCGACGTGGGAGGTGCCGCGGTCTTCGTGCAGTTCGTCGACTCGTGCCTGGTAGATCCTCAGGCGAAGCAGATGTGGAGGGACCTGATGACGGCGATCCAGTACTTCCTCCGCATCCTGCAGTGGCGCGGTATCCCTGTGGGTGACGCCGTGCGCGAGCGGGTGCAGGCCTGCACCGACCTGGACCGGCTTGAGACCTGGGCCCAGCGGGCGATGCACGTCACCGACGCCGCGGAGCTGTTCGTCGAAGAGTGACCGCAGGGGGGAGAGAAGGGTCCGAGACGCCGAAGGCGTAGTGTGCCCGTCCATGTCTGTCGCTGACCGCACCCCTTCCTTACTCCGCAACGCCGGCTTCGTCCGGCTGGCACTGGCTCGGATCATCTCCGTCCTGGGCAACGGATTCGCCCGGATCGCGCTGGCTTTCGCGGTGCTCTCGCTGCCCGGCGCGACCCCGGGGGAGCTCTCGCTGGTCGTCGCCTGCCAGGCGGTCCCGCAGCTCGCTCTGGTCCTGGTGGGAGGTGTGATCGCCGACCGGGTCTCTCGCTCCGGGCTGATGGCCGCGTCGGACGTGCTGGGCGCTCTTTCCTACGGTGGACTCGCGGCGATGGTGCTCAGCGGCCATGCCCCTGTCGCGGCTCTGTGCGCCCTGGCCGTCACCGCGGGAATCGCGTCCGCCCTCTTCGGGCCCGCGATGGACGGGGTCATCCCGCGGCTGGTGCCGTCCGAGGTGCTCCAGCGAGCCAACGGCCTGCTGCGGGTCGGTACCAACACCTCGCTCCTGCTGGGGCTGGCCCTGTCGGGCGTGACCGTCGCATGGGTCGGGGCCGGCTGGGCGCTGGCCCTCAACAGCCTGTCCTTTGTCGTCAGCGCGGCGCTCACCGTCCCGCTGCGGCTGAGCCGTCGGCCACGGAAGGCCACCTCGGGCTGGGCCGATCTGCGCCAGGGCTGGCAGGAGTTCGCCTCCCGCCAGTGGCTGTGGGTGGTCGTCGTCCAGTTCTCCGTGGTCGTCGCGGCCATGAACGCCAACGCCGGTGTCCTCGGGCCACTGGCGGCGGGTGCCCACTTCGGCGGGGCCCGCGCCTGGTCGCTGGTGGTGGCGGCGCAGGCCCTGGGGGCCGTGGCCGGCGCCGGGATCGCGGGGCGTACCCGGGTGGGCCGGCCGATCCTGGCGGCGGTCCTGTTCACCCTGCCCGCTGCCCTGCCGCCGGCCCTCCTCGGGGCCGGGGCACCGCTGTGGATCGTTGCCGTGGGCGCCTTCGCCGCCGGCGTCAGCCTGGACTTCTTCGGCGTGCTGTGGTCCACCACCATCCAGCGTGAGGTCCCCGAGGAGGCGCTGTCCCGGGTCAGTTCCTACGACTGGTTCGGCTCGCTCGCCCTCGCGCCGCTCGGCCTGGCGGTGGCGGGACCCGCCGCCGACGCCTTCGGCACCGACCGGATGCTGGTGATCTGCGCGGTCCTGATCGTCACCGCCACTCTCGCCGCACTCCTGTCTCCCGGAGTGCGGTCGCTGCGGGCGCCGGATGCGGACCGGCCCCGGACCCCGGCGGCCAGTACGACGACACCGGACACCCCGTCGCAGACCGACGTGTCGCTGCCCGACACCGGCGCGGGCGACGCCACGCCCTCCTGACGGCGGCGCCCATGAGAAGGGCCCGCACCTGGGGAGGTGCGGGCCCTTGCTCCCCTGGAGCGGACGTTCAGGGCTCGGGTCAATGGGCCAATGAAGGTCCGTTCCGCAGGCGGCGGCTGACGGAAAGGGGTGTGTCAGGCCGCGGCCTCAGGGTCCTTGGAGAGGCGCGGGGCGGGAATCATGTCCCGCACCTCAGGGTAGTGGCACGCGGTCAGGTGGCCGGGCTTGTTGCCGTCGGCCTGGACCAGCGGCGGGGCCTCCGTCGCGCACTTCTCCGTCGCCTTCCAGCAACGGGTGCGGAAGCGGCAGCCGGACGGCGGGTTGATCGGGGACGGGACGTCACCGACCAGGCGGATCCGCTCGCGCGGCTCCACGTCGACCGTCGCCTCGGGCACGGCGGACAGCAGCGCCCGCGTGTAGGGGTGGCGCGGGTTGTCGTACAGGTCCTCGCGGTCGGCGATCTCCACGATCTTACCGAGGTACATGACCGCGACGCGCTGCGAGAAGTGCCGCACGATCGCGAGGTCGTGGGCGATGAAGACGAACGCGATGCCGAGTTCCTTCTGAACCTTCTGGAGAAGGTTCACGACCTGGGCCTGGATCGAGACGTCCAGGGCCGAGACCGGCTCGTCGGCCACGATCAGCTTCGGCTCCAGCGCGAGGGCACGGGCGACGCCGATGCGCTGGCGCTGGCCGCCGGAGAACTCGTGCGGGAAGCGGTTGAAGTGCTCCGGGTTGAGGCCGACGATCTCCAGGAGCTCGCGGACCCGGGCCTCGCGGCCGCCGGACGGGTTGATGTCGTTGATCTCCATCGGACCCGCGATGATCTTGCCGACGGTCTGCCGCGGGTTGAGGGACGCGTACGGGTCCTGGAAGATCATCTGGATCTCGGACCGGATCGGCACCAGCTGCCTGCGGCCCGCGTGCGTGATGTCCTGCCCGCGGTAGGAGATCTTGCCGCCCGTCGGCTCCAGCAGGCGGGTGATCAGCCGACCGGTGGTCGACTTGCCACAGCCCGACTCGCCGACCAGGCCCAGCGCCTCGCCCTCGGCGACCTGGAAGTCCAGGCCGTCGACGGCCTGCACCGCGCCGACCGTCCGCTTGATCGGGAAGCCGCCCTTGATCGGGAAGTGTTTGGTCAGCCCGGAGACGTCCAGGAGGGGGTTCGTGTTGCTCATGATCGTGAAGTCCCGTCTTGTCCGTCAGTTGTGGCTGGTCGCCGCGTAGTCGGCGAAGAGATCGTCACGCCGGCTCAGCTCCAGGTGGCAGGCAGAGCCGCGGCCCTCGGTCAGCTGGAGCAGCGGGCTCTCGGTGGAGCACTTGTTGCCCGGGACCTTGTCCGCGAACGCGCAACGCGGGTGGAAGCGGCAGCCGGTGGGCGGGTTGAGCAGCGAGGGCGGCGAGCCGGGGATCGGCGACAGCGGGACGTCGACCGGTCCGTCCAGGCTCGGCATGGAGTTGAGCAGGCCCAGCGTGTACGGGTGCTGCGGCGCGCCCAGCACCTGCTTCTTGGTGCCTCGCTCCACACACCGGCCGCCGTACATCACCAGCACGTCGTCCGCGATGTCCGCGATGACACCGAGGTCGTGGGTGATGAAGATGATCGCCGTGCCGAACTCCTGCTGGAGGTCCTTGAGGAGGTCCATGATCTGGGCCTGGACGGTCACGTCGAGCGCGGTGGTGGGCTCGTCGGCGACCAGCAGTTCCGGGTCGCAGACCAGGGCCATGGCGATCATCGCGCGCTGGCGCATACCGCCGGAGAACTGGTGCGGGTAGTCGTCCACCCGCACGTCCGGCTGGGGGATCCCGACCCGCCTGAGCATCTCGATCGCCCGCGCCCGGGACTCCTTCTTGGAGGCGCCGGTGTGCTTGCGGTACACCTCCGAGATCTGAGCGCCGATCGTGTGGTACGGCGACAGCGAGGCCAGCGCGTCCTGGAAGATCATCGCCATCTTGTTGCCGCGCAGCTTCTCCAGCTCCCGCTCGGAAGCCGTGAGCAGCTCCTTGCCGTCGAGCAGGATCTCGCCGTCGATCTGGGTGCGGGCAGCGTCGTGCAGACCCAGGATCGTCAGGTTGGTGACGGACTTGCCGGAGCCCGACTCGCCCACGATGCCGAGTGTCTGGCCCTTGACGAGGTCGAAGCTGAGCCCGTCGACGGCCTTGACGATGCCGTCCTCGGTGGAGAAGTGGACTTTGAGGTCCTTGACGGAGAGGAACGGCTGCTGATCGGTGCTCGTCACGGTGACGCTCCTGGGGGGTGATGCGAGAGGTCGGGGGTGGGGCGGAGGTCAGGCGAGCCGGATCCGCGGGTCGATGAGGGCGTAGACGGCGTCGACGACGATGTTGAAGATCACGATCGCGCCGGCGGACAGCAGGGTCACGCCGAGCACCATGGGCAGATCGCTCTGGTCCACGGACTTCAGCGCGAGCTGGCCCACGCCCTGGAGGCTGAAGACGGTCTCGGTGATGATCGCGCCGCCGATGAGGGTGGCGAGGTCGATGCCGAAGATCGTGACGATCGGCCCCATGGCGCCACGCCAGGCGAACCGGAAGAAGACGTTGCGCCGGGACAGACCCTTGGCCCGAGCCGTGCGTACGTAGTCCTCGCTGAGCGTCTCGACCAGCTGCGAGCGCGTCATACGGGTGTAGTTCGCGGTCCAGATGAGGGCCAGCACCAGCCACGGCAGCAGCAGGCCGGAGGCCCACTCGATCGGGTTCTGGGTGAGGGGGGTGTACGACGGGTTGTCCAGGATGCCGAGCTTCGCGACGAAGAAGTACATCGCGATGTAGCCGACGAAGTAGATCTGCATCGAGGAGGCGACCAGCGACGCCGAGCTGGCGACCTTGTCCTGCCACTTGCCCTGCTTGACGGCGGCGAGCATGCCGGCGCCGATGCCGAAGATGAGGAAGACGACGGCCGAGCCGAAGGCGAGCGACAGGGTCAGCGGAAGCCGGTCCAGGATCGTGCCGAGGACGGGCTCGCGGTTCGCGAACGAGTACCCGAGGCAGGGCGCGCTGCAGTTGCCGAAGTCGCCGTAGCTGCGTCCGACGAAGATGCCCTTGAGCCAGTACCAGTACTGGACCGGAACCGGGTGGTCGATGCCCAGGTTGTGCCGGACCTGCGCGAGCATGTCGGGCGTGCAGTTCTTGCCGCAGGACAACGTGGCGGGGTCACGCGGAATGGCGTAGAAGAGCCAGAAGGTGACGGCGCTGATGATCAACAGGATGACCATCGCGCCGAAGACTCGGCGGACAAGGAAGCGGAACATGGGGCGTGACTTTCCGGACGGGGCGCCGTCGCCGGGGTGAGGGGTGGGCCGTAGGGGGGCGGCCAGGTCGCGGCCGCCCCCCGAGGGTCTGTGCGCTTACTTCTTGACGTACAGCTTGCAGAGCGCGACGCAGGTGTTGCCGGCGTCGTAGACGACGTTGCCGATCTTGGATCCGTACATCCAGTTACGGATGGAGTGGTAGTCCGGGACGACCGCCGCGAGCTCCATGATCTGCTTGTCGATGGCGCCCCAGGCCTTGTTGGCCTCTTCGACGTCGGCGATCTTGGCGGCCGCGTCGATCGCCTTGTTCACGCTCGGGTCGTTCAGCTGGGCGTAGTTGCTGCGGCCGTCGCCGATGTTCTTGCCGCTCCAGCAGGGGTAGAAGACCGAGTAGCCGTTCGGCCAGTCCGGGCTCCAGCCGGCCGCGAACAGGTCGTAGCCGTTGTCGATCTTGCCGATCTGGGTGTAGAAGGTCGTCTTGTCGACCTGCTGGTTGACGACCTGGAAGCCGGCCGCCTCAAGGGCGTTCTTGATGGCCACGGCCTGCTTCACCGCGTTGTCCGACTGCTGGTAGGCGATGACCAGCTTCTGGCCGACCTTGCCGGCCTCCTTCAGCAGCGCCTTGGCCTTGACCGGGTCGCCACCGGGCTTCGTGGTCACGCCGTACAGGTCGAACTTCTTGTAGCCGGGGGTCACCGGGCTCAGGATGGTGCTGGCCAGCTCGCTGGTGGAGGCGCCACCGCGGATGGTCTGCAGCTGCTGGTGCGGCCACGCCCAGTTGATCGCCTGGCGGACCTTCACGTCCTTGACCCGGGTCATGTTGATCGGCCAGTAGTAGGTGACCGTGTCGACCTGGGTGAGGACGCGCTGCTTCAGCTTGGCGTTGGTGAGGACCTGCGCGGTGCGCTCGGCGGCGACCTCGTTGAAGATCGACATCGCGTACTGGTCGTTGCCCTTGTCCGCGATGTAGCGGTCCGTGGAGGCGACCGGCTGGAAGCCGAACTGGAAGATGTACTTGTCCGGGTACGCGTTGCGGATCGAGTCCGTGGCGGCGTCCCAGTGCTCGTTGCGCACGTAGGTCATCGACTTGCCGATGCTGCGGCTGTCGATCTTGTAGGGACCGAGGGAGTACGGACGCTTGTCGTACTTCTCCTTGGTGTCCTTCTTCTTGTTGACGAGGCCGTAACCCGGCATGCCGAGCGTGTAGTTGAAGTCGGTGCGGGCCTCGGTGAGCGTGAACGTGATCGTCTTGCCGGAGATCTCGATCGAGGAGAGCTTCTTGCCGTCGTAGGGGCCCTTGTACTTGTCGCCGCCGACCAGCCACTGCTGGACGTAGCGGGGGCCCTCGGTCACGAAGGAGGCGAAGAGGCGCTCGAAGGTGTGGCGGACGTCGTCCATGGACAGCTCGGTGCCGTCCTCCCACTTGATGCCGTCCTTGATCGTGAACGACCAGGTCTTGCCGCCGTCCTTCATGGTGCCGGCGTCGGTCGCGACGTCGCCGACGAGCGTGGCGCCGCCCTTGTCGTCGACCTTGTAGCCGGTCAGACCACGCAGGATCGGGCGGGTGATGGCGCCCTCGGTGGAGACGTAGATCTGCGCCGGGTCCAGGTGGTCCATGTCGAACTGGTCGAGCGAGTAGACCGTGCCGCCCTTGACCGCGCCCGCGACCTCGGGCGCCGGGCCCGTGGAGTCCGCCTTGGTGCCGACCGGGATGTTCATGGTCTTCGCGGTGGAGACCGACGGGACCTTGGACGAGCCCTTGCTGTCGTCACCGCTGCTGCAAGCGCTCAGCACGGTCGTGGAGGCCGCAGCCACACCGGTGGCGATCAGGAAGTTTCTGCGAGAAAAAGACATGCTGAGCCTGCCTATAGGGGTCAATTCGGATGGTCGGAACCAGCCGGACGTCATCGAACCGGGCCGGGTGGTGCAGGGGGTGGCTACCGCTTGGACTTCGGGTCGAGCGCGTCGCGCACCGAGTCACCGAGCAGGTTGAAGGCGAGGACGAAGACCACCATGGAGATGCCCGGGAAGAGCATGAAGGTGATGTCCTCGGTGTAGAACTGCGCGCCTCGGCCGATCATCACGCCCCAGTCGGGGGTCGGGTCGATCATGCCTACGCCGAGGAAGGCGAGGCCCGCCTCCGCGGTCACGAAGGCCGGCAGCAGCAGGGTGGACTGGATGATGATCGGAGTCCAGAGGTTGGGCAGCAGTTCCTTGAACACGACACGCATCGGTGACGCACCCGTGACCTTGGCCGCCTCGACGAACTCCCGTTCGCGCAGGCCGAGTACCTGTCCGCGCAGTAGTCGGGCGATGGACGCCCAGCCGAAGGCGGACAGCACGAGGATCAGCGCGGTGGCGCGGAGCCAGGTCGGGATGTTCTCGTCGGGGGCGACGAAGAAGCCGAAGACCACCGGCATGAACGCGATGAAGAAGAGCGTGGACGGGAACGACAGCAGGATGTCGATGATCCGGCTGACCAGGTAGTCCGTCTTGCCGCCCAGGTAGCCCGCCGTGACACCGATCACGACGCCGAGGACCGTGGTGAGCAGGGCGGCGGCGGTCGCGATGCCGAGGGAGTTGCGGATGGCGTACAGCAGGAACGTGAAGACGTCCCGGCCGAGCTGGGGTTCGATGCCGAACCAGTACTCCGAGCTCATGCCGCCGTTCGGCCCTGCGGGGTACGAGAAGGCGTTGAGGAGCTCGGGGTGCTGGGTGGTGTAGGTGGTGTACGGGTCCTTCCCGTACAGCTTCGCGATCAGCGGCGCGGCTATGCCGATCACGAAGAAAAAGATCACGACGTAAGCGGATATAACGCCCGTCCGGTCGCGCCTGAAACGCTTCCAGGCCAGACGGCCCGGCGACCTGCTCTCGCTGCCCTTCGAGCCGTCCGAAGTCGTCGACTTCTTCGCGGTCTCGTCGGTCACCTCGAGCGGGGCAGCCGCGGATGGAGATGGGGGGGTCATGGTGCTCCTGGCCCAAGGGAGGGTCTGATGACTCCGCAGGGCACTCCCCTACGGGCTACGCCGGACTTTTTCAACGCAATTCATTCAAGGTCAATAAATTCTCGGGCGGCTTGAGTTTCTCTTTACCTTCTTTGCCTGGCCTTGACCATTCCGTAGCTACGCGGGTAGCACCTCGTAATCACCCCGTGCTTTAGTTCGGACTAATCGGGCCAAACGGGCAAGGAGTTCGATATGCGGACGCGAGTGTGCCGAAATACGTACATCGACGGGTCGCAATCCAACGTTTCGGCATCGTTACGCGTAGATCCATTGCGTTGCTGCCCCAAGATCCTCAAGTGGCTCTCGAGGGGCCGTCTGCAATCGGGTGACGTGTCCCCCTAAAGGTCGTCATGGGGCTCCTGGAGGCCGCCGTTCGGTGCAGTGGGTGAGCGATATCGACCGATTGAGTCGATATTGACCGGTAGCGCACCTTTCGCGGATGACCCTTCATGGAGGAGGCACGCCATGCGTTCAGCCACGCACGCCCGATGGGCGGCCTGCGCGGCCGTGACGGCGCTCGCCGCCACGGCCTGCGGGGGCGGCGGCGGCAGCGGCGGGGGCGGCGGCGAGAGCGGCGTGCTCAGCTCCTCCTGGAGCGATCCGCAGAACCCGCTGGAGCCCGCCAACACCAACGAGGTCCAGGGCGGCAAGGTCCTCGACATGATCTTCCGGGGTCTGAAGAAGTACGACCCGAAGACCGGCAAGGCCCAGGACATGCTCGCCCAGAAGATCGACACGAGCGACTCGCAGAACTACACGATCACCGTCAAGAAGGGCTGGACCTTCTCCAACGGCGACAAGGTGACCGCCCGCTCCTTCGTCGACGCCTGGAACTACGGGGCGAGCCTCAAGAACAACCAGAAGAACGCCTACTTCTTCGGGTACATCGAGGGATACGACAAGGTCCACCCCGACAGCGGCAGCCAGAGCGCCGAGGCGCTGTCCGGTCTGAAGGTCGTCGACGACCAGACCTTCACGGTGAAGCTGAACCAGAAGTTCTCCAGTTTCCCGGACACCCTCGGCTACGCGGCCTTCGCCCCGCTGCCCCGGTCCTTCTTCACCGATCACGCCGGTTGGCTGAAGCAGCCGGTCGGCGACGGGCCGTACGCCATCGAGTCGTACACCAAGGGATCGCAGATGTCCCTGAAGAAGTGGGACGGCTACCCCGGTGCCGACAAGGCGCAGAACGGTGGAGTGACGCTCAAGGTCTACACGGACAGCGACACCGCCTACACCGATCTCATCGCCGGCAACCTCGACCTCGTCGACGACGTTCCCGCCTCGCAGCTGAAGAACGTCAAGAACGATCTCGGTGACCGTTACATCAACACCCCGGCCGGCATCATCCAGACGCTCGCCTTTCCCTACTACGACAGCGCCTGGAACAAGAGCGGATCGGAGAAGGTCCGCACCGGCCTTTCCATGGCCATCAACCGGAAGCAGATCACCGACACCATCTTCCAGGACACCCGCACCCCGGCCACCGACTGGACCTCGCCGGTGCTCGGCACGGCGGGCGGCTTCAAGGAGGGGCTGTGCGGGAGTGCCTGTGACTACGACCCGGCACAGGCCAAGAAGCTCATCCAGGAGGGCGGGGGGCTGCCCGGCGGACAGCTCAAGATCACGTACAACGCCGACACCGGCTCGCACAGGATGTGGGTGGACGCCGTGTGCAACTCCATCAACAACGCGCTCGGCAACGACAAGGCGTGCGTCGGGAATCCGGTGGGCACCTTCGCCGACTTCCGCAACCAGATCGGCCAGCACAAGATGACCGGCCCGTTCCGCGCGGGCTGGCAGATGGACTACCCGCTCATCCAGAACTTCCTCCAGCCGCTCTACTACACCAACGCCTCCTCCAACGACGGCAAGTGGTCCAACAAGGACTTCGACAAACTCGTCGACCAGGCCAACGCCGAGACCGACACCGCCAAGGCCGTCTCCACCTTCCAGAAGGCCGAGGAAGTCGTCCGCGACAACATGGCCGCCATTCCGCTCTGGTACCAGAACGGCAGCGCCGGTTACTCCGAGCGGCTCTCGAACGTGGCCCTCAATCCGTTCAGCGTCCCCGTGTACAACGAGATCAAGGTCAGCTGACGCGGCATGGGGCGCTATGTCGTCCGGCGGCTGCTCCAGATGATCCCGGTGTTCCTCGGGGCCACGCTGCTGATCTTCCTGATGGTCAACGTCATGGGCGACCCGATCGCCGGGCTGTGCGGAGAGCGGGCCTGCGATCCGGCGACCGCCGCCCAGCTGAAGAAGGAGTTCGGACTCGACAGGTCGGTGTGGTGGCAATACCTCACCTATATGCGGAAGGTCTTCACCGGCGACTTCGGTACGGCCTTCAACGGGCAGCCGGTCACCGAGCTGATGTCCACCGCGTTCCCCGTCACCGTCCGGCTGACGATCGTGGCCATCGTCCTCGAGGTCGTCATCGGCATCACCCTCGGCGTCCTGACCGGTCTGCGGCGTGGGCGGCCCGTCGACACCGGGGTGCTGCTGGCGACCCTGGTCGTCATCTCCGTACCGACGTTCGTCACCGGCCTGTTGCTCCAGCTGCTGCTCGGCGTGGAGTGGGGCTGGATCAAGCCCTCCGTCTCCCCGGACGCCACCTTCGGCGAGCTGATCGTGCCGGGGCTCGTCCTCGCCTCCGTCTCGCTCGCCTACGTCACCCGGCTGACCCGCACCTCCATCGCCGAGAACAGGCGGAGCGACTACGTCCGGACGGCCGTCGCCAAGGGGCTGCCCCGGCACCGGGTCATCACCCGGCACCTGCTGCGCAACTCCCTCATCCCGGTCGTCACCTTCATCGGCACCGACATCGGCGCCCTGATGGGCGGCGCGATCGTCACCGAGCGGATCTTCAACATCCACGGCGTGGGCTACCAGCTCTACCAGGGGATCCTGCGGCAGAACACCCAGACGGTCGTGGGGTTCGTGACGGTGCTGGTCCTGGTGTTCCTGGTGGCCAACCTGCTGGTGGACCTGCTCTACGCCGTACTCGACCCGAGGATCCGCTATGCCTGAGCAGCCGTTCGAGCAGGACCGGGCCATCGCGGGGACGGGCATGGGCGGGGCGATGGACCTGGCGGCGAGCGAGGCGGAGACGCTGGAGCGGACTCCGGGAGGGCCGCTCGGCACCGGCCCGACGGAGAAACCCCGCTCCCTCTGGTCGGACGCCTGGCGGGACCTGCGCCGCAACCCGGTCTTCATCGTCGCCGGCCTCGTCATCCTCTTCCTCGTCGTCATCTCCCTGTGGCCGTCCCTGATCGCCTCCGGCTCCCCCCTCAAGTGCGACCTCGCCAAGGCCCAGGAGGGCTCCCAGCCGGGCGCGCCCTTCGGGTACGACGGACAGGGCTGCAACGTCTACACACGGACCGTCTACGGGGCCCGTACGTCCGTCACGGTGGGCGTCTGCGCCACGCTCGGGGTCGCGCTGCTCGGGTCGGTCCTCGGCGGGCTCGCCGGGTTCTTCGGCGGGTTCTGGGACTCGGTGCTCTCCCGGATCACCGACGTCTTCTTCGCGATCCCGGTCGTCCTCGGCGGTCTCGTCCTCCTCTCCGTGGTGACCAGCAATACGGTCTGGCCGGTCATCGGGTTCATGGTGCTGCTCGGCTGGCCCCAGATCTCCCGGATCGCCCGCGGCTCGGTGATCACCGCCAAACAGAACGACTACGTCCAGGCCGCCCGCGCGCTCGGCGCCTCCAACTCCCGGATCCTGCTGCGGCACATCGCGCCCAACGCGGTGGCGCCCGTGATCGTCGTGGCCACCATCGCGCTCGGCACCTACATCGCGCTGGAGGCGACCCTGTCCTATCTCGGCGTCGGCCTGAAGCCGCCCAGCGTCTCCTGGGGCATCGACATCTCCGCGGCCTCGCCCTACATCCGCAACGCCCCGCACGCGCTGCTGTGGCCCTCCGGGGCCCTCGCGCTCACCGTCCTGGCCTTCATCATGCTCGGCGACGCGGTGCGCGACGCCCTCGACCCGAAGCTGAGGTGAGCGCCCCCGTGCTGCTCGAAGTGCGCGACCTGCACGTGGAGTTCCGGACCCGGGACGGAATCGCGAAGGCGGTCAACGGGGTCTCCTACGCCGTCGACGCGGGGGAGACGCTGGCCGTGCTGGGGGAGTCCGGGTCCGGGAAGTCGGTCACGGCCCAGGCGGTGATGGGGATCCTGGACACGCCGCCGGGGCGGATCGGCGGGGGCGAGATCCTCTTCCGGGGGCGGGATCTGCTGAAACTCAAGGAAGAGGAGCGGCGGAAGATCCGGGGCGCCGAGATGGCCATGATCTTCCAGGACGCGCTGTCGGCGCTGAACCCGGTGCTGAGCGTGGGCGACCAACTCGGCGAGATGTTCGTCGTGCACCGGGGGATGTCCAGGAAGGACGCGCGGGCCAAGGCGGTCGAGTTGATGGACCGGGTGCGGATCCCGGGCGCCGCCCAGCGGGTGCGGGACTATCCGCACCAGTTCTCCGGGGGCATGCGCCAGCGCATCATGATCGCCATGGCGCTGGCCCTGGAACCCGCGCTCATCATCGCGGACGAGCCGACCACGGCGCTGGACGTCACCGTCCAGGCCCAGGTCATGGACCTGCTCGCGGAGCTGCAGCGCGAGTACCGCATGGGGCTGATCCTGATCACCCACGACCTGGGCGTGGTCGCGGACGTCGCCGACCGGATCGCCGTGATGTACGCGGGGCGGATCGTCGAGTCCGCGCCGGTGCACGACATCTACAAGGCGCCGGCGCATCCGTACACGCGCGGGCTCCTCGACTCCATCCCGCGCCTGGACCAGAAGGGCCAGGAGCTCTACGCCATCAAGGGCCTGCCGCCCAACCTCATGCACATCCCTCCGGGCTGCGCCTTCAACCCGCGCTGCCCCATGGCCCAGGACGTGTGCCGCACCGACGAGCCACCGCTGTACGAGGTGGATCAACACCGGGGCAGCGCCTGTCACTTCTGGAGGGAGTGCCTCAATGGTTGACGCGACGGTTGAGCCGATCCTGGAAGTGACTGGACTGGTCAAGTACTACCCCTTGACGCAGGGCATCTTGATCAAGAAACAGATCGGTGCCGTCAAGGCCGTCGACGGTGTCGACTTCGTGCTCAGGAAAGGAGAGACCCTCGGCATCGTCGGGGAGTCCGGCTGCGGCAAGTCGACAGTCGCCAAGATGCTCGTCAATCTCGAACGGCCCACGGCCGGGTCGATCAAGTACAAGGGCGAGGACATCACCGGGTTGAGCGGGCGGGCGCTGAAGGCCGTCCGCCGCAACATCCAGATGGTCTTCCAGGACCCGTACACCTCGCTCAACCCCCGGATGACCGTGGGCGACATCATCGGGGAGCCGTACGAGATCCACCCCGAGGTGGCCCCCAAGGGCGACCGGCGCCGGCGGGTCCAGGAGCTGCTGGACGTCGTCGGTCTCAACCCCGAGTACATCAACCGCTATCCGCACCAGTTCTCCGGCGGCCAGCGGCAGCGCATCGGCATCGCGCGGGGGTTGGCCCTGCGCCCCGAGGTGATCGTCGCGGACGAGCCGGTGTCCGCGCTGGACGTCTCCGTCCAGGCCCAGGTGATCAACCTGCTCGACCGGCTCCAGAACGACTTCGACCTGTCGTACGTCTTCATCGCCCACGACCTGTCGATCGTCCGGCACATCTCGGACCGGGTCGGGGTGATGTACCTCGGACGGATCGTGGAGATCGGCAAGGACGAGGAGATCTACGAGCACCCGACCCACCCCTACACCCAGGCCCTGCTCTCCGCGGTGCCGGTGCCGGATCCGGACGCCCGGGAACACCGGGAGCGGATCATCCTGAGCGGGGACGTCCCGTCGCCGACGAACGTTCCGTCGGGGTGCCGGTTCCGCACGCGGTGCTGGAAGGCGCAGGAGCGCTGCGCGGTGGAGGTGCCGATGCTCGCGGTGCCCGCCGTGTTCCGGCTGGTGCCGGGGCCGGCCGCCCATGATTCGGCGTGTCACTTCGCGGAGGAGAAGCAGGTGGTTCCGCCGGAAGAGCGGCCGGACGATCTTGCCGACGGGGGTGCATAGCGGGGCGAACCGGGGTCAATCTCGTTAACACGGAGGCAACTTCACCGACCCGGTCCCGATATACGGACGCGGCACTGTAATCAGCGTACGGCCGTGCGGGTGCCGTAAACGGGCCGGGACGCGCCATGTCGTCCCGGCCCGTTGCCCCTTTCCTCTGTGGAGCGCTGTCGCTCAGTCCAGTCCGAGAGTGCGCCGGAGGAAGTCCAGCTGGAGCAGCAGCAGGTTCTCCGCGACCTGTTCCTGTGGGGTCATGTGTGTGACGCCCGACAGCGGGAGCACCTCGTGCGGGCGGCCCGCCGCCAGCAGGGCGCTGGACAGGCGCAGTGAGTGGGCCACCACCACGTTGTCGTCCGCCAGACCGTGGATGATCATCATCGGGCGGTGCGGTTCGGCCGCGTCGACCAGGCCCGCGTCGTCGATCACCGAGTTGCGGCGGTAGACGTCCGGCTGCTCGCCCGGGTCCCCGAGGTAGCGCTCCTGGTAGTGGGTGTCGTACAGGCGCAGGTCGGTCACCGGGGCGCCGACCACCGCCGCGTGGAAGACGTCCGGGCGGCGCAGGGCCGCGAGCGCGGCGAGGTAGCCGCCGAAGGACCAGCCGCGGATCGCCACCCTGGTCAGGTCCAGCGGGAAGTCCGCGGCGAGTGCCTGGAGCGCGTCGACCTGGTCCTGCAGCGCGATCGCCGCGATGTCGTCCTTGACGGCCTTCTCCCAGGCGGGGGAGCGGCCGGGGGTGCCCCGCCCGTCGGCGACGACCACCGCGAAACCCTGGTCGGCGAACCACTGGGAGGTGAGGTGGGCGTTGTGCGCGGCGACCACGCGCTGGCCGTGCGGACCGCCGTAGGGGTCGAGCAGAACCGGAAGGGGAGTGTCCCCGTGGTAGTCCCGTGGCATAAGCACGGCGCACGGAATTCGGCGTGCGCCCCCCTCGGTGAGTGTCACGCGCGGGGACAAACCGGGATCTTCGGCGTACGACATGACAGTTGTCAGAGGTTTTCCGTCACGCAGCACCTGGACACGGGCGCCCGGGGTGTCCAGAGCGGCGGACACCAAAACGGTCACGCCCCCGGCGCGTACGGCCGTGTGCACGCCGGGCGCCTGCGACACGCGCTCCACGCCGAGTTCATTGACGCGGTAGACGTGTACCTCGCCGATCTCGGGGGACTCGGCCTCCTCGCCGGCGGACGCGGAAACCAGCACGTCGTCGGTGGTCACGTCGAGCACCGCGCGGATGTGCAACTGGGCTCCTGTGAGCGGCCGTTCACCCACCGCGAGCACCCGCGCGCCGCCCTCGTCGGCGATCCGGACCAGCTGTCCGGAGGGGCTCCAGCAGGGCACTCCACCGAACAGTTCAAGCCATGTTGGATCTTCGTCGGCGTGCACCATCCGGGTCGCCCCCGACCCCGGGTCCACGGCGAGGAACAGCTGGCTGCGCTGGTCGCGCGCCTGTACCAGCAGCAGCGGTGCACCCGCCTCTGACCAGTGCACATGCGCCAAGTACGGGTAACGCTCCCGGTCCCAGGAGACCTCCGCGCGCCCCCCTTCGAGGTCGTAGGCGAACAGTCGTACGTCCGCGTTCTTGGTGCCCGCCGCCGGGTAGGCGACATGATGTGGCTCACGCTCGGGGTGGGCGGGGTCGGCGATCCACCACCGCTGTACCGGCGTGTCGTCCACGCGGGCCACGAGCAGCCGGTCGGACCGCGGCGACCACCAGAATCCGCGCGCACGCCCCATCTCCTCGGCCGCGATGAACTCGGCCAGTCCATAGGTGACCTGTTCCGACTCGGGCTCCGCCAGCGCCCGGTCGCCCTCGCCGCCGGCGCCCACGATCCGCAGGGCGCCCTCCGCGACGTACGCGACATGGCGGCCGTCGGGGGACGGGCGGGGGTCGATCACCGGCCCGGGGACCGCGAGTTCGCGTGTGGTGCCGGCCCGGAGCTCCGCCGCGAAAAGCCGCCCTGACAAGGCGAAAGACGCCAGCTCCAGGGCCGCGTCGGCGGCGTAGCCGACGATGCCGGCACCGCCCTCACGGCTGCGTTCGCGACGGGCCCGCTCCTGCGCCGAGAGGTGCTCCTCGGCGCCGCCGAGCAGGGTGCGCGGGTCCGCCGCCAGGCGCTCCTCGCCGCTCGGCACATCGAGAATCCACAGGGAATTGGCCCGGTCCGTACCGGAACCGGAGCGCAGGAACGCCACGCGTGAGCCGTCGGGGGCCACGGTGAACGCGCGTGGCGCGCCGAGCGTGAAACGCTGGGTGCGGGCGTGCCGGCGGGGGAATGAGACAGCCTCGGTCTTCATGCCCTGACCATATTGGCCATGCGCCCCCTTGTGCGGCCGTGCGCCGAGCGATGCGCGAGCACGCATAGTTATGATCACTACCGCTGAGTGGGTATGAACCCGCTGGCTTGCGCATGGATTTGCTGTACCGATCTACAACCCCCATACCCGAACCCCCCGCGTCCCTGGGATCTTTGGAGGTGAGCCGCCGTGGCACTCTCGATTTCGGCGGTGGTGCTGCTGGCGATCATCGTCTTCTTGTTGATCAAGAAGTCGGGTCTGAAGGGCGGGCATGCGGTCGTCTGCATGCTGCTCGGTTTCTATCTCGCCTCCTCGACCATCGCGCCGACGATCAGCGATCTGACGACCAACGTCGCCAGCATGATCGGCAGCATCAAGTTCTGACCCGGACCACCTTCCGACCCGGCCGGCCTCGGTGACCGGGGCTGCGTGGCGCTGCCGGTGGCGTTTCGTAGGCTGGGCACATGACGGAACCGCCCGCCCGGCCGCTACCCGCCCGGCGTCTGCTGCTGGTGCACGCGCACCCGGACGACGAGTCGATCAACAACGGCGCCACCATGGCCCGCTATGCGGACCAGGGCGTCCATGTGACGCTGGTCACCTGCACCCTCGGCGAGGGCGGTGAGGTCATTCCGCCCGAGCTGCGGGATCTCACCGGCCCGGCGCTGGGCGAGTACCGGCTCGGCGAGCTCGCCGCCGCCATGCGCGAGCTCGGCGTCACCGACTTCCGGCTGCTCGGCGGCCCGGGCCGCTACCGCGACTCCGGGATGATGGGCCTGCCCGACAACGAGACGCCCGGCTGCTTCTGGCAGGCCGACGTCGACGAGGCCGCCGGACGTCTGGCCGAGGTGATCCTGGAGGTCCGCCCCCAGGTCGTCGTCACCTACGACGACAACGGCGGATACGGCCACCCGGACCACATCCAGGCCCACCGTGTCGCCATGAGAGCCGTCGAACTGGCCGCCGAGGCCGGCCACCGCGTCTCCAAGGTCTACTGGAACCGCGTCCCGCGCACGGTCGCCGTGGCCGCCTTCGCCCGGCTCCAGGACGAGTTGCCGGGGCTGCCCTTCGCCAAGTCCGCCGCCGTCGACGACGTGCCCGGCGTGGTGGAGGACCGTCGTGTCACCACCGAGATCGACGGCACCGGGTACGCCGCCGCGAAGACCGCCGCGATGGCCGCCCATGCCACCCAGGTCGAGGTGGCGCCGCACGGCGTCCCCTACTTCGCGCTGAGCAATGAGTTGGCGCAGCCCGTATTCATCACCGAGTACTACGAGTTGGCGGTCGGCGAGCCGGGCGCGGCGCGCGAGACCGATCTCTTCGCCGGTATCGGGGAGGCGTCATGAGCTCCGCAGGGCGTGGCTCGATGCTCGCGCAACCGTTGCAGCGGCCACCCGCCGGGCGGATCGCCGCCCTGATCGGGCTGATCGTGCTCGGCGCGGTCGTCGGCCTCGCCGGAGCCCTCGTCCAGGCCGCCTGGTTCCCCGGCGGGCTGCTGCTCGCCCTGGCCGGTGCGGCCGGGCTCTTCCTCGGCGGATCGCGGGCACTGGGCAGCCGGTCCGGGGCCGTGGCGCCCGCGTTCGGCTGGGTCGTCGCCGTCATCCTGCTCACCGCCAGTAGACCCGAGGGCGACTTCCTGTTCGGCGCGGGAGGCGGTTCCTACCTCTTCCTGCTCGGCGGCATGGCGCTGGCTGTGATCTGCGCCACTATAGGTTTGGGGCGGCAACCCGACGCGGACGGCGCCCGACTTGGCAACTGACGTACTACTTCGCCGTGCGGCGCGCGTGCGAGTCCGGTGTGGGTTTCCCCAGCGGTCATGGGATAAGCGCCAGAAGTGGCCAGTATGGTGGTGCGCGCCGCCGAGCCGCCCGAGCAAGGTCGTACGGGCGGCGGAGCCAACCGGGAGAACCTGCCTTGAGTCGTGAAACTGACACTCCTTCCTCCGGGCCCGACGGGCACGGGGGAGCCGCTTACCCCTCGGGCACACCGCCGTACGGGACCCCCATGGCTTCCGACGACGGCAAGGGCGCGGGCCGTTCGGCCGCGCAGCCGGAGGAACGAAAGACCGAGACCACGCTGACGACCCGGATCCGGATCAACATCCCCGGATCCCGGCCGATTCCGCCGGTGGTCGTCCGTACCCCGGTCGCCGACGCCGAGAGCGGCGGCGGCGAGGAGACGGGCACGCACGCGCAGCCGACGGGCGCCGCCATGTCCACCGGCACCGTCGAGCCGCCCGCCGAGACCGCGCCGGGGCCCGCCACCGGCGAGCAGGCCAGCGACTGGTTCGCGCCGCGCAAGTCCGGTCCGGCCAAGGGCGGTCAGCGCGGCGGCGCCACCAACGGTGCCGGCCTGCCCGGCGGTTCGCCCGCCGCGGCGCCGAACGCCCCGGCCGCGCAGGGCACCCCCGGTGCCGCGCGTCCGAACGGCGGCCGCCCCGGCGGTGTCGTCGGCTCCATGAGCGTGCCCGGCGCGTCCCGGCCCGGCTCGACCAACGGCGCGGGGCTGCCCACCGGCGCGACCGGCGGCCCGGTGGCCCCCGGACACGGCGGCGGCACCGGCTCCTTCGACGTGACCGAGGCGCTCGCCGCGGGCCCGCTCGGCGGCCCCCGGGGCGGCGCCAAGGGCCCCGGCGAGCCCCGCCGGGACGAACTGCCGTACTTCTCCGAGAACGGCGGCCAGAACGGCGCCCAGCCCGGTCCCGGCGCGCCCGGCGGCGGCCCGGCCGGTCCCGGCGGCCCCAGCGGCTTCAACGGCCCCGGCCTGCCCGGCGGTCCCGGCGGCCCGCAGGGCCCGGCGGGCCCCACCGGCGGCCCGGTCACCGGCGACGGCCCGTTCATCCCGCCGGTCACCGGCGGCCCCGGCGGTCCGGGCGGCGCGCCCTTCACCGGTGGCGAGTCCTTCGGCGCGCCCGGCGGCCAGGCCGGCCCCGGCGTACGTCCGGGCGGCCCCGCCGGCCGGCACGCCCAGGCCGGACCCGGCGCGCGCACCGCCCCCGCCGGTCCCGGCCTCGGCCCCGGCGGCGGTCTGAGCGACGACACCGCGATCCTCACCCCGCAGAAGCCCGCCCCCGAACCGGGCACGCCCGGCTACGGATCCCCGGCGGACATCGTCTCCGGACACACCGTCACCAGCGGTATCCCGGTGGTACCGCCGGGCGCGAACTCCCCGTTCGCGCCGGGCGCGCCCGCCGACGGGCCGCTGCCGCACACGCCCCCGAAGCTGCCCGAACCGGTCTCGCCGCCCCCGGCCGAGTCCAAGGGCAAGGCGAAGGCGAAGAAGAAGCGCGGCAAGCTGCCGCTGCTCGTCGGCGTCGTGGTGGTCGCCGGCCTCGGCGTCTACGGCGCCGGGCTCCTGATGAACCACTCCGACGTGCCCAAGGGCACCACAGTGCTCGGCGTCGACATCGGCGGCGGCACCCGTGACGACGCCGTCAAGAAGCTCGACGACGCGTTCGGCTCACGGGTGAACAAGCCGCTGAAGCTGTCGGTCGACGGCAAGACCGTCTCGCTGCCGCCGGACCAGGCGGGCCTGCAGTTCGACATGCAGTCCACGGTCGAGGCCGCCGCCAAGAGCGACTACAACCCGGTCTCCGTGATCGGGTCCCTGTTCGGCCAGAAGCGGGTCGTCGAGCCCGCCATGCCGGTCGACGAGGAGAAGCTCCAGGCTGCTCTCAAGGGCCTCGGCAGCGGCTCCGGCTCGGCCACCGAGGGCACCATCAAGTTCACCTCCGGCAAGGCCGTCGCGGTCTACGGCAAGGCGGGCAAGGGCATCGACGCGGCCGCCTCCACGAACGCGGTGAAGCAGGCGTACGAGTCGATGGTGGAGACGGGCGCGGCTTCCGCGGTGGCCGTACCGACGACCACCGTGCAGCCGACGGTCTCCAACGCCGAGGTCGACCGCGAGATGAAGGCCTTCGCGGAGCCGGCGATGTCCGCCAATGTCATCGTGCAGACGGACTCGGTGCACAGCATCCCGTTCGGTGCCCTGTCCCTGCCGAAGATCCTCGGTTTCAAGGCCGTCGACGGCAAGCTGGTGGAGACGTACGACCTCGATGCGCTCAAGAAGGCGTACGGCGCCACCTTCGACGGCGTGCTGATCACCCGGGGCACCGGTCAGAAGACGGCCGTCACCCCGCAGGACGTCGCCTCCGCGCTGCGCAAGGCGCTCGTCGGCAAGACGACGGCGGAGCGCGTCGGGGTCATCGACACCAACCCCAGCTGACGCCCACTCCGAGAGGGGGGCGCCCGGTGAGCACCGGGCGCCCCCCTCTCGCGTGTCACGCCGTGCGGATGACATCTGTCATACGGCACTCCGGACGGTCGGCACTGCCCCCGGCCAGGGTCCCGCCGCGAACATGGACGGCATGACAACGACAGCGGCGACGACCGCCACCGGCACCCCGGTGGTGGTCGGGTTCGACCAGGTGAGCAAGACCTACGGGAAGGTGCGGGCCGTCGACGGGCTCTCGCTTCGGCTGCACCCGGGGGAGACCGTGGCCCTGCTCGGGCCCAACGGCGCGGGCAAGTCGACCACGCTCGATCTGCTGCTCGGCCTCAAGCAGGCCGACACCGGCTCGGTGAGCGTCTTCGGCATGACCCCGCGCGAGGCCATCGTCGCCGGCCGGGTGGGCGCGATGCTGCAGAGCGGCGGCCTGATGGACGAGGTCACCGTGCGCGAGCTGGTCAAGCTCGCCTGCGATCTGCACCCGAAGCCCTACAAGGTCACCGACGTCCTCGCCCGCGCGGGCATCTCGCAGATCGCCGACCGCAAGGTCAACAAGCTCTCCGGCGGTCAGTCCCAGCGCGTCCGCTTCGCCCTCGCGACCGCCGGCGACAGCGACCTGATCGTCCTGGACGAGCCGACCACCGGCATGGACGTCTCCGCCCGCCAGGCCTTCTGGGCCACCATGCGCGAACAGGCCGACCAGGGCCGTACCGTCCTCTTCGCCACCCACTACCTCGAAGAGGCCGACGCCATCGCCGACCGGGTGCTGGTGCTGCACCGGGGCCGGCTGCTCGCCGACGGAACGGCCGCCGAGATCAAGGCCAAGGCGGGCGCCCGCCGGGTCTCCTTCGACCTGGAGGGCGAGATCGACGAGGCGTCGCTGCGGGCGCTGCCGTTCCTCACGGCTGTCGACATCTCCGGGCAGACCGTCCGTATCCAGTCGTCCGACGCCGACGCCACCGTCCACGCCCTCTACGGCCTGGGTGTCTACCCCCACAACCTCGAAGTCGCCGGGCTCGGCCTGGAGCAGGCGTTCGTCGCCATCACGGAGGCCGAGGAGGCCAAGGAGGTCACGCAGTCATGAACGCCCTGATCAAGCTGGAACTCGCCCGCGCCCTGCGCAACCGCAAGTTCCTGTTCTTCTCGGTGATCTACCCGTCGATCATCTTCCTGCTGGTCGCCAGCCAGGGCGACACCAGTCAGACCGTCGACGACTCGGGGCTCTCCCTGGCGGCCTACGTCATGGTCTCCATGGCCTCCTTCGGCGCCCTGACCGCCGTCCTGATGGGCAACAGCGAGCGCATCGCCAAGGAGCGCGAGAGCGGCTGGGTACGGCAGCTGCGGCTGACCACCCTGCCCGGGCGCGGCTACGTCCTCGCCAAGACCGCCAGCGCCGCCGTGGTGAGCCTGCCCTCCATCGTGGTCGTCTTCGTGGTCGCCGCCACGGTGAAGGACGTACGGCTGGACGCCTGGCAGTGGCTCGCCCTCACCGGCGCCATCTGGGCCGGCAGCCTGGTCTTCGCCGCGCTCGGCGTGGCCATCGGCTACCTCGCCTCCGGGGACGCGGTGCGCCCGATCACGATGATCACCTACTTCGGCCTGTCGATCCTCGGCGGCCTGTGGTGGCCGTCCTCCTCCTTCCCGACCTGGCTCCAGGACATCGCGAAGTGGCTGCCCACGCACGCGTACGCTGCACTGGGGCGGGCCATCGAACAGAGCCAGGCCCCGCAGGCCAAGGACATCGCCATCCTCGTCGTCTTCTTCGCCCTCTTCGTCGGCGGCGCGGCCTGGCTGTACCGGAAGGACACGCTGAAGGCGTGAGCACGATGACGGAAGACCCGCGGCCGGACGAGCAAGCGCGGGGGGACCGGCTGGTGCGGATCGGCCAGCCGCCCCGCAGCCGGGGCGAGGCGCTGCGCAAGATGGTGTGGGTCCTGCCCTGGCTGATCTACCTCGCCTCCCCGGCGGACGACCTGGCCTCCGGCCACCACGGCACCGCGGCCACGGTGGCCGGCTGGGCGGGCCTGGCGGCCTTCGCCTGGATCTACCTGGCCATCGTCTTCCGCTCCATGGGCCGCCCCTTCCGGGGCTGGATCGTCGACGCCGCGATCGCCGTGGAGGGGACGCTCGCGGTCGTGCTGGCCTTCGGCCTCGGCGGCTCCTGGTTCGGTCTGTTCGTGTACGTCTCCGTGATGTGCGGAGTGACCTTCCCGCTGCGGGTCGCCTACTGGACGATCCCGCTGAACACCGCCGCCATGATGCTGGCGGGCTGGTACCACCACGCCCTGGACGAGGCCTGGGGCCTGTTCCTGGTGGTGCTCCTGGTCGGCTACTCCATGATCGGCGTACGGCAACTGGTCGCCACCACCATCGAGTTGCGCAAGGCCCGCGCCACCGTCGCCCAACTGGCCGCGAACGAGGAGCGGTTGCGGCTCGCCCGTGACCTGCACGACCTGCTGGGGCACTCGCTCTCCCTCATCACCCTGAAGAGCGAGCTGGCCGGCCGGATGCTCCCCGACCACCCCGACAAGGCGGCCCAGCAGGTCTCCGACATCGAGCAGGTCAGCCGACAGGCCCTGGTGGACGTCCGGGAGGCGGTCACCGGCTACCGGCGCCCCCGGCTCGCCGCCGAACTCGCCGGCGCCCAGGTCGCCCTGACCGCCGCCGCGGTCGTCGCCGAGGTCCCGGCCGACCCCGACCTCACCGACGTACCCGAGGACGGCGAGGCGGCCCTCGCGTGGGCGCTCCGCGAGGCGATCACCAACGTCGTACGGCACAGCGGCGCGACCCGCTGCACGGTGGAGCTGCTGCGCCGCCAGACCCTCGACGGCCCGGTCCTCGAACTCTCCGTCGAGGACAACGGCTCGGGCGGCTCCGGCAAGGGCCCCGGCAACGGCCTCACCGGGCTCACCGAGCGGCTGGAGAAGGCCGGCGGCACCCTGGAGGCGGCCCGTGGGAAGCGCGGTTTCCGGCTGGTCGCCAGGGTCCCGCTCGGCGTCGGAGGGGCCGTAGGATCCGGGGCATGAGCAGCACGATCAAGGTCCTCCTCGCCGAGGACCAGTCGATGGTCCGGGAGGCGCTGGCCGCCCTGCTGGGCCTGGAGGATGACATCGAGGTCGTGGCCCAAGTCGCGCGCGGTGACGAGGTGTTGGCCGCCGCGCAGGCGAACGGCATCGACGTGGCCCTGCTCGACATCGAGATGCCGGGCTGTACGGGCATCGAGGCGGCGGCGCAGCTGCACAGGGCGCTGCCCGCCGTGAAGCTGGTCGTCCTCACCACGTTCGGGCGGCCCGGCTATCTGCGCAGCGCGATGGAAGCGGGCGCCGACGCGTTCCTGGTCAAGGACGCCCCCGCCGCCCAACTCGCCGAGGCCGTCCGCAAGGTCCTCGCCGGCGAGCGCGTCATCGACCCCACCCTGGCGGCGGCGGCCCTGGCGGAGGGCGCCAACCCCCTCACCGACCGCGAGCGGGAGGTCCTGCGCGCGGCGGCCGACGGCTCCACGAACGCGGAGCTGGCGGCGGCGCTGCACCTCTCGCAGGGGACGGTACGGAACTACCTCTCGACAGCCATCCAGAAGCTGGCGGTACGCAACCGGGCGGAAGCGGTCCGGATCGCACGGGAGAAGGGCTGGCTGTAGCCGGCCCAGAGGGCGTGAAGAACGGCGGTCAAGCCAGGACGCGTACGAAGGACCGATCGACGGCAGTCTGTCGGCGCCGGGCGGGGTGGCCGGCTCAGGGGCGTGGGGATCGGCGGTCAAGCCAGGACGCGTACGAAGGACCGATCGACGGCAGTCTGTCGGCGCCGGGCGGGGTGGCCGGCTCAGGGGCGCGGGGAACTGCGCGACAAGCCACGACGTACCCGCGGCCGCACACGCACCGCCACTCCTACGGCGAAGCGGCGGCGGCCCCCGCTCCCGTCAGTTGAGACGGGCCCGCGCCGCCCGGGCCTCGCCCCGCACCTTCGCCGCCGCCCCCTCGTCCACCGCGTCGATCAGCCCCGCGTACTCCTCCAGCTCCTCGGCGCCGTCGACGAAGTCGCCCCGCTCCACCAGCAGCCGCGCCCGGTCGTACCGCAGCCGGGCCGGGTGCGAGGGCATCAGCAGCGACAGGTCCACCGCCCACAGGCCCACCTCCGACCGCTCCGGCCGGGCCGCCGCCCAGGCCCGCACGTTGTTGAGGATCCGCCGCAGGACGTCCAGCGGATCGGCAGGTTCCAGCATCGCCGGCTCCAGCGGCACCCCCGCCGCCCCTGCCACCAGCGTCTGCGCGTCCGCCCCGCTCAGCACCCGCCCCCCGTCGAACGGATCGGCCAGCACCTGCTCCTCGGCCGGCCCGAACCCCACCACGAAGTGCCCCGGCAGCGCGACCCCGTACACCGGTGCCCCCGCCCGCCGGGCCACCTCCAGCCAGACCACGGACAGCAGGATCGGCAGCCCGCGCCGCCGGCGCAGCACCTCGTGCAGCAGCGAGGACCCCAGCCTGCGGTAGTCCGAGGCGACGCCGTGGAAGCCGAACCGTTCGCCCAGCACTTGGTGGGCCGCCGTGGCCCAGGCGAGCGGCCCGCCCGGCCGGTACGGCAGCTGCCCGGCCAGCCGGTCCAGCTCCATCTGCGCCGCGTCGATCCCGGCCTCGTCCAGCGAGCCGTCGGCCGCCGCGCCCAGCAGCAGACACAGCGTCGCCAGATCGGGCCGTTCAGACCGCACCTCCTCCGCGAACCGCTCCCGCACCTCGGCGGCCCGCTCCGGCGACGGCGGACGTGGCTGCGGACGTGGATCCGGATCCGGATCTGGAAATGGGGGATGCATAGCTGTTCGGTGCCCTTCCGGAACGATCCGTACCGCGGCGGCCTCAGCGGCCGTCCGCCTCCGGCGCCCTGTAGTGGTGGTACGCGTGGTGCGCCCCGAACCCCAGCCGGGTGTACAGCGCCCGCGCCCCCGTGTTCTCCGCCTCGACCTGGAGCCAGGCCGCCGACGCGCCCTCCTCCAGCGCCCGCCGGGCGAGCGCGGCCATGACCTCGCCGGCCAGCCCCCGGCGTCGTAGCGCCGGATCCACCTCGACGGCGGCGAACCCGGCCCACCGGCCGTCCACCACCAACCGCCCGATGGCCGCCGGGGCACCCTCGCCGGGAACGGTCGCGAACCACACGGACGGCCCTCCGCCCAGCACCCGCAGGGCGACCTCGCCGACCCCCTTGCGCTGGTAGCGCGCCAGCCAGGCCTCGTCGGCCGTCCGGGAGAGGACCACATCGGCCCCCTCCGCCCGGTCCGCCACCGGCGCCAGCGCACCGGTCCACAGCTCGGCGCTCACCTCACGCACCCAGCCCCGCCGCTCCAGCTCCGCGCAGAGCAGCTCCTGGGTGCCCTCGGCGCCGGTCGCGGTCTGCACGTACGCGGGCAGCCCCCGCTCGCCGTACCAGCGCCGTACGGCCTCCAGGGCCGCGTCCAGCGGCAGCCCGGGGTCACCGAGCGGCAGCACGCTGTTGGCCCGCCGCGTGAACCCCGCGGCCGCCCGCAGCTCCCACTCGCCGAGCTGTTCGCTCTCCAGCGGGAGCCAGCCGCGCGAGGCGACACGCGCGAGTTCCCGGTACGTCGCCGCCGGTCCCCGGCGGCGCGCCGGAGCGGCCGGCACCACTTTGGCGGCCACCAGCGCGGACTCCGCTATCCGGACGATCTGCCCGTCCCGCCGGATGATCGTCAACACGCCGTCGTCGTCCCATGATGTGAGAACACCCACCGTGTCGGTGAACTTCTCCTCGGTGGCGCCATTTCCGGCCAAACGGCGCACAGAGACCCGTTTGCCCACGTCAGCAGCGGTGATACGGACCTCGAAGCGTCCTGCGGCCGAGATTTCCACTGGTCAGTTCACCCCTCCTGTTCGGATCATGCCCGAGAACGGAGATACTAGGTGCGGGCATCGACGACGCCGCGCTCCCGCGCGCCAGGCGGCGGAGCCTACGGAGGCCCGCCAGCGCCCAATCGAGGAGGAACGACAGCGTGACCTACGTCATCGCGCAGCCTTGTGTCGACGTGAAGGACAAGGCGTGCATCGAGGAGTGCCCGGTCGACTGCATCTACGAGGGCCAGCGGTCCTTGTACATCCACCCGGACGAATGCGTTGACTGTGGCGCCTGTGAGCCGGTCTGCCCGGTCGAGGCGATCTTCTACGAGGACGACACTCCGGAGGAGTGGAAGGACTACTACAAGGCCAACGTCGAGTTCTTCGACGAGCTCGGCTCGCCCGGCGGCGCCAGCAAGCTGGGCCTCATCGAGCGCGACCACCCCTTCGTCGCCGCGCTGCCCCCGCAGGCCGAGTAAGCCGTAACGGCGGCCCGCCGCACCACCGTGCCGCCTCGGTCCCGTACGGCCTGATCACACCCGATCCGCGCCTGCGGGACCGAGGCGTTTGCCGTACCGGTCGTACCGGTCGTGCCGGTCGTGCCGGCCGCACCAGTCGTACAGGCCGCACCGGTCGTACCGAAGAAAGTGAGCCAGTGACCGTGTCCGCAGTCTCCGACCGTCTGCCCACCTTCCCCTGGGACAAGCTGGAGCCGTACAAGAAGACGGCAGCGGCGCACCCGGACGGCATCGTCGACCTGTCGGTCGGCACCCCGGTGGACCCGGTCCCCGACCTGATCCAGAAGGCCCTGATCGACGCGGCGGACTCGCCCGGCTACCCCACGGTCTGGGGCACCCCGGCGCTGCGCGACGCGATCACCGGCTGGGTCGAGCGCCGCCTGGGCGCGCGTGACGTCACCCACCGCCACGTCCTGCCGATCGTCGGCTCCAAGGAGCTCGTCGCCTGGCTCCCCACCCAGCTGGGCCTCGGCCCCGGGGACAAGGTCGCCTACCCGCGCCTCGCCTACCCCACCTACGAGGTCGGCGCCCGGCTGGCCCGCGCGGAGTACGAGGTCTACGACGACCCGCGCGATCTGGACCCGACGAACCTGAAGCTCCTCTGGCTGAACTCCCCGTCCAACCCGACGGGCAGGGTCCTCTCCGCGCAGGAGCTGACGGAGACCGTCGCCTGGGCCCGTGCCCACGGCGTCCTGGTCTTCTCCGACGAGTGCTACCTCGAACTGGGCTGGGAGGCCGACCCGGTCTCGGTCCTGCACCCGGACGTGAACGGCGGCTCGTACGACGGCATCGTGGCCGTGCACTCCCTCTCCAAGCGGTCCAACCTGGCGGGCTACCGCGCGGCCTTCCTGGCCGGCGACCCGGCGGTGCTCGGCCCCCTCCTGGAGATCCGCAAGCACGGCGGCATGATGACGTCGGCACCGACGCAGGCGGCGGTGGTGGCGGCCCTGTCCGACGACACCCACGTCCAGGAACAGCGCGAGCGCTACGCGTCCCGCCGCGGCCTTCTCCGGGAGGCGCTGGTGGCCCACGGCTTCCGCATCGAACACAGCGAGGCGAGCCTCTACCTGTGGGCGACGAAGGGCGAGTCCTGCTGGCAGACGGTGGCCCACCTGGCCGAACTCGGCATCCTGGTGGCACCGGGCGATTTCTACGGAACAGCGGGCGAGAACTTCGTACGCGTGGCCCTGACGGCGACGGACGAGCGCATTCGCGCCGCGGTGGCGCGACTGGCCTAGGGGCGCGGGGCCGCATCGACACGCGGTTCCGCCGCGTGGGCGCGACCGGACCCCGCCCACCCGCGCGCAACGCACGACGGAACCACCCGCGCGCAACGCACAACGGAAAGGGACCCGGGGCGAACCCCGGGTCCCTTCTCACACCACCGGTGCCGCGGCGTCAGCCGCCCAGCGGCAGGCCCTTGACCGGCAGCCCACCCTTGGTGAGCCCCTGCGTCGGCAGCCCGCCCTTGGTGAGCCCCTGCGTCGGCAGCCCGCCCTTCGTCGCCGTGGCCGCCGTCTCACCGAGCAGCCCACCGGCGGAGCCGGCCGCGTCACCGGCGGCGTGCTGCACCACCGGCGCCGCCACCTTGACGGCCTTGCCGCCGGTCTTGCCCGCGGCCGGCAGCGCCGACTCGACCGTCTTGCCGCCGGTGTGGCCGACGGCCCCGGTGACGTTCTGCGCCGCGGCGTCGGCGGTGGTGCCGACGCTCGCCCCGTCCAGCGCGGTCAGGCCGCCCAGGTTGGGGGTGGTGGCCGGCAGACTCGGGGCCGCGCCGGCGGAGCCGGCCGCACCGACCCCGGCAGCCGCTCCCGCTGCGACGAGCAGCGCGGCACGGGCGATCCGGCGGGTCAGAGGGAGGGACATGGTGCTCCATTCGACGGGAGGGAACGTGATCGCCGTGACTACCGCTCGAAGCCCGCGAAGGTTGCGGAGGCGCTGGGTAAAGAATTGATAACGCATCGCATTATCGGGTGTGGATAAAAACGGGCAAATAGTGCCCGGGTCGAGACCTCGTCGTAACCCGCAGAATCCTTACGTCCCCGCGCTCCCAAGGGATTTCGCGCGTACGTGAGTGGCCGTGCGAAAACCTGCGCACAGCATGGACCCGATCCGCCCGGGCCGACCCGCCGGAGTGAAGAGCCGAACTACTGCCCGGTCAGGATCCGCACCGACCCCGCGGACTTCTCCGCACCGCCCGCGCCCTGTGAACCGGCCGCCGACTGCCACTGGCTTTCCGTGCTCCCGGCGGACCACTCCCGGCCGGCGTACGACACCCGCTGGATGTGCAGCGCGGAGGAGTTGGCCACCGCCCAGTGCGCCAGCTGCCAGCCGCGCTCGCTCTCGGTGCGCCCGGACCTGTCGGTCTTCCCGCCCTCCGGCACCGGCACGGTCACGGTCCGCCCGTGTGCCGTGGCGGTCACGCTCGGCGTCGGTGTCGGTGAACTCGCGGACGTGCCGTTCACCTCCGCACCGGCCTCCTCGACCGCGTCCCGCCCGAAGTCCCGTACCAGCGCGGTCCGTACCGCGTCCGGGCCCGTCGCCGCCGCCTCGGTGCCGGCCGCCGGGCGCCCGTCGCAGGTCAGCGTGGCCGCCGCCTGCCCGGTCAGGGCGGCCGCGAGCAGCGTGGCGTCGGTCTCGTGCTTGGCATACGCCTCCGGGTAGCCGCTGCGCTGCACGCGCTGTGCGGCGACCGTCAGGGGCAGGGTCTCGTAGTCGCGCACCTTGGCCAGGTGGGCGTAGAACATGCCCGCCGCGTACGCCGGGTCCAGGATCTGCTTCCCGGTGCCCCAGCCCTGCGAGGGCCGCTGCTGGAACAGGCCCAGCGAATCCCGGTCGCCGTGCTGGATGTTGAGCAGCCCCGACTCCTGGAGCGCGGTCGCCAGCGCGATGGCCACCGCCCGCTCGGGCATACCGCGCCCGGTGCCGACGGCGGCGATCGTCGCCGCGTTCACCGCCTGCTCGGGCGTGAACTCGTACGACTCGCTGTCGCTTCGGCCCGAGACGACCTTGCAGCCCTCGTCGCCACCACCGCCGGTGACGTACTGGACGACCAGATAGGCGGCGACGGCGCACAGGATGAGCAAACCCGACACGAAACGCAGGACACGGCGGCGACGTGTGGGGCGGGTGGGGGACGGCTCTGGCACGCGTACAACATACTGGAGAGTACGAGCTGTGCACCCCCGGGTCGGGAAGCCTGTGAAACCGCCCGCGCGGTGCTGCGCGCTAGGGTCGGGGCCATGGCCGACACCTCGCTTGACCTCACGCTGGACGCGGCCGCGCTGACCGCGCGACTCGTCGACTTCCGCTCGGAGAGCGGCACCGAGAAGCCGCTCGCGGACGCGATCGAGGCCGTGCTGCGCGCCCTGCCGCATCTGACGGTCGACCGCCACGGCAACAACGTGATCGCCCGCACGAACCTCGGCCGCTCCGAGCGCGTGATCCTGGCCGGCCACATCGACACCGTCCCGATCGCGGACAACGTGCCGTCCCGCCTGGACGAGGACGGCGTGCTGTGGGGTTGCGGCACCTGCGACATGAAGTCCGGCGTCGCCGTCCAGTTGCGCATCGCGGCCACCGTCCCCGCCCCGAACCGCGACCTGACCTTCGTCTTCTACGACAACGAGGAGGTCGCCGCCCATCTCAACGGCCTCCGGCACGTCGCCGAGGCCCACCCGGAGTGGCTGGCGGGCGACTTCGCGGTCCTCCTCGAACCGTCGGACGGCGAGGTCGAGGGCGGCTGCCAGGGCACCCTGCGCGTCCTGCTGAAGACCACCGGCGAACGGGCCCACTCCGCGCGCTCCTGGATGGGCTCCAACGCGATCCACGCGGCCGCCCCGATCCTCGCCCGGCTCGCCGCCTACGAGCCGCGCTACCCGGTCATCGACGGCCTGGAGTACCGCGAGGGCCTCAACGCGGTCGGCGTCTCGGGCGGGGTGGCCGGCAACGTCATCCCTGACGAGTGCGTGGTCACCGTCAACTTCCGGTACGCCCCGGACCGTTCCGAGGAGGAGGCGATCGCACACGTCCGCGAGGTCTTCGCCGACTGCGGGGTCGAGGAGTTCGTGGTCGACGACCACAGCCCCGGCGCGCTGCCCGGTCTCTCGCACCCGGCCGCGGCCGCCTTCATCGAGGCGGTCGGCGGTACCCCGATGCCCAAGTACGGCTGGACCGACGTCTCCCGTTTCTCGGCTCTCGGCGTCCCGGCGGTCAACTACGGGCCCGGCAACCCGCACTTGGCACACAAGCGGGACGAAAAGGTGGAAACCGGCAAGATTCTGGCGGGCGAGGAGCGGTTGCGCGCCTGGCTGACCGGCTGAGCCACACGGTGGCGCTTCGCACCGGACATGCCGACGTCCCGCGCCTGTAACCCGGCTGGATCTACGCTGGGGCGGATACACCTGCAAGCGGAGGGAGCGCACATATGCCTACCGGGAACCCCGAGGGGAAGAAGGTGCCGCCGGACGAGCAGCGCCTGGGACCGGTCCTCCGACGGCGCGGTCAGGTGACCGCGAGCACGACGGACCAGCGTCTGCTGGACGCGGGCGGCCCCTCCGACTGGGTCCACACGGACCCCTGGCGGGTGCTGCGCATCCAGTCGGAGTTCATCGAGGGCTTCGGCACGCTCGCCGAACTCCCTCCCGCGATCAGCGTGTTCGGCTCGGCGCGGACGCCGGTGGACTCGCCGGAGTACGACGCGGGCGTGCAGCTCGGCCGGGGCCTGGTCGAGGCCGGCTGGGCGGTCATCACGGGCGGCGGGCCCGGCGCGATGGAGGCGGCCAACAAGGGCGCCCTGGAGGCGGGCGGCGTCTCGGTCGGCCTCGGTATCGAGCTGCCCTTCGAGCAGGGCCTGAACGCCTACGTCGACATCGGCCTGAACTTCCGGTACTTCTTCGTGCGGAAGATGATGTTCGTCAAGTACGCGCAGGGCTTCGTGGTGCTGCCCGGCGGCCTCGGCACCCTCGACGAACTCTTCGAGGCGCTCACCCTCGTCCAGACGCAGAAGGTCACCCGCTTCCCGATCGTGCTGTTCGGCAGCGCGTACTGGGGCGGCCTGGTGGACTGGCTCAAGCACACCCTGATCGCGCAGGGCAAGGCGAGCGAGAAGGACCTGCTCCTGTTCCACGTCACGGACGACGTGTCGGAGGCGGTGGCCCTGGTGTCCAAGGAAGCCGGCCGCTGAGCGCCCGCGCGCTGACCACCCGCCCGCCCGACTCGATGTGCTGACAAGCGAGCCCAGAGCTCACTTGGCCGCGGCTTTCCACCGACCGGGTCGGGCGGTGGGCGGGCGGGGTCCCGGGGGCCGGGGCGCGGCCCCCGTCACGCCAGCCCCCGCCGGGCGACCGCCGGGGGCCGGTGGCCCGCGATCGACGCCACCATGTCCAGGACCTGCCGGGTCTCCGCCACCTCGTGGACGCGGTACACCTGAGCCCCCAGCCACGCCGACACCGCCGTCGTCGCCAGCGTGCCGATCACGCGCTCCTTCACCGGCCGGTCCAGCGTCTCGCCCACGAAGTCCTTGTTGGACAGGGAGACCAGCACCGGCCACCCCGTCTCGACCATCTCACCCAGCCGCCGCGTCGCCTCCAGGCTGTGCCGGGTGTTCTTCCCGAAGTCGTGCCCGGGATCGATCATCACCGACTCCCGGGGCACCCCCAGCGCCACGGCCCGCTCGGCCAGCGCCAGGGTCACCCGCAGAATGTCGGCCATCACGTCGTCGTACGTCACCCGGTGCGGCCGCGTCCGCGGCTCCGCCTCGCCCGCGTGGGTGCACACCAGCCCCACCCGGTACCGCGCCGCGACCTCGGCCAGCCCCGGATCGACCCCGCCCCACGCGTCGTTCAGCAGATCCGCCCCGGCCTCGCAGACGGCCTCCGCGACCGACGCCCGCCAGGTGTCCACGCTGATCACGACCTCCGGGAACCGCCGGCGCACCTCCGTCACGAACCCGACGACCCGCCGTGCCTCCTCCTCGGCCGTGACCTCCTCGCCCGGCCCGGCCTTCACCCCGCCGATGTCGATGATCGCGGCCCCCTCGGCGATCGCCTGCTCCACGCGCGCGAGGGCGGGCTCGTCGTGGAAGTTCGCCCCCTGGTCGTAGAAGGAGTCCGGGGTCCGGTTCACGATGGCCATGATCACCGGTTCGTGCGGTCCGAACTCCCGCTTGCCCAGCCTGAGCATCGCCTGTGACCTCTCGTAGTAAGTCCCTCGGAACGACCGCCTGCGCCCCTGACTGTCAGACTCGCATGGCACGATCGGACACAGACACATTCGACACCGAGCACACTAAGCGCACTCGGCACCATGAGTGCGCACCGAGCTTCATCGAGCCTGGGGGCCACCGCGATGGTTATGTTCCTGTTCCTGGTCGTCGCGCTCGCGGTCGTGGTCGCCGCGGTCACGCTCTCCGTGGTGAGCGGCGGCGAGAGCGGCCCGCTGCCCGAGGTGGCACCCGAGCGCTTCCAGGACCCGCTGCCCCCGGACCGCCCGGTGCACCGCGCGGACGTCGACAGCCTCCGCTTCCCGCTCGCCCCGCGCGGCTACCGCATGGCGGACGTCGACGACGCGCTCAGCCGTCTCGGCGCCGAACTCGCCGAGCGCGACTCCCGGATCGCCGACCTGGAGTCCGCGCTGGCCGGCGCCCAGGCCGCCCCCCACACCTCGCTGGCCAAGCCGGAACCGGAGGACCGGCCGTGACCGACGGAGCGGCGGTGGCCGGGCCGGACGGCAGGCTGCGCTGCCCCTGGGCCCTGTCCACCGAGGACTATGTGGCGTACCACGACGAGGAGTGGGGCCGCCCGGTCCACGGCGACGACGCCCTCTACGAACGCCTCAGCCTGGAGGCGTTCCAGTCGGGACTCTCCTGGATCACGATCCTCCGCCGCCGCCCCGGCTTCCGGACCGCCTTCGCCGGCTTCCGCATCGAGAAGGTCGCCACCTTCACGGACGAGGACCGGGAGCGGCTGCTGGCGGACCCCGGCATCATCCGCAACCGCTCGAAGATCGACGCGACGATGGCCAACGCGAAGGTCCTGGCGGAGTGGGAACCGGGCGCGCTGGATGCCCTGATCTGGTCGCACGCCCCGGAGCCGGGCGCCTACCCCGCGCCGAAGACCACCGCCGACGTCGCGGCGGTCACCCCGGAGTCGACGGCTCTGTCCAAGGCCCTGAAGAAGCACGGCCTGCGCTTCATCGGCCCGACGACGGCGTACGCCCTCATGCAGGCATGCGGCCTGGTCGACGACCACTTGGAAACATGCGTGAGCAGACGCGCACTCTAGGGGCGCGCGGGGCCGCATCGACATGCGGCTCCGCCGCGCGGGCGCGCCCGGCCTCCACGCACCCGCGGTTCCCCAACGAGGCTCACCGCCCCAAGTACTTGGGCCTCTCCTTGTTCACGAACGCCTGGACGGCGATCCCGTGGTCCTCGGAGGCCCCGGCCCGGGCCTGCAGCTCGTCCTCCTTGTCCAGCGTCTCGTCGAGGGAGTGCGTGAGCCCGTAGGCGACGGCCTCCTTCAGCGCCGCGTACGCCACGGTCGGTCCTTCGGCCAGTTTCCGGGCGACCTTCTCGGCCTCGTCCCGCAACTCGGCCGAGGGCACCACCTTGTTCGCGATGCCCAGCTCGTACGCGTCCTGCGCGCTGATGCTGCGGGGAAAGAGCAGCAGGTCGGCGGCGCGCCCCGGCCCCACGACCCGCGGCAGCGTCCAGGACACCCCGGAGTCCGCGGTCAGCGCGACCCCCGCGAACGACGTGTTGAAGGCGGCCGTATCGGCGACCACGCGGTAGTCGGCGGCCAGCGCGAACCCGAGACCGGCACCGGCGGCGACGCCGTTCACCCCGGCCACCACCGGCTTCGGCGCCCCGGCCAGCGCCCGCACGATCGGGTTGTAGTGCTCCCGGACCGTCGTCATCGTCTGCCCCGAACCCGACTCCCGGTCCGACGCGAGCAGCGTGATGTGTTCCTTGAGGTCCTGGCCCACGCAGAACGCCCGGTCCCCGGCGGCCGTCAGCAGGATCGCCCGGACGGCCGTGTCGGCCGCCGCCTCCTGCGCGACCTCCCGAAGCGCGACCTTCGTCGCGATGTTCAGCGCGTTCATCGCCTCGGGGCGGTTCAGCGTGATCGTCGCGAGTCCGTCGCTCACCTCGTAGAGCACGGTGTCGGTCATGGTGCGTCCCCTCCGTCGTCTCCGTCGTCGCGGCTGACGTACCGCTCGGTACGTCCGTGTCCGAAGGACAGCATGGCGGAGATCGCCGTCCGAGGACGGGACCCGTCGTGTGACCTGCGTCAAAGAAAACCGGAGCCTACTCGGTCGGCGTAAGGACGTGGGGCGGCGCAGTATCGCAGTCACATCGCCGAATTGGGTGGTTTTGCTCGCGCGCGTTGCCCAAGCGATGCCGACTGATGTTGGTCATCGGGTCCTGAGATGCGGGATAATGGCTTGGAAGCAATGTGTTCGATGCCGGTGCCGCGTGTCCCGCCAGGATCGCGCGTGCCCTCGTGGGCCGTCGGCAGACGATGAGCTGTTTTCAGGAAGGGGAACCAGCATGGCGGCCATGAAGCCGCGGACGGGTGATGGCCCGCTCGAGGTGACCAAGGAGGGGCGGGGCATCGTCATGCGCGTTCCGCTCGAAGGCGGCGGTCGGCTCGTCGTCGAGCTGACCCCTGACGAGGCCGCGGCGCTCGCCGACGCCCTCAAGAACGTTGTCGTCTGAGGCGTCAGCGACCACACCCTTTCGGCCGCCCCGGCACTGTATGCGGTGCCGGGGCGCTGCCGTACCCCCGGTCCTTCCCCGGCGGGGTCAGCGCTTGACGGCGCAGAGCAGTCCGTCGCCCACCGGCAGCAGTGACGGCACCAGCTCCGGGCTCTCCCGGACCGTGCGCAGCAGCTCGCGCAGCCGCAGCACCTCGGTCGGCTGCGGCCCGGAGTCGACCGTGCGGCCGTTGGCGAAGACGCCCTCGAAGACCACCAGGCCACCCGGGCGCAGCAGGCGCAACGATTCAGCGAGATAGTCGGAGTACTCCTGCCGGTCGCCGTCGCAGAACACCAGGTCGTACCCGGCGTCCGCGAGACGGGGAAGTACGTCGAGGGCGCGGCCCGGGATGAAGCGGGCCCGGTTGCTCGCGAAGCCGCAGGCACGGAAGGCCTGCCGGGCGAACTGCTGGTGCTCCGGCTCGGGGTCGACGGTCGTCAGGACACCGTCCGCGCGCATGCCGTGCAGCAGATGCATCCCGGACACCCCGCACCCGGTACCGATCTCGGCGACCGCCTTGGCGTCCACGGAGGCGGCGAGCAGACGCAGCGCGGCACCCGTGCCGGGCGACACCGAGCGCAGCCCTGCGTCGCGGGCCCGGTCACGGGCCCACCGCAGCGCTTCGTCCTCGGCGACAAAGGCGTCGGCGAACGCCCAGCTCGTCTGCCGGTTGCCGGTAATGACCCTCTCCTGTCCCCGTGGTTGCCTGGGCGTGACTGTATCCGTTGGTGCCGGGAACCCGCAGATGGGACCAGGCGTTTAGAGGGGTGGAAGACAGGGCGGGGGGACACGAATGGATCACGATGACGAGACGGTGGTCGAGCAACCGCTGATGCGGCCGGATGAGCCGTACCAGCAGAGATCAAATTCTCGTAAAACCGCTTATCCGGTCCTAACGGGCGAGGTGGCTATGGTAGGGGCTCCACTGGACACCACCAGAGCCGACAGGGGAGGTGCGGCCACACCCGGGGATCGGGGAGGAGTGCTACGGCGCTTCCTCGGATCGGCGGGCAGGCCGAAATCCGTGAACGACACCGCTGCTGACCCCAGCCACGCCGACGTGCTCGCCATGGGCGAGGACCGGACCGCGACCTTCTCCACCGACGCGGACGGGCAGGCATGGACTCCGCCCACGTGGGAGGAGATCGTCAGCACGCACAGCGGCCGCGTCTACCGCCTGGCCTACCGCCTCACCGGCAATCAGCACGACGCCGAGGACCTCACTCAGGAGGTCTTCGTCCGCGTCTTCCGCTCTCTGTCGACCTACTCGCCGGGCACCTTCGAGGGCTGGCTGCACCGCATCACGACCAACCTGTTCCTCGACATGGTCCGGCGCAAGCAGCGCATCCGCTTCGACGCCCTCGGCGAGGACGCGGCCGAGCGCCTGCCCAGCCGCGAGCCCACCCCGTCCCAGGCCTTCAACGACGCGCACTTCGACGCCGACGTGCAGCAGGCCCTGGACACCCTCGCGCCCGAGTTCCGCGCCGCCGTCGTCCTGTGCGACATCGAGGGCCTGTCGTACGAGGAGATCGCCGCGACCCTCGGCGTCAAGCTCGGCACGGTCCGCTCCCGGATCCACCGCGGCCGTTCCCAGCTGCGCAAGGCCCTCGCGCACCGCTCCCCGGAAGCCCGCAAGGCCGAGCGCCGCTCCTTCGTGCCCCGTGTTCCCGCACTGGGAGGAGGGGGCGCGTCCGCGTGAGTGGTTCACGACCGAAACCCGCCGAGCGACAGCTCGCCGAGCAGCACCTGGGAGACCGACTCTCCGCCCTGGTGGACGGAGAGCTCGGCCATGAGTCGCGTGATCGTGTCCTGGCCCACCTGGCGACCTGTGCCAGGTGCAAGGCGGAGGCCGACGCGCAGCGCGCGCTGAAGAACGTCTTCGCGGAGGCCGCCCCGCCCCCGCCCTCCGAGAGTTTCCTGGCCCGCCTCCAGGGGCTGCCCGGGGGTGGCGACACCGACGGTTCGCCGTTCGGTGGGGGAGGCCCTTCGGGACGCCGGTCCGACAGCGGGATCTTCGGCGTGAGCCAGGAGGACCGCTTCGAGTTCGGCTACGTCCCGGCCCACCCGCACGACTCGGCCGTGGCCGCCGGCCGGGGCTTCCGTATCCACCCGGTCGGCCGCCCGGACGCCGACCGCTCCGCCTCGCGCGGCATGCGGTTCGCGTTCGTCGCCGCCGGCGCGGTCTCGCTGGCCGCCGTCGCCCTCGGCGGGGTCACCGCCGGCCTGCCCGGCTCCTCGGCCGCCGACGCCCGCAGCGGCACCGGCGGCGGCAGCGTCGCCCCGGCCGGTACGGCGGGCGCGGGCACCGCGGGCGCCGCCGACGCGCAGCGCCGCCGCTCGCTCTCCCCGCTGCTGTCCTCCGGCACCCTGCTCGGCAGCAGCGCCACGACCGCGGCTCCCACCTCGGTCTCCGCGCCGCTGCTGCCCGGGGTGCCCTCCCCGGCCGCCGGTGAGAAGGCGCTGCGTGAGCTGACCGCACCGGTGCTGGCCGGCGCGGCCGCCGTCTCCCCGCTGATACGGCCGCTGACCGCCAACCCGCCGTTCGCCCTCACCTCGTGGACCAGCACGCCCGAGGCGACCGGCGCCGCCCTGCTCGCCGCACCCGTCCCCGACACGACCTCCGCTCCCTCCCCGTCCTCCCGCGCTCCCCGCTGACCACCTGCTGAACGGCCCGGCACGGTGACCCGCGAACCTGGTGGAGGAGGCCTCCGCGGTCGATGCCGAGGGAGACTTCGCGCTGGAGCCGCCCGCCCCCGGCCGCCGACCGCCCCCAGCGGCCCCGGCACGCTCCCGCAGGCGCCGAGAAACGCCTCTCGCCGGTCCTCGGTTCGGCGGACAGGAACTGACAGAAACGTCACAGCCGGGACCGCACGTGTGCCCCGACTAGGCAAACAACCCGGAAAACCGGTCGTACACACGCGGTCGGACACCTCGGGACGGTACCGGTCGGACAGGTACGCCGGGTACCGTGGACCCGGCCCGGACCACGGAACACCCGCAACAGCGACCGGAGGGCCGAGGACCGAGGACATCGCAAGGAGCTTCAGGTGTTCAATGACATAGGACCACTCGAGCTGGTGACCATCGTCGTGCTCGCCGTGCTCGTCTTCGGTCCGGACAAGCTCCCGAAGGTCATCCAGGACGTGATGCGGACCATCCGCAAGATCCGGGAGTTCTCGGAGAGCGCCAAGGCGGACATCCGCGAGGAACTCGGTCCGGAGTTCAAGGACTTCGAGTTCGAGGATCTCAACCCCAAGAACTTCGTCCGCAAGCACCTGGACAGCGATGAGCTGGGGCTGAAGGAGATCCGTAACGGCTTCGACCTGAAGAAGGAGATGGCCGAGGTCACGGACGCGGTGCACAGCCGCGAGACCGATTCCTCCCCCTCCACGGGTACGGGTTCCGCGGGTGGCCGGATCGACATGACCAAGAAGCCCGAGGACCCCGGCAAGGACGACCGTCCGCCGTTCGACGCGGACGCCACCTGAGCCGTACCGGACACTCCGGCGTGAGCGGCGTACGTGACGCGTTTCATACCGCGTGTACGCCGCTCACGGCTTGATCCCGCCGCCCGCGCGACCCACGCGCCGGGCGGTTTCGCTGCTGGTCCCAGCGGTGTGGATATGCTGCCGAGTTGTTGTGCGGACCGGACGAGTGCGCCCGAAGGGGGGCGGGCCGCCCCGGACCGACGAGAGCTAGGAGGCGTCCGGGCAGATGGAGACGACAAGTCGGGTGGGCGAACATACGCCGGTCGCGGAGAACGGACAGCAGGTCCCCTCCGCCCGTCGCACGGTCGACGGCTACCTGGAGGCGCCCTTCCCCTGGTACGGCCTCGACGAGGCGTTCACAGGGCCGCGCTGGCTCATGCAGGTGGGTACGGCGGCCGACGGCGCGGTGGAGCACGGGTCGATCGGGCACGGCGACGAGCCGTCGGTGCGGAACGAGCATCTGGCCGCGTCCGTCGGTGAGCCGAGAGAGAAGTTCGCGGTGGTCGTGACCGTCGCGGCGAGTCCGTCCCGGCGGAGCGCCGACGGGACGGGGCTGCTGGAGGCCACGTCGGTCTCGTCGGCCGCGTGGCTGGCGGGGGTCGGGCTGCTGTCCTTCACCTGGCCGGGGCAGATGGACCACAGCCTGCGGGACGACTGGCTGGACCAGCAGACCGAGACGGCGTGGCAGCTGGCCGACGAGCTGAGCGGGCCGGAGTGGTCCACGCTCTCGCTGCCGGTGGACGGGGTGGCCACGCCGTTCCACTACCGGGAGTCGGAGTTCGGGTGGGTGCTCGCCGGATCCACGTCGCAGGGGGTGCATGTGGGGGCCTACGGCAGGGGGATGTCCGCGTACGGGCTGGGCTTCGCGATGATCAAGGACATTGCCGCGTACGCATGAGGAAACCGCGTACGCGTGAGGAGAGGGGCGCCGGTGGTGTGTGGCGCCCCTTCGCCGTAGGGGTTGCGGTGCCTGTGCGACCGCGGGTGCGTCGCGGCTGATCGCGCCCGCGCGGCGGAGCCGCATGGGAAACAGCTCCGCGCCCCTGAAGGGGCGCGGAGCCTGGGTCTCTCAGAACTTGTTGCGCGGGGTGATGCCCAGGGACAGGCCCGAGAGGCCTCGCTGCCTGCCTCCCAGCTTGCCCGCGATGCCGCGCAGCGCCGCGCCCGCCGGGCTGTCGGGGTCGGTCAGGACGACCGGCTTGCCCTCGTCGCCGCCCTCGCGGAGGCGGACGTCGATCGGGATGTTGCCGAGGACCGGGACGTTCGCACCCGTCGTGCGGGTGAGGCCGTCGGCGACCAGCTGGCCGCCGCCCGTGCCGAAGACGTCGACCATCTCGCCGCAGTGCGGGCAGGGCAGGCCGGACATGTTCTCGACCACGCCGACGATCTTCTGGTGGGTCTGGACCGCGATGGAGCCGGCCCGCTCGGCGACCTCCGCCGCCGCCTGCTGAGGCGTCGTCACGACGAGGATCTCGGCGTTCGGGACCAGCTGGGCGACCGAGATGGCGATGTCACCCGTGCCGGGCGGGAGGTCGAGCAGCAGGACGTCGAGGTCGCCCCAGTAGACGTCCGCGAGGAACTGCTGGAGAGCGCGGTGCAGCATCGGGCCGCGCCAGACCACCGGGGCGTTGCCCGGGGTGAACATGCCGATCGAGATGACCTTCACGCCGTGCGCCGACGGCGGCATGATCATGTTCTCGACCTGGGTGGGGCGGCCGTCCGCGCCGAGCATGCGGGGGACCGAGTGGCCGTAGATGTCGGCGTCGACGACACCGACCTTGAGTCCGTCGGCGGCCATCGCGGCGGCGAGGTTGACCGTGACCGACGACTTGCCGACACCGCCCTTGCCGGAGGCGACCGCGTAGACCCGGGTGAGGTTGCCCGGTTTCGCGAAGGGCACCTCGCGCTCGGTCTGGCCGCCGCGCAGCGCGGAAGCCAGCTCCTTGCGCTGCTCGTCGCTCATCACGTCCAGGGTGACGTCGACGCGGGTGACACCGTCGACACGGGAGACCGCCTCGGTGACCCGCTTGGTGATCGTGTCCCGCATGGGGCATCCGGAGACCGTCAGGTACACGGTGACCGCGACCGCGCCGTCCTCCCCGATCTCCACCGATTTGACCATCCCCAGTTCGGTGATGGGTCGGTTGATCTCCGGGTCGTTCACCGTCGCCAGTGCCTGGCGCACCGCGTCTTCGCTAGCCATACACACGATGGTACGGCGACGCACAGGGCCCCTATAACGCCCCTCACCGGTCGTCTACGTCACGCCTTGCCGACCGATCTGCCGGGAATACGCCGTGGCCGTCCCGCCGCTCCTCCAAATCCCTGAGCAGGTCCTGCAGCTCGGAGCGGATCCAGTCCCGGGTCGCCACCTCGCCCAGGCCCATGCGGAGCGCGGCGATCTCCCGGGTCAGGTACTCGGTGTCGGCGATGGAACGCTCGTTCTGCTTGCGGTCCTGTTCGAGGTTGACCCGGTCGCGGTCGTCCTGCCTGTTCTGCGCGAGCAGGATCAGCGGGGCCGCGTAGGAGGCCTGGAGGGACAGGACCAGGGTCAGGAAGATGAACGGGTACTCGTCGAAGCGGAATTTCCCGGGCGCCGAGACGTTCCACAGCACCCAGGCGATGATCACGAACGTCATCCAGACGATGAACCGCCCGGTACCCAGAAAACGCGCGATGCGCTCGGAGAGCCGGCCGAAGGCCTCCGGGTCCCACTCGGGCAGGAGCCTGCGGCGCGGTGGGCGCGGCTGGTCCAGACGGGGTCCGCGCGGCCGGGTGGCGGCGGTGGCGCCGGACGGGGTCCGCTCCCGGCTGCCCTCACGCTCAGGTGTCATGGCTCCCCACCCCCTTGTCCTGCTCCTCCTCGTCCAGGTCGAACTCGGTCTCCCGCCAGTCCTCGGGCAGCATGTGGTCCAGGACGTCGTCCACGGTCACCGCGCCCAGCAGCGACCCGGTCTCGTCCACCACGGGTGCCGCGACCATGTCGTACGTGGCGAAGAACCCGGCGATGATCGGCAGCGTGGCCTCGGGGTCGAGCGGTTGCAGGTCGTCGTCGAGGAGCGAACTGACCAGGGTGTACGGGGGGTCGCGCAGCAGGCGCTGGAAGTGGACGGTGCCCAGGTACTTGCCGGTCGGGGTCTCGTCGGGCGGGCGGCAGACGTAGACCTGGGCGGCGAGGGCCGGGGACAGGTCGGGGTTGCGGACCCGGGCGAGGGCGTCGGCGACGGTGGAGTCGGGCCGCACCACGATCGGCTCGGTCGTCATCAGACCGCCGGCGGTGTGCTCCTCGTACGACATCAGCCGCCGCATCTCGGCCGCGTCCGCCGGTTCCATGAGGCTCAGCAGCCGCTCCTTGTCCTCCTCGGGGAGCTCGGCGAGCAGGTCGGCCGCGTCGTCCGGGTCCATGGCCTCCAGGACGTCCGCCGCCCGCTCCTCCTTCAGCTTGCCGAGGATCTCGATCTGGTCGTCCTCGGGAAGCTCTTCGAGTACGTCGGCCAGGCGGTCGTCGTCCAGCGCGGCGGCCACCTCGGCGCGGCGCTTGGCGGAGAGATGGTGCAGCACGTTGGCGAGGTCGGCGGGGTGCAGCTGCTCGAAGGTGGCGAGCAGGCTCTCGGCGCCCTGGCCGTGCTCCTCCAGGGAGAAGCCGGTGACCTGCGACCACTCGACGGTGAGCGACTCGCCCCTGGTCCGCCGGAAGGTGCCCGTGCGGCCCTTGCGGACGAAGACGCGGTCGACCTCCCACTCCCGGCGGGCCTGCCGCTGCTGTGCGCCCAGGTCCAGGACGGTGACCTCCTCGCCGGTCTCGACCAGCTGGACGCGGCGGTCGAGGAGTTCACCGAAGACCAGGCGCTCGGTGGGCCGCTGCTCGAAGCGGCGGACGTTGAGCACGCCGGTGCTGATGACCTGGCCGGACTCGATGCTCGTCACCCGGGTCATGGGCAGGAAGATGCGGCGCCGGGTGGACAGTTCGACGACCAGGCCCAGCAGCCGCGGGGGCTTGCGGCCGACGCGCAGCATGACGACGAGGTCCCTGACGCGTCCCACCTGGTCGCCGTTGGGATCGAAGACGGCGATACCGGCGAGGTGCGAGACGAAGATCCGGGGAGCGCCGGCTGCCATGGGTCCGCTTCCTTTTTATCCCGAAGTACCGCTTGGTGAATTTCCTGTCCTTTTCGCCTGCTCGGTGGGGTTCAGGCTAGCCCGTACCGATCGGATACGCCCTGGTGGGCGGTCCGGACGGACTGGCTCCGCCGGGTGGGTGGGGCACCGGTACGCTGCGGTACGCCGTGCCGGACCCCTCAGAAAGGTGGCCCCGTCCGTGACCGCGATTGCTCCGGGCCGTAGCCGTACTCGCCGCGCCGCACTGGTGACCGCGATGTGCGCGCTGACCCTCCTCACCGCGTGCAGTGAGGATCCGGACGCGGGCACCAACGGGGTGGGCAAGCTGGCCCCGGACGTCATCCAGTCGAAGACCCGCGCGGCGGCGACGTCGGTGGCGACGGTCCGGATGGCGGGGACCGTGGTCACGAGCGGGCGCACCTACCAGCTGGACATGCGGCTGAACGCGCGCGGCGGGACCGGGTCGGTCACGTCGAAGGGCTCGACCTTCCACCTGCTCCGGGTGGGCCGGACGCTGTATCTGCAGGCCGACGCGGACTTCTGGAACCATGCCGACGGGAACGACAGGGGTGCGGCCGGCACCCTCGACGGCAAGTACGTGAAGGTTCCGCAGGGCGACCCTTCGTACAAGAAGTTCAGCGGCTTCACGGACAAGGACCTCCTCCTGTCGGGCCTGCTGACCCTGCACGGCTCCCTCTCGACCGACGGCCACCACGAACAGTCGGGCACCCCCACCATCCGCATCGCCGGCGACGGCGGCTCCGGCGGCACGCTGGACGTCTCGCTCAAGGGCGAGCCGTATCCGCTCCGCCTGGAGCGCGCCGGCGGCGCCGGCACCCTCACCTTCACGGACTGGGGCAGGTCCTTCAGCGTCACCGAGCCGAAAAAGGGCGAGACGGTCGACTACGGCAAGCAACTGCCCGCGTCGTAGGGGGCACCGGGGCGGCGGGCGGGTGGTGCCGGACGTGGCCTGGGGTTGGGCTACTTGGGCTTTCTGCGCCTTGCGAGGAGCTTCGGCAGGCCCGCCGGGATCGGGTGCCGGGTGGTCGCCGGGGACGGCGCCGGAACTTCCGCCAGGCTTCCCGTCGGCAGCGGTGTCGTCGCTCCCGTCGGGCGCAGGCGCAGCACCCGGCATTCCCTCGCCCAGCGGTCCGTCATGGCCTCGCCGTCGGGCGCGTTGAGGCGCTTGCCCTTCAGCTCCGCCACCGCCGCGTCCCATTCGGGGGAGCCGGCGGACAGCTCCGTGACCGTCGCCGTCCAGGTGACCAGCCGACCGCCCTTGTCCTTGCTGCGGACGGTCACCTCGGCCGACCCTCCGTCGGCCAGCCCGGTCAGCGGCTGCTCGCTCCCGTCACCGACCAGGCACACGGCCCCGTCGGCCCAGGCATGCCACACCGCACGCGCGGCCGGCGCCCCGGCGCCCCGGACCCAGATGAGGCCGGACTTCTTCGTGGCCTCCTCGACGAGGGCCTGGCCGAGCAGCTCGCTTGTCATGGCGCCCAGCCTAGAGCCAGCCGTTGCGCTTCAGGGTGCGGTGGATGCCGAGGCAGATGCAGACCGTGATGCCCATGATCACCGGGTAGCCGTACTTCCAGTGCAGCTCCGGCATGTACTTGAAGTTCATGCCGTACACACCGCACACCATCGTCGGTACGGCGATGATCGCGGCCCATGCCGTGATCTTCCGCATGTCCTCGTTCTGCGCCACGGACGCCTGCGCCAGGTTGGCCTGGAGGATCGAGTTGAGGAGTTCGTCGAAGCCGACGACCTGCTCCTGGACGCGGGCGAGGTGGTCGGCGACGTCCCGGAAGTACTTCTGGATGTCGGGGTCGACCAGCCGCATCGGGCGCTCACTGAGCAGCTGCATGGGACGCAGCAGCGGCGACACCGCGCGCTTGAACTCCAGCACCTCGCGCTTCAGTTGGTAGATGCGCGCGGAGTCCACACCACGCGAGACCCCGCCCTTGCGGCCGGGCGAGAAGACCTCGGTCTCCACCTCGTCGATGTCGTCCTGCACGGCGTCGGCGACCGCGACATAGCCGTCGACGACATGGTCCGCGATGGCGTGCAGCACGGCCGAGGGGCCCTTGGCGAGCAGCTCGGGGTCGTCCTGGAGCCGGTGCCGCAGCGCCCGCAGCGAGCCCTGCCCGCCGTGCCGGACGGTGATGAAGAAGTCCCGGCCGGTGAAGCACATCACCTCGCCGGTCTCCACGACCTCGCTGTTGGCGGTGAGCTGGTCGTGCTCGACGTAGTGGATGGTCTTGAAGACGGTGAACAGGGAGTCGTCGTAGCGCTCGAGCTTGGGGCGCTGGTGGGCCTGCACGGCGTCCTCCACCGCCAGCGGGTGCAGCCCGAACTCGCCCGCGATACCGGCGAATTCGGCCTCGGTCGGCTCGTGCAGGCCGATCCACACGAACCCGCCGTCCCGGCGCACCTGGCGCATCGCCTCCTGCGGCGTCAGCGGCTTGGACGTCTGTACGCGCGCCCCGTTGCGGTAGACGGCGCAGTCGACGACGGCCGAGGGCGTACCGGGGTCGCGGGTGGTGTCGTAGGCGCCGGTCTCGGCACGCGGGCTCTTGCGCAGGGAGGGGCGGGTCGGGCGGACCACGGCACGGAGGTCGCGGATCATCGACATGGGCAGGCTCCTTCGCGACAGGCAGCGGAAGACCGCGGCGACGGGTGGAACTACCCGGAATGGGGACGTCCTGACTGCGGATGTTTGGCACGTCCACAAAGCGGGGAGCACCGCACCGTTGCGGTGGCGACTTCGCTACTGACTCGGATCAGACGAACGGATCCAGACAGATCCCGAGCGGACCGGTCAGAGGGATCAGGCAAGCGAAAACAACGTGCTCTTCCGAACGACAACGCGAACGTGAAGGCGGCAGCCGACCAGTAGACGAAATCAGAAGGCGGAAGAGCGAGTGGTACTGCACGGGTGACTTCGATCCATGACAGCCCCACCTCCTCCAGCCGGTCCCTCGTAAGGGAGTCCTCGTGGCGTCAGGGTCTGACCGCGACGCTCTGCGTGCTGCCCCGAACCACCGCGGTCAGAGTAGCAGTAGCCCCTAGTGTCAAGGCGCTGCTTTGCCCGGTACTGACGAGTTCTATGCTCACGACATGGCTGATGTTCTTCCTCTGGTCGAGGCCCGGTTGACCACCGCACTGGGCGAACCGGACGCGCGCGCGGCGGTCACCTTCCTCGGCACGGACCGCATCGAGGTGCTCCGCTTCCAGGAGGATCTCCAGGGCGAGAACGTCCTGCGCTATGCCACCCTCGGCATGTCGGCGCACCCCATGACCGACCCCACGGCGACGCTCGCGGACCCCGTCAAGGGACCCCGCGCCGAACTGGTCCTGTCGGTCCGCGCCGGGCTCGCCGAGACCGACAAGGTACTCCGCGCACTGGCTGTCCTCGCCGCGTCTCCGCAGGTGGAGGGCCTGATCGTGGCGCCGGGCGCGTCGCTGGACGTCGGCGAGCCGCTGTGGCCCGGCGCTTCCTTCACCTCGGTCCTGGTCGGCGAGCCGGGCGGTCTCGTCGAGGATCTGGCGCTGGATGAGCCGCTTGATCCCGTGCGGTTCCTGCCGCTGCTGCCGATGACCCCGAACGAGGCGGCCTGGAAACGCGTGCACGGCGCGCAGGCCCTCCAGGAGCGCTGGCTGGCCAACGGGACGGACCTCCGGGACCCGCACCGCAGGTCCGTCACGCTGGACTGACGCGCGAGGGTGAGCAAGCTCACCAAGCGCCATTCGGAAACGGTCAGTTGGCGAACACGCTGACGCCGTCCTCCGTGGCGTGCGACGGCGCCGACTCCGCCGCCTCGTGCGCGAGCGCGTTCCGTCGCACGAGAACCACCACCGCGCCCAGCACGGCGGTGACCGCCGCCACCACGAACGGGATGTGGATGTCGGTCCACTCCTCGATCTTCGGCGCGAAGTAGGGGGCGGCCGCGGCGGCGAACCAGCGGACGAAGTTGTAACCCGCGCTCGCCACCGGGCGGGGCGCGTCCGACACGCCGAGGGCCAGTTCGGTGTAGACGGTGTTGTTCACGCCGATGAACGCGCCGGACAGGATCGTGCAGACGATCGCGGCGGTGTGACCGCCGTAGCCGAGCACGACGACGTCCACGGCGAGCAGCACGAGTGAGCCGCCCAGCACCTTCAGCGAGCCGAAGCGCCGCTGCAGGCGCGGGGCCACCACCACCGAGAAGAACGCGAGCAGCACACCCCAGGCGAAGAACACGGCACCCGAGCGGTACGGGGTCATGTCCAGCACGAACGGGGTGAAGGCCAGCACGGTGAAGAACGTGTAGTTGTAGAAGAACGCCGAGGCGGCGACGGAGGCCAGGCCGCCGTGGCCGAGCGCCCGGATCGGGTCCAGGACCGAGGTCCTGCGGGCGGGCCTGGGCTGCTCCTTCAGGAACGCGGTGATGCACAGGAAGCCGACCGCCATCAGGGTGGCCGTACCGAAGAAGGGGTAGCGCCAGCTGATGTTGCCGAGCACCGCGCCCAGCAGCGGGCCGCACGCCATGCCGAGGCCGAGCGCGGACTCGTAGAGCAGGATCGCCGCCGCGCTGCCGCCGGCCGCCGCGCCCACGATGACCGCGAGCGCGGTCGAGACGAACAGGGCGTTGCCGAGGCCCCAGCCGGCCCGGAAACCGACGAGCTGGCCGACGGTGTCCGACGTGCCGGCGAGGCCCGCGAAGACGACCACGAACGCGAGGCCGAGCAGTAGGGTCCCGCGGCCGCCGATCCGGCTGGAGACGAAGCCGGTGAGCAGCATCGCCACGGCGGTGATCAGGAAGTACGAGGTGAAGAGCAGGGAGACCTGGCTGGTGGTGGCGTCCAGGCCCTTGGCTATGGAGGGCAGGATCGGGTCGACCAGCCCGATGCCCATGAAGGCGACGACGGACGCGCCGGCCGTCGCCCATACGGCCTTCGGCTGCCGCAGGATGCTGCCCGTCCCCGCGTCGAACGGTTCTGCTGACTCCGCCATGCGCTTCCTCCGCCGTTCTCGGCTGCTCACGTCGATTTGGTTGGTGTATACACATAGTAAGTTAGGGCGGCTAATTAATGCAAGATACATCTAACTCCACCCGGTGACCGGTTCCGTCCGGACGGGTGATCGTCCTTGACGTGGGGGATTCCGGGTAGGACCGTGGGGCCCTATGAGGGGCGAACCCAGTTGCCCGAAGTGCGGTGGCCGGGTCAGGGCTCCCGGCCTCTTCGCCGACACCTGGCAGTGCGAGGTGCACGGGACCGTGCATCCGGTACAGCCCGTGATCCCGCCCAGCGTCGAGGCCCTCGATGTCGTGGTGCACCGCACCCAGGTGCCGGTGTGGATGCCCTGGCCGCTGCCGGTCGGCTGGCTGTTCACAGGTGTGGCCTGCGCCGGTGACGACCGCAGTGGTGGACGCGCGACCGCCGTCGCCTGCTCCGGACCCGCGCCGCTCGGCGGCATAGGGGAGATGATCCTGGTCGCCGAGGAACTGGGAGTCGGCCTCGGCGCGCGCTACGCCGGCATCGACGGACCGGATCCGGGCCCGTCGATGGACGTGGAGAAGCCGCCGCAGGCGAAGGTGCTCGCCGCCGGGCGGCCGACGCCGCTGTGGCATGTGCCGGGAGCGCCGGACGACAGGGCCGTCTTCGCGGGCGAGGCCCGGGGGATGTGGCTCTGGGCGGTGGTGTGGCCCGAGCAGACCGGGTTGCTGATGTACGACGAACTGGTGCTCACGGATCTGCGGGACGCGGGCGCGGAGGTGGACCTGGTGCCCTGCGGGGCGTTGTCGCCGCGTCTGCTGGAGCCCTAGTGCGTGGAAGCAGGGGTTGCCTGTGACCTGCCTGTACGGGGCACCCCCGGCTTTCGGGTGTGACAGGGCATCCGCGTCCGGCCGCTATCCTTGACGAGTCCCTTCCGTCCCGTCCCGCCTGGAGTCCGCGTCGTGCGTATCGATCTGCACAGCCACTCCACCGCCTCCGACGGTACGGACAGCCCGGCCGAGCTGGTGCGGAACGCCGCCGCTGCCGGGCTCGACGTCGTCGCGCTGACCGACCACGACACCACCCGGGGCCACGCCGAGGCCGTCGCCGCGCTGCCCGAGGGGCTCACCCTGGTCACCGGGGCCGAGCTGTCCTGTCGTATCGACGGCGTCTCCATGCACATGCTGGCCTACCTCTTCGACCCCGAGGAGCCCGATCTGCTCGCCGAGCGCGAGCTGGTCCGCGACGACCGGGTGCCGCGGGCCCAGGGCATGGTCGCCAAGCTGAACGAGCTGGGCGTGCCGGTCACCTGGGAGCAGGTGAGGCGGATCGCCGGCGACGGTTCCGTGGGGCGGCCGCATGTCGCCTCCGCGCTGGTCGAGCTGGGTGTCGTACCGACCGTGAGCGACGCGTTCACGCGGGAGTGGCTGGCCGACGGCGGCCGTGCCTTCGTGGAGAAGCACGAGACCGACCCCTTCGCGGTGATCCGACTGGTCAAGCAGGCCGGCGGGGTGTGCGTGTTCGCGCATCCGGCGGCCGCCGAGCGCGGGCGTACGGTGCCCGAGTCGGCGATCGCCGAGCTGGCCGTGGCCGGCCTCGACGGCATCGAGGTCGACCACATGGACCACGACGCCGACACCCGGGTCCGGCTGCACGGGCTGGCCGCGGAGCTGGGGCTGCTGGTCACCGGGTCCTCGGACTACCACGGCAGCCGCAAGACGGTGGCGCTGGGCGAGTACACGACCGACCCCGAGGTGTACGGGGAGATCACACGCCGTGCCACCGGCGCGTTCCCCGTCCCGGGGACCGGCGGACGCTGAGGCTCACCCCCGTTCCCGAATTCCCCGCGCGACAGATCGGGCCCGCCCTTCTCCGGGATGGGCTCGCCGGCGCGTGGTGACCCCCATCGCCCTGCGGCACCACCCCCCGCAGCGCCGACCTAGGCACAAGGCTCACGCATGTTCGACGTCGCCGTCTTCGGCTCCCTCTTCCTGACCCTGTTCGTCATCATGGATCCCCCTGGGATCACCCCGATCTTCCTCGCCCTCACCTCCGGCCGGCCCGGCAAGGTGCAGCGGCGGATGGCCTTCCAGGCCGTCTGCGTGGCCGGCGGGGTGATCACCGTCTTCGGGCTCCTGGGCCACCAGATCCTCGACTACCTGCATGTCTCGGTGCCCGCGCTGATGATCGCGGGCGGGCTGCTGCTCCTGCTGATCGCCCTCGACCTGCTCACCGGCAAGAACGACGAGCCGAAGCAGACCAAGGACGTCAACGTGGCGCTGGTGCCCCTGGGCATGCCGCTGCTGGCGGGGCCCGGCGCGATCGTGTCGGTCATCCTCGCCGTGCAGAGGGCGGACAGCGTCTCCGCCCAGGTGTCCGTGTGGGCCGCGATCCTGGCCATCCATGTCGTGCTGTGGCTGGTGATGCGGTACTCGCTGCTGATCATCCGGGTCATCAAGGACGGCGGTGTGGTGCTGGTGACACGGCTCGCGGGCATGATGCTCTCCGCGATCGCCGTACAGCAGATCATCAACGGCGTCACCCAGGTGATCAAGGGCGCGTAGCCGGGCGGGCGAGGGCGCGTAGCCGGGCGGGCGGACAGACGCGGAGCCCCCGTACGGCGTCGTACCGTACGGGGGCTCCGAAGACTCTGCGGTGTTCCGCGCGTCAGTGTGTCTCGTGGTGCGTCGTGGCTCGGGTCTCGTATCCCTTACGAGGCCTGGTTCTCGTCTCTTACGAAGCCTGGTTCTCGGCCGGTCGGATCCACAGCCGCTGCCCGATGGCGGCGGCCTGCTGGACGATCCTGTTGACGGAGGCGGCGTCCACGACGGTGCAGTCCACGGTGGTGCCGTCGACTTCGTCCAGTCGCCTGATCTCGAAGCGCATCTGCCTCTCCCTTCGTCTTGTGTTCCTCCGAGTCAACGGCTTGCGTGTTACAAACATTCCCTTGGCTAAAGAAAATTTTCGAACGCCTAATTACCGACCGGTAAGAGTCGTCCGGGAGACTGACCGGGACCGGTTGTGTTCGCTGCGTGACCGCCGGGACAATGGAGGCGATGAACGACGACCTCGCCGCCCTTCGGGCCCGCATCGATCGCACGAACGAGCTGCTCACCCGCATGCTCGCCGAAGTGGCGAAGACACCTTCGACACACGCGATCTTCGTCGACGCGGGCTACCTCTACGCGGCCACGGGCCGGCTCGTCGCCGGGACGGAGGACCGTCGCGCCTTCGACCTCGACGCCGAGGGGCTGATCGAGGCACTCATCGACAAGGCACGCCAGATCTTCGCGGACAGCCGGCTGCTGCGCGTCTACTGGTACGACGGCGCCCGCCGCCGCATCCACACCGCCGAGCAGCAGACCATCGCCGAACTGCCCGACGTCAAGGTCCGGCTCGGCAACCTCAACGCCAACAACCAGCAGAAGGGCGTCGACTCCCTGATCCGTACGGACCTCGAGTCACTCGCCCGGCACCGCGCCATCAGCGACGCGGCCCTGCTCGGCGGCGACGAGGACCTGGTCTCGGCGGTCGAGGCGGCCCAGGGCTACGGCGCCCGTGTCCACCTGTGGGGCATCGAGGCACCCGAGGGCCGTAACCAGGCCGAGCCGCTGCTCTGGGAGGTCGACAGCCAGCGCACCCTCGACCTCGAGTTCTTCAAGCCGTACGTCGCCCGGCGCACCGCCCACGCCTACGAGACCGGCGGCACCAGGCCCAGCCGGGAGGACGTCCGTTTCGTCGGCGCGCAGATCGCCGCGAAGTGGCTGTCCTCGCGGGGCAGGGAGGCGCTCGTCGAGCTGCTGCCCGGCCATCCCTACCTGCCGGGCCCGGTCGACCAGGACCTCCTCGTCGAGGCCGAGGGCCTGCTCCAGTACTCCCTGCGCGGCCAGGCCGACCTGCGCCGAGCCCTCCGGGACGGCTTCTGGGAGCACCTTCAGACGCAGTACTAGCCGTTCGCGACCAGGACCATTCCGGCGGACCAGATCACGGGAAATCAGCGGTGCCGCACCTCGCGTCTGCGGCCGGCTCGGCACCCCCGCGTCCGCGGCCGGCTCCGCACCCCGCGTACGCGGCGTGATCCGTGGGGCGCGCTCTATCCCTGCACGCCGTCCCAGAAGGCGGCGATCGCCTCGGCGGTGGGGGCCGGTCGGTCGGTGTTCGGGGAGTGCTCGGCACCCGCGACGACCGTCCGGTGCGCGCGCAGCCGTAGCGCCATCTCGTCCAGCAGCGGCAGCGGCCAGGTGTCGTCCCGCGCCCCCGACAGCACATGGAACGGCAGCGGTACGGCGGCGAGTTCGTCGACTCGGTCCGGCTCGGTGCACAGCTGGCGTCCGGCGGCGAGGAGTTCGGCCGGCTTGTTGCCCAGCCAGCGGCGCCGCAGATCCTCCTGGTCCGCCCGATACGCCGCATGCTCCTCCGGGTCGCCCTCGGCCAGCTCCTCCGGCGCCTCCATGGCCTGCATGGCCTCCCACACCTCGGCCATCGGCAGCACCGCGAGCGCGTCCCGCAACAGCTTCACCCGCTGCTGCTGGGGGACGGAGATCTGCGCCGGGCCCGAGGACATCAGCGTCAGCGAGCGGAACGGGGTGTGGTCGAGGAGCACGGCCGCGCGCGCGATCTGACCGCCGAGGGAGTGCCCCAGCAGATGCACGGGCCGGCCGTCGCCGACCGCGGCCGCCTGCGCGAGCACGTCCCGGGCCAACTCCTCCTGGGCGTAGGCCGATTCGTCGTCCTCGGGGCCGTCCGACTCGAACTGCCCACGCCCGTCCACGGCGACGGTCCGGTACCCGCGCGCGCCCAGCGCCTCGTGCAGCGGGTTGAAGTCCTCCTTGCTGCCGGTGAACCCGGGCAGCAGCAGCGCGGTCCCCTTGGGCTCGGTCCCGGCGGCCGCGGGCGCGTCGACGACGGCGAACTTCCCCCGCTCGGTGGCGAGCGCGTACGCACGCGCACCGACGGGCGGGACAAAGGTACGAGGCCTGCTCATGGGGAGAGGTTATCCGCCGCACCGCGACGCCCCGGAAGCCGGCGGATGAATCCCGCGCGAGGTGGCGGGTGGCGGGTGGCAGGCGGTAGGCGGTAGGCAGGCGGTGGGGGAGGGGCGGCAGGCGGCGGAGGCGGGCGGGCAGGCGGTGGACGCGGGCGGCGTGCGGCAGGCGGTGGGGACGGGTGGTGGGGACGGGCGGTGGAGGCGGGCGGGCAGGCGGTGGGGACGGGCGGCGGGCGGTGGGAGGCGGCAGGTTGGGCCGGGAACGCCGACGGCCCGGCCCACACAGGGTGGGCCGGGCCGTTCGGTGAGGTGCTCAGGCCTCGGGAGCCGCCGCGGCGGCCTTCCGGGTCCGGCGGGCCTTCGGCTTCGCCTCCGCGTCGGCCGCGTCGGCAGCGCCGACCGCCTCGACGGACTCGGCCACCTTGCGGGTGGTACGACGCCTCGGCTTGACCTCAGGCTCCTCGCTGGCCTGCGCCGGAATCTCCGCACTGGCGGCAGCAGCCGTCTTGCGGGTCCGGCGGGGCTTGACCTCGGTGCCCTCGACGGTGTCGACGGCGGCCTCGGCGGCCTTCCGGGTCCGGCGCGGCTTGGCCTCGGCGACCTCGGCGACCTCGACGACCTGGGCGGTCTCCGGGGCGGCGGCTGCCGTCTTGCGGGTGCGGCGCGGCTTGGCCTCGGTGGCCTCAGCCGTGTCCACCGCCGTCTGGGCGGCGGCCGCGGTCTTGCGGGTGCGGCGCGGCTTGGCCTCGGCGGCCTCGACGACCTGGGCGGTCTCCGGGGCGGCGACCGTCTCGGTGGCGGCTGCCGTCTTGCGGGTGCGGCGCGGCTTGGCCTCGACGGCCTCGGCCGTGTCGACGGCCGCTTCGGCGGTGGCTGCCGCCTTGCGGGTACGACGCGGCTTGGCGGCCTCCGTCTCCGTCGTGGCCTCGGTCTCGGCCGTCACCGGAGCCGCGGCGGCGGCCTTGCGGGTGCGGCGGGGCTTGGCCTCGGTGCCTTCGGCGGTGTCGACGGCCGCTTCGACGGCGGCTGCCGTCTTGCGGGTGCGGCGCGGCTTGGCCTCGACGGCCTCGGCCGTGTCGACGGCCGCTTCGGCGGCGGCCGCGGTCTTGCGGGTGCGGCGCGGCTTGGGCTCCTCGGCCACCTCGGGCTCAGGCGCGCTCACCACCGCCTCGGCCGGCTCGGCGGCCTTGCGGGTGCGGCGGCGGACCGGTGTCACCGGGGCCTCGACGGCCTGGACGGTCTCGGCGGTCTCCTGCGGAGCCTCCGTGACCTCGGCCGGTGTCACCGCGGCCTCCGCGGACCTGCGGGTCCGACGGCGGCGCGGCTTCTCCGGAGCGACGGTCTCCACCACGGCCTCGACGGCCTCGACGGTCTCCACGACCACCTCGGGCGTCACCGTCTGCGGGGCGGCGGCCGCCACCGGCTCCGGCGACGCCCCGCTGCGCGTACGACGGCGGCGGCGCGGGGTGCGGGAACCCGCGGGCTCCGACGCCGTGACGGACTCGGCGGCGGGGGACGCGGACTCGGCGGCCGGCGCCGAGGACGTCGTACCGGATGCCGGGTCCAGCGCCGAACCGGCGCGGGTGCGACGGCGGCGGCGCGGGGTGCGGGCCGAACGCTCGCGCTCCTCGGAGCGGGCTGCGCCCCGGTCGCGACGGTCGTCCCGGCCACCGCGACCGCGGCCACCACGGCCGCCGGTCTCGCCCAGGTCCTCCAGCTCCTCCGCCTCGAGCCCGGCCCGGGTGCGCTCGGAACGCGGCAGGACACCCTTGGTGCCGGCCGGGATCTTGAGCTCCTCGAAGAAGTGCGGGGAGGTCGAGTACGTCTCCACCGGTTCTGGGAAGCCCAGCTCCAGCGCCTTGTTGATGAGCTGCCAGCGCGGGATGTCGTCCCAGTCGACGAAGGTGATCGCCGTACCCTTCGCGCCCGCGCGGCCCGTACGGCCGATGCGGTGCAGGTACGTCTTCTCGTCCTCGGGGGACTGGTAGTTGATGACGTGGGTGACGCCCTCGACGTCGATGCCGCGCGCGGCCACGTCGGTGCAGACGAGCACGTCCACCTTGCCGTTGCGGAAGGCGCGCAGCGCCTGCTCGCGGGCGCCCTGGCCGAGGTCGCCGTGGACCGCGCCGGAGGCGAACCCGCGTTGCTGGAGCTGCTCGGCGATGTCGGCGGCCGTGCGCTTGGTCCGGCAGAAGATCATCGCCAGTCCGCGGCCGTCGGCCTGCAGTATGCGGGCGATCATCTCCGGCTTGTCCATGGAGTGCGCGCGGTAGACGAACTGCTTGGTGTTCGCGACGGTCGCGCCCGTGTCGTCCGGCGCGGTGGCGCGGATGTGCGTGGGCTGCGACATGTAGCGGCGGGCGAGACCGATGACCGCGCCCGGCATGGTCGCCGAGAACAGCATGGTCTGGCGCCTGGCCGGAAGCATGTTGATGATCTTCTCGACGTCGGGCAGGAAGCCCAGGTCGAGCATCTCGTCGGCCTCGTCCAGGACGAGCGACTTGATGTGCTTCAGGTTCAGCTTCTTCTGGCCCGCGAGGTCCAGGAGCCGGCCCGGGGTGCCGACGACCACGTCGACGCCCTTCTTCAGGGCCTCGACCTGCGGCTCGTAGGCCCGGCCGCCGTAGATGGCGACCACGCGCACGTTACGGACCTTGCCGGCCGTCAGCAGGTCGTTGGTGACCTGGGTGCAGAGCTCGCGCGTGGGGACGACGACGAGCGCTTGCGGGGCGTCGGTGAGGGCCTCGGGGGCGGCGCGTCCGGCCTCCACGTCGGCGGGGACGGTCACGCGCTCCAGGAGCGGCAGACCGAAGCCGAGGGTCTTGCCGGTGCCGGTCTTGGCCTGGCCGATGACGTCGGTGCCGGACAGGGCGACCGGGAGCGTCATCTCCTGGATGGGGAAGGGGTTGATGATGCCGACGGCTTCCAGGGCCTCGGCGGTCTCGGGAAGGATCCCGAGTTCTCGAAACGTCGTAGTCAGGGTGCTGCCTCTTCTGTGTGTCGCGGTCCGAGGCGAGCGCGGGGGTCTTTGACGGACCGTGCCGGGGGACGTCGGCTGCCTTACGGCAGCCGTGTGGGGCACGCCGTATGACACGGGACCTCTACCAACGCTCTAGCGCTCGTACCGCTGAGGTGTCCCTCCGGTCGTCGTACGCGATGTGCCGTACGCGCCGGGAGGGCTGTCGGGTCGGAGCCGATCGGGCCACCGACCGGGCATCCTCATACGTGCGGCCTGTCGAGGTACATCCGAATACGACGGCGTACCAGCAGGCGCATTACCACCATACCCCGGAATCGTGCACATGCGATGGCCGATTTGGTCACGTCGTGGTAGTCACAGTGGTTGACCAGCGGCTTCTCGGTTACTTGTCCGGGACTTCTCGGGGCTTCCCTGAGGATTCCGGGGTCTTCCCCGGGGCTTCCCGGAGCCGGCGGGCGGGCTATTGTGCGCTTCATGACGAGCTCTGACAAGCCTGAGACCGCCTCCGCCGAACCGACCGGTGTCGCCGCCCAGGACTGGGCGCGGGCGGCCGCCGACCCGCAGTACCGTGCCGCGGTCGTGGACCTGCTCGGCGCCCTCGCGTACGGCGAGCTCGCGGCGTTCGAGCGCCTCGCGGAGGACGCCAAGCTGGCGCCCTCCCTGGCGGACAAGGCCGAGCTGGCGAAGATGGCGTCGGCCGAGTTCCAGCACTTCGAGCGGCTGCGGAACCGGCTGACGGAGATCGGCGAGGACGCGACGCAGGCGATGGAGCCGTTCGTCGCGGCCCTCGACGGCTTCCACCGGCAGACGGCGCCGTCGGACTGGCTGGAAGGCCTGGTCAAGGCGTACGTCGGCGACTCGATCGCCAGTGACTTCTACCGGGAGGTCGCGGCGCGCCTGGACACGGACACGCGCGAGCTGGTGCTTGCGGTGCTCGACGACACCGGGCATGCCGGGTTCGCCGTGGACAGGGTGCGGGCGGCCATCGACGCCGACCCTCGTGTGGGGGGCCGACTGGCGCTGTGGGCGCGGCGGCTGATGGGGGAGGCGCTCTCGCAGTCCCAGCGGGTGGTCGCCGACCGGGACGCGCTGTCGACCATGCTGGTGGGCGGGGTTGCCGACGGGTTCGATCTCGCCGAGGTGGGGCGGATGTTCTCGCGGATCACCGAGGCGCACACGAAGCGGATGGCTGCGCTGGGCCTGGCCGCCTAGCGCTCGGTGCGCTCGGTGGGGGAAATCAGGGGAAGTCAGGGGGAGCTGCGCGGCTGCGGGTTCGTGGTGGCTGGTCGCGCAGTTCCCCGCGCCCCTTGGGGAGCGCTTCGGCTCGGGGGCCTGAAACGGTTCTCGGCGCTTGACGCTACGCCGGGATCGATCGTCGGCGCAGGTGGCGGCCCGCAGGGCGGAGCAGCAGCGAGAGAGAGGCCGCCGCGACGATCGCGGCACCCAGGAGGCTCACGAGGACCGTGTCGGGGCCGAGCGCGCTGTGGGTGACGAAGTCGCCGAAGAGGGCTCCTGCGACACCCGTGGAGAACACCAGGTGCCGGGCCGGAAGACGGTGGGAAAGGCGGCTCGCCGCGGCCCATGAAAGGGCCAGGCCGAGCAGTGCGGATCCTAGGACTTCCAGCAACATCACGAGGGGTCCCTCCCACGGCCGGCCGGTGCTTCACGGTCGTAGGCCGTCATACCCGTGACCTGCGGAATGCAATCCTCCTCTGTGGGTGACTTGTGGACCGGATGTGCAGAGCGGACACGGTGGAGCGCACGTGGTGGAACGGACACGGCGGAGCGCACGCGGCGGAGCGGACACGACGGAGCGCGGACACGACGGAGCGCACACGACGGAGGGGCCCGTCGGACACGCGTCCGACGGGCCCCTCCGTGCTGCTGTGGCTAGACCGCGCTGAAGCCCACCTTGCGCACCGTCGGCTCGCCGAGCTCGATGTACGCCAGGCGGTCCGTCGGGACCAGCACCTTGCGGCCGCGCTCGTCCTCCAGGGACAGCACCTGCGACTTACCGGCCAGCGCGTCGGCGACGAGGCGCTCGACCTCCTCGGCGTTGAGACCGCTCTCCAACACGATCTCGCGGGGCGCGTGCTGCACGCCGATCTTGACCTCCACGGCTATGTCCCTCCGACGGTCAGTGAAGTGCGCGAACTTCCGCGCCGTACGCTGCACACATTAGCCCGGTGAGGGGACGTACACGCTGCGGGCGTGCACGCCAGGAGCGAACAGCGAACGGGAATGCCGTGCCGACGGACCCGTGACGCCTCAGTGGTGGTCGGTGCCGTGCAGCGGGAAGCCGGCGATGCCCCGCCAGGCCAGCGAGGCCAGCAACTGCACCGCCTGGTCACGCGGGACGCTGCGGTCGCTGTGCAGCCAGGAGCGCGCCACCACCTGGGCCAGACCGCCGAGGCCGGAGGCCAGCAGCATCGACTCGGCGCGCGAGAGGCCGGTGTCCTCGGCGATCACGTCGCAGATCGCCTCGGCGCACTCGGTGGTGACCTTGTCGACGCGCTCGCGCACCGCGGGCTCGTTCGTCAGGTCGGACTCGAAGACCAGGCGGAAGGCGCCGCCGTCGTCCTCGACATACGCGAAGTACGCGTCCATGGTCGCCCGGACGCGCTGCTTGTTGTCGGTCGTCGACGCGAGCGCGCCGCGGACCGCGTGGATCAGGGCGTCGCAGTGCTGGTCCAGCAGGGCCAGGTAGAGGTCGAGCTTGCCCGGGAAGTGCTGGTACAGCACCGGCTTGCTGACACCGGCGCGTTCGGCGATGTCGTCCATCGCGGCCGCGTGATACCCCTGCGCGACGAAAACTTCCTGGGCGGCGCCCAGCAATTGGTTCCGACGGGCACGGCGCGGCAGGCGCGTGCCCCGCGGGCGCGCCGCCTCTGTCTGCTCGATGGCTGTCACGCCGCCTCCCAAAAATCGTCCACATGCGGATTACGCCGCCCGGCCATCGTACTTTTCGGTAACCGTGCTGTGCGCGGTGCGAGCGCAGAATTTCACGTACCGGACGACGGCGAAAGCCGCACCGGGAAATGTGGACAGGCCAGGCGGACCCGCCGGAGCCTCCGCGGTCAGCGGTAGTCCTCCTCGTCGAGGGAGACGACGCGCGCCTGTTCGATGAGATCGGCCTCGTTCGCGCGGTCCTCGTCCACACCGGTGAGCGGGTCGTCACGGGACGGTGCGACGTCCGTGTGCTGCTCGGCTGCGTCGACCTCGGGCGACTCGACGTCGATCTCCGGGGCGTCCTCCGCCTCCCGTCGCAGATCGTCGAGCACGTCGGGGTCGGTGGGGTCGTAGGCCATCGTGGGCTCCCTTCCATCGAATGTCCCTGGCAGAAGCAGGGGGCCATAAACGGGTGCCCTCCTTATGAGCGTAGGAGACACCGGTTGCGGACGCTATGCCGTCGACGGCCGTTCGCCCGGGACGCCGTCGACCGCCGGCCACACGGCCTCGCCGACGGCTCGCCGAAGCTTGTCGGCGGCCTTCCGGCGGACCGCGTGCTCGCCTCATGGCCCGGCGGCCGGCCCCGCGACGCGATGGCTCGCCCGGACGGCGCTGTGACGGCGAACACACGAATCACTGTGTGATCGTCTCGTAACATTGGCCCATGTCTTCGACCGAGCTGCCCTCAGTGCCGCCCACCAGCGTGCTGCCGAAGGCGGCGGCCGTCAGAGTCGCGGAGGGCGAGCGGCTGCGGACGGTCGGGCTGCCCGGCGTCACCCTCACCGTCCGGTCCAGGCCGCCCACGCGCGCGGGCCTGCCGCCCGCGCTGTTCGTCCACGGGCTCGGCGGCTCCTCGCAGAACTGGTCGGACCTGATGCAGCGGCTCGAAGGCGTCGTGGACGGCGAGGCGGTCGACCTGCCGGGCTTCGGCGACTCCCCGCCACCGGACGACGGCGACTACTCCGTCACCGGGCACGCGCGCGCGGTCATCCGCTACCTCGACGCGGTGGGCCGTGGTCCGGTCCACCTCTTCGGCAACTCGCTCGGCGGCGCGGTCAGCACCCGCGTCGCCGCCGTCCGCCCCGACCTGGTCCGCACGCTCACGCTCGTCTCACCGGCCCTGCCCGAACTGCGCGTGCAGCGCACGGCCATGCCGACGGTGGTGCTCGGCCTGCCCGGCGTCGCCGGACTGCTCACCCGCGCGACCGGCAAGTGGACCGCGGAGCAGCGGGTACGTGGCGTGCTGGCCCTCTGCTACGGCGACCCGGGCCGGGTCACGCCCGAGGCGTTCGAGTACGCGGTGGAGGAGCTGGAACGGCGGCTGCGACTGCCGTACTTCTGGGACGCGATGGCGCGGTCCGCGCGCGGGATCGTCAATGCCTACACCCTGGGCGGCCAGCACGGGCTCTGGCGCCAGGCCGAGCGCGTCCTCGCCCCGACCCTGCTGATCTACGGCGGCCGCGACCAGCTGGTCGGCTACCGCATGGCCCAGAAGGCCGCGCGTACCTTCCGCCGCTCCCGGCTGCTGTCCATGCCGGACGCCGGGCACGTGGCGATGATGGAGTACCCCGCGACGGTGGCCGGGGCGTTCCTCGAACTCCTGGCGGACGCCGACAGGTCGGACGCCGGTACGGTCGCGCCGGGCGCGGGGAGCTGAGGGGCGGGTGGGACGTCACAGTCGCCGTGGTCCGGCCCCCAAAGGCGATGCCGCGGACATAACCGGCATAGGCGCGAGCCGGAACAGTGACCCGAGGAAGGGCGAGCGCGAAGGCGCCGGGCCGGTACCCCGCCCGACCCAGGGCCCGCCTCCGGGAGGGGCCCCGCGCCTGCCGGACGGCACGCCGGCCCGCGGTGTGCCCCGGTTGGCTGACGGCACCCCGGCCCATGGTGTGCCCCGGGTCCGTGGCGGTCATCCCCAGCAGCGGGAAGCCGGCGGTGGCTGGGGTGAGGTGGGCGGACAGGCCGGTGCCGCCGCTTCCGGGGCGGCCGGGCCGTCGATACCGCGACAGCGGCGGGGCGGGCCCGGTGCGCCCCGGCAGGACTACCTCGACGCCTTCGGCGAGGACGCCGACGTCTTCACGCCCCGGCCCGGCGCGGGTACCGGCATCGGAGGCCGGCGCGCGGAAACGTATCCGCCCTCCTCCGGCCCGGCTGCCTCCCTGCTCGACTCCGGCCCGCGCACCTCCCCGCTCGCCTCCGAGCCGTACGGCGGCGACGGCGGTGACGACGCGCCGCCCACCGGCGAACCCGCGCAGCCCAAGGGCGGCAAGGGGCGGGCCCTCACCGGAGTCGCGGCCGCCGCCGTCACCACCGTGCTCGCGGTGATCGTCGCCGGGCAGGTCGCCGACGGCGGTGACAGCGGCGTACGGTCCCAGTCGGCCGCCGGCGACGCACGGGTCACCGACGGTGCCGCCTCGCGCGGCAACGGCCGTACGACACCGTCCGTCTCCGCCTCGCCCCGTGTGGCGACGCTCTCGTACGAGCAGGCGATGGACAAGAAGTACCCGCTCGGCGCCAAGCTGGCCGGGTCCGGGAAGTTCGACGCCGTGCCCGGGGCCGCCAAGGCGCCCGGCAAGGGGCAGAAGTACACCTACCGCGTCGACGTGGAGCAGGGGCTGGGGCTGGACGGCGAGTTGTTCGCCGCGGCCGTGCAGAAGACGCTCAACGACGACCGCAGCTGGGCCCACGACGGCGCCCGTACCTTCGAGCGCGTCTCCTCCGGCAAGCCCGACTTCGTGATCACCCTCGCCAGCCCGGGAACCACCGCCAAGTGGTGCGCCAAGTCCGGCCTCGACACGACCGAGGACAACGTGTCCTGCGACTCGGCCGCCACCGAACGCGTCATGATCAACGCGTACCGGTGGGCACAGGGCAGCAAGACGTACGGCGACAAGATCCACCCCTACCGGCAGATGCTGATCAACCACGAGGTCGGCCACCGGCTCGGCTACGGCCATGTGACCTGCGACAAGGACGGCGAGCTGGCGCCGGTCATGCAGCAGCAGACCAAGTTCCTCGACCACGACGGAATCCACTGTCTGCCCAACCCCTGGCCGTACCCCAAGAGTTGACAGGTGGCGCATACATCACATTGACATGGGCAGAAAGTTCATACATATTTCTGGGCATGTCGTCCCTTCACGCCTCCGAGCGCGCCGCCATCGAGCTGGCGCTCATCGGTGTGACCGCGCTCTGCGTGGCCGACATTCACTGTCGCTGACCCTCGCCCCTGGGCGTTCGCGTCGCGATCTTTCTCCGTTGCCGTGACTCGGTCACGGCTCTTTCGACGACCTGGCGCCCGGGCAGACGTCTGTTCACTTTCGTCTCACTCCTCGTCAATCAGTCTCACTGATCGAGACTCGCCTTCCGAGAGGTCGTCATTCCGATGCGTCAACCGTCCGCCACAGCGCGCCGCCTGGCCGTGGCATCCGTCAGCCTGGTCGTGGCAGCGGGAGCCGTCGCCTGCGGGCCGAAGGACAACGATGCCAAGGGCTCCGGTGGCGACTCCACGCCGCACAAGGGCGGCACGCTCACGGTCCTGAACTCCGACCCCCAGTCGGACTTCGACCCGGCCCGCCTGTACACCTCCGGCGGCGGCAACGTGCCCTCCCTGGTCTTCCGTACGCTCACCACCCGCAACCGCGCGAACGGCGCGGCCGGCGCCAAGGTCGTCCCCGACCTGGCCACCGACACCGGGCGCCCCAGCGAGAACGCGACCGTGTGGACGTACACGTTGAAGAAGGGCCTCAAGTACGAGGACGGGACCGCGATCACGTCCGCCGACATCAAGTACGGCATCGAGCGCTCCTTCGCCCCCGAACTCTCCGGCGGCGCGCCCTACCTGCGGGACTGGCTCGTGGGCGCCGCCGACTACCAGGGGCCGTACAAGGACAAGAAGGGGCTCTCGGCGATCGAGACGCCGGACAGCCGCACGATCGTCTTCCACCTGAACAAGCCCGAGGGCGAGTTCCCGTACCTGGCCACGCAGACGCAGTTCACGCCCGTCCCGAAGGCCAAGGACACGGGCACCAAGTACGAGGAGCACCCGATCTCGTCCGGCCCCTACAAGGTCGTGAAGAACGAGAACGACGGTGAGCACGTGGTGCTGGAACGGAACACCTACTGGTCGTCGGGCGTCGACGACCAGCGCAAGGCCTACCCGGACAAGATCGACGTCAAGTCCGGGCTCGACTCCTCGGTGATCAACCAGCGGCTGTCGGCCTCCCAGGGGACGGACGCCGCCGCGGTCACCACGGACACCAACCTCGGCCCGGCCGAGCTCGCCAAGGTGACCGGCGACAAGGATCTCGCCTCGCGCGTCGGCACCGGGCACTTCGGCTACACGAACTACATAGCGTTCAACCCGAAGGTCAAGCCGTTCGACAACCCCAAGGTGCGGCAGGCGATCTCGTACGCCGTCGACCGGTCGTCCGTGATCAACGCGGCGGGCGGCAGCGCGCTGGCCGTGGCCGCCACCACCTACCTGCCCAACCAGAAGTCCTTCGGCTACACGCCGTACGACCTCTTCCCGGCGGGCGACACCGGCAACGCGGCCAAGGCCAAGGAACTGCTGAAGGAAGCGGGCTACCCGAACGGGCTCACCGTCACGCTGACCCACGACAACGCCCAGAACTTCAGGACCAGCCCCGAGATCGCGACCGCCATCCAGGACGCCCTCAAGAAGGCCGGCATCACGGTCAAGCTCCAGGGTCTGGAGGACAACAACTACTCCGACACGATCCACAACGTGAAGACCGAGCCGGGCTTCTTCCTCTCCGCGTGGGGTGCCGACTGGCCCTCCGGCGGTCCCTTCCTCGCCCCGATCTTCGACGGCCGGCAGATCGTCAAGGACGGCTCGAACTTCAACTCGGCCCAGCTCAATGATGCTTCGGTCAATGCCGAGATTGACGCGATCAACAAGTTGACCGACCTCGACGCTGCCGCCAAGCGGTGGGGCGCACTGGACAAGAAGATCGGCGCGCAGGCCCTGACCGTGCCGCTGTTCCACCCGGTCTACAAGCGACTGGTCGGCAAGGACATCAAGAACGTCGTGATCAGCGACTGGACCGGCGTCCTGGACATCTCCCAGGTCGCGGTGAAGTAGCGCCGTGAGCGAGGCACTTCTCGCCACCCAGGCCCCCGAGGCGCCCGCCTCGGGGGCTTCGGGGGCTCGTCAGTTCTGGCGGCGGCTGCGTACGCAGCGCGCCGCCCTCGTCGCGGCCGCCGTGGTCGCACTGCTCGTCCTGGTCGCACTCGCGGCGCCGCTGCTCACCGCGCTGGAGGGCCAGGACCCGACCACCTACCATCCGTCCCTCATCGACTCCGCGCGCGGCGGCGTCCCGATCGGCTCCTTCGGCGGCATCAGTGGCGACCACTGGCTGGGCGTCGAACCGCAGACCGGTCGGGACCTGTTCGCGCGGCTGGTGTACGGGGCCCGGGTCTCCCTGGGGGTCGCGCTGGCCGCGACCACCGTGCAGGTCGTCCTCGGCGTCATCGTGGGTGTCACGGCCGCGCTCGGCAACCGATGGGTTGATCAACTGTTGAGCCGGGTCACCGACATCATCGTCGCCATGCCGTTGATCATCATGGCGCTGGCGCTGTTGGCCGTCGTGCCCGCCGGTTTTCCGCGGCCGGTCCTGGTCTCGCTCATCATCGGCTTCGTCGCCTGGGGCACCATCGGCAAGATCACGCGGGCCGCGACGCTCTCCCTGAAGAACCTCGACTACGTGGCCGCCGCGCGGCTCAGCGGCTGGAGCACCTGGCGGATCGCCCGCCGGGAACTGCTGCCCGGCCTCGCCGCGCCCGTCATCACCTACGCCGCGCTCATGGTGCCGGCCAACATCTCCATCGAGGCCTCGCTGTCCTTCCTCGGCGTCGGCGTGAAGCCGCCGACCCCGTCCTGGGGACAGATGCTGACCTCCGCCAACATCTGGTACCAGGCGGCCCCGCAGTACCTGCTGCTGCCGGCCGGCGCCCTGTTCGTGACCGTGCTCGCGCTCACCGTGCTCGGCGACGGCATCCGCACGGCCCTCGACCCGCGGTCGGCCTCCCGGCTGCGCGTCGGCACGGGCCGCAGGCAGGAGGCGAAGGCGGCCACCGCGACGCAGACGGCGAAGGCGGCCGCCGCGAAGGAGACGGCGAAGACGGCCGTCGCGAAGGAGACCCAGTCATGACCGGCTTCGGCGGATTCGCGCTGCGCCGTGCCGTCGGCGCGGTCATCACCCTGCTGGCCATCTCGGTGATCGTCTACGTCGTCTTCTACGTCACCCCCGGCAACGTCGCCCAGATCACCTGCGGCCCGCGCTGCTCGCCGGAACAGGTGCACCAGGTCTCCCAGCAGCTCAGGCTCGACGACCCGCTGTACCTGCGGTACTGGCACTTCCTGTCGGGCATCTTCGCCGGCCAGGACTACTCGACCGGCACGTCCGTCGCGCACTGCTCGGCGCCCTGCCTCGGACTCTCGTACCAGAGCGACCAGCAGGTCACCCGGATCATCCTGACCAAGCTGCCGGTCAGCATGTCGCTGGTGATCGGCGCCATGGTGCTCTGGCTGATCCTCGGGGTCGGCACCGGCATCCTCTCCGCCTGGCGGCGCGGCCGGTTCACCGAACGCGCCCTGACCGGCCTCACCCTGGCGGGCATGTCGACGCCGGTCTTCGTCATCGGGCTCGTCCTGATGATCGTGGTCTGCGGACAACTGGAGCTGCTGCCGTTCCCGGAGTACGTGTCCTTCTCGGACGACCCCGAGCAGTGGGCCTGGAACCTGTTGCTGCCGTGGTTCACCCTGGCGCTTGCCGAGGCGGCCTACTTCGCCCGGATGACCCGGGCGTCGATGCTGGAGACGCTCGCCGAGGACCACATCCGGACCTTTCGGGCCTATGGCGTGGGCGACCGGTCGATCGTCGGCCGGCACGCCCTGCGCGGCGCCCTGGCACCGATCATCGCCCTGAACGCCAACGACTTCGGCAGTGCCGTGGGTGGCGCCGTCCTCATCGAGACCCTCTTCGGCCTTCCCGGCATCGGCCAGGAACTCGTCCACGCCGTCACCGTGGTCGACCTGCCCGTCGTCGTCGGCATGGTCCTGGTCATCGGCTTCTTCGTGGTCCTCGCCAACGCCGTCGCCGACGTGCTGTACGCGGTGGCCGACCGACGGGTGGTACTGACGTGAGTCTCGTCCAAGTCACTGATCTGACCGTCGAGTTCGGCGACCTGCGGGCCGTGGACGGACTCTCCTTCGAACTGGCGGCGGGCGCCGCCCTGGCGCTGGTCGGCGAGTCAGGCTCCGGCAAGTCCACGGTCGCCTCGGCCCTGCTGGGCCTGCATCACGGCACGGGGGCGAAGGTCGGCGGCACGATCCAGGTCGCCGGCACCGACGTACAGTCCGCCACCGACGAGGAACTGCGGCGGCTGCGCGGCGCCAAGGCGGCGATGGTCTTCCAGGACCCGCTCTCCTCCCTCGACCCGTACTACGCGATCGGCGACCAGATCGCCGAGGTGTACCGCGTGCACACGCGCGTGTCGCGACGGGCCGCACGCGCGCGTGCCGTGGAGGTCCTGGACCGCGTGGGCATCCCGGACGCGCCCCGTCGGTCCCGGTCCCGCCCGCACGAGTTCAGCGGCGGCATGCGCCAGCGCGCGCTGATCGCCATGGCGCTCGCCTGCGAGCCCGACCTGCTGATCGCCGACGAGCCCACCACGGCCCTCGACGTCACCGTCCAGGCGCAGATCCTCGACCTGCTGCACACCCTGCGCGAGGAGACCGGCATGGGCCTGCTCCTCGTCACGCACGACGTGGGCGTCGCCGCCGAGAGCGTCGACCAGGTGCTCGTCATGCGGCACGGGCGCGTGGTCGAGCAGGGTCCGGTCGCCGCCGTGCTCGGGGCACCCGCGCAGCCGTACACCCGCGAGCTGCTCTCCGCCGTCCCGCGCGTGGACGCGGTGCGCGCGCCCTCACAGGCGTCCGAGGAGGTCGTGCTGGAGGCGTCCGGCCTGCGGCGCGAATTCGGGCGCGGCAAGGCGGCGTTCGCGGCCGTGGACGACGTGTCGCTGACCATCCACCGGGGCGAGACCCTCGGCATCGTCGGCGAGAGCGGCAGTGGCAAGACGACGCTCGGCCGGATGCTGGTCGGGCTGCTGGAGCCGACGGCGGGAGAGGTCCGTTACGAGGGGCACGCGCGCGTGGGCGTGCGGCCGGCCGTCCAGATGGTGTTCCAGGACCCGGTGTCGTCCCTCAACCCCCGGCGCAGCGTGGGCGAGTCGATAGCCGACCCGCTCCGCGCGCGGGGCGTGCGGGATCAGGGGCGCATCCGGGGGCGCGTGATCGAACTGCTGGAGCGTGTGGGGCTCGAAGGGGCGCACTACGAGCGCTACCCGCACGAGTTCAGCGGTGGCCAGCGCCAGCGCGTGGGCATCGCGCGGGCGCTCGCGGCCGACCCGCGCGTCATCGTCTGCGACGAGCCGGTCTCCGCGCTGGACGTCACCACCCAGGCCCAGGTCGTCGCCCTGCTCGGTGAGCTCCAGCGCGAACTCGGCCTGGCGCTCGTCTTCGTCGCCCACGACCTCGCCGTCGTCCGTCAGGTCAGCGACCGGGTAGCGGTGATGCGCCGCGGCCGGATCGTCGAGACCGGACCCGCCGACGAGGTCTACGACAGCCCCCAGGACCCGTACACCCGGCAACTGCTGGCCGCCGTACCCGCCCTCGACCCCGAGGCCGCGGCCCGGCGCCGGGCCGCCCGGCGGGAACTGGCGTCGGCGTGACGTTTCAGCAGCTCCCGGGAGGCAACGCGATGTGACGTTTCGCGGTCGATCGATCTCTTAGCGCGACCGAACGCGAACCGCACGGGAAAGTTACGACCGTTCACCCCTTTTGGTGGCGCGATGGACAACCGTCCGTCGCGCCACCGCCTTGTCCGCATACGTTCTTCCCGCTGCGAGCCACCGAGGCAACGGTGGCTCCCCATACGGGAGATCGATCGGGGGTGCACACGTGCGCATCGGACTGCTTACGGAGGGTGGCTATCCGTATGTGAGCGGTGACGCCAGACTCTGGTGCGACCGGCTCGTGCGCGGGCTCGGGCAGCACGAGTTCGACCTCTACGCGCTCAGCCGCAGCAGGCGCCAGGAGGACGAGGGCTGGCTACCGCTGCCGCCGCACGTCAGCCGGGTACGGACGGCGCCGCTGTGGACCGCCGAGGAGGACGGGGTCGCGTACGGCCGGCGCGCGCGCCGGCGCTTCGTCGAGAGCTACGGGGAGCTGGCGGCGGTGCTGTGCGCCGGTCCGGGAGTCGGCGGCCCGGCCGACGCGGGCCTGGACGGAGCGGACGGCGCGAACAGCGCGGACGGCTCCGGTGCCGGACCCGGCCATCTGGCGGACCGTTTCGGCAGCGCGCTCTACGGACTCGCCGAACTCGCCCGTGACGAGGGCGGACTGGTCGGCGCACTCCGCTCCGACAGCGCCGTGCGCACCCTGGAGCGGGCCTGCCGCGCACCCGGCGCACTCGGTACGGCGCGCGAGGCGCGCGTGCCGGATCTGCTCGCCGTCGCCGCGCACCTCGAACGCACCCTGCGCCCCCTCTCGCTCGACTGGTACGGCGACGACGGCCTCGGCGCCGCCGACCTCTGCCACGCCACCGCCGGCGGCCCGGCCGCCCTCCCCGGCCTGCTCGCCCACCACTTCTGCGACGTGCCGCTGCTGGTCACCGAGTACGGCGTGCAACTGCGCTCGCACTACCTCGCCTCCGGCCCCGACGCGGCCACCCCGGCCGTGCGCGCCCTGCTCGCCGCCTTCCACGGCCGGCTCGCCGCCGAGGTCTACGGCCGCGCCGCGATCATCACCCCCGGCAACGCGCACGCCCGCCGCTGGCAGGAGCGCTGCGGCGCCGACCGCGCCCGCATCCGCACCGTCCACCCGGGCCTGGAGGCCGCCCGCTTCGCCGAGGTCGGCGAGGCGCCGGACCGGGCCGACCCGGACACGCTCGTGTGGGTCGGCCGGACAGAACCGTCCAAGGACCTGGTGTCGCTGCTGCACGCCTTCGCGGAGGTCCGCAAGGAGGAGCCCAAGGCGCGGTTGCGGATCGTGGGCGCCCCGGCGGGACCGGAAGGCCGGGCCTACCTGGGCCACTGCAAGGCGCTCGCCGCCCAGCTCTTCCCGGACGAGGCCGAAGGAGTGCACGCCGTCGGCGACAACCCGGTCGCCTTCGAGGAGATCGGCGGCCCGGAGGCACCGACCCTCGCCGACGCCTACGCGTCCGGATCGGTCGTCGTCCTCTCCAGCGTCGTCGAGGGTTTCCCGGTCGGCCTCGTCGAGGCGATGCTCTGCGCCCGCGCGACGGTCTCCACCGACGTCGGCGCCGTGGTGGAGGTCATCGGCGGCACCGGTCTCGTCGTACCCCCGCGCAATCCGCGGGCGCTCGCGGAGGCGTGCGTGGCGCTGCTGCGCGACCCAGAGCGCCGTGAGCGCCTCGGAGCCGCGGCACGCGCCCGGGCGCTCGAACTCTTCACCGTCGAGCAGAACATCGCGGCATTTCACGGCATTTACCTGGAGATCGTCTCGCACTGTCCGGTGCGCCGGGTCGTCCTCGACGAGGCAGGCGAGCCGCTGCCGTTCGCCGCTCCTGCCGAGGCACATGTTCCCGGCCGCTGGACCGGTCCGGCGGCCCGCGTCGTGAGCCGGGGCGGCCCCGGCTGGGCCCTGAGTTCCGTACCGCGGCCGACCCCGGTACGGGCCACCCCGCTCGCGTCGCCGGAGGGTGCCCTGTGAAGGGCGACGAGGACGGCGCCGTGCACGGCGGTCCGGGGGAGCTGGACCGGCCCGAGCGCCCCGGCGGGGCCGACGCCTGGGACGCGCGGTCGGAGGAATGGCTCCTGGGCGTGGCGGACGACGGCTCGGAAGACGCCCTGTCCCGGAGCGGGGATCGGGACGCGGCCGCGATCGCCGGCGGGGGCCACACCCGGACCGCCCCGGGCACCACGGGCAGCCGTAGACCCAACTCACGTCGAGGCGCCGCCGATCCCGTGAAAGCTCTGATGCACCGCCACCGCGCCCTCTGCGAGCAGGCCGTCGACCCGCTGGAGATCGCGGCCGGCCTGGAAGCGCACGGCGTCACCGACCGGACCGCCGCCCGCTTCCGGCACCGTGACGTCTTCTCACTCGCCGAAGAGCTCTACGCGCGCGTGCCCCGCGACGACGACCCGCGCCCGCGCCCGGAACAGGCGCCCGCGCCCCGCGTGCGCGCCGACCGGGCGCTGCTCACACTCCTGCCGGGCGCGGTCGGCGTGGCGGTGGTGACCGGCGTACGGCTCACCGAGGGGCGCCCCCGCCTCCTGACGGCGGCCGTCGGCGTGCTCGCCCTCGCCCTGGCCGCGGGCCTGGCCCTGCGTCGCGGCCCCCTCGCCGGGCCCGCCCGGCACACCGTGACCGGCACGCGCGCGTGGACCTGCTGGCTTCTTGCCTACGCACTCCTCGGCAACGGCCTCCTGCGCGCCGTCCTGGACGGCGGGCCCGACGGCCTCCCGACCGGCCTCGCGCACGGCCCCTGGCCGGTGACCACCGCGCCCGTCCTCGCCCTCACCCTGTCCTGCGCCCCGGCCGCCTGGAGCGCCCATCTCTTCACGGCGGGCGCCCGCCGCAGGCTCACGGGCAGCCGGGGGCTGGAGGAGTTCGCCGGGTCCGTACAGCCGCTGCTGCTCGGCACGTTCGCCCTCTACCTGGGCGTCCTCACCGCCCTGCTCGCCCTGTGCGCCGCCGCCCTGGGAGAACCCGCCGGCTACCCGGAGGCCCTCACTCTCGGCGCCCTCCTGCTGCTCGCCCGCCTGCTCACCGTCCACAACGTGCCGCAGCGCCCCGCCCTCGCCCTCGCCGCCGCCACGGAAGCGGCCGCCGTGGGGCTGGTCCTGGCCGGCCGGCTGCCCGGCTGCGCCTTCCTGGCGACCCCCGTCGACGCCCTGGCCGGCGCCTGGGGCGCGGGCGGCGTTCCGGCACTCGTCTGCGGCGCCGCGGCCCTGGCGCTGCTGTTCCACGCGACCCGCACTCTCACCCGGGCCTCGGCCCACGCGCCGACGGGAGACCCGGAGTGAGCAGAGCCGCCGTTCTCTTCGCCTGCCTCGCCGTGCTGTCGCGGTGGCAGGCGCCCGGCATCCCGCCGGAGGCAACCGCACCACCCCTTGAAGGAGACCGCCAGATGACCACCTCCCGACCCGGACCCGGAGCGTCCGGAACCACCGGAGTCGCCGGAGCGCACACCCCGGGAGCCACGCGATGAGGGTTCTGCTGATCGGAGCCAACGGATACCTCGGCCGCTTCGTCGCCGACCGGCTGCTCGCCGACCCGGCCGTCCAGCTCACCGCGCTCGGCCGCGGCGACGACGCCGACGTCCGCTTCGACCTCGCCACCGGCAGCCCCGGTGCACTCACCCGCTTCCTCGACGCGGTCCACCCGGGCGTCATCGTGAACTGCGCCGGGGCCACCCGCGGCGGTGCCCGGGAACTCACCCGGCACAACACCGTCGCCGTCGCCACCGTCTGCGAGGCCCTGCGCCGCAGCGGCTGCGGCGCCCGCCTGGTGCAGATCGGCTGCGGCGCCGAGTACGGCCCGAGCCAGCCCGGCTCCTCCACGGCCGAGGACGCCGTACCGCGCCCCGGCGGCCCGTACGGCGTCAGCAAGCTCGCCGCCACCGAACTGGTCCTCGGGTCGGGCCTGGACGCCGTCGTGCTGCGCGTCTTCTCGCCCGCCGGGCCCGGCACCCCGGCCGGCTCCCCGCTCGGCCGCCTCGCCGAAGCCATGCGCCGCGCCATGCAGTCCGGCGACGGCGAACTCAAACTCGGCGGCCTCGGCGCCCAGCGCGACTTCGTCGACGTACGCGACGTCGCCCGCGCCGTCCACGCGGCCTCGCTCTCCGCCGCCCAAGGTGTCATCAACATCGGCTCCGGCCGTGCCATCCGCCTCCGCGACGCCGCCGCCGTCCTCGCCCGGGTCGCCGGATACGGCGGCGCCCTGCATGAACTCGACGGCCCGCCCGGCCCGCTGCGCGGCCCCATCGGCCACCCCCGCCTGGACCCCGACCACGCGGCCCCGGTCGCCTATCCGTACCCGGACGGCTGCGGCAGCTGGCAGCAGGCCGACGTGCGCTGTGCCCGCGACCGGCTCGGCTGGCGGCCCCGTATCAACCTCGAAGAGTCCCTCGCGGACATCTGGATGGAGGCGGCATGCCGCATCTGACCAGCACCAGGTCGGGCGCCGCGACCACCGGCGTCCGCACCGCCCTCGGCATCCCGGGCTATGCCCACCCCCTCCTCGCCCCGGCGCAGTGGGCCGAACTCACCCGCCCGGGCACCCCTTTGCACTGGGTCGTCCTCAACGTGGCGAACGGCCCCGGCAGCCGCCCCGACCCGCACTGCCTGGAAGCAGCCGGCAGACTCCGCAACGCGGGCGTCCGCGTCCTGGGGCGCCTGGACACCACCTACGGCGCCCGCCCCCACGGCGATCTGGTCCTGGACGCCCGCCGCTATCACGACTGGTACCGCGTCGACGGCTTCCTGCTGGAGCGCTGCCCCGGCGAACGCACGGCGCTCCCCGGGATCCGCCGCGCCGTCGCCACGCTCCGCACCATCGGTGGCGCTCCCCACATCGTCCTCGGCCACGGCACCCACCCCCATCCGGGCTACGCGGAGAACGCCGACCAACTGGTGACCTTCGCCGGCCCGTGGAGCGACTACCGCTGGTCGCATGTCGCCGAGTGGACCGCGGACTACCCGCCGGACCGCTTCTGCCATTTCGTGCACGGCATACCCCGCGGGCACCTCGACGAGGCACTGCGCATCGCCCGCTGGCAGGGCGCCGCGACCATCTACTTCACGGACCGTACGGATCACGGCGGTCGCATGGACCCCTGGGAGAACATGCCCGGCTACTGGGACGACATCGTCTCGCGGGTCGGGACAGGTGTCTCGGAATGAAGATGGCCATGGCAGTGTTACACGGAGAACATCTGTAGTGATTGACCGACCAACGGAGTCCCCGTGTCGCTGCCACCCCTGGTCGAGCCAGCCTCTGAGCTCACCGTAGACGAGGTCCGCAGGTACTCCCGCCACCTGATCATCCCCGATGTCGGGATGGACGGGCAGAAGCGGCTGAAGAACGCCAAGGTGCTCTGTGTGGGCGCCGGCGGCCTGGGCTCGCCGGCGCTGATGTACCTCGCCGCGGCCGGTGTCGGCACCCTCGGCATCGTGGAGTTCGACGAGGTCGACGAGTCGAACCTGCAGCGCCAGATCATCCACAGCCAGGCCGACATCGGCCGCTCCAAGGCCGAGTCCGCCCGTGACTCCGTCCTCGGCATCAACCCGTACGTGAACGTGGTCCTTCACGAAGAGCGGCTCGAGGCCGAGAACGTGATGGACATCTTCAGCCAGTACGACCTGATCGTCGACGGCACGGACAACTTCGCCACCCGCTACCTGGTCAACGACGCCTGCGTGCTGCTCAACAAGCCGTACGTCTGGGGCTCGATCTACCGCTTCGACGGCCAGGCCTCGGTCTTCTGGTCCGAGTACGGTCCCTGCTACCGGTGCCTGTACCCGGAGCCCCCGCCGCCGGGCATGGTCCCCTCCTGCGCCGAGGGCGGCGTGCTGGGCGTGCTCTGCGCGTCCATCGGCTCCATCCAGGTCACCGAGGCGATCAAGGTCCTCACCGGCGTCGGCGACCCGCTCGTCGGACGCCTGATGATCTACGACGCCCTGGAGATGCAGTACCGCCAGGTGAAGGTCCGCAAGGACCCGAACTGCGCGGTCTGCGGCGAGAACCCGACCGTCACCGAGCTCATCGACTACGAGGCCTTCTGCGGCGTCGTCTCCGAGGAGGCCCAGCAGGCGGCCGCCGGCTCGACGATCACTCCCAAGCAGCTCAAGGAGTGGATCGACGACGGCGAGAACATCGAGATCATCGACGTCCGCGAGCCGAACGAGTACGAGATCGTCTCCATCCCGGGCGCCAAGCTGATCCCGAAGAACGAGTTCCTGCTCGGCACCGCCCTGGAGGGCCTGCCCCAGGACAAGAAGATCGTCCTGCACTGCAAGACGGGTGTCCGCAGTGCGGAGGTCCTCGCCGTCCTGAAGTCCGCGGGCTTCGCGGACGCCGTGCACGTCGGCGGCGGCGTGATCGGCTGGGTCAACCAGATCGAGCCCGAGAAGCCGGTCTACTGAGCGCGGTCTCTGCGACGGGCGGGGGTTTCGGGTGCGGCAGGCACCCGGAGCCCCCGCCTTCGTCATGAGCAGACCTTGCCGTCCTTCGGGACCGTGCCGTCCAGCAGGTAGGCGTTCACCGTCGAGTCCACGCAGTCGCTTCCGCGGCCGTACGCGCCGTGGCCCTCGCCCTTCCAGGTCAGCTCGACGCCGACGCCCTTGCCCAGCTCGTCGGCCATTCGCCGGGCGCCCTCGTACGGGGTCGCCGGGTCGCCCGTATTGCCGACCAGCAGGATCGGGGCCGAGCCCGGGGCGCTCACCTCCGGGGTGTCGTACTCCCCGGCCACCGGCCAGTCGTGGCACCAGCCGGCCGTGTCCCAGCCCAGGAAGTCGCCGAAGACGGGCGAGATCTTCTCGAAGTCGGGCAGCAGCTTCTTCGTCTGGGCGAGCGTGGGCCGTTGCCTGTCGTCCAGGCACGATATGACCCGCTGGGAGTGGCCGGTCGTGCCGTAGTGCCCCGAGGAGTCACGTTCGTTGTACTGGTCCGCGAGCGACAGCAGCTCCGAGCCGTCGCCGTCCTCGGCCGCCTGGAGGGCGCTGGTCAGCGTCGGCCAGCTGTCCTGGCTGTACAGCGGCAGGACGATGCCGGTGACCGCGAGGGTCTGGGTCAGCTTCCGCCCGGAGGAGGTCGCGAGCGGCTCGGTGTCGAGCCTCTTCAGCAGGGCCGCGATCTTCTGCGAGCCCTGCTCCGGGTCCTGTCCGGTGGACTTGAGGTAGTCGTCCAGCGCCCGTTGGAACCCCTCGGTCTGGTTCTTCGCGTGGCCGACCGAGTCCGCGGTCGGGTCGACCACCGCGTCCAGGATCAGCCGCCCCACCTTCCCGGGGAACAAGTGGGCGTAGACACCGCCCAGTTCGGTGCCGTACGAGATGCCGAAATAGTGCATCTCCGTATCGCCGAGCACCTGGCGCATCAGATCCATGTCCCGGGCCGTGTCGGTCGTCGAGACGTGTGCGATCAGTTCGCCGTCCGCCGTCTCGCAGCCCTTGCCGAAGGCGGCGGCGTCCTTGAAGTACGCCGTCTCCTCCGCCGCCGTGTCCGGGGTGGCGTCGATCGACTCGGCGGACCGCATGTCCTTGTCGCTGCGACACCGGATCCCCTCACTGGCGCCCACCCCGCGCGGATCCCAGCTCACCAGGTCGTACCGCGCGCGCAGCGTGGAGACGGTGGGGGCGTAGTACGGCATCATCGAGACGCCCGAGCCGCCGGGACCGCCGAAGTTGAACAGCAACGAACCGATCCGCTTGCCCGAACCCCCGCTCGCCTTCGTCCGGATCAGCGCCAGCCCTATGGTCTTCCCGTCCGGCTTCGCCCAGTCCAGCGGCACCTTGAGCGTTGCGCACCGCCACTGCCCACCGGGCGCGGCGGAGTCCGAAGTGGTTTTGCAGCGGCCCCAGTCGAGCCGCTGGGAAGTGAGGGAGGGGGGCAGGGCGGCAGAGGCGGTGGAGGCCGGTGACGGCTGTTCGGACCGTGTCTTGCCTTCGTCCCCGCCGCCACCGGACGACCCACCGCCGCACCCGGCCACGAGCAACCCCGCGGCAACAGCGGCCGCCCACCGTACGAAACGCAACATGCGCGCACACCCCCCTCACAGGCTCTCCGCAGGTTCGTCGCGGAAAGCGGTCAGGTCATAGTAGGCGGATCGAGCGGAGGCTGTTGCGGCCTGTGGATAACCTTTTGACCTGCGGTTTCTCAGCTCCCCAACGCTCACGAACAGACGTTGCCGGCCTTCGGCACCCGCCCCTCCAGCAAGTAGCCGTTCACGGTCGACTGCACGCACTTGTCCTTGCTGTCGTAGGCCCCGTGCCCCTGCCCCTTGTACGTCAGCTCCACCCCGACGCCCTTCCCCAGCGACTCCACCATCTTCTTCGCACCCTCGTACGGCGTGGCCGGGTCGCCCGTGTTGCCCACGACCAGGATCGGCGCCGACCCGGGCGCGCTGACGTCGGGATGGTCGGCGGCGCCCGGCACCGCCCAGCTCGTGCAGCTGACCATGCCCCACGCGAGGTAGTCGCCGAACAGCGGGGACGCGGCCCGGAACTCGGGCAGTCTCTGCTGGACGTAGTCGGCGGTGTACCGAGGCTTCGCGTCGGCGCAGTTGATGGCGATGTTCGCCGCCGTGATGTTGCTGTACTCGCCGTTCTGGCTACGGCCGTTCATGGAGTCGGACAGCAGCATCAGGATCTTCCCGTCGCCGTCGTACGCCTCTTCGAGTCCCTCGGTGAGGTACTCCCAGAAGTCCTTGGAGTACAGCGACTGCGCGATGCCGTTGGTGGCGGCGGTCTGGGTCAGCTGGCGGGGGAGGATACCGGGGATCGGCTTCTTGTCGAGGTCCGCGAGGAGCTTGGCGATACGGTCCTTCACGTCCTGCGGGGTGTCGCCGATCGGGCACTCGGTCTTCTTGGAGGTGCAGTCCTCGGCGAAGTTGTCGAGTGCGAGCTGGAAGCCCTTGGCCTGTCCCAGCGAGCTCTGCTCGGGGTTCTGGGTGGGGTCGATGACACCGTCGAGGACGGCCCGGCCCACGTTCTTCGGGAACAAGTGGGCGTAGACGCCGCCGAGTTCGGTGCCGTAGGAGATGCCGAAGTAGTGCAGCTGCTTGTCACCGAGGACCTGGCGCATGAGGTCCATGTCGCGGGCCGCGTCGGTGGTGCGTACATGCGGCAGGATCGTCTTGGAGTTCTTCTCGCAGGCGGCGTTGAACTGCCTGGTGCGGGTGATCAGCTGGGCGCGCTCGGCGCTGGTCTCGGGCGTCGCGTCCTGCTGGAAGTAGTTGTCGAGCTGTTCGTCGTTCTCGCACTCGACGGGGTCGCTGCGGCCGACTCCGCGCGGGTCGAAGCTGACGAGGTCGTAGCGGGTGCGCAGGGCCGCGTAGTCCTCACCGAACGCGGGGAGCGTGGTGACGCCGCTGCCGCCGGGCCCGCCGAAGTTGAAGATCAGGGAGCCGATCCGCTTGCTCGCGTCGCCGCTGGCCTTGGCCCGGATCAGCGCGAGACCGATGGTGGCGCCCTTCGGCTTCGACCAGTCCAGCGGCGCCTTCATGGTCGCGCACTGCCAGGCACCGCCACCGGGCAGCGGCGAGGGGGTGTCGCCACCGCCCTCGGCCTCGTCGGGAGCCGGGCAGGCCTTCCAGTCCAGCTTCTGTGCCGCCAGATCCCCGTCCTTGGCACCGTCGCTGCACCCGGTCAGCAGGGAGGACAGCACCAGGGCGGTGGCCAGGGCGGCGGCACGGATCCGGAAGGGGTTCGGCATGCTTCCATCCTGAGGTCGCACGCGCCCACGCGCGCGGGGCGCGAGCCGTACGAGGTACGACCCCGGTACGCCCGTGGCGCATCCCGTGCGAGCCGGAGCGTCTCGTCCCCCCGGCGCCGTCGCCGTGGTTAGAGCGCTCCCTTGCGGGACAGGTGGTTGAAGGCCAGCCAGCCGGGCAGGACCGGCAGCCACAGGGTCAGCAGCCGGTACAGCAGGACGGCGGGGGCAGCGACCTCCTTGGGGAGGCCGACGGCGATCAGGCCGACGGTCAGGGTCGCCTCGACCGCGCCGACTCCGCCCGGGGTCGGCGCCGCGGAGCCGAGCGCGTTTCCGGCGAGGAAGACGACGGCGACGCTGGCGATGCTGAGCGAGGTGCCCTCGTCGCCGAACGCGCGGATGGAGGCGTCCAGGCACATCACGAAGCAGGCGGTGAGCAGCAGCATGCCGCCGATGCCGGTGACGAGCTTCTGCGGCCGCTGCAGCACGTCCAGCATGCGCGGTACGACGCCCGCGAAAAGCGACCGCACGCGCGTGGAGACGAATTTCCGCAGGAACGGCACCGAGGTCACCACGAGGACCAGTACGGCGACGGTCAGCAGGCCCGCGATGACGGTGCGGGACGGCGACAGCGACGGGGTCTTCTCGGTGCCGGTCAGGTAGCCGAAGGAGAGCAGCATCAGGATGTGACAGCCGAGTCCGAACAGCTGCGAGGCGCCGACGCTCGCCACCGCGAGGCCGGGGCGCACACCGGCGCGCTGCAGGAAACGGGTGTTGAGGGCGACACCGCCGACCGCCGCGGGCGCCACGATCTTCACGAACGACCCGGCGACCTGCGCCGCCACGGTCCGCACGAACGGCACCCGCTCGGGCACGAAGCCGAGCAGTGCCATCGCGGCGGCGACGTAGCTGACCGCCGAGAACAGCACCGCGGCGATCACCCAGCCCCACTGGGCGTTCACGATCAGGGGGCCGAACTCGATGTGGGTGAGCTGGGTCAGCAGGTAGTACGCGCCGATCGCGCCGGCGATGAGGCTGATCAGCGTGCGCGGCCGCACCCGCTCCAGGCGGGCCGGCTCGACGGGCGCCTGCGGCCTGATCTTCAGCACCTGGTGCCGGATCTGGGTGAGCAGGTCCTCCTCGCGGGCCTCTTCCAGCGCGTCGTCCAGGGCCCGCTTCTCGGCCCGCTGCTCGGCGCGCACCGTCTTCTTGTCGGGCTTCCCGGCCTCCTCCGCGCGGGCCTGCTTGGCCTGCCGGGACGCCTCCAGGACCGCGTCGCGTTCGCGCTGGGCACGCTCTCTGGCCAGTCTTCGCAGCGTCGCGCGCGTGGAGCGGGTGAGCGCGATCGGCTGGAGCATCGGCAGACAGTCGGCGACGGCGTCGGGCCCGAGGACGCCCACCGCCGAGGCCACCGCCCGCTCGGCGCCGACCCGCAGACCGAGCGTGGCGACCAGTTGGGCGACGTCCATGCGCAGCAGCAGCTCGCCGGCCGCGATCTCGCCGCCGCGCAGATCCGTGAGGATCACCTGGCCGGAACGATCCACCAGGATGGCGTCACCCGCGAGTCTGCGGTGCGCGATCCGGCGCGACTGCAGGGCCTGTACCTGGTGCCAGGTGTTGTGCAGCAGTTCGTCGGTGATCTCCTCGTCGGCCAGCGAGTCGAGGGTGCGGCCGCCGGTGTGTTCGTAGACGAGCATCACGGCGTCCGGGCCCAGCTCGGAGGTGGCGATCAGCTTGGGCGCGTTGGCGCCGGCCGCGATCGCCGCGTACGCCAGCAGCGCCTCTTGCTCCAGGGCCTGGCGCAGCGACTGGAGGCTGGAGCGGGTGGCGAAGCCGCGCAGCGTCAGGTTGCGCCACGCGCGGTAGAAGAAGCCCTGGGCCTGCTGTTCCCGGTCCACGACCGTGACGTCCAGCGGCGGGCCGTCCTCCAGGGTGACGAAGTAGCGCCGGCCGCGGTCGCCGTTCTCGGTGTCCATGGCCTCCTCGCGGGCCGCGCCGACCGGGTGGAAGCCGACGTGCCGCAGCCCCGCCAGCAGGGTCCGGCCGGTGGGGCGGACGTTGGGGGAGCCGACCGCGTAGAGCGTGCCGTAGGCGACGGTCCAGCCGATCAGCACCGTGAGGATGATCGAGAACGGTGTCGTGTAGCCGGTGACGAGCATGGAGAACGCGTCGAGCATCAGCACGATCCACAGGACCGCACGCCATCTCGGGCGCCGGGACATGCCGACGGCCGTCATATAGGCGATGACGGGCGCGAGATAGCCGTGCACCGGGTCGGTGAGGGCGTGGATGTCCCCGGGGGAGGGCTGGGTGAGCGCCTCCTGGATCGAGCCCGGGGCGGCCCGGGCCACCCACAGGTCGGTGGCGAGGGTCACACCGTGGGCGAGGACGGCCGCGAGCACGCCGTCGGCGATGCGCAGCCCGTCCCGCTTGATCAGCCGCTCGATGGCGAACGCGACCGGCACCAGCAGGATCGCGATGCTGGAGGCCAGCCCCGCGATCTTGATCAGCAGGTCGGGGGCCTGTCCGGTGCCCTTGTTGATGTCCTGTTCGAGCCCGGAGGTGGTGCCGTGCGCGAACGCGGCGATGCCGAGCAGCACGGCGATGGCGAGTACGCCGACCAGAAGACGCATGAGGTCGGAGGGGCGGTGCACGCGCGCGGGGAGCAGCGGTTCGTCGCCCTCCACCTCGTCCGTGTGGATCTCGTCCGGCACGTGTTCCGCCTCGGAGGCGTCGGGGGCGGCGTCGGGTCCGACGGTGGGGGGCGGGTGTCCGGCGTCCGGCTCCACGACCTCCGCGCGCGCGGGTTCCGAAGGTTCGGTGCCGGATTCGGCCGCGTCCGGGCGTGCGGCGGCGTCAGAGGTGCCCGCCGCTCCGTCGGGGTGCACGCCCTGCTGCTCGGTCGTCTCTTCTTGATCTCGTATCACCAGTCACCGCCCGCACGATGGTGGCATGCCCCACCGACACACGAGGGCATCAGGGTGCAGATGCGGGGGCGCACAGTCTGCCCCAAGCGCCGCCCGGGGGCGAGACGGAGACCTGACGTGGACCGCGCGGGTTGTCGGTGGGGTGCGGCAGGATGGGGCGAATGAGCGAGCAGAGCCTTCCCGAGGGCACCCGAGAGGGGTACGCGGACGAACTGCCCGAGTACGCCGAGCGGGTCCTGGAGGTCGCCGAGCGGATCCCGCCCGGGCGCGTGATGACGTACGGCGACGTCGCGGAGTGGCTGGAGGAGGGAGGGCCGCGCCAGGTGGGGCGGGTGATGTCCCTCTACGGCGGCTCCGTCCCCTGGTGGCGGGTGGTACGCGCCGACGGGGTCCTGCTGCCGGGGCACGAGCTGAGCGCCCTGGACCACTACCGCGCGGAGGGCACCGCGCTGAAGGAGGCGAGCAGGGCCGCGGAGGATCATCGGCCGCGGCTCGACATGAAGCGGGCGCGGTGGGACGGCGACGCGGACTCGGGGGCTCACACTTGACAGCTTCCGCCATCCGAGGCCCTCGGGGGGAGCCAGTGGCCCGTTCGAGGGACACCCGGGACGTCCGTGGCATGACGTACGTTCGTGGGATGTGGGGCGCGCGTGCCACGAGTGCCGCCCGAGGCGGATGGGAAGAAGCGGAAGCTCTGCTTCCGTCCGGTTCGGCGGCGTAGCGTCGGCTGCGCGGGTCCCGCTCACCCCACGGCCACCGCACTGCCCGCGCGACCGCGAGCCAACCAGCACACCCACCAGGACCGGCGAACCACGTGAGCTCCTCATCCTCCACCAGGCGCCTGTCGCACCTCCAGGTGCGACAGGGGACCCGTGGCGCTTACCGACTGGTGCGGACCCCGCCCGCCGACACGGATCCCCCTCCTCTGGACGCCGCACAGCGCGCCGTGGTTGACCACGCGGCCGGCCCGCTGCTCGTGCTCGCGGGTCCCGGCACCGGGAAGACCACCACCCTCGTGGAATCGGTGGCCGCGCGGATCGCCCGCGGCGGGGACCCCGAGCGGATCCTGGTGCTGACGTTCAGCCGCAAGGCCGCCGTCGAACTGCGCGACCGCATGGCCCTGCGCGTCGGCGCGGCCCGCGCCCCCCGGGCGACCACCTTCCACTCGTACTGCTACGCCCTGATCCGCGCCCACCAGGACAGCGGCTTGTTCGTCGACCCGCTGCGGCTGCTCTCCGGCCCCGAGCAGGACGTCACCGTCCGCGAGCTGCTGGCCGGCCAGGCCGAGCTGGAGCGGCTCGGGCTCGACCCGGTGCGCTGGCCCGACGAACTGCGCGCCTGCCTGACCACCCGGGGTTTCGCCGACGAGGTCCGCGCGGTGCTCGCCCGCAGCCGCGAACTGGGCCTCGACCCCGCCGCCCTGGACGCCTTCGCCCGCCGTATCGGCCGCCCCGACTGGCGGGCCGCGGCCGCCTTCCTGGCCGAGTACCTCGACGTCCTCGACCTCCAGGGCGTCCTCGACTACGCCGAACTCGTGCACCGCGCGGTGCTGCTCACCCAGCGCCCCGAGGTCGCCCTGGACCTGGCCGGCCGCTACGACGCCGTGTACGTCGACGAGTACCAGGACACCGACCCAGCCCAGGTGCGGTTGCTGCACGCCCTGGCCGGCGGCGGCCGCACGCTGGTCGCGTTCGGCGACCCGGACCAGTCGATCTACACGTTCCGGGGCGCCGACGTGAACGGCATCCTGGACTTCCCGTCCGCCTTCGCGCGCGTGGACGGCCGGCCCGCCCCGGTCGAGGTACTGCGCACCTCCCGCCGCTCCGGCGCCGCCCTGCTGGCCGCCACCCGCCTGCTGACCCAGCGGATGCCGCTGACCAGGCTGCCCGCCGAGAAGGTGCGCGCCCACCGCGAACTGGCCGCCGCGCGGGACGGCGGAACCGTCGAGGTCTACACGTACCCGACGCCCGGCACCGAGCTGGACAACGTCGCCGACATCCTGCGGCGCGCGCACCTGGAGGACGGCGTGCGCTGGAGCGACATGGCCGTCCTGGTGCGCGCCGGGTCCAGCACCATCCCGACGGTCCGCCGCGCCCTCACCGCGGCCGGCGTACCCCTGGACATCGACGGCGACGACGTGCCACTGCGCCACGAACCGGCGGTGGCACCCCTGCTGACGGCGCTCCGGGCGGTGGCGCAGGCGGAAGCGGCACACCAGGGTGCGGGCACCGACGAGGCGAGCCCCGGCGGGGACGAGGGCACCGCAGCCGCAGCCGCAGCAGCCCCCTGCTGGCTGGGCACCGAGACCGCGCTCACCCTGCTCACCTCCCCTCTGGCCGGCATGGACGCGGCCGACCTGCGCCGCCTCGGCCGCGCTCTGCGCGACGAGGAACGGGCGGCCGGCAACGCGCTGCCGCCGCCCTCGGACGACCTGCTCGCCCGAGCCCTCGCCGAACCCGAGCGCCTGGCCGTCCACGATCCCGGGTACGCGCGCGGGGCGCAGCGGCTCGGCGCACTGCTCGGGAAGGCCCGGGAGCGCCTGGCCGGCGGCGGTACGGCCGAGGAGGCGCTGTGGGACCTGTGGAACGGCACACCCTGGCCCTCGCGCCTGGAGCGCGCCGCGCGGCGCGGCGGCGCGGCCGGCCGCAACGCCGACCGTGACCTGGACGCCGTGTGCGCGCTGTTCGCCACCGCCGCCCGCGCGGAGGAGCGCAGCGGCGGCCGGGGCGCGCTGAACTTCCTGGCCGAGATCGAGGCCGAGGACATCGCCGCCGACACCCTCGCCGGGCGCGCGGTACGCCCCGACGCCGTCCGCCTGCTGACCGCGCACCGCTCCAAGGGCCTGGAGTGGCGCCTGGTCGTCGTCGCCGGCGTCCAGGAGGGCCTGTGGCCCGACCTGCGCCGCCGCGGCTCGCTGCTGGAGGCCGACCGGATCGGCCGCGACGGCCTGGCCGAACCGCTCACTCCGGGCGCGCTCCTCGCCGAGGAGCGCCGCCTGTTCTACGTCGCCGCCACGCGCGCCCGCGAACGCCTCGTCGTCACCGCCGTGAAGGCCCCCGCGGACGACGGCGACCAGCCCTCCCGGTTCCTCACCGAACTGGGCGCCGAACCCCAGGACGTCACCGGACGGCCCCGCCGCCCGCTCTCCGTGGCCGCCCTGGTCGCCGAACTGCGCGCGACCACGGTCGACCCGCGCGCGTCCGACACGCTGCGGGAGGCCGCCGCCCGGCGGCTGGCCCGGCTGGCCGCGCTCGCCGACGACGACGGCCGCCCCCTGGTGCCCTCCGCCCACCCCTACCGCTGGTGGGGCATGTTCGAGCCGACCGAGAGCAAGGTGCCGCTGCGCGACCGCGACCAGCCCGTCGTGCTCTCCGGCAGCGCCCTCGACCAGCTCGCCAACACCTGCAGCCTGCAGTGGTTCCTGGGCCGCGAGGTCAAGGCCGACGCGCCCGCCACCACCGCCCAGGGCTTCGGCAACGTCGTGCACGTCCTGGCCGACGAGGTCGCCTCCGGACGCACCCCCGCCGACCTCGCGGTCCTCATGGAGCGCCTGGAGTCGGTGTGGAACGCGCTCGCCTTCGACGCCCCCTGGAAGTCGGCCCAGGAGAAGGACAACGCGCGCGTGGCGCTCGAACGCTTCCTGAAGTGGCACGTCCTGGACCGCACCGCCCGCACCCCCGTGGCCAGCGAGCAGGACTTCGACGTCAGCCTCGAAGCGGGCGACTACGAGGTGCGCATCCGCGGCCAGATGGACCGCGTGGAGACGGACGGCGAGGGCCGGGCCTACGTGGTCGACTTCAAGACCGGCAAGCAGGCCCCGAGCGCCGCCGAGGTGGCCCGGCATCCGCAGCTCGCCGTCTACCAGCTCGCGGTCCGCGAGGGCGCCGTGGACGAGGCCTTCGACGGCGTACGCCCCGAGGCCGGCGGCGCCGAACTGGTCCACCTCCGGCAGGGCGCCGCCCGGCGCGACGGAGGCGAGACCCTGCCCAGGGTGCAGGCCCAGGAGCCGCTGGAGGGGGAGTGGGTCGGCGACCTGCTGGCCACCGCCGCCGGCAAGGTCCTCGACGAACGGTTCACGCCGACCACCGGCCAGCACTGCACGCACTGCGCCTTCCGGGCGTCGTGCAGCGCGCGGCCGGAGGGGCGTCACGTGGTCGAGTGACGTACGACGCCCGTCCCACGGTTGTCAGTGGTCACCGTTAGCCTCGACGGCATGCCCGCCCGCATCACCGACCCCGAGCAGCTCAAAGAGCTCCTCGGCATCCCGTTCACCCCGGAGCAGACGGCCTGCATCACCGCGCCGCCCGCCCCGCAGGTGATCGTGGCCGGAGCCGGGTCGGGCAAGACGACGGTGATGGCGGCCCGCGTGGTCTGGCTGGTCGGCACCGGACAGGTGGCCCCCGAACAGGTCCTCGGGCTGACCTTCACCAACAAGGCGGCCGGTGAACTCGCCGAACGCGTCCGCAAGGCACTCGTCAGGGCGGGCGTCACGGACCCCGATGTCATCGACCCGGACAACCCGCCCGGCGAGCCGGTCATCTCGACGTACCACGCCTTCGCGGGCCGGCTGCTGACCGACCACGGCCTGCGCATCGGCCTGGAGCCGTCCTCCCGGCTGCTCGCCGACGCCACCCGCTTCCAGCTCGCCGCCCGGGTGCTGCGCGAGGCACCCGGTCCCTATCCGGCCCTCACCCGCTCCTTCGCCGACCTGGTCGGCGACCTGCTCACCCTCGACTCCGAACTCGCCGAGCACCTGGTTCGCCCCGAGGACCTGCGGGCCTGGGACGCCGGACTGCTGAACACCCTCGCGGGCGCCAAGCTCGGCAACGCCGACCTGCGCAAGGTCCCCGAGACGGCCGCCGCCCGCCGCGAACTGGCCGAACTCGTCCTGCGCTACCGCACCGCCAAGCGCGAGCGGGACCTGCTCGACTTCGGCGACCAGATCGCGCTGTCCGCGGCGCTGGCCCGTATCCCCGAGGTGGGCCGGCTGCTGCGCGACGAGTTCCGGGTCGTACTCCTCGACGAGTACCAGGACACCTCGGTGGCCCAGCGGGTGCTCCTCGCGGGCCTGTTCGGCGGCGGCACCGGCCATCCCGTGACCGCCGTCGGCGACCCCTGCCAGGCCATCTACGGCTGGCGCGGTGCCTCCGTCGCCAACCTGGACGACTTCCCCGAGCACTTCGCGCACGCCGACGGCAGCCCCGCCACCCGCCAGGCGCTCAGCGAGAACCGCCGCAGCGGCGGCCGCCTCCTCGACCTCGCCAACGGCCTCGCCGAGCCGCTGCGCGCCATGCACGCGGGCGTGGCGGCCCTGCGCCCGGCCCCGGGCGCCGAACTCGACGGCACGGTCCGCTGCGCCCTGTTGCGCACCCACGCCGACGAGATGGACTGGATCGCCGACTCCGTCGCCCACCTCGTCCGCACCGGCACGGCACCCGGCGAGATCGCGGTCCTGTGCCGTACGGCGACCGACTTCGCGGAGATCCAGGGCGCCCTCGTCGCGCGGGACGTCCCCGTCGAGGTGGTCGGCCTCTCCGGGCTGCTGCACCTGCCCGAGGTGGCCGATCTCGTCGCCGTCTGCGAGGTCCTCCAGGACCCCGGAGCCAACGCCTCCCTGGTCCGGCTGCTGACCGGCCCGCGCTGGCGCATCGGCCCCCGAGACCTCGCCCTCCTGGGCCGCCGCGCCCGGCTGCTGGTGTCCCACGCGCGCGTGGGTGACGCCGACGACCCGGACCGCAGGCTCGCCGAGGCCGTCGAGGGGGTCGACCCGGCCGAGGTGATATCGCTCGCGGACGCCCTGGACACCTTCCTGGAGCTGCCGCTCGACACCCAGCGCCAGGACGACGGCCTGCCGTTCTCGCCGGACGCGCGCGTGCGCTTCGCCCGCCTGGCCACCGAACTGCGCGAGCTGCGCCGCTCCCTGTCCGACCCGCTGATGGACGTCCTGCACCGCGTCCTCGCGGTCACCGGCCTGGAGGTGGAGCTGTCCGCCTCCCCGCACGCGCTGGCCGCCCGCCGCCGCGAGACGCTGTCCAACTTCCTGGACGTCGCCGCCTCCTTCGCGGCCGGCGACCAGGAGGCGACCCTGCTCGCCTTCCTCGGTTTCCTGCGCACCGCCGCCCAGTACGAGAAGGGCCTCGACAACGCCTTGCCCGGCGGCGAGAACACCGTCAAGGTGCTGACCGCGCACAGGTCCAAGGGCCTGGAGTGGGATGTCGTCGTCGTCCCCGGCCTGGTCAAGGGCACCTTCCCGAGCAGCCAGGGCCGCGAGAAGTGGACGGCCCAGGCCAAGGTGCTCCCGCACGCCCTGCGCGGTGACACCGACACCCTGCCGGACGTCGAGGCCTGGGACTCGCGGGGCATGAAGGCCTTCCACGAGGCCATGAAGGACCACCAGCACACCGAGGAGCTCCGCCTCGGCTACGTCACCTTCACCCGCCCCCGCTCCCTGCTCCTCGGCTCCGGCCACTGGTGGGGCCCCAGCCAGAAGAGACCGCGCGGCCCCTCCGACTTCCTCCAGGCCCTGTACGACCACTGCGCCACCGGACACGGCGAGATCGAGGCCTGGGCCGACGAACCGGAGGAGGACGAGGAGAACCCGGCCCTGCACACGGCAGGCGCCGACCAGGTGTGGCCGCTGCCCCTCGACGAGGCCGCCCTGGCCCGCCGCCGCGCGGCCGCCGAGACCGTCCTCGCCCACCTGGACGCGCTCACGGCAGGGCAGCACGGCCACCCGGCGGCCGATCACGACCCCGCCAGCCACGAGGACCCGGAGTGGCCCTCGCCACCCGACGACGACGAGCCCGACCCCTACGAGGACGACTACGAGGACGACTTCCCGGACGAGGACTCCGCCGACTGGGAATCCCTGAGCGCCGACCGCCCCACGGTCCCGCACCAGGCGACGCCCGCCGAGCGCACGCCTCGCCGCACACCGGAGCACGCGCGCCGACCGGAACCCGAGCACGGGTGGGGCCCGGAACCCGAGCACGCACGCGTCCCGGCACCCGAGCACGCACGGGTGGCGGAGGCCCAGCACGCGCGGGTGGCCGAGTCCGAACACGCGCGCGCCCCGGAGCGCACCCTCCTCACTCCCGAGGAGGCCCGCGCCATCGCGTCCTGGGACCGCGACCTCGACGCCCTCACCGGCGAGCTGCTGCGCGCCCGCCGGAGCGTCACCGACGTGCCCCTGCCGGCCGCGCTCTCCGCCACCCAGCTGATGCGGCTGGCCGAGGACCCGGACGGGCTCGCGCAGGAACTCGCGCGCCCCATGCCACGCCCTCCACAACCGGCCGCACGCCGGGGCACCCGCTTCCACGCCTGGGTCGAGGCGCGCTTCGAAGAGCTCACCCTGCCCATGCTGGACCCCGACGAGCTGCCCGGGACCGACGCCGAGATCGCCGACGAACGCGACCTCGAAGCCCTCAAGGAGGCCTTCGAGCGCACCGAGTACGCCCATCGCACGCCCTATCGCGTGGAGGCCCCCTTCCAGCTCGCCCTCGCCGGGCGGGTCGTACGGGGCCGTATCGACGCCGTCTACCGGACCGGGCACGGCGACGAGGCGACGTACGAGATCGTCGACTGGAAGACCAGCCGCACCCGGGCCGCCGATCCGCTCCAGCTCGCGATCTACCGGATCGGCTGGGCGGAGCAGCAGGGCGTGCCGCCCGAGTCGGTCACCGCCGCGTTCGTCCACATCCGCACCGGTGAGGTCGAGCGACCGGAGGGTCTGCCGGACCGGCCCGCGCTGGAAAGACTGATCATCGGGCAAGCCGAGTGTGACGAACCGCCCGCCGAGGATGTCGGCGCGGGCCGATAGGCTCGTGACCATGAGCCAGACCCCGGACAGCGCTGTCCGTACGTACATCGAGCAGCACCGTGCCGCCTTCCTCGACGACCTCGCCGAGTGGCTGCGCATCCCCTCCGTGTCGGCCCAGCCCGAACACGCCGCCGATGTCCGCCGCAGCGCCGACTGGCTCGCCGCCGAACTCAAGGAGACCGGCTTCCCGACCGCCGAGGTCTGGGAGACACCGGGCGCCCCGGCCGTCTTCGCCGAATGGCCCGCGGGCGACCCCGAGGCGCCCACGGTCCTCGTCTACGGCCACCACGACGTCCAGCCCGCCGCCCGTGCGGACGGCTGGGACAGCGACCCCTTCGAGCCGGTCGTCCGGGAGAACCGCCTCTACGCGCGCGGGGCGGCCGACGACAAGGGCCAGGTGTTCTTTCACACACTCGGCGTCCGCGCCCACCTCGCCGCCACCGGCCGCACCGCACCCGCCGTCAACCTGAAGCTGCTGATCGAGGGCGAGGAGGAATCCGGCTCCCCGCACTTCCGGGCCCTCGTCGAGGAACACGCGGACCGGCTCGCCACGGACACCGTGATCGTCTCCGACACCGGCATGTGGTCCGAGGACACCCCCACGGTCTGCACCGGCATGCGCGGCCTCGTCGAGTGCGGGATCGTCCTGCACGGCCCCGACCAGGACATCCACTCCGGAGCCTTCGGCGGCGCCGTCCCCAACCCGGCCACCGTCGTGGCCCGCCTGGTCGCGGCGCTGCACGACGAGCACGCGCGCGTGGCGATCCCCGGCTTCTACGACGGCATCGTGGAACTCGGCGAACACGAGCGCCGGCTGTGGGCCGAGCTGCCGTTCGACGAGGAGGGCTGGCTGCGCGAAGCGCATTCGCACGCCACCGAGGGCGAGGCCGGGCACACCACCCTGGAGCGCATCTGGGCCCGCCCCACCGCCGAGGTCAACGGCATCGGCGGCGGCTACCAGGGCCCCGGCAGCAAGACGATCGTCCCGTCCTCGGCCATGGTCAAGCTGTCGTTCCGGCTGGTCGCCGGGCAGGAGCCCGACCACATCGAGAAGGCCGTCCGCGCCTGGGCCACCGAGCGGATCCCCGCCGGCATCCGCGCCGAGATCACCTTCCTGCCGGCCACCCGCCCCTGTCTGACCCCGCTCGACCACCCGGGCCTCCAGTCGCTGGCCCGCGCCATGGGCCGCGCCTTCGAGGGACCGGTCCGGTTCACACGTTCGGGTGGCTCCGGGCCGGCCGCGGACCTCCAGGACGTCCTCGGCGCACCCGTTCTCTTCCTGGGCATCTCCGTCCCCTCCGACGGCTGGCACGCCCCGAACGAGAAGGTTGAGCTGGACCTTCTCCTCAAGGGCGTCGAGACCAGCGCCTACCTGTGGGGTGACCTGGCCGAGAACTGGCGCCATGCCCCCTGACCGGTCCGCGCCGTCCGGAGCGGCACCGCGCGCGGGGCACACTGGAAGGGCCGCCCCGCCCGTCCCGTCCCCGCCCGAACCGGTCTCCTCCCGCCCTTCGTCCCGCTGAACCGCCCGCTGAAACATCCGTTGCACTGGGGGAGTTGGAAGCACCCGTGACCACCTGGACCGACCACACCGCCGACCGACCCATCTCGCTCACCGCCCCGAGCGGCATCGACCGCGCTGCCCACCACCGGCTCGACGAGGCCTGGCTCGCGGCGGCGTGGAGCCACCCCGACACTCGCAGCTTCGTGGTCTCCGGCGGCCAGGTCCTCATCGACGAGACGCCCGACGGCCGTACCGAACTCGTCATGACCCCCTCCTTCGAGGCTCCCCTCACCGAGGCGCACCGCTACTTCCTGGGCACCGACGAGGACGGCGTCAGCTACTTCGCGCTCCAGAAGGACGCCCTGCCCGGCCGTATCGACCAGTCCGCGCGCCCGGCCGGTCTGCGCGAGGCCGGACTGCTGCTCTCGCCGCGTGACGCGGGCCTGATGGTGCACGCGGTCGGCTTGGAGAACTGGCAGCGCACCCACCGCTTCTGCTCCCGCTGCGGCGAGCGCACGGTGATCGCCGCAGCCGGCCACATCCGCCGCTGCCCCGCCTGCGGCGCCGAGCACTACCCGCGCACCGACCCCGCCGTGATCATGGCCGTCACGGACGAGGACGACCGCATCCTGCTCGGCCGCCAGGTGCACTGGCCCGAGGGCCGCTTCTCCACGCTCGCGGGCTTCGTGGAGCCCGGCGAGTCCATCGAGCAGGCGGTGCGCCGCGAGGTCTTCGAGGAGGCCGGGATCACCGTCGGCCCCGTCGAGTACGTCGCCAGCCAGCCCTGGCCGTTCCCGTCCAGCCTGATGCTCGGCTTCATGGCCCGCGCGACCTCGACCGAGATCAACGTCGACGGCGACGAGATCCACGAGGCCCGCTGGTTCTCCCGCGACGAACTGGGCGCCGCCTTCGACTCCGGCGACGTCCTGCCGCCGTACGGGATCTCCATCGCGGCCCGCCTCATCGAGATGTGGTACGGCAAGCCGCTGCCGACGAGGAGTTTCGTCTGAGACGGCGACCCGGCTGATGCCCGACACCCACGACACCTACTGGAACCACAACGTCCACTACCACCCGGTGGTGCTGGACGCCGTGCCGCCCGGCTGCCGTGCCGCCCTGGACGTCGGCTGCGGTGACGGCCTGCTGGCCGCCAAGCTCGCGGCCAGGGCGGAGTCGGTGACCGGCGTGGACCGGTCACCGGAGATGATCCGGCTGGCGCACAAAAGGGACGGCACGGAGAACGTCACCTTCCTGGAGGGTGACTATCTCGACGGCGCGCTCCTCGACGAGGGGAGCTACGACTTCGTCAGCGCGGTCGCCGTCATCCACCACGCCCCGTTCGACGACGCGATCGAACGGCTGGTGGGGCTGCTCGCCCCCGGCGGCCGGCTGGTCATCATCGGCCTGGCCTACAACCGCACCCTCCTGGACTGGGTGATCAGCGGTTGCGGGGTCCCAGCGGCGCGGCTGACCGCGCGCAGGAACGGCGGCAAGCAGGGTCCGACCGATATGCCTGTCGAGGACCCGATCATGAACTGGAAGGAGGTCCGGCGGGCCGGCGCACACCTGCTCCCCGGACGCCGTTACCGGCGCCGGCTGCTGTGGCGCTACACCCTGGTGTGGGACAAGCCGGGCGACATGCGCGAAGGCGGCCCCTGAACGGATCAGGGACCGCCTTGTACGAACGCGGAGAACGCGCCGGTGCGGAGAACGCGAAGGAAGATTACGCGCTGATCTTCTGCTTGACCTGGGCCAGCGAGGGGTTCGTCAGCGTGGAACCGTCGCCGAAGAGCACGGTCGGGACCGTCTGGTTCCCGCCGTTCGCCTTCTCGACGAACGCGGCCGAATCCGGGTCCTGCTCGATGTTGATCTCGGTGTACGCGATGCCCTCGCGGTCCATCTGGCTCTTCAGCCGGCGGCAGTAGCCGCACCACGTGGTGCTGTACATCGTCACAGTGCCCTGCATCTCGCTCGCGCTCCTTCGGCAGGTCGGGAAGTTCGTCCAGGAGAGCAACGTACGCGGCCCGTCCGCCATTCCCACAGCACCGGCCCCGGGTGACGCCTGCCGCATTGGTACGACTGCGAGGGGCCGCCTGTGGACAACCGGCACAGCGGTCTCCGGCGACCTGGCAGCATGGCTGTGTGACAGCAGCAACGCACTCCTCCCTCTTCCCGCAGGTACCGGACTCTGCCGACGCGGTGCTCGAAGGGCTCGACCCCGAGCAGCGCGAGGTGGCGACCGCCCTGCACGGGCCGGTGTGCGTACTGGCCGGAGCCGGTACCGGCAAGACCCGGGCGATCACCCACCGGATCGCCTACGGGGTGCGGGCCGGCGTTCTCCAGCCGTCCAGCGTGCTCGCCGTGACCTTCACCAACCGTGCCGCCGGGGAGATGCGCGGACGGCTGCGCCAACTCGGCGCCCAGGGGGTGCAGGCCCGCACCTTCCACTCGGCCGCGCTGCGCCAGCTCCAGTTCTTCTGGCCGAAAGCGATCGGTGGCTCGCTGCCCCGGCTCGTCGACCGCAAGATCCAGCTGGTCGCCGACGCGGCCGCCGCCTGCCGCATCCGCCTCGACCGGGGCGAGCTGCGGGACGTCACCGCCGAGATCGAGTGGTCCAAGGTCACCCAGACCGTCCCCGCCGACTATCCGCCCGCCGTCGTGAAGGCCGGCCGCGAGGCGCCCCGTGACCCGGCCGAGATCGCCCAGATCTACTCGGTCTACGAGGACCTCAAGCGCGATCGCTCGGTCATCGACTTCGAGGACGTCCTGCTGCTCACCGTCGCCGTCCTGCAGGACCGGCACGACATCGCCGAGCAGGTCCGCGCCCAGTACCAGCACTTCGTCGTCGACGAGTACCAGGACGTCAGTCCGCTCCAGCAGCGCCTGCTGGAGCTGTGGCTCGGCGACCGCGACAGCCTGTGCGTCGTCGGCGACGCCAGCCAGACCATCTACTCGTTCACAGGAGCAACTCCCGACCATCTGCTCGACTTCCGCATCCGTCACCCCGGGGCCACCGTCGTCAAGCTGGTCCGCGACTACCGCTCCACCCCCCAGGTCGTCCACCTCGCCAACGGCCTGCTGGCTCAGGCCCATGGCCGCGCCGCAGACCACCGCCTGGAACTGATCTCCCAGCGCCCCGCGGGACCCGAGCCCGTCCACACCGAGTACACCGACGAGCCCGCCGAGGCCGAGGGCGCCGCCCGGCGTATCCGTGAGCTCGTCGACGCCGGGGTCCCGGCCGCCGAGATCGCCATTCTGTTCCGCACCAACTCCCAGTCCGAGATCTACGAGCAGGCCCTCGCCGACGCCGGCGTGCCCTACCAGTTGCGGGGCGCCGAGCGGTTCTTCGACCGGCCCGAGGTGCGCAAGGCGGGTGTCGCCCTGCGGGCCGCGGCCCGCTTCGGCGGCAATGACGCGCTGCTCGACGACACCGTCGACCTGCCCTCCCAGGTGCGCGCGGTCCTCTCCGGGGAGGGCTGGACCACCGCGCCGCCGGCCGGTTCCGGCGCGGTCCGCGAGCGCTGGGAGTCACTGGCCGCCCTGGTCAACCTGGCGCACGACGTGGCCGCCGCCCGGCCTGCCGCCACCCTCGCCGACTTCGTCACGGAACTCGACGAGCGGGCGGGCGCCCAGCACGCCCCGACCGTCCAGGGCGTCACCCTGGCCTCCCTGCACTCGGCGAAGGGCCTGGAGTGGGACGTCGTCTTCCTGGTCGGTGTCGCCGAGGGGATGATGCCGATCACCTATGCGAAGACCGACGAGCAGATCGAGGAGGAACGCCGTCTCCTCTATGTCGGCGTGACCCGCGCCAGAGAGCGGCTCCATGTCTCCTGGTCGCTCTCCCGTACCCCCGGCGGCCGCCCGAACCGTCGGCCCAGCCACTTCCTGGACGGGCTGCGCCCCGGCTCCACGGGCACCGTCGGCCGTGGCTCCGGCGCCGGTCCCGGAGGCGTCGAACGCGGTTTCACCGGCGGCCCCGTGGCCGCACCCAGGCGTACCCAGCGCACCCCCGCCCGCTGCCGGGTCTGCGGGCGCACCCTCACCGACGCCGGCGAGATGAAACTGATGCGCTGCGACAACTGCCCCTCCGACATGGACGAGGGCCTCTACGAGCGGCTGCGGGAGTGGCGCGCGGACCAGGCCCGGCTCAGCGGCCAGCCCGCCTTCTGCGTCTTCACCGACAGGACGCTGATGGCGATCGCGGAGAGCGCGCCCGACGACGACCGCGAGTTGGCTCGCATCCCCGGCGTCGGCATGCGCAAGCTCAACCGTTACGGCGCCGATGTTCTGGCCATCTGCGCAGGTCGGCAGCCCAGGGGAGCCGTTGAGGGTGACTGATGCCAACTCGTCGAAAAAATAGTTTGCGCATGCCCCAGCAATCCCCATAGGTTCTAGGCACGGAAGCGGCGGCCTTCTCGAAGGCCCGGTTCCGTGTTGTACTTGCATATCCGAGCGGACTGGCTCATCCCAGTCCCTTAGACGCCGAGAGGAGGCGAGTCCAGTGATCAGCATCAAGACCAACATCAGCGCGGCCAAAATGACCGATCTCTCGGCCGTCTCCGTGTGCATGCTCGGCGTCTCGAACCTGGGCACCGGTCTGTCCGGCATTCCTGCCGTGCGTCCGGCGTCCTCCGTTTCTCTCGCGGGTCTTCCCGTCCGTGAGCGCAATGAGCGACCGACTGAGGCACTGGAAGCAGTAGTGGCAGGGGCCCAGGCCTATGCCTTTACGGCAGCCGGTGCCGGAAGCCGGAAGCAGACGCAGCACCACCTGATGTGGGCCTTCCGTGGGCCAGAACCCTGGAGTGATCCAGCCTGAATCGATCAGGCCGGCGCCTTCAGGGCCGCGGAACCCCATCCGGGATCCGCGGCCCTTCTGTTTGTCCCCACCACAGGGACAGACGGGCGAAGGGGCCTCGGGACAAGAGCAGAACCCGGTACCAGCCGCCAACCGGTCCAACCCGACCGGCACGACCAGACGAGGAAGAACCAGCCGTGCAACTCGAAGCGCACGCCCCGTCCGTACCGCCTTCCGAAACGATCCCCCCGCCCGGCCTCACGGAGGACTCCACCTTGATCCCGCTCACCGCGCTCACCGCGCTCGACGACGCCATCGAGAACCTCGGCGTGCCCGTCCCCTGCCGTTCCTACGACCCGGAGGTCTTCTTCGCCGAGTCGCCGGCGGACGTCGAGTACGCCAAGTCCCTCTGCCGCACCTGCCCGCTGATCGAGGCCTGCCTCGCCGGTGCCAAGGAGCGGCGTGAGCCCTGGGGTGTCTGGGGTGGCGAGCTGTTCGTCCAGGGTGTCGTCGTCGCCCGCAAGCGGCCGCGTGGCCGCCCGCGCAAGAACCCGGTCTCGGCATGAACATCCAAGGAACGATCGACCGCCCCCTCACGCACGACCCCAAGAAGCAGGCCCCGATGAAGCCGTCCGCCAGCGAGCCCACCGGCTCCGCGATTCCAGACTTCACCCCCGCCGGTACGACCACCGGCTCGCGTCAGAACAGGACCCGCGAGATGCAACTCATTCCAGAAGCCCTGGCTCGTGCGCATATGCACGAGCGACTGCATGAGGCCGAGCAGGAGAGCCGGGCCGTGCGCCTGGCGACTGCTCGCCGGATGCAGCGCCGGGCCGAGCGCGCCTCGATGCGTGCCCGCCGCGCGCTCGCCATGGCCGTCATGCAGTGATCCCGAACACCTGAAGCGGTGGTCTCCCGGCTGAGGGAGACGAGACTTCCCGCGGGGGCCGGTCCGGCCGAACGGACCGGCCCCCGCGGTGCGTTGCGCCCGCGAATCCGTGCGCCGCGGCGTTATCGTCGCCGGGTGACGAGTCCTTCCGGAGGCAGTGATCACGGTGGCTCCGCCGCGGAGCCCCACCATCCGGTGTGCGCCCGCTGCGGCACCCCGGCCGACGGTCCCCAGCCCACCACCTGGACCTGCGCCATGGAGAACGGCGTCCGCCGGTTCTTCTGCGACACCTGCTCCAGGGAGAACCTCAGAGCGATCGAGGGCCGGCTCGACTCGTCCTGGTGGTGATCACGCCCCTGCCGCCCCTACTGCGCCTCCACGGCCGCCTCCGAGGCCTCCGCAACCTCGGCTTCCAGGACTTCCATGACTTCCGCGACGTCTTCCGCTTCCTCGGCTTCCTCGGCCTCTTCGAGTACGAACCCCGGCAGCCATGCCTCCAGTTCCTCTCGCAGCCGGACCGTCGCGCCCAGCTGGCAGAGCACGCCGATGGTGCTCAGGGTCACCCGGTGTATCAGCAGGTAGGCAGGCGGCAGGTTGAGCTGTTTGCCCAGCTGGTGGGCGGGGTTGCGGGGGTCGGCGATGCGGGCCGCCTGGCTGCGCATCCAGTTGCGGGTGAAGGTGAACTCCTCGACCTGGGCCGGTTCGATGATCGGCAGCAGATAGTCCAGGACGGCGTCGGGGTCCAGCTCTATGGAGTCCTTGACGAACCCCTCGGCGCGCAGCAGCTCGTAGACCGCCTCGGCGTCACCGTCCAGCGTCATCCGCAGGGAGTCGCCGATGGGGGCGGGCAGGCCGCCCGCGAGGCGGTCGACCGTGCCGAAGTCCAGCACGCCCAGCAGCCACTCCTCCTCGTCCTCCGGCCCACCGGGCAGCAGCCGGAAGTTGCCCGGGTGCGGGTCGGCGTGCAGCAGGCCGGTGCGGGCCGGGCCCGAGAACAGGAACCTGGCCAGGAGCTGACCGGCCCGGTCACGCTGCTCCTGGGAGCCCCCCGAGATGATCTCGGAGATCGGTATTCCGTCGATCCACTCCGTGACCAGGATCTGCTCGCACTGGTACACCACGGCGGGGACCACCACATCGGGGTCGTCCCCGAACTCCTCCGCGTGCGCCGACTGGGCCTGCGCCTCCAGGGCGTAGTCCAGCTCTTCGGAGACCCGGTCGCGCAGCTCCGCGATCAGTGGCTTGATGTCCATGCCCGGGATCAGCGGACCCAACAGGCGGGCGAAACGGCTCAGTTGCCCGAGATCGGAGAGCAGGGCCTCGCCGGCTCCCGGATACTGCACCTTGACCGCGACCACACGGCCGTCGTGCCACACCGCCCGGTGCACCTGCCCGATCGAGGCAGCCGCCGCGGGTTTCTCCTCGAATTCCAGGAACAGCTCCCGCCAGTCCTCGCCCAGGCGCTCGGCGAGCACCGCGTGCATGGTGCGGGTCGGCATCGGCGGTGCGGCGTCCTGGAGTCTGGTGAGGGCTGCCCGGTAGGGGCCGGCGATCTCCTCCGGGAGGGCGGACTCGAAGACGGACAGGGCCTGCCCGAACTTCATGGCCCCGCCTTTCAACTCTCCGAGAACCTTGAAAAGCTGCTCGGCCGTGCGCTGTTGCAGCTCGCGGCCGACGATCTCCGCGGACTCACCCACGATGCGCTTGCCCAGACCCCAGGTCGCCCGGCCGGCGAAGCCGAGCGGGAGCGCGGCGAGCTTGGCGGTCCGGGTGACCGCCTTCCGGGGAAGATCAGACATGCGCCCTCCAAGTCCCAGTCGGCCGCGCGGCGTCCGTGTGCTTTCGTCGCTCCGCCGACGGCCGTTGCACCACCATTGTCTCGTGCGGAGCTCCGTCGGTTGAGGAGTGTCCCCCCTTAGCTTTCTCCGCCGCTCCGCACGGGCATGCGCGATGCGGGTGGACCGGCCACGCATGCCAGTGCAGAGCCGGTGCGGACGCCTCCCAGCGCGCTCCGGTGCCGGACGGCGACTCCCCGTCGAGGAAGGCCAGGGCATGCGCGGCGGCCAGTCCTGCCGCGGCCGTCGCCAGCGTCAGATCGCAGGCTCCCACCCGGCGGGCCTGCCCGGACCGCCACTGGGCGATCAGGCGTGGCCAGGCCGGGTCCCGGTCCGAGCGGTGCTCGTGCAGACAGCCGGCGCAGCCGGTCCCGCCGGGCAGGACGAGCGGACCGACGACGCCCGTGCCCTCCACGACACCCGTGTAGAGGTGAGGTGTCCCGGAGGCCATGAGCGGCTCGGCGGCGCCCGCGTCCGGGGCGTGCACCAGGACGTCGTCGCGCGGGGCGATGATCACCAGGGAGAGGCCGGGTTCTTCCTCGGCCGGGTCCGGGCGGCGCGGCGGGCGGTCCGGGGCGGCCCGGCGGACGACCCTGCGGGCGGCCTCGTCCCGCCGCTCGCCGACCGCCTCCGCGGGCAGCCCGCCCGGCGCCACGTCCCACGGCTGGACGCGGCCCACGTCCCGCACGTCGACCTCGCCGACACCCGCGCCCGCCAGCAGCGCGGCCAGCGTGACACCGACCCGGCCGGCGCCCCGCACCTGCACCCGCAGGGCGCGCCGGGCCGCCAGCCGGCCGATCGCGCCGCCCGGCTCCGGTGTGATCAGGGACAGCGCCGCGAGATCGGGACCGAGCCGGTCCAGGACCTCCTGCTTCGCGCGCAGCGCCGCCGCGGCCGGCCCGCCGCCGCGCGCGTCGTCGACGAGCCCGGCCCGCGACAGCCGCTCCACCAGCGCGTCGACATGCCCGTCCGGCAGGTCCATGCGCCGCCCCTCGGCGCGCAGCAGCGCGATTCCGCGGGTGCCGTTGAGCAGGTCCAGGAAGCTGCCGGTCGCCGTGTCCATCGGCCCGAGTGTGATCGCGTGCGCCGGGGTCATCCCGAACTGCACGGTGTTGAGGTCACGCCAGCCGCGCCGGAGCGCGGGCTTCACCAGCGGATGCATGACAGTCCCCCGTAGCTGTCGAAAGGTCGGGGAAGATCCCCGTAGGTCGGGGAAGATCCCCGTCTGCCGGTGGAGCCGGTCACGCTCCGCCCGACGACTGCCAGCATGCCCGGCCCGCTCGCCGGGCGCCGAAAGTTGTCCACAGGCGGTGGGCATTCGTCGTACAAATCAAACGCATGGTGGGGGATCGGCAGCGAACCGTCCCGGACCCGGGACTTCTCCCGTGTGCAGCGGGTAACGTCGGGGCGTGCCCGCCGACCCACTGCACCGCGCCGGAAAGCCACAGCGCAGCATGACGAGCCAGCCGCCCAGCGGCTTGGGGGTGAGCGCGATCGAGGTTCGCAGAAGCGCCCGGCGCCGCCGGACGGTCTCCGCGTACCGCGAGGGCGATCGCACCGTCGTACTGATCCCCGCCCGGATGTCCGAGGCGGAGGAGAAACGCTGGGTCACCGTCATGCTCAACAAACTCGCCGCCCAGGAGAGCAAGCGAGTGCTGGGCGACGCCGAACTGGCCGAGCGCGCCGAGCGGCTGTCGGCCCAGTACTTCGACGGCCGGGCCCGCCCCGCCTCGGTGCGCTGGGTCACCAACCAGAACACCCGCTGGGGCTCCTGCACCCCCGCCGAGGGCAGCATCCGCCTCTCGCACCGGCTCCAGGGCATGCCCGAGTACGTCGTCGACTATGTGCTCTGCCATGAACTGGCACATCTGCTGGTGCCCGGGCACGGACCCGACTTCTGGCGGCTCCTGGAGGCGTATCCGCGCACCGAGCGGGCCAGGGGCTACCTCGAAGGGGTGGTCGCCGCCGACCGGCTGCCCCATGCGCCCGGCGTCCGGGACGAGTGACACGCCCCACGGACGCTCCCCTCGGGGCCGCTGAGCCCGGTTGTGTACCGGGTCTGTACCGACTTCCTCCGATGTCCGAGTTAGCCGTTAGCCTGGCGCGACGCACTCACATTCGGGATGGGGGACGGTCGTAGCGCATGGCCAGGGAATTCCAACGCGGCCACAAGGCCAGGATCAGTGACCTGACGGCGGGCACGGATCTGTACGTAGGCGTGCAGATCGCCGGGCCCGGACTGTCCTTCGACATCAGCTGCTTCGGCCTGGACGCCGACGAACGGCTGTCGGACGACCGGTACTTCGTCTTCTTCAACCAGCCGAAGTCCCCCGAGGAGTCCATCCAGCTGCTGGGTGCCCAGGCGGGCGACACGGAGTCCTTCCGGGTCACGCTGGACCGGGTCCCGCCGCGGATCCAGAAGCTGGCGTTCACGGCGACCCTCGACGGCGCCGGGCAGATGTCGCAGGTCGCGCCCGGATACATCCGGATCGTCGCGGGCGGCGAGGAGGTGGCCCGCTACTCCTTCGACGGCTCGGAGTTCTCCACCGAACGCGCCGTGATGCTGGGCGACTTCTACCTGAAGGACGTGTGGCGCTTCGCAGCCGTCGGTCAGGGCTTCGACGGCGGTCTGGAGGCGCTGCTGAAGAACTTCGGCGGCGAGGTGACGGAGGAGGAGGCGCCCGCCGCGCCCGAGCCGCAGCCGTCGCAGAGCGGACCCGCGCCCGGATTCGCGCCGCCCGCGTTCGCCGCCCCGGCCGCCCCGGCACCGACCCCGGCGCCCCCGGCGCCCGCTCCCGCACCCCAGGGCTTCACCCCGCCCCCGGCCCCCGGCCCCGCGCCGGTTCCGAACGTGCACGGCGCGCCCACCGTCATCGCCTCGCTGGCGCCGCCCGCCCCCGGCACAGTGCCGCCCCCGTCCCCGGCCCCCGCGCCCTACGGCCAGCCGCCCGCCCCGGGCGCGCCCATGCCGCCCGGCTACGGCCAGCCCCCGGCGACCCCGCAGGCCCCGCCCCCGCCGCCCGGCTACCCCCAGGCACCCCAGGCCCCGACCCCGCCCCCGGGCTACGGCCAGCAGCCGCCGTTCGGGCAGGTCCCCGGCCAGCAGACCTACGGAGTCCCGCAGGGCGCTCCCCAGGGCGGTGCCGGAGTGGGCGCGGCGCTCGAGAAGTTCAAGGAGACGCCCACCGGGCAGCGCTGGACGCAGCAGAACAAGAAGCTCGTCCGGGTCGACCTGGGCATGGGCGGCCAGCCGGTGCTGGCCCGGCAGGGCAGCATGGTGCTCTACCAGGGCAAGGTCGACTTCGGCTACAAGGGCGCCGGGTTCGCCGGCCGGATCGTGGGCAACGCCACCGGCCAGGAGATGCAGTTGATGCGCTGCACCGGCCACGGCCAGGTGTTCCTCGCCGAGAACTCCGCCCATCTGCACCCCATCGAGCTCCAGGGCGACGCGATCTGTGTCTCCGCCGAGAGCGTCCTCGCCTTCGACGAGAGCCTCCAGTACGAGGTCCGCCGGATCGAGGGCCACGGCATCCCCGGCGGCGCGCTGTTCACGATGCAGTTCCAGGGCACCGGCACGATCGTCGTCAAGACGCACGGCACGCCCGTCGTGCTGCCGGTGACGCCGACGACGTTCGCCGACTGCAACGCCGTGGTCGCCTGGTCGGCGGCCTCCCAGGTGATCGTCTCCAGCCAGGTCCGGATGCGCCGCAACGCCTACCCGGGCGACACCGGCGAGAGCGTCAACCTGCAGTTCCGGGGCGCCCCCGGCAACTTCATCGTGGTCCAGCCGTACGAGGTCTGAGGGAGCCCGTCATGAACCAGCCGCTCGCGGGCTACGCCCCCGCACCCGTCACCGCCCGCATGGAGAACCACGGCAACAACATGCTGAAGGTCGCCATGCAGACCGGGAACGACCTCCTCGCGCGCGTGGGGTCGATGGTGGCCTACGAGGGTTTCGTCCAGTACGAGCCCAACCCGCCGGCCGTGCGCCAGATCGCCCGGGACTGGATGACCGGCGAGGGCGCGCCCCTGATGAAGTGCTCCGGTGACGGACTGCTCTACCTCGCGGACTACGGCGCCGACGTCGTCGTCATCAACCTCAACGGCGACGGCATCTCCGTCAACGCCACCAACCTGCTCGCCTTCGACGCGCATCTGACGTGGGGTGTGGAGCGGGTCAAGGGGCTCGCGAAGTTCGCCGGTCAGGGCCTGTGGAACACCAAGATCTCCGGGCAGGGCTGGGTCGCGCTGACCTCCCGGGGCAAGCCGATCGTCGTCGACTGCGGCGGTGGCGAGGACGAGACGTACGTCGACCCGGACGCGCTGGTCGCCTGGTCGCCGAACCTGAAGGTGAAGGGCAAGCGCAGCTTCAAGGCGCAGTCCCTGATCGGCCGGGGCAGCGGCGAGGCCTACCAGATGGCCTTCTCCGGGCAGGGCATCGTCGTCGTCCAGCCCAGCGAGGACAGCACCGACCGCCTTCGTTTCCGGGGCTGAGGGGGAGCCAGAGAATCATGCAGAGCCCGCTTTTCGCGTTCAACGACTCCCAGGCCAGGGACCGCTACAGCCTGCAGAACAAGCAGATGCTGCGCGTCGTCCTGGAGGGCCACGACGACGTCCTCGCCCGCAAGGGCACGATGGTCGCCTACCAGGGGCTCGTCGAGTTCGACGCCGAGTACACGAACAACCAGCAGTCACGTGCGCGTGCGTACACCGGCGAGGGCCTGGACCTGATGCGCTGCCACGGGCAGGGCACGGTCTACCTCGCCAACCTCGCCCAGCACGTCCACGTCTTGGACGTCGAGCAGGACGGACTGACCGTGGACAGCGGCTACGTCCTCGCCATGGACTCCTCGCTGCACTACGAGGTGGTCGCCGTGGACAGCCTCTACGGCATCTCCGGCTCCGGGAAGTACCAGCTCAACATCACCGGTCACGGCAAGGTGGCTCTGATGACCTCCGGCGCGCCGCTGCTGATGCAGGTCACGCCCGACAAGTACGTCAACTGTGACGCCGACGCGATCGTCGCCTGGTCCACCGGGCTGCGCGTCCAGATGCAGGCCCAGACGCATTCCTCGGGCGTGTGGCGGCGTCGCGGCAGCACCGGTGAGGGCTGGGAGCTCAGCTTCATGGGAAGTGGCTTCGCGTTGGTCCAGCCGAGTGAACTGCTCCCGCCGCAGGGCGCCCAGATCGGCCAGGGCCTCGCCGCCCAGTTCGGGATGGGCCAGCAGGGCGCGCGCGGAATGAACCAGGGGAACGCCTGGAGCTGACGGCCACGAGGTAAGGGGCGCACGCCGTGGCAGGCGCCCCTTACACGGGTCTTCGCGCGGGTCTGGGGTTCAGAGCCGCGCGCGGGTCCCCTCCAGCAGTCGTACGACCGAGTCGTCGGCGACCTCCGCGACCTCGTCGTAGGCGAACCAGCGCAGGTCCAGGGACTCGTCGCTGATCGTGTGGGCGGCGCCCCGCGGGGCCACGGCCGCGTACTGGACGTCGAGGTGCCAGTGACACGGCGCCGGGATCGAGTGCCGGTCCAGACGCACCGGGCCGCCCGGCAGCAGGGTCAGCCCGGGGATCCCGGACTCCTCGGTCGCCTCCCGCAGGGCCGCCGCGGCCACCGTGGCATCGCCCGGCTCGCAGTGGCCGCCCATCTGCAGCCACATCCGCAGCTTCCGGTGCAGGGTCAGCAGCACCCGGCCGTGTTCGGGGTCGACGACCAGCGTGCTCGCCGTGACATGCCCCGCGTGACACGCCTTCCACATCCCGTCGGGGTGTGCCGCCAGATGGTCCAGATAGGCCTGGCGCAGCTCTTCCTGGCCCTCGTACCCCTTGAGGACGAGGACCGCGTCGTCGTACAGGCTCACTCGGTGTCGTCGCCCTTTGCCTGGTCTTCCTGGTCGTCCTTCTTGTGCAGGTCGGGCTTCTGGGCCGCCTCGCCGAGCATCTTGTCCAGCTCGGAGAAGTCCAGCTGCTCGCGGTGGACGAAGCCGTCCGGGTCGTCCAGGTCGCTCGCCGTCGGCAGCATGTCCGGGTGCGCCCACAGGGCGTCCCGGCCGTCGACCCCGCGCGCGTCGGTGAGCGAGGCCCACAGGCGGGAGGCGTCCCGCAGCCGGCGCGGGCGCAGCTCCAGGCCGATCAGGGTGGCGAACGTCTGCTCCGCGGGACCGCCCGTGGCGCGGCGGCGGCGCAGGGTCTCGCGCAGCGCGTCGGCGGACGACAGGCGCGGCTTCGCCGCCGCGTGGACCACCGCGTCGACCCAGCCCTCGACGAGCGCCAGCGCGGTCTCCAGACGGGCCAGGGCCGCCTTCTGCTCGGGCGTGTCCTCGGGCTGGAACATGCCCTGCTGAAGCGCGTCCTGAAGCTGCTCGGGGTTCTGCGGGTCGAACTGGCCGACCACGTCCTCCAGCTTGGCCGTGTCGACCTTGATCCCGCGCGCGTACCCGTCGACCGCGCCGAACAGGTGCGAGCGCAGCCACGACACATGTGAGAACAGGCGCTGGTGGGCCGCCTCGCGCAGCGCGAGATACAGCCGCACCTCCTCCTTGGGCACGCCGAGGTCCTTGCCGAAGGCCTCGATGTTCACCGGCAGCAGCGCGGCCCGGCCGATCGGGCCGAGCGGCAGGCCGATGTCGGTCGAGCCGACGACCTCGCCCGCGAGCACGCCGACGGCCTGCCCGATCTGCGTGCCGAACATGGCACCGCCCATCGAGCGCATCATGCCGATCAGCGGGCCGGCCATGGCCTGCATCTCCTCCGGCAGGACGTCGCCCATCGCGGCGCCGACCCGCTCGGCGACCGGGTCGACCAGCTCCTGCCAGGCGGGCAGCGTCGCCTCGACCCACTCCGCGCGCGACCACGCCACGGCCGAGCCGGAACCCGACGGCAGCGACGTGGCGTCGTCCAGCCACAGGTCGGCCAGCCGTACCGCCTCCTCGACCGCCGTGCGGTCGGAGGGGCCCACGCTCGCGTCCTTGACGCCGTCGGAGGTGCCCTGGGAGACCGTCTGGCGGGCGATCTGCTTGGCCATGTCCCAGTTCACCGGGCCGCCCTCGTACGAGAGCATCTGGCCCAGCTGCTGGAAGGCCGCGCCCAGGTCGGTGGGGTTCAGCGAACCGAACATGGCAGCGAACGGATTGTCGGCGCCGGGGCCGCCGAAACCGCCCGCCCCGGGTGTGCCGAAACCGAACGGGCTGGCCGGTCCCTGCCCACCACCGCTCTGCTGGTCCTTCTTCTTGCCCTCGTCGCCGTCTTCCGGCTCCTCCGGCGGAAGGCCGAAACCGAATGGGGTGTCACTCACGGGAATCCTCGGCTGGTAAGGCCACCGGTTCTCTCCGGCGGCGCGGCTGCCCGACAACACCACCCAGCGTAGACACCCCGACCCGATCGGGCCTCGGTGCTTCGCCGACAGTCGGCCTGCGGCAGGATGGATGCCACCTGGTACGTACGCGTCACTCACGCTCGTACTGAAGACAACCGCTGGAGACGCCCGGTGAGTTCCCCAGATCCGCAGGTTCGCGCAGCGCGAAACCCGTCAACCCCTGCCGCCCTGCGCGGGCCCGTCGTCGCCGTCACCGGCGCCGCGACCGGGGTCGGCGCGCTGCTCACCGAGCGGCTGGCCGCGTCCGAGGGGATCAAGCAGGTCATCGCCATCGACGAGCGGCGCGGGGAGTGCGCGGACGCCCAGTGGCACATCCTCGACGTGCGGGATCCCGCCATCGCGGACAAGCTCCGCGGGGCCGACGTGGTGGTGCATCTCGCGCTCGACCTGGACCTGGAGACCGATCCCGCCGCCCGTACGGCCTACAACGTGCGGGGGACGCAGACCGTGCTGACCGCGGCTGCCGCGGCCGGGGTGCACCGCGTGGTGCTGTGCACCTCCGCGATGGTCTACGGCGCGCTTCCGGACAACGAGCTGCCGCTCTCCGAGGACGCGGAGTTGCGCGCCACGGCGGAGGCCACCGGCGTGGGGGACCTGCTGGAGATCGAGCGGCTCGCGCGCCGGGCGCCCCGCGCGCACCCCGGGCTCAATGTCACCGTCGTGCGCCCCGCGGTGCTCGTAGGAGGCACCGACACCGCGCTGACCAGGTATTTCGAGTCTCCCCGGCTGCTTGTGGTGGCCGGCTCGCGGCCCGCCTGGCAGTTCTGTCACGTCGAGGACCTGTGCAGCGCGCTGGAGTACGCCGTGCTGGAGCAGGTCGACGGGGAACTCGCCGTCGGCTGCGACGGATGGCTGGAGCAGGAGGAGGTCGAGGAGCTCAGCGGGATCCGGCGGATGGAGCTGCCGTCGGCGGTGGCGCTGGGCGCCGCGGCCCGGCTGCACCGGATCGGGCTGACACCGTCGCCCGCCGGAGATCTCGCCTACACGATGTATCCGTGGGTGGTGAGCGGAAGCCGGCTGCACGAGGCCGGGTGGCGGCCGGCGTGGACGAACGAGGAGGTCCTCGCCGAGCTGCTGGAGGAGGCGGCCGGACGGCACACGGTGGTCGGACGGCGGCTCGGCCGCAAGGACGCGACGGCCGCGGGCGCGGCGGGCGCGACGGTCGCACTGCTGGGCGCGGCGGCCGTGGTACGACGGGCACGGAAGGCCCGGCGGCGGATCTGAGCACGGGCCGGCGGCGGCCCCTGGCCGGGCAGCGGGCGCGTGCCGGAACCGGTGATCGCGAGCGGGGAGTCGTAGGAGTCTCCAAACGGGCACGCGCGTGTGCCGGTTGTTGGGCGTATTCCGTGTGGTCCCGGGATTGCGGCACGATGGGGGTATGGCTGCTGTGAACGATCATCCCGGTGAGCTGGGTGCCGAAGATCCCGTCAAGCTGATCGGGATCCGGGAGGGCGCGCTCTCCGTGGACGAGGTCTTCGCGGCCGTGGGGGACGACGCGGCCGGCGGCATCGCGCTGTTCGTGGGGACCGTGCGGAACCACGACGGCGGCGCCGATGTGGACGCGCTCGGCTATTCGTGTCATCCCAGCGCCGAGAGCGAGATGCGGCGGATCGCCGAGAAGGTCGTCGCCGAGTATCCGGTGCGGGCGCTGGCGGCCGTGCACCGGGTGGGGGACCTGCGGGTGGGTGATCTGGCCGTGGTCGTCGGCGTGTCGTGTCCGCATCGCGGGGACGCCTTTGAAGCCTGTCGGAAGCTGATCGACGACATCAAGCACGAGGTGCCCATCTGGAAGCACCAGAAGTTCTCGGATGGGACGGAGGAATGGGTCGGAGCCTGCTGAAGAACGCCTGTCCGGCCTCCGGTTGCGTAACCGTACCCCCCACGTGAGCGTTGTCAGTGCGGATGATTAATCTGCTGATCAGTCAGTCGCGGACGGTCATGGGGTTGGGAGGTCGGCATGGGGGCGCTTGTCTGGTTGCTGATTCCGCTTGTGGCCGCGGTCGCTGCCGGTCTGTGGGGCAGCTGGGCCAACCGGACCAGGAGAGCCCGCAGCGACGGGCCGGAACTCGACGGGTACGCGCGGTTCCGCGAGGCCATGGAGAGGTCCGACTCCGGCAGCTGAGACGCCTCGGACGGGTGGCCCTGACGGAGCGCTGACAGACACGTCCCGTACTGTCTTTGCATGCCACGCCGCACCGCGACGATGCTCGCCTCCACCCTGATGCTGATCGCGCTCCTGTGCGCCGGAGTGCTCATCAACGTGCCGTACTCGGAGATGTCCCCCGGCCCGACCGTGAACACGCTCGGGGACCACGGCGGCGAGCCGGTGCTGCAGATCTCCGGTCACAAGACGTACGCGACCTCCGGGCACCTGAACATGACGACCGTCCGGGTCACCAGCGCCGACTACAAGATGAACCTCGTGGAGGCCGTCTTCGGGTGGCTCTCGCACGACAACAAGGTCGTGCCGCACGACACGCTCTACCCGGACGGCAAGACCGAGCAGCAGTCCACCCAGGAGAACGCCGAGGAGTTCAGCGAGTCCCAGGAGAGCGCGAAGGTGGCCGCCCTGAAGGAACTGCGCGTCCCGGTGCAGTCCTGGGTCATCGTCTCGACGGTCCTCAAGGACTCGCCCGCCGAGGGCAAGCTGCACGCCGGTGACGTGATCAAGGCCGTCGACGGTACGGCGGTCAAGCAGCCGACCGACGTCGCCACGCTGGTGACCAAGCACAAGCCGGGCGAGGACGTCGTCTTCACGGTCGTACCGGCCAAGGAGCAGGCGGCCGCCGTGAAGGCGAAGAAGACGGCCACCAAGACCGACCAGGTCACCCTGAAGACGACCGCCTCCAGCGACAGCGGCGAGAAGCGCGCCATCGTCGGGATCTCCGCCGGGACCGATCACACGTTCCCGTTCGACATCGACATCAAGCTCGCCGATGTCGGCGGACCGAGCGCCGGGCTCATGTTCGCGCTCGGCATCTACGACAAGCTCACCCCGGGCAACCTCACCGCCGGCAAGTTCGTCGCCGGCACCGGCACGATCGCCGACGACGGCACGGTCGGCCCGATCGGCGGCATCTCGCTGAAGACGATCGGGGCGCGCAACAAGGGTGCCCAGTACTTCCTGACCCCGGCCGACAACTGTGCCGAGGCCGCCAAGGACACCCCGAGCGGGCTCACCCTGGTCAAGGTCAAGACGATCGACGACGCCCTCGGCGCACTCAAGGACATCCGCGCCGGGGACACCGGCGCCCTGCCGAAGTGCGGCACCAAGAGCTGAGGTTCCGTAGAGGCCTGAAAAGCCCGGGGGCGCCCTTCCTGACGAGGGGCGCCCCCGGTGCCGTTCGGGAGCCACGCGGCCGTATGAGAGCCACGCGGCCGTATGAGAGCCGCACGCGCCGGGTGCCGGCCGCGTGCGAGGTGCTCAGTCCGCGAACGTGGCCTTCAGGGCCTCCGCCAGACCCGGGACCAGCTCGGGGCCGGTGAGGACCTCCGTCGGCGAGTCCTTCTCGCGCAGCCGGACCGCCGAGTCGCGGCTGCCGTCCCGCAGCACGCCGACCGTCATCCGGACCTCCTGGCGGTCGGGGTGCTGCGCCACCCACTTGGCCAGCTTGGCCTCGCTCAGCCCCTCCGGGACCTGGGTCTCGGCGGACGGCGGCAGCATCAGCCGCTCCACCGTGAGCGCGCAGCCGACCACCGCGTCCGGCCAGGCGATGGTGCCCAGGAACTCGTCCAGCGCTTTGTCCGTTGGCACTTCGTCCTGCTCGATCGGGGTGAGACCGGTGGTCGCGGACTCGTCCTCCAGACCGAGCTGGGCGGCGAGAGCCGGTTCCTGGGTGCGCAGCCGTGCGGTGTCGACGAGGGCGAAGAGGCGAGCGGGCTGGTCCCAGCCGAGACCGGAGGCGTACTCGTCGATCTCGAGGACGGCCCGGGTGAGCGGATTCGCTGCCATGGGAGTGTTGGACATGGTCACAATCCTGCCTCGTTCATGGCCGGAATCGGGAACCGAGTAAGTCGTGAGTAAGTTGCATAGGTGTGGCCCCACGATCACGGGGGGCCACGTCCGGCCCGCGAACAAGAGGGCCTGACGCGACAAAAGCGGATCAACAGCGAATCAAACAGCGAACTTCGAGGTGCGCACCTTGGCTTTCCAGATGCCGGACCGCGGCGGAGGCCCGACGGGGCCGCGAATCAGAGCGGGCCGCCCGTCCCGGCGCGTCCGGACCCTGCTCATGACACTGGGCGTCCTTGCCGTACTCGGCATGGCGTTCACCATGTTCGCGGGCTTCTGGACGGACTGGCTCTGGTACCGGTCGGTGCACTACTCCTCGGTGTTCACCACCACCCTGTGGACGAAGATCGGGCTGTTCTTCGTCTTCGGGCTGCTGATGGCGGCCGCGGTGGGCTTCAACATCTGGCTCGCGCACCGGCTGCGGCCGCCGCTGAGCGCCATGTCCATGGAGCAGCAGAGCCTGGACCGCTACCGGATGGGGATCGCGCCGTACAAGAAGTGGCTGCTGTTCGCGGTCACCGCGCTGGTCGGGCTGATCGCCGGCGCCTCCGCGGCCGGCCAGTGGCGCACCTGGCTGATGTGGGTGAACGGCGTGCCCTTCCACCAGAAGGACCCGCAGTTCCACCTCGACGTCTCCTTCTACGCCTTCGACCTGCCCTGGTACCGGTTCCTTCTGGGCTTCGGCTTCGCCACCGCGATCCTCTCCCTGATCGCCGCCGCGCTCACCCACTACCTGTACGGCGGGCTGCGCGTCACCAGCCCCGGCGCGCGCGCCACCGGTGCCGCCACCGGCCACCTCTCGGTGCTGCTCGGCCTCTTCGTCGCCCTCAAGGCGGTCGCCTACTGGCTCGACCGCTACGGACTGGCGGTCAAGTCCAGCGACTTCAAGGCCACCGGCAACTGGACGGGCCTCAGATACGTCGACGCGAACGCGTACCTGCCGGCCAAGACGATCCTGTTCTGCATCGCCGTCATCTGCGCGCTGCTGTTCTTCGCCACTCTGTGGCGGCGCACCTGGCAGCTGCCCGTCATCGGCTTCGGCCTGATGGTCCTGTCGGCGATCCTCATCGGCGGCCTCTACCCGGCGATCGTCCAGAAGTTCCAGGTCCAGCCCAACGAGCAGGCCAAGGAAGCCCCGTACGTCCAGAAGAACCTCAAGGCGACCCGCGAGGCGTACGGCATCGACGACACCCAGGTCACCGAGTACAAGGGCAAGAGCACGACCACGGACAAGACCAAGCTCCGGGACGACGTCGACGCCACGGCGAGCATCCGGATCATGGACCCGAACATCGTCTCGCCGACGTTCCAGCAGCTCCAGCAGATGCGGAACTACTACGCGTTCCCGACCAATCTGGACGTGGACCGCTACACCAAGGACGGCAAGGTCCAGGACACCGTCATCGGCCTGCGCGAGCTGAACCTCGCCGGCATCCCGAAGAACAACTGGATCAACGACCACTTCCGCTACACCCACGGCTACGGCGTGGTCGCCGCCAAGGGCACCGAGGCCGACGACCAGGGCCAGCCGGTCTTCACCGAGTCCGACCTGCCGTCCACGGGTGACCTGGGCACGTACCAGCAGCGCGTGTACTACGGCGAGAAGACCAACACCTACTCGATCGTCGGCGGTCCCCAGAAGGAGATCGACTACTCCGACGACAACGGTGAGAAGCTCACCAGCTACGCGGGAAAGAGCGGGGTCAGTCTCTCCAGCCCGATCAACCGCGCCGCGTACGCGGTGGCGTTCAACGAGCCGCAGATCCTGTACTCGGGCGCGATCGGCAAGGGCTCGCGGATCCTGTACAACCGCACGCCCAAGGAACGGGTCGAGGCGGTCGCCCCCTGGCTGACCATCGACGGCGACGCGTACCCGGCGATCGTGGACCACCGTATCCAGTGGATCGTCGACGCCTACACGACGTCGAACGGCTATCCCTACGCCTCCCGTACGACCCTCGGTGACACCACCGCCGACTCGCTGACCGCGACCAACAACTCGCGCGCGGTGGTGGCCCAGCAGAACCAGGTCAACTACATCCGCAACTCGGTGAAGGCGACCGTCGACGCGTACACCGGCGAGGTCAAGCTCTACCAGTGGGACACCGAGGACCCGGTGCTGAAGACCTGGATGAAGGCCTTCCCGGGCACGGTGCAGCCCAAGAGCGCCATCTCGCAGGACCTGATGGACCATCTCCGGTACCCGCAGGACCTGTTCAAGGTGCAGCGCGAACTGCTCACCCGCTACCACGTGACGGACGCCCAGACGTTCCTGACCGGCAGCGAGGTGTGGCAGGTGCCCGACGACCCGAGCAACAAGTCGGGCGACGCGGTTCCGCCGTACTACCTGAGTATGAAGATGCCGGACCAGAGCGCGCAGACGTTCTCGCTGTCGACGACGTTCACGCCCAACGGCCGGGACAACCTCAGCGCGTTCATGTCGGTCGACTCCGAGGCCGGTTCCAAGGACTACGGCAAGATCAGAATCCTGAAACTGCCGACCAGTACGACCGTCGACGGACCCAAACAGGTCCAGAGCAAGTTCAACTCCGAACAGGAGATCGCCGCCGCCATCAAACTCCTCAAGGGCGGCGACTCCGAGGTCGAGTACGGCAATCTGCTGACCGTGCCGCTGGACGGGGGCCTGCTGTACGCGGAGCCCGTCTACGTACGCGGCGCCGGGGTCAAGTACCCGCTGTTGCGCAAGGTGTTGGTCACCTACCAGGGCAGGACCGTCTTCGAGAACACCCTCGACGAGGCGCTCAACAAGGTGTTCGGCTCGAACGGCTCGGACACCGGGTCCTCGGACACGGGATCCTCCGACACCGGGACGACCACGCCGCCGACGTCCGGCAACCCGACGGTCCAGCAGGCGCTGAACGACGCCCAGAAGGCCTTCGAGGCGGGACAGGACGCCCTGAAGAAGGGCGACTGGACGGCGTACGGCAAGGCCCAGGACGAGCTGCGGGACGCGCTCAGCCGGGCCGAGGCGGCGCAGTCCAAGGCCGGCAAGTCCGGTGGCGGCACGTCGCCCAGCGGCAGTCCGAGCCCTGCTACCAGCGCGAGTCCCACCGCGAGCGGCAGTCCCAGTCCGGGCGGGTGATCAGGACCGCCCCGCGCCGTGGTACGGTTTGAACACAACGGCGCGGGGTGGAGCAGCTCGGTAGCTCGCTGGGCTCATAACCCAGAGGTCGCAGGTTCAAATCCTGTCCCCGCTACTGAAATCGAAGGCCCGGATCCTTTTGGATCCGGGCCTTCGTGGTGTGCGGACGGATCGCCAACGGCGCCCGGACCGGGGGCTCGTGGTGTCCGGACGGTCGGCTCGTGGTGTCCGGACGGGCGGCGAACGCATGTACCGGTGCGCGAGGTCGCCGAGCCGCTGTGGGGAGTTGCGTGAGATGTGTTTGACTTGTCGTTCTGTGGGCATGTCGACAAAACGCTGAAGTGACCTCACGCGTTGCGGTATACCGGATGTACCCAGGTTGCAGGTGGTGCGACGATGGACGTTATGGGGGACAAGGCAACTCTGTTCGAGACAGGGCGATTTGTGCAGCCTTCGGGCGAGGAGCCGACCCGCGACGAGGCCGCTGAGGCCGCTGAAGAGGCACGACACCGGCTCCATGCCGAGGCCGGTGACGTCGAATCCATGAGTGTCCTCGGCGCCATGCTGCTGCGCCGTGGCGACCTCGACGGGGCCGAACCCCAGTTGCGGGCCGCCACCGCCGCCGGTGACCGCGCCGCCGCCAACAACCTCGGCGTCCTGCTGAACCAGCGTGGCTACCCCGACGAGGCCGCCGGATGGTGGCGGATCGCCGCCGTGGCCGGTTCCGCGGCCGCCGCCCACGCGCTCGGCCGGTACCACCGGGAGCGCGGCGACGAGCCCGCCGCCGAGTACTGGCTGCGCCAGTCCGCCGAGCAGGGCCATGCGCTCGGCGCCTACGCGCTGGCCGACCTCCTGGAGCACCGGGGCGACGCGGCCGCCGGCCAGTGGATGCGGGCCGCCGCCGAGCGCGGGCACCGGGAGGCGGCGTACCGGCTGGCACGCGCGCTCGACCGCAGGGCGGGCGCCGACGAGGGCGAGGCCGGGACCGGGGCCGGGGCCGGGGCCGGGGCCGACGACGGTGTCGGCGCGGAGACCGCCGCCGGGACTCCGGAGGCCGAGGAGGCCGAGCAGTGGTACCGGCAGGCCGCCGCCCGGGGCCACCGGCGGGCCGCGCTGCACCTCGGGGCGATCCTGGAGAGGCGCGGCCAGCTCAAGGAGGCCGGGCGCTGGTACCTGACCTCCGCCAAGGACGGCGAGGCGCGGGCCGCCTGCGCGCTCGGCTTCCTGCTGCGCGACGCCGGGGACACCGAGAGCGCCGCCGTGTGGTGGCTGCGGGCCGCGCAGGACGGCGACGGCAACGCGGCCAACGCGCTCGGCGCGCTGCACGCCGAGCGTGGCGAGACACAGACCGCGGAGCGCTGGTACCGCGCGGCGATGGACGCCGGCGACGACAACGGGGCGTACAACCTCGGGCTGCTCTGCGCCGAGCAGGGGCGGACCGCCCAGGCCGAGCAGTGGTACCGGCGGGCGGCCTACGCGGGGCACCGGGAGGCGGCGAACGCGCTCGCCATCCTGCTGCTCCAGGGCGGCGACACGGCCGGCGCCGAACCGTGGTTCTCCAAAGCCGCCGAGGCCGGCAGCGTGGACGCCGCGTTCAACCTCGGGATCCTCTACGCCGGGCGCGGCGAGGACCGCGTCGCGCTGCGCTGCTACGAGCGGGCGGCCGCCGCCGGACACACGGAGGCGGCGCTCCAGGTCGGCATCGCCCGGCTGCGGGAGGGCGACGAGGCCGCCGCCGAGCGGCACCTGCGGTGCGCGGCGGGCGGCGGGAGCGCCGAGGCCGCGTACCGGCTGGCCGCCGTGCTCGACGCGCGCCGGCCGAAGGTCTCCGAGCACGAGCTCGGGGAGTCCTCGCTGCACACCAAGACCGAGTGCGAGGAGTGGTACGAGCGGGCCGCCTCGCAGGGGCACCGGCGCGCCCAGGTACGGGTCGGGATGCTCGCCGCCGCGCGCGGGGACGTGGTGGAGGCGGCGCGGTGGTACCGGATCGCGGCCGAGGCCGGCTCGCGCAACGGCGCCTTCAACCTGGGGCTGCTGCTGGCCCGGGAGGGGAGCGAGCCCGAGGCCGCCGTGTGGTGGCAGCGGGCCGCCGACGCGGGGCACGGGCGGGCGGCGTTGCGGCTGGCCCTGGTCTACGCGCGTCGTGGCGAGCTGGCGGAGGGGCAGCGGTGGGCCGACCGGGCGGTGGCGCTGGGACCGGCCGAGGTAACCGAGCGGGCGGGGCGGCTGCGGGACGCGCTGCGCGAGGAGCTGTCGGCCTGAGCTGCGCATTTCCGCAGGTCAGGTGGGCTGGCAGCAATGGATTTGCATCTGCTCGCGTCCCTCACGTAGTGTTCTATTCATCGACGCGGGGTGGAGCAGCTCGGTAGCTCGCTGGGCTCATAACCCAGAGGTCGCAGGTTCAAATCCTGTCCCCGCTACTGAAGGCCGAGGGCCGGAATCCAGAAACGGAATCCGGCCCTCGGTTTTTGTTCTGAGGTTCGCGTTCAGGCACGGATGTTCTGTTCTGAGGTTCCCGTTCAGACACGGATGCGGCTACGGGGCGTGCCCCACCGCCTCCTCGTAGAGCGCCCGGTCCACCGTCCGGGACTCGGGGAGCGGGGCGCCCGGCTCGACGCCCTGGGCCCGGTACGCCGACTGCAGACGCGTCGTCGTGCCCGCGCGGATCTCCCAGTCCATGCGCAGCGGCGGGGTCGAGCGCAGGATCGCGGGGTCGGTCTTCAGCAGCTTCGCGAGGTACGTGACGAAGTCCGCGTCCGACTTGTAGTCACCGGCGAAGTACGTGTCGACCGTGCGGATGTAGGCCCGGAGCAGCGCCACCCCCGCGTCCACGTCGTCGGCCAGGAGCGTACGGCCGTACAGCATGCCGCCGAGCGGCTCGCCCTGCGGCTGGCCGCCCAGGAACGCGTAGCCGGCCTTGCCGGTGACCTGGCGCCACACCGGGTCCAGGAGCCAGGCCGAGTCGACGCCGCCGTTCTGCAGGGCCGTGAGGACGTCGGCCGAGCCCAGCTGCTGGTAGCGGATCCGGTCCAGGCCTCCGCCGTGGCTCGCCAGCGCCTTCTGCATGGGGTAGGCGATCACCGAACCCTTGCCGATCATCGTGCCCAGGGTGCGCCCCGCCATCCGCACGCCGGACGCGGTCTCGCCGTCCTTCAGCCGCACCCACAGGCCGCTCTTCGACTCCGGTTCGGGCGAGAAGTTGCCCGCGACCCACTTGATGTCGAAGCCGCCGCGGACGCCGTTCATCACGGCGGCCTCGGGCGCCGCCCACAGCGCGTCGATGTCGCCCTTGGCCAGCAGCGGCAGCGCGTCCGGCGTGGGCAGCACCTTCAGTGTGACGTCCAGCCCCTCCGCCTTGAACTCGCCCTTGTCCAGGGCGACTTCGAGTGGCGCCACGTACTCCGCGCTCAGGGTGCCGGTCGCGATGGTGATCTTGCGGGGTTTCGGCAGCGGGCGGGCCGCGGGCCTGCCGGGGGAGCACCGGGCCGGGGTTCTCGCCGGCGAGAGATCGGCCGGGTCGGTCCAGGACCCCCGCCCGCAGCCCGCCACCGGGCGGACCGTGCGATGCGCCGTGGCCGCCCCCGGGTCCTCGGAGCGCCGCGCCGAGCAGGCCGTCGTCAGCAGCGCCAGCGCCGCCGCCGCGACCACGTACCGATGAGCTCTCATGACTGCCCCCGTCCCCGGTCCCGCGGCGCCCACGGTGTCAGCAGGCGGCCGGCGAGCCGTATCAGCTCGGAGAAGACCACGCCCAGGACGGCGACGCAGACGATCCCCACGAACATCACGTCGTTCTGGAACAGCGCGCGCGAGTCGAAGATGAGGTGGCCGAGGCCGTCCGTGGCCGCGATCTGCTCGGAGGCGACGATCACCAGGACCGCGACTCCCGCGGCGATCCGCGCGCCGACCAGGACCGCCGGGAGCGAGGCCGGCAGCAGGACATGACGGAACATCTGCCAGGGTGAGGCGCCGAAGACCCGGCCCGCGTCACGGTGGCCGGACGGGACGGCGATCACCGCCGACATCGTGGAGATCCACACGAAGAAGAAGACCGTCACCGCCACCAGAGCCACCTGCGGGCCCTCGCCCAGGCCGAACATGTTCAGGAAGACCGGGAGCAGGGCCAGCTTCGGTACCACGTACAGGGCGTCCAGGAGCGGCTCCAGGGCCGCCTTGACCAGCGGGAGGGAGCCCATCAGCAGGCCCAGCAGATAGCCGGCCGCCGTGCCCACCGCATAGCCCGCGAGCACCCGGCGGGTGGTCGCCCGGACGTCCGGCCACAGGTCGCCCGCCGCCGCCCGGTCCCAGCCGTCGGAGAGGATCGTGGACGGCGCCGGATAGACGCGGTCGTCGATCCAGGCCCGGGTCGCGGCCAGCTGCCACAGGAGGACCAGCAGGACGGGCACGGCGGTCGCCAGGGTCAGCTCCAGGGCGCGCCGGCGCCGGTGGGTGCGGGCGGGACGGAGTTCGGCGGGGCCGGGGGCGCGGACCAGGACACGGGTCCCGCGGCCCGAGGTGAGGGTCGTCATGCTGTTACCGCCTCCTTGCGCAACAGCTCCCACAGCTCGCTCTTCAGCGCCGTGAACTCGGGGGTGTCGCGGATCCGGCCGGTGCGCGGGCGCGGGAACGGCGGGCGGTGCTCGGCGATGATCCGGCCCGGGCGGGCGGACATCACCAGCACCCGGTCGCCGAGGACCAGCGCCTCCTCCAGGCTGTGCGTGATGAAGAGGGTGGTGGTGCGCAGGGCCTGGGTGAGGTCCAGGAGCTCGTCCTGGAGGATCACGCGCAGTTGCGCGTCCAGGGCGGCGAAGGGCTCGTCCATGAGGAGGAGTTCGGGCTCCACGGCCAGGGCGCGGGCGATCGCCACCCGCTGGCGCATCCCGCCGGAGAGGGTCGCGGGGTAGGCGTCGGCGAAGTCCGCGAGCCCCAGCCGGGCCAGCCAGTCCGCGGCCCGGGCATTCGCCGCGCGGCGCGGGACGCGCTGTACGTCGAGGCCGAAACGGACGTTGGCGAGGACCGTCTTCCAGTCGTAGATGCCATAGTCCTGGAAGATCATCGCGGCCGGGCGGGGGCTGTCGGACCGGATCTCCAGCCGGCCGGCGCTGGGGCGGAGCAGACCGGCCGCGATCCGCAGCAGGGTCGACTTGCCGCAGCCCGACGGCCCGACCAGGCAGACGAACTCGCCCGGCGCGACGGCCAGGTCGAGCGGACCGAGGGCGTCGACCGCGTGGGGGGCTCGGCCGAAGGTGCGGGTCAGGGCTTGGGCATGGAGTTTCGGACGTGCCGGAGGCGGCTGATACGGCTCTCCCACGGGATCTCCTCGCAAGAGTGCGGACCCCAAGACCATATGACGGACCGTCAGATTCGGGAACCCCGTGCACGGCGAAGAGGTACGACACGAAGGCCCCGGCACTCACGGTGAGTGCCGGGGCCTTCGGGAACGTTCGTCAGGCGGCCGCCGCGCAGTCCGGGCACAGGCCGCGGTACGTCACCTCGACGTCGGAGACCGTGAAGCCGAACCGCTCCGAGGCGGGGAGGTCGGCCAGCGGGTTGCCGGTCGGGTGGACGTCGCGGATCGAGCCGCAGCGGGCGCAGACCAGGTGGTGGTGCGGCTGGTGTGCGTTCGGGTCGTACCGCTTGGCGCGCTTGTCCGTGGAGACCTCGAGGACCTCGCCGAGGGTGACCAGCTCGCCCAGCGTGTTGTAGACGGTCGCCCGGGAGATCTCCGGCAGCTTGGTGACGGCCCTGGCGTGGACCTCGTCGGCCGTCAGGTGGACGTGTTCGCCGTCGAGGACCTCGGCCACCACGCGTCGCTGCGCGGTCATCCGCCATCCGCGTCCGCGCAGCCGCTCCAGAAGGTCACTCATGACATCCAGCCTAACAGCAGGCCGACCATTTTCCGAACAGGTGTGACTTTGGAGCCGAACTCGACTTGGACCAAGTCCAATCCGGGATGGAGTCGGATCAGAGGGTGGTAGGCGGACTGCTTGTCGTGGGCGGGCCGGACTGCCGGGAGGCCGGGGTCCGGCCCGTGCCGCGCGCCGGACCCCGGGTGTCAGACGGGTTGCGGCGTGCGGGCCCCGGCCCAGCAGCGGATGATGTCGCGGACCGAGACGATCCCGGCCGGTTCGCCGCCGTCGAGGACGATCAGATGGCGGAAGCCGCCGTGGGCCATCGCCCGGGCCGCCTCCTCCAGGGTCCAGGTCGGGGTGGCGAACACGACGTCGTTGGTGGTGTGGGCGTGGATGGGCTCCGTGTCCGGGTTCTGGCCCAGGCCGACGGAGTTCAGGATGTCGCGTTCGGTGAGGATGCCGATGCCGCCGGCGTCCGGGTCGTGGACGATCGCCGCGCCCACGCGCCGCGCGGACATCAGGGCGGCTGCCTGGCGGAGTGTGTGAGCTGGGCCGACGGTGAGGACCACCGTGCTCATGGCGTCACGGACGAGCATGGAAGGTGCCACCTCCTAGGGAACCGCGGAGATAGTTCAGCGATTCACAAGTTCACAAAGTGGGGGTTCTCATAGGGTGGCAGGTAAAGCACGGGTCAACAAGGGGGTGCGAGTAGCCAATTGAGGGCGCACGCGCTCATATGTGCTGGAGCGGACTGCCCCGTTCTGCCTCAGAAGGCTGTTTCAGTAACGCTGGGTGAGGTACGACAGCAACTCGTCGTGGAGCAGACCGTTGGACGCGGCCGCGTTGCCGCTGTGCGGGCCGGGGCGGCCGTCCAGACCGGTGAAGGTACCGCCGGCCTCCGTCACGACGATCGCGGTGGCCGCCATGTCCCACAGGGACAGCTCCGGCTCGGCACAGATGTCCACCGACCCCTCGGCGACCATCATGTACGGCCAGAAGTCGCCGTACGCGCGCGTGCGCCACACCTCCCGGGTCAGGTCCAGGAAGCCGTTCAGCTGCCCCCGCTCCTCCCAGCCGCTCAGCGAGGAGTACGCGAAGGACGCGTCGGACAGCGTCGAGACCTTGGAGACGCGCAGGCGGGAGGCGGAGGAGAGGCTGCGGCCGGTGTAGGCGCCGTGCCCCTGCGCCGCCCACCAGCGGCGGCCCAGCGCGGGCGCCGAGACCACGCCGACGACCGGCCGGTAGCCGCCCTCGGCCGCTTCCATCAGGGAGATCAGGGTCGCCCAGACGGGAACACCGCGTACGTAGTTCTTGGTGCCGTCGATCGGGTCGATCACCCAGCGGCGCGGGCCGGTGCCCTCGATGCCGTACTCCTCGCCGAGGACCGCGTCCCGTGGGCGGGCGCGCTGCAACTGGCCGCGGATCAACTCCTCGGCCGCCTTGTCCGCCTCGCTCACCGGGGTCATGTCCGGCTTGGTCTCGACCTTGAGGTCGAGGGCCTTGAAGCGGGCCATGGTGGCGGCGTCGGCCGCGTCCGCGAGCACGTGGGCGAGCCGCAGGTCATCGTGGTAGTCCGGCATGTGACGAACGCTATCTGCCGGGGTGGGGGCGGGGCTACACGGGGATGGGGCGGATACGGGGGATGTCGGAGGGAGGCCGGGGACTTGGCGGGTGATCGTCCGGCGACCGGGGCGGTGAGGGGCGACCTCGGGGCACCCGCGTGTGTTGGCCGAAGGGCGCCCCCTGGTGCCTTCGCGAACCCTTGACAGTGGGTTCGTGCGCGTCAAATCTGGGCGCAGAGTCGCTCGCCCCAGGAGGCGATGATGCCTGCAGCCCGGGAGTCCCTGCTCGACGCCGCGTACACGGCGCTCGCCCGCCGCCCGTGGGCCGCCGTGCGCATGGTCGACGTGGCCGTGACGGCCGGGGTGTCCCGCCAGACGCTGTACAACGAGTTCGGCAGCAAGGAAGGCCTGGCGAGGGCGCTGGTGCGCCGGGAGGCCGACGGGTATCTCGCGGGGGTGGAGCGGGCGCTGGGCAGCCATACCGAGACGCGGGAACGCCTGACGGCGACGGCCGAGTGGATGGCCGCGGCTGCGCGTGAGAACGCGCTGGTACGGGCGATGCTCACGGGGTGCTGGAGCGAGCGGTTGCCGTCGCCGACGCTGGCCGCGGTGCCGTCCTCCTCGGCGGTGCCGGCGCAGCGGAGGGCGGACGGGCCGTTACCCACGCCCGGGGACTTCGTGCAGATCGTGCGGGACCGTGCGGTGGCGGTGCTGTCCGGGCCGGGAGCCGTGCGGGGGAACGGCGAGCTGACCCGGTCGTGCGAGCTCGTGGTGCGGCTCGCGCTGTCGTGTGTGGCCGCGCCGCCGGGGGAGGGCGGGGTGGCGGAACTGGTGCGGGGGGCGCTTTCGCGGCAGCCGGTGTGAGAGAGAAGGCGGAGGTGGGGTGGGTTGTGTTTCACGCGCCACGTCCCTCCGGGGGCGTGTGTCAGTGCGTGGAGCCCGAGAGCTGGAGGCCGATCACGCCCGCGATCACCAGGCTGATGGAGATGATCTTCAGGGTGGAGACCAGGTCGCCCAGGAAGATCATGCCGTAGATCGCCGTGCCCGCCGCCCCGATGCCCGTCCACACCGCGTACGCGGGGCCCACGTCCAGCTTCTTGAGGGACAGGGTCAGCAGACCGAAGCTGCCCAGGGCGAAGGACGCGAACGCGATCGTCGGCCAGAGCCGGGTGAAGCCGTGGGAGAGCTTGAGGCACACGGCGAAGCCGGTCTCCAGAATTCCGGCCACGATCACCAGCAGCCACGCCATGTGCCGTCCTCCCGTAAGTCCAGCTCGGTGCGATTATGCACTTACCGAACTCGGGTCAGGACAAACAACGCGGTGGTCAGTCGCCTTCCTTGCGCTCGCGTGTCGCGAGGAGCCGGCGCAGCGAGTAGAGGCGGGCCGGGTCCGCGTGGCCCTCGGCGACCCACTCGTCCAGCGCGCAGTCCGGCTCGTCGTGGCTGCACGCGCGCGGACAGTTCACGGTGCCGGGCTCCAGGTCGGGGAAGGCGAGGATCACCCGGGACGGGTCGATGTGCGCCAGCCCGAAGGAGCGGACGCCCGGGGTGTCGACGACCCAGCCGTCGTCCCCTGTCAGGGGAAGGGCCAGGGCCGAGGTCGTGGTGTGGCGGCCTCGGCCGGTCACCGCGTTCACATGGCCCGTGATACGCCGGAGGTCCTCCGGGACCAGGGCGTTCACCAGCGTCGTCTTGCCGACGCCCGAGTGGCCGACGAACGCCGTGATCTTGCCGTCCAGATGGTCCTGGACGACGCGGGCCGCGTCCCCCGTCTCCAGTTCCTCACGGCTCGTGACCACGTAGGGGATGTCCAGGTCGCCGTACAGCTCCAGGAGCTTGTCCGGCGGGGCCAGGTCCGACTTGGTCATGACCAGGAGCGGGGTGAGACCGGCGTCGAAGGCCGCGACCAGACAGCGGTCGATGAGACGCGGGCGGGGCTCCGGGTCGGCCAGGGCCGTGACGATCGCCAGCTGGTCGGCGTTGGCGACGACCACCCGCTCGAACGGATCGTCGTCGTCGGCGGTGCGGCGGAGCACGGACGTCCGGTCCTCGATGCGCACGATCCGGGCCAGGGAGTCCTTCTTGCCGGACAGGTCACCCACCAGGGCCACCCGGTCACCTACCACCGCCGCCTTGCGGCCCAGCTCGCGCGCCTTCATCGCCAGGACCGTGCGGTCCTCGACCAGGCAGGTCAGGCGGCCCCGGTCGACGGTGAGGACCATGCCCTCGGCCGCGTCCTCGTGCGCGGGGCGGATGTGGGTACGGGGCCGGGTGCCCTTGCGGTTGGGACGCTGGCGGATGTCGTCCTCGTCGGTGTGCTTGCCGTAGCGGCGCATCGTCGTACGCCCCTAGGCCCCGTCGCTCCCGAGCATCCCGGTCCACAGGTCGGGGAAGTCCGGCAGGGTCTTGGCCGTGGTCGCCACGTTCTCGATCTGGACGCCCTCCACGGCCAGGCCGATGATCGCCCCGGCGGTGGCCATGCGGTGGTCCTCGTAGGTGTGGAAGACCCCGCCGTGCAGCCTGCGCGGGCGGATGTGCAGGCCGTCCGCGGTCTCGGTGACGTCACCGCCCAGCTCGTTGATCTCCTTGGTGAGCGCGGCCAGCCGGTCCGTCTCGTGCAGACGCAGATGGGACACGCCCCGGAGGGTGGAGGGGGAGTCGGCGAGCGCGGCGACCGCCGCGATGCCCGGGGTCAGTTCGCCCACGTCACCCAGGTCGACATCGATGCCGTGGATCCGGCCGGAACCGGTGAACTCCAGGCCGTACTCGGTCAGTTCGCAGGAACCGCCCATCTCGGTGAAGATCTCGCGCAGCCGGTCACCCGGCTGGGTGGTCCGCGACGGCCAGTCCGGGATCAGCACCTTGCCGCCCGTCACCAGGGCGGCGGCGAGGAACGGCTGGGCGTTGGAGAGGTCCGGCTCGACGGTCAGGTCCCGGCCGAGCAGGGCGCCCGGGGTGACCCGCCAGACGTTCGGCTCGCCGCCCGACTCCGGGGTGTCCACCTGGGCGCCGACCGCGCGCAGCATGTCGACGGTCATCCGGATGTGCGGGAGGGAGGGGAGGCTCGCGCCGGTGTGGCGGACCTCCACGCCCTGGTTGAACCGCGGGCCGGAGAGCAGCAGGGCCGACACGAACTGGGACGAGGACGAGGCGTCGATCGAGACCGGGCCGCCCTCCAGGGCGCCGCTGCCGTGCACGGTCAGCGGGAGCGCGCCCCGGCCGTCGTCGTCGATGCGGGCGCCGAGGGCGCGCAGGGCGTCGATCACACCGTGCAGGGGGCGCTCGTAGGAGCGGGGGTCGCCGTCGAAGCGGATGTCGCCGGCGGCGAGGGTGGCGACGGGCGGGAGGAAGCGCATCACGGTGCCGGCGTTGCCGACGTCGACGGTGACGGGGCCGCGGAGCCCTGCGGGGATTACGCGCCATGCCTCGCCGGAGCCGTCGGGGCCGCCCGCGACGGAGGAGCTGGACGACACCGTCTCGTCGATGCCGACACCCATCGCACGCAGGGCTCCGGCCATCAGCAGGGTGTCGCGGGACCGGAGGGGCCGGCGCAGCCAGCCGGGTTCGGAGGCGAGGGCGGCGAGGACGAGGGCGCGGTTGGTGACCGACTTGGACCCCGGCACGTGGACCGTCGCGTCGACGGCCCCGCTTGCGTGGGGGGCGGGCCAGAGGGCGGTTGGTGCGGTGGGGTTTGCGGCCATGGGGTCACTTTAGTGCGCGGCCGGGGTGGGAGTGCGGGTCGCTCCGCGGGGGAGGCCGTTGTTCGGGTGCGGGTCGCTCCGTGGGGGAGGCCGTTGTTCGGGTGCGGGTCGCTCCGTGGGGGAGGCCGTTGTTCGTGTGCGGGTCGCTCCGCGGGGAGGCCGTTGTTCGGGTGCGGCGTTGTGGGGGCTGGTCGCGCAGTTCCCCGCGCCCCTTGGTCGGCTGCGTCTGCGTTGGCTGTGTCTGCGGCGGCCGTGTCCCTTGGTTGGCTTCGTCTGTGTGCTGCTTACATTCCGAGCAGCCAGCGGCCGCCGCCGATCAGGGAACACAGCGACACCGCGTGGAACAGGAACAGCCACATGCCCGCCGGTACGTGGGTCAGGCGGGACAGCTGGTCCGCGTCCGAGTCGCCGGCGCCGCCCCGTGACCGCTTCGCCTGGAGTTCGAAGGCCGGGCGTACCCCGCCCAGCAGCAGGAACCAGACCACCGCGTACGCGAACGCCGCCTGTACCTGGGGTCCCGCCAGCCAGGACACCAGCAGGAAGGCGCCGCCCGTCAGGAACACCGTCAGGACGCCGTACGCGTTGCGGATCATCACGAGCATGGCGATGAGCAGGGCCGTCGCGGCCCACAGCAGAAGAGTGATGCGGCCGGCGCCGAGCAGGGCCGCGCCGCCCAGGCCCAGGAGCGGGGGCGCGGTGTAGCCGGCCGCCGCCGTGAGGATCATGCCCAGACCGTGCGGCTTGCCCCGGCTCAGCGTGAGGCCGCTGGTGTCGGAGTGCAGCCGGATGCCGGTGAGCTGGCGGCCGGTGAGCAGGGCGACCAGGCCGTGGCCGCCCTCGTGGGCGATCGTGATGGCGTTGCGGGATATCCGCCACACGGTGTGCGGGACGACCACGGCGGCCGCGGCGGCCAGTGTCGCGATCACCACCCACAGGTCCGGGTCGGGCTGTGCGCCGGTCAGCTCGTCCCAGAGAGAGGTCGCTGTGCTGGTGTCCATGGTCTGCGGTCGTTCCCTCTCGTCGTACGGAGTCGGCAGTCTGACACGTATGTATGTGTGGTCGGCGTGTCAACGGCCAAGAGAGAGGGAACGTCCCCGGATCACTGCCCTCGGGCCTGGATCACTGTCCTCGGGCGAGGTCCCTGTCCTCGGGCCCGGATCCCTGTCCTCGGTCCCGGATCAGACCGCTCCGCTCACCTCCCCGCGGCGCCGGTCCACCGCCGTCGCCAGGTCGGCGACCGTCCGGGCGGTGAAGACCTCGCGCAGGCTGATCGAGATCTGGAAGCGGTCGCGGATCCCGGCGATCAGCCGGGTCGCGGCCAGCGAGTGCCCGCCGAGGTCGAAGAAGTTGTCCTGAACGCCCACCCTGGGCACGTCCAGCAGCTCGCGCCACAGGGCGGCCAGCTGGTGCTCGGTGGGGGTGCGCGGAGCGACATAGCCGGTGGTCGTGCCGGCGGCCTGCCGCGGGGCCGGCAGCCGGCGCCGGTCCACCTTGCCGTTGGCGGTGAGCGGCCAGCTGTCCAGGGTCAGGACGTGCTCGGGAACCATGTGGGCGGGCAGCCGCTCGCGGAGCCAGCCGCGCAGCCGGTCCGGAAGGGGCGCCTCCCGCGGTGGCACGGGAGCGGCCGCACGGTCCACCCGGCCGCCGACCAGGGTGTGCACCAGCAGATGGCGGTCGCCCAGGGCGAACAGCGGCCTGAGCGGCTCGAAGTCGAGTTCGCCGATGGGGCACAGGCCGACGTCGGTGCCCGCCGCCCAGTCCATGAGGAGCTGCCCCATGTAGCCGGCCTCCAGCAGGCACAGGTCGCGGGCGAGCGAACCGTACAGCGGCTCGATCGCCGCGAGGTCGGCGACCAGGAACAGGGTGAACCCGGCCGCGTCGACGAGGGCGCGGTTGTGCCCGGCGTGCACCTCGGCGCCGATCCTCGCGTCCTCGCCGAGCAGCACCACGGCGTCGTGCCGCGGGTCGACGTAGTACGCCCCGGGCGCCAGGTCCGCCACCGCACCGGGCTTCACGTGCAGATACGTCTGGACGGGATACAGGCCGCCGGCCGACGGATAGCGGCACTTGGCCAGCCCGTCCACCTCGTCCTGCCCCAGCAGGCCCAGACCGGCGGCCAGTTCGGCGAGGGCGACCGGCGCGCCGAGGAACGCCCGGTCGCTGCGCCGCCGGACCGGCCCGGCGGGGACCCGGGGCAGCGGGACCCGGGGCCGACCGGGCTCCCGGCGCAGTCCGTGCCGGGCCAGCTTGAACTCCGCCCGGGCCAGCGGGTCGAGCAGTGTGATGCCGGCCCGGCGCCCGGCCTCGAAGTCCGCCGTGCCGTCCCGCGGGCCGGGGATGACATAGGCGACCAGACCGTCATGGCCGGGCCGGTCCGCGCCGGAGGTGGCGGCGACGACCGCCGAGCCGACCTCGGGATGGGCGAGCAGCGCCGACTCGATCTCGCCGGGTTCGATGCGCTGACCGCGGATCTGGACCTGGAAGTCGGCCCGGCCCATGAACTCGATGGTGCCGTCCGGCAGCCACCGGCCCAGGTCCCCGGTGCGGTACATCCGCTCCCCGGTCCCCGGGTGCGCCACGAAGACCGCGTCGGTGCGCTTCGGGTCGCGCCAGTAGCCGTCGGCGAGGCACACCCCGGAGACGTACATCTCGCCGGTGACCCAGTCCGGGCAGTCCCGCAGCCGCTCGTCGAGCACGTGGTAGCGGACGTTGGCGATCGCGGTGCCGTACGGGATGCTCCGCCACTCGGGGTCGGTCTCACCGACCGGGAACCAGATGCTCCACACCGTGGTCTCGGTCGGACCCCCGATGGAGACGACCTCGACGCCCGGCACCAGCTCGCGCAGCCGGCCCGGTACGGGGAGCGGGATCCAGTCGCCGCCGAGGATCACCAGCCGGAGCGGGGCAGGGCGGGCCCCGCTCTCCAGGAGCATCTCCATCATCGCCGGGACCGAGTTCCACACCGTGACCCGGTGGCGGGCGATCAGTTCCGCCCAGTGCGCCGGGTCGCGGCGGTCGGCGGCGGCCGGGACGACCACGCTGCCGCCGGCGCCCAGCAGCCCGAAGAGGTCGAAGGCCGACAGGTCGTGGTGGAGCGCGGTTACGGCGAGGCAGCGGTCCGCCTCGGTGACCCGGTAGGTCTCGATCGTCTGCACCAGGCAGTTGACCAGCGCCCGGTGCGGGACCATCACGCCCTTCGGTTCGCCCGTCGATCCGGACGTGAACATCGTGTAGACGAGGTCGTCCGGGCTGCCGGGCGCCGGCAGCGGGGTGTCGGCGACGGCGGGCAGCGGCCGGTCGACGCAGAGCCGCGGGCGCCCCTCCGGGTCCACGTCGAGGTGCGACTGGGTGAGGACGAGCGCCACCTCGCCCCGGTCGAGCAGCTGCCGCACGCGCAGGGCGGGCAGGTCCGGGTCGACGGGCAGATAGGCGGCACCCGAGAACAGCACGCCGTAGGCCGCGACGACCTGTTCCCAGCCCTTCTCCATGACGATGGCGACGAGCTGTCCGGGCCGGGCGCCGCGCGCGTGCAGCCAGCGGGCCACCTGCCGGGAGGCGTCGGCGAGCTGGGCGTACGACAGGGTCCGGTCCGGGGCGATCACGGCGGGGGCGTCGGGGCGGAGCGCGGCCTGCCGTTCGAACAGTTGCTGCACCTGGAGGTCGGGGACGGGGCGTTCGGGGCCGGCGTGGGTGTGTTCCGGCAGGGCGAGCGGTGCCGGCCGGATCCAGGCGTCCACGTCGGTGGCGAGCCGGTGCAGCAGGGCCGTCTGGGCGTCGAACATGGCGTCGACCAACCCGTCCGGGAACAGCGCGTCGACCGAGTCCCAGTTCAGCAGCAGCGCGCCCTCCTGCTCATGGGCCTGGCAGTCCAGGGTGACCTGCGGCGTCTGGGAGATGGTGAACACCGGGGTGAGCAGCCGTTCCAGCGGGGTGCGCTCCGTGGCCGCGAAGGCGAGGTTGCTCGTCATCACCACCGGCATCAGCGCCCGGTCGTAGCCGCCCTGCAGGCGCATCAGCTCGCGCAGCACCTCCACCCCGGTGACGGCCGCGTGCCGCAGATCGTCCCGGAGTCGCCGCTGCACCTGACGGGCCCGTTCCAGGAAGGTCTCGGCACCTCGGTGGTCGACCTCCAGGAGTGTGAAGGAGGCGAACTGGCCGAGCACCTCGTCGTACGACGGGTCGCGCACCGGACGGGTCAGGCGCGGCACGTTGAGCGTGAAGTGGCGGCTGTTGCTCCAGACGGCCAGTACCTCCGCGTACACCGCGAGCAGCAGGGCGCTCGGGGTCAGCCCGGCCCGGCCCGCGCGCTCCTTGAGGTCCTGCCAGGTCCCGGCGGACAGCACGGTGTCCCGGCGCGCGAAGCGCGGTACGTCCACGGCCGCGGCCCGGGCCGGCAGCTGCGGCGCCGGGGGCAGTTCGGGCAGCCGGCGCCACCAGTAGTCGTAGGCGCGCCGGTACTCGGGGGTGTCCCTGCGCCGGGTCTCGGCGTGTACGTGGTCGCGGAACGAGCGGGCGGGGGCGGGCGGTTGGGCGTCGGGCTCGCAGTAGAAGCGGGAGAGGTCGTCGAAGAGCAGCCGGCCGGAGGAGAAGTCGGCGATCAGCGAGTCCACGCTGAGATGGATGCGCAGGCCGTCGTCCAGCCGGGTGGCGGCCACCTCGAACAGCGGCCACCGGTCGGCGGGCCGCACCTCGTGCGACAGGCGCTCCCGCACGGCCGCCAGCCCGGCCTCGGCCGCGTCCTTCTCCCGCCCGCGCAGATCGGTCACCCGGATCTCGTAGGGCGGCACCTCGGGCAGGATCCGCTGCTCGTTGCGGTCGGGCAGCATGACCGCGCGCAGCATCTCGTGCCGGTCGATCACCCGCCGCCAGGCGTGCTCGAATCGGGGCAGGTCGAGGTCGGGCGCGTCGAACTCCACGTACACGTGGGTGGAGACGTTGCCCAGCTCGAAGGTGCCGGTGCGGCCCAGGCAGTAGGCCTGCTGGGTGTCGGTCTGGGGGAAGGGGGCGTGTGGGTGGTCCGGCGGGGTCGGAGCCGGAGCCGGGGCCAGGAGCGGAGCCGAGGTCGGGGTCGGAGCTGGAGCCGGAGCCGAGGTCGGTGCCGGTGCCGACGAGGACCGGGGGTGTTCTGCGACGGCCGCCGCGAGCTCGGCGATGGTCCGGGCGTCGTAGAGCACGTCCTCGGAGAGGGCGATTCCGAGGTCCCGCTCGATCCGTCCCGCGAGCCGCAGCATGGCCAGTGAGTCCAGGCCGAGCCCCGGCAGCGAGTCCTCGGGCCCGGGCCGCCGCCCGGAGGCGGGGGCGAGCGAGGCGACGAGGTCGGTCAGACAGCCCTCCACGGACGCCCCGTCGTAGTCCTCCACGGACGCGCCGTCGGCCCACTCGCCCACCACGCTGAGCGACCCGGCGACGAACGCCGCCCGGGTGGCCCGACGGCGGATCTTCCCGCTGGACGTCTTCGGCACGGTCGAGGCGCGGACCAGGACGAGCCGGTGCAACCGCACGTCGAACTCCGCGGTGATCGCCCGCGCGACCGCACCCGCCACCTCGGCCGCGGGCGGCGCGGCCACCCCCCGCCGCACCTCCGCGACCACGACCAGCCGCTCCGCACCGTCCCCGTCGTCGATGCCGACGGCGGCCGTGGCGTTGGGCCGCAGCGCCGGATGGGCGCCCTCCGCGCAGCGCTCGATGTCCTGCGGATAGAGATTGCGGCCGCGCACGATGATCAGGTCCTTGCTGCGCCCGGTGACGTACAGCTCGCCGTCCCGCAGGAAACCGAGGTCGCCGGTGCGCAGGAAGGGGCCCTCGCCGCTCGCCGTACGGGCGCCGAAGACGGCCGCGCTCTCCGTCGGCCGGTTCCAGTACCCCTGCGCCACGTTGGGACCGCCGACCCAGATCTCCCCGACCTGCCCGGGTCGGCACGGCGTCCCCTCGGCCGGATCGACGACGAGCAGCCGCTGTCCGTCGACGGCACCGCCGCACCCCACGACGGTCCGGCGCTGCCCCGCGCTGCCGGGCACCACCCGGTGCGCCTCCAGCGCGGCGGCGTCCAGGGTGACGGCGGCCGCGTCGGTGAGGTGCTCCCCGCACGACACCATCAGGGTGGCCTCCGCCAGCCCGAAACTGGGCCGCAGCGCCTCCCGGCGCATCCCCCAGGGGGCGAAGTGCGCGGCGAACCGGTCGAGGGTCGCGGCCGGCACCGGCTCCGCGCCGACCACCACCGCCTCCAGACCGGCCAGGTCGAACGGCGCCCCGGCGGCGGGGTCGACGCGCTCGACACACAGGTCCAGGGCGAACGGCGGTACGGCGGACACCGTGCCGCCGTGCACGGAGACCGCGCGCAGCCACTGCACGGGGTCCAGGACGAAGGTGCCCGGCGCCATCAGTACCCCTGGGCAGCCGGCGAACAGCGGCTGGAGGATGCCGCCGATGAGCCCCATGTCGTGGAACGGCGGCAGCCAGCTGACCACGCGGGAGTCCTCGGTGGTCCGCAGCCGCCGCTGGATCTGGGCGGAGTTGTGCAGCAGATTGCCGTGCGAGACCATCACGCCCTTGGGCACCGCGGTGCTGCCCGAGGTGTACTGCAGGAAGGCGAGGTCCTCCCGCCCGGCGCCCGGGTCCGTCCAGGCGTCGGGGTCGGCGGTCGGGGCGGCGCCGGACAGCCAGGCGACGGACCCCACTTCGCTCAGGTGCTGCCGTGCGGTGGCCGTGCCCCGGTCACCGGCGAGCACGGCGGCGGGCGTCGCGTCCGCGGCGATCGCCCGCAGCCGCGCCGCGTTGCGGGCATGCGGCGGATACGACGGCACGGCGACCAGCCCGGCGTACAGGCAGCCGAAGAACGCGGTCAGGTAGGCGGTGCCCGGCGGATGCAGGATGAGAGCCCGGTCCCCCGGGGAGCAGCTCGCCTGTAAGGCCGCCGCCACCTGGCGGGCGCGGCGGTCCAACTCGGCGTAGGTGAGGGTGGACTCCGCCGTGCCGTGGCTGTCGAGAAAGACGTACGCCGGCCGGTCGGGCCGCTCCACGGCGCGAGTGCGCACCAGGTCGACGAGACTGCGCGGGACGGTCGTGAGGGGGGCGTTCATGCTGGTCCTCCGGTTTCCGTTGAGGGTTCGGGACGCTCCGAGGCATCGGGGCGCCCGGGCTTCTCCGCCCGCACCCACCGGGTGGGCACCCACGGTCCGCTCCACCACATCCGGTGGCCGACGTCGGCACAGGTGACGTCCCGGGCGCCGGCGGCGAGCAGCAGGTCGCGGTACTGGCCGGTGTGGAGGATGTCGACGACGAGCAGCCGTCCGCCCGGCCGCAGCACCCGGTACGCCTCACGCACCGCCTCCCCGCGGCCCCGCGCGTCGGTGATGTTGTGCAGGGCCATGCTGGACACCACGAGGTCGAACCGGTCGTCCTCGAAGGGGAGTCGACGCATGTCGGCGGTGACCAGGTCGATCCGGTCGGCGACCCGCTCCCGGCCGGCGTTCGCCAGCGTGGTCCCGGCGCGGTTGCCGGACTGGTCGACGGAGCGCCACAGGTCGACGCCGGTGACCCGGCCCCCCGGCACCCGGCGGGCCACCGCGGTCAGCACCGCGCCGCGCCCGCAGCCCAGGTCCAGGACCTGTTCGTCGCCGCGCAGCCGGAGTCCGTCGAGGAGCTCCTCCCACACCAGGAACTTCCCGCGCACGCTGGCGTGCAGGAACAGCCCGGCCGGGGCGGCCGTCACCGCCGGGATCCGCAGCAGCCAGCGGGGCGCCCCCGCGGCGACCGCCACCAGCGGCAGGACCACCGAGCCGCCCAGCCCGATCAGCCAGCCGGGCGCGTCGACGCCGTACCGGCCCTTGCCGGCCGGGCCTACCACGCCAGCTCCCCGGCCACGAAGGTCAGGACCTGCGGGGCGGCGGCGAAGACGAAGAAGTGGTCGCCGGCGAAGACCCGGACCCTGACGTCGGTGCCGAGGTCGCGCCAGCGCTCGACCTCGGCGGGTGCGGCGGCGGGGTCGTCGGACCCGCCGAGGGCGATCAGCGGGATACCGGGCCGCAGCACCGCTGCGGCACGGTAGGTCTCGGCGGCCTCGAAGTCCGCGCGCAGCTGGGGCAGGACGAGCGCGAGCCACTCCTCGTCGGCCAGCAACTCCGGCGGGATGCCGCCGAGTCGCCGCAGCCCGGCCACGAACTCGCGGTCCGGGAGCGGGTGCATGGCGGGGGTGGAGCGCGGGAGGTGGGGCGGCACGCTGCCGGAGACGACCAGCGCGGCCGGTGGCCGGCCGGAGTCCTGCAGGGTGCGGGCGAGTTCATAGGCGAGCAGGGCGCCCATGCTGTGGCCGAACAGGACGTACGGCAGCCCTTCGGCCCGGCGGGCGAGCGGGGCCGCGAGTTTCTCCGCGAGCCGCACGACCGATGTCTCGGCGGGTTCCGTCATACGGATCTCGCGCCCCGGCAACTGGACGGGGACGACCTCGGTGCCGGGGCCGAGCAGGTGCTGCCAGGGGCGGAACACCGAGCCGCCGGCGCCGCCGTGGGGGATGCAGAAGAACCGGACGCGGGGAGGGGACGGCCGGGACGCGCCCGGCAGGGCGTGCGGGAACCACGAGGGTGCTGTTGTGACACACACGGGCAGACAGAGACCTTCGGTTCACGGGTGACGGGTCACGCCACCCGAAACGGACGGGTGGGAGAGACGGCGGCGGGCACTCAAGCCCGGCGCCGCCGGTGGTCCAGGTAGAGGGCGAGGGCACCGAGGGCGAGCGCCACGTTCGGGCCGGATCTGCCGCCCTGGGACCGGGTCGGCACGACCTCGCTGAACTGCACCCTGAGGGTGCGGTCGGCGATGTCGTCGTTGAGCGCGCGGAGTTGTTCGGCGGCCCCGGCCTGGGTGAGGGTGGCCTCCAGGAGACGCCGTGCCGACTGCTGCGGGGAGGCGGTCTCGCGCACCATGTGCAGGACGATGCGCGGGACCTCGCGCTGGAAGACGTCGACCAGCGCCAGCTCGGGTGCCAGACAGCGCACCGAGCCCTCCAGGTTGGCGAAGGACTTGCCGAGCAGTGAGACCGCCGGGCAGGAGGCGATGCCCCGGCGGGTGGACTTCTCCAGGACGCTGGTGAGTGTGATGCCGAAGTTCAGCTCGTCCAGGGAGGCCGTCGCGATCTTCGGCACGAGCGCCGCCATGTCCTGGGAGAACCCGGGGATGTCCGACCACGGTGTGGTGCGGCCCATCTCCACCCAGGCCTTGGCCAGGCCGTGCCCGTCGTTCTGGGCGACGGCCATGAGCACCAGCAGCAGCCGCATGCTGGTGCGCTGGTCGATCCGGCCGATCATGCCCCAGTCGATCAGCGTCGCCTCCCCCTCGTCGGTCACGAAGACGTTCCCGGCGTGCGGATCGGCGTGGTAGATGCGCTCGATGAAGTAGCTGCGGTACATGAACGCGATCAGTTCGCGGCTGACGCCGAGCCGGTCGCGGTCGCGCAGCGAGGCCGGGTCCGCCTTGCGCACGGAGACCCCCGGGGCCATGGACTGCACCAGGACCCCGGGGGTGGCGGCCAGGACGCCGGGCACGGACAGCCGCGAGAAGCCGCGCAGCGCCTCGCGCGCCCGGTCCATGTTCGCGGCCTCCTTGGTGAAGTCGAGTTCCGGCTCCATGGCGTCGAAGACCCCGCCGAGCATGGACTCGACATCCACGACCGTGCTGAACCGCGGGGCCACCCGGGCGGTCAGCCGGGCGGCCTGGCGCAGCAGCGCCATGTCCGTCAGCACGGTCTCCCGGATTCCGGGCCGCTGCACCTTGATCACCCCTGGCCGGCCGTCGGCCAGGGTGACCCGGTGCACCTGGGCCAGGGAGGCGGCGCCGAGCGGGCGCTCGACATCGATGTCGTCGAAGTACCGCTTCCAGTCCGGGCCGAGGTTCTGCTCCAGGACGGGTTCGAGTTCGGAGAACGGCTGGACGTCCACCTCGTCGTGCAGGTTCTGCAGCTCCTCGATCATGATCGGGGAGACCATGTCGGGCCGGGTGGACAGCATCTGACCGATCTTCACGTAGAAGGGCCCCAGGCTCTCCAGGGCGCCGCGCACGGCCCGGGCCCGCCGCCGCTCCCGCTCGTCCGGGGCGGCGGAGGGCGGGGCCGCCCTGGTCTCACCGACGACCTGTCTCAGTACGGCGGCTACCGTCCGCATCCGGCTGCCGGTGCGCGGGGCCATGAACGGGGTTCCTTCCGGTGGCGCGCGTACCGCGACGGAGTGCGGGTCCGTCTCGGCACGCCGGCGGGCGGGGCGTGCGCGGGGGGTGAGCCGGGCGGCTCTACGCCTTCCTGGGCACGCTCTTGGTGACCGCTCCGATGGCTCCGGCCGCGCCGAGCAGCGGCTCCACCGCCTTCAGCGCGTCCATCAACAGGCCGACCACGTCGGACAGTTGCTGGATCTGCTGGGGCAGCGCCGCGAGTTGCTGGGGGAGCGCGCCCAGCTGCTGGGTCAGCTCCCCGGCCGCCGCCGACGGGGCGCCGACGATCCCGGTGAGGCCGGCGACGGGCTGCTGGACGGCGGCGGCACCACCGATCCCGCCCGGCCCGGTCAACCCGCCCAGCCCGCCGATCCCGCCGATCCCGCCGGCTCCGCCGGACAGCAGGGCGAGGGCCGCGAGATTGCGGTTCTTGTTCTTGTTCTTCTTCTTGTCGTCGTCGTCCTTGAGCAGGGACATGGCCGTGAGCGTGCGCAGCGTGTCCCCGGGCATGGCCGCTAAGGCGTGCGCGGGCAGTCCGAAGGGCAGATCGTCATCGTCGTCCCGGTCGAGCAGGTCGTCCCAGGCCTTCTTCCAGTCGTCGGCGACGTCGCCGTAGAAGTCCTTGATGGTGTCGATGGTTCCCACAGGAATCCTTCCTGGTGCTGAGTGCTGAGTGCTGAGTGCTGAGTGCTGAGTGCTGAGTGCTGAGTGCTGAGTGCTGTGCGCCGTGCCGCGGCAGCCCACGGCCTGCCGCCGGCCGAGGGCGGGGAGGAGAGGGGTGCGGGAGAGGTATCACCGCTGAATGTCCGGAAAAGCCATCCGAAGCCTTGAAAAACTTAGCAAGACGCCCGGAAGGAAGGAAGTAATAGAATTTTGCACTACTTGCGGATGTTTGCCTGATCTGCCTATCGGCTTGAGCTATTGACCAGCACATATGCCAGAGGTGCGTGCCCTGTCCCGGATGGCCCGGCGCTGATTCCGCCGTCCCGGCTTCAGCCCTGGGAGTGAAATGTAGGGTTGTGAAGATGTGCGGACGGTACGCGTCGAGTCGTGGGCCCGAGGACCTGGCCGGAATCTTCGAGGTCGAGAAGTGGGAGCCCGAGGAAACCCTGGAGCCCGACTACAACGTGGCCCCCACCAAGGAGGTCTACGCGGTTCTGGACCGGCCCCTGAAGGAAGCGGACGACAAGCGGCCGGTGCGTCAGCTGCGCAGGCTCAAGTGGGGGTTGGTGCCGTCCTGGGCCAAGTCGCCCGAGGGCGGCGCCCGGATGATCAACGCGCGTGCCGAGACCGTGCACGAGAAGCCGTCGTACCGCCGCGCCTTCGCCGCCCGCCGCTGCATCCTGCCGGCCGACGGCTACTACGAGTGGGTCACCGCCGAGGAGGAGCGGGAGCTGGAGGTCGAGGGCAGGAAGAAACGGCCGCGCAAGCAGCCGTACTTCGTGCTCCCCGCCGACGGCTCGGTGTTCGCCATGGCCGGGCTGTACGAGTTCTGGCGGGACCGGACGCTTCCCGACGAGCATCCGCTGGCCTGGTGGGTGACCTGCTCGGTGATCACCACGGAGGCGGAGACCTCGCCGCTGGCGGTGGCGCCCGCCGAGGGCCCGCGGTCGCTGTTCGACATCCACCCCCGGATGCCGCTGATGCTCACCCCGGACCGCTGGGACGCCTGGCTCGACCCGGCCCGCACGGACGTCGAGGAACTGCGCTCGCTGCTCGCCCCGCCGCCGGAGGGCCTGATGCGGGCCTACCCGGTCGCCACGGCCGTCAGCAACGTCCGCAACAACGGCCCGGAACTGCTGACCGAGCTGGAGGCACCGGAGGAGAGCACACTCTTCTAGCCCCTGCGGCCTTGCGCTCCAGCCCCTGCGGCCCTCCGCTCTTCTAGCCTTCTGGCGTGACCACTTCGAAGATCGTCGGTACGGAGGCGGGGGACGCCCGCATCACCTGGCACGAGGCGGCGAAGGCCCGGCTGGTGCTCGCCGTGAGCCATGGGGCGGGCGGCGGCATCGAGGCCCGCGACCTCCAGGCGCTCGCCGCGGTACTGCCGGAGCACGGTGTGACCGTCGCGCTCGTCGAGCAGCCCTGGCGGGTCGCCGGCAAGAAGGTCGCCCCGGCGCCGAAGACGCTCGACGTGGGCTGGCGGGGCGTGTGGCCGGCGCTCGCCGCGCCGGGGCTGCCGGTGGTGTCCGGTGGCCGCAGCGCCGGAGCCCGGGTCGCCTGCCGTACCGCCACGGAGCTGGGCGCGGCCGCCGTCCTCGCGCTCGGCTTCCCGCTGCACCCGCCGGGCCGCCCGGAGAAGTCGCGGGCCGGGGAACTGCTGGGAGCCGGGGTGCCCACGCTCGTCGTCCAGGGCGGGAACGACCCGTTCGGGAAGCCGGCCGAGTTCCCGGAGGGCGACTACCGACTGGTCGAGGTGCCGGGCGCCGACCACGGGTTCGCGGTGCCCAAAAGGGCAGACATCAAGCCGGAACGGGCAGTGACCATCATCACGGACGCCGTCACCGCATGGATCACGATCCTCGAGTGACGCCCGGGAATGTTGCGCGGCGGACCCATGTTTAAGCCACCAGAAGTGCTGGGGCACCAGCGCCGACGCCGAAGGAGAGGAAGTCCGCCGCATGGGTTCGACCATCTGCCCGAGCCGCAACAGCAGCGCTGACCTGGACTGGACAGTGCTGCACGCGGCCAAGACCGCTCCTATTCGAGCGGCGGCAGGCACGGGTCGTGTTCTATCCTCCGAGTCGAGTGGGATCGGTTTCGGTCCTGCCCTGGATCTTGAGGAGGTGGGTCCGGTCACTGGGACCGACGCAGGGACCGACAACGGCCAGGCGGAGCTGCCCGAGGGCCGGGGCACGAGCGCGGAGTCGACCTCGGAGCGCACCGCGCGCTTCGAGCGGGACGCGCTGGAATTCCTCGACCAGATGTACTCGGCCGCGCTGCGGATGACCCGCAACCCGGCCGATGCCGAGGACCTGGTGCAGGAGACCTACGCCAAGGCGTACGCGTCCTTCCACCAGTTCCGTGAGGGCACCAACCTCAAGGCCTGGCTTTACCGCATTCTCACCAACACCTTCATCAACTCGTACCGCAAGAAGCAGCGCGAACCCCAGCGCTCCGCCGCCGAGGAGATCGAGGACTGGCAGCTCGCCCGCGCCGAGTCGCACATGTCGACCGGTCTGCGCTCCGCGGAGTCGCAGGCGCTCGACCACCTGCCCGACTCGGACGTGAAGTCGGCGCTGCAGGCGATCCCCGAGGAATTCCGCATCGCCGTCTACCTTGCCGACGTAGAGGGCTTTGCGTACAAGGAGATCGCGGACATCATGGGGACACCCATCGGTACGGTGATGTCCCGGCTGCACCGGGGCCGCCGTCAACTGCGCGGCATGCTGGAGGACTACGCGCGTGAGCGCGGGCTCGTCCCGGCCGGCGCCGGGGAGTCGAACGAAGCGAAAGGCTCGGGCTCATGAGCTGCGGAGAGCCGCACGAGACGGACTGCGGCGAGGTACTCGATCATCTGTACGAGTTCCTCGACAGTGAGATGCCGGACGTCGATCGCGTCAAGTTCAAGCAGCACTTCGACGAGTGCTCGCCCTGCCTGGAGAAGTACGGGCTGGAGCAGGCCGTGAAGAAGCTGGTCAAGCGGTGCTGCGGCCATGACGACGTGCCCAGTGACCTGCGGGCCAAGGTGCTGGGGCGGCTGGACCTGATCCGCTCCGGCCAGGCCGTCCCGGAGCACGACGTCACGGCCACCCAGACCACATCGGTCACGCAGGCCTCTCCGGTCGCCCCGCAGGAGAGCTGAGCGCCTTTCGCCGGGCGGTGCCGCCCCCGGTGGTCCGTCACCCGAATGTGCTAATCCTCCGGTCATAACCCCCGGACCCGCCGGCTCCCGCCTAGGCTCCGGAGCCTGGACAGGCATGGTCGGGGGAGGGGCGAGATGGAGGCGGTTCCGGCACGGGTGCGCGCGTACGTGACCTGTGTCGCCCTCTGCGCCCTGTGCTGTCTGCTGCCACTGCCCGCCCTGCGTACACCCTGGTGGGCGGTGGCCCTGCTGGCCGCGCTGTACGCGGTCTGCGAGCACGTCGTACGACGGCGGCTCGGCGGCACCTTCTACCCGGTGCTGCTCGCCGGTGCCTTCCTGCTGCCACCGCCGGCCGCCGCGCTGGTACCGCTGCCGGGTGCGCTGCTCTCGTACGTCGAGCAGCGGCCGCAGGCGCTACGGCGGATCTGGCGGGCCGCCGAACTGGCGCTCGCCGTGTGGGGCGCGGGGCGGGTCCACTGGGCCCTGGGCGGCCGGGACTCCGTCGTCGGCTGCGACTTCCCGTACGCGCTGCTGCCGTGTGCGGCGGCGGTCCTCGCGTTCTGCGGGGTTCTCGCAGTGCTGGACGGTGGGATCCTCGCCCTGGCCGAGCGCGTCCCGGTACGGCGTGCCTGGCGGGGGCTGCTCTCCCGCTCCCTCGCGCCGATCGGGGCGCACGGGCTCGCCGGGCTGATGATGGCCGTGCTCTGGCGCAGCCCCTTCGGTCCCGTCGCGGCGCTGCTCGTCCTGCTGCCGATGTGCGTGTCCTGGTGGGCGTTCGCCCAGTACCACCGGGAACGGGCCGCCCACCAGGCCACCATCCGCGCGCTCGTGCAGGCCGTCGACATCAAGGACGGCTACACCCGCGGGCACAGCGAGCGGGTCGGACAGGCCTCCGTGATGATCGCGCGCGAGCTGGGCATGGACGACGAGCGGGTGGAGGTGCTCCGCTTCGCCGGGATCCTGCACGACGTGGGGAAACTGGGCGTCCCGACCCGGCTGCTGCGCAAGGACGGGCCGCTCACCCCGGACGAACGGCGGATCATCGAGCTCCATCCCGAGTACGGCCACGAGATGGTGCGCGGGATCTCCTTCCTCGGCGAGGCCCGCGCGGCGATCCTCCACCACCACGAGCGCATCGACGGCAGCGGCTACCCCTATGGTCTGGTCGGCAGTCAGATCCCCGAGCCCGCGCGCGTGGTGGCCGTCGCCGACGCGTTCGACGCGATGACCTCGACGCGCTCCTACAGCCGGGCCCGGCCGGTGGCGGCGGCGGTGCAGGAGCTCCGACGCTGCGCCGGCCGGCAGTTCGACGCGCGGGCCGTCGACGCCCTGATCCGAGCGTTGGCCCGCCAGGGCTGGCACCCCGCGGTGACCGCCGACGACGTCCCACCCGACCCACCGGTTCCCAGCCGCCCGAGAAGCGAGGCCCAGAGCGTGGGCCGGGGCACCCCATGACGTCCGGCGACCCGTCGCCCGCCCGGGGCCGGGCCCCGGACGCTGCCGCCGCGACTCCGGGGCCCACGCAGGACGGGTCGTCCGGGGCCGCCGGCCGAGGGCGTGGGCCCGGTGGCTCGGCCGGGTTCCGGGGCGCCGGAGCCGGGACTGCCGGTGGGACCCGTGGACCCGGGTTCCGTCCTCCCGGCGTCCTCTGGGGCATCCGGGGCGCCGCGCTGCTTCTCGGCCTCGGCTGTTTCGGCGGCACGCTCTGGGCAGGACTCGCCGACCGGGAGATCGCGCTCGCCTTCGGGGGGCTCGTCGCCGTCGGCGAGCTCAGCCGGCGGACCGGGACCGAGACACGTGAGGCCGCTCCACTCGCGGCCGCCGGAGGGCTCGCCTACGCCCTGCTCGGTGCCGATGGCGGGGCCGCCACGCACGACGGGGCCTTTCAGGTCGTCACCGTCGTCTGCGCGGCCTCGCTGCTCGGCAGCGTGCCCCACATAGCCGACGGGCGCCGGCCCACCCTCGACCGGCTCGCCCGCCGGGTGCTCACCGTCGGCTTCGCCGCCGTCTGCTTCCAACCCCTCTACAGCCGGGGCGTGTTGGAGCAGTGGGGCGGACCGGCGTACGCGCTGCTGGTGGTCGCGCTGCTGGTGCTGACCGCGCTGTGCGACGCCGTGCTCGCCGCCGCGCAGGCACACTCCCGCACCGGATGGCCGTTCGGGCCGCTGCTGCGGGACGAGCTGCGCGGACTGCTCGGCATCGGGTCCGCGGTCTGCGCCACCGGCGCGGTGATGGCGCTGGCCGTCGCCGTCGTCGGCCTCTGGGCGCTGCCCGTCTTCTGCCTGCCCCTCCTGCTCACCCAGCTGTCCCTGCGCCGGTACGCGGCCGTCCGGGCCACCTACCGGCAGACCATCGCCTCCCTCGCCCGCGCCACCGAGATAGCGGGGTACACCCCGGCCGGACACGCCCGCCGGGTCGCCACGCTGAGCCAGGCCGTCGGGCGGGACCTGGGGTTGTCCGGAGCGGAGCTGACCGTGCTGGAGTACGCGGCGCTGATGCACGACATCGGCCAGCTGAGCCTGGTCGACCCGGTGCCGGCCGGGGCCACGGCCGCCCTGCCGCCGGCGGAACAGCGCCGGATAGCCCTGCTCGGCGGGGCCGTCGTACGGCAGACCGGGGTGCACGCGGCGGTCGCCGTGGTCGTGGAGCGCCAGGCCGACCCGTACCGGGAGCAGCCGCTCGCCGCGCGGATCGTGCGGGTCGTCAACGCGTACGAGGAGAAGACCCGGGACTCCGGGCCCGGCGGGCCGCTGACCGCGCTGGAGGAGTTACGGCTGGCCACCGCCGGGGACTACGCTCCCGAGGTCGTGGAGTCCCTGGCGCGCGTGCTCTCCAGAGACTGTCTGACCCTGCGCGCGGCTGGGTAACCCATGGGTAATGAGCGGCCCTCCCGTCGTACGTGGTTGGATGCGAGGGAGAGGGTGATGTCCGGGGGCACAAGCCAGCCCACTGTGCGGAAATGGAACTGGCAGGCGGGAATCGTGAGGATCTTCGGCAAGGGACGGCACCGGCCCTCCGCCTCCTGGCGGCAGGCCACCGACCGTGCGTTCACGCTGATCGGTGACGGCCGGTACGAGGACGCGGGCGAACTGCTGACACGCGCTGCCGACCTGGAACCCTGGTTGTCCGAGTCCTGGTTCAACCTCGCCCTGCTGCACAAGTTCCGGCACGACTGGGAGCAGGCGCGGGCCGCCGGACTGCGGGCGGTGGCCCTTCTCGACCGGGAGACCGGGGCGCCCGACTGGTGGAACGTGGGGATCGCCGCGACCGCGCTGCAGGACTGGCCGCTGGCCCGGCGGGCCTGGCAGGCGTACGGGCTGCGGGTGCCCGGCGGTGCCACCGCCTCCGGCGAGCCGGACGGGATGGACCTGGGCAGCGCCGCCGTACGGCTGTCCCCGGAGGGGGAGGCCGAGGTGGTGTGGGGGCGGCGGCTGGACCCCGCCCGCATCGAGGTGCAGTCCATTCCGCTGCCGTCGTCCGGGCGGCGCTGGGGCGAGGTAGTGCTGCACGACGGGGTGCCGCACGGTGAGCGGACCACGGCGACCGGGCACGCGTACCCCGTCTTCGACGAGATCGAGCTGTGGGCGCCGTCGCCGGTGCCGACCTGGGTGGTGCTGCTGGAGGCGGCGACGGAGGTGGACCGGGACGCGCTGGAGCAGCTGGCCGGGGACGCCGGGTTCGCGGCGGAGGACTGGTCCTCCTCGGTGCGGCTGCTGTGCCGGATGTGCTCCGAGTCACGGATGCCGTCCGACGAGGGCGACGGGGTGCATCTGGACCCCCACGATCACAGTGAGCCGGGGCACCCGGGGCCGCTGGGGCATCGGACGGACGGGCAGCTGTGGGTGCCGGAGCGGGAGTGCGGGGTGGCTGCGCCGGCTGCGCTGGTGCGGGGGTTGCTGGACGGGTGGGTCGCGGACAGCCCTGATTCCAGGGATTGGCGGGATCTGGAAGAGGTCTGCTGAAGGCCGTGTTTCGGGTGCGGCTGGGTGGGGTGGTCGCGCCCACGCGGCGGTAGCCGCATATCGGATACAGCCCCGCGCCCCTTTGGGGCGCGCCCCTGGCAGGGCGGATCCACGTACCCTGTATCAGCAACATCTCCCCCTGTTTTACCTAGGAAGGCTTACGTCGGTCATGGCGCAGCAGGACACCGATCAGCAGCACGTGGGCGTGCTCCCCGTGGACGACGACGGGTTCGTCGTCGACACCGAGGGGACCGAGGAGCGCGAGAACGCCTGGCGTGCGCGGGGGACCTCGCGGCCCATCACCGTCGTCGGGAACCCGGTGCTGCACAAGGAGTGCAAGGACGTCACCGAGTTCGGGGACGAGCTGGCGCAGCTGGTCGCCGACATGTTCGCCAGCCAGCGGACCGCCGAGGGCGTCGGCCTCGCCGCCAACCAGATCGGCGTCGACCTGAAGGTCTTCGTCTACGACTGCCAGGACGACGAGGGCGCCCGGCACGTGGGTGTGGTGTGCAACCCGAAGCTGGTCGACCTGCCGGCGGACAAGCGGCGGCTGGACGACAGCAACGAGGGCTGCCTGTCGGTGCCCACCGCCTACGCACCGCTGGCCCGGCCCGACTACGCCGAGGTCACCGGCCAGGACGAGCAGGGCAACCCGATCAAGGTGCGCGGCACCGGCTACTTCGCTCGGTGTTTGCAGCACGAGACCGATCACCTGTACGGGTACCTGTACATCGACCGGCTCTCCAAGCGTGAGCGCAAGGACGCCCTGCGGCAGATGGCCGAGAACGAGCCCCGCTACCCCGTGGTCGCCAACGACTGAGACGGACAAGGACGGTTGTGACGCCTGGCCGGGATCGCCCCCGGCCGGGCGTTCGTCATGTCCGGTCAGACTCGTTCGCCTGTCCGTCGTACATTCGATCCTTTGTGCGCCCCTAGCGATCCCTAATCAGTCACACAAGGGGAGATTCGAGGCATCGTGGGGTAGTGAATGGAGCAAATCCGTTCCCAGACCGGTCAGTTGTGGTGCTGAATGGGAAGTGCGGGGATACGCAACGGCGCACGCCCGGCACAGCGGGAGGGGTGTGCGCACCTGGCGGCTGAGAGGGGTATGTTCGTGCACGCTTTCTCACACAGCACCACATCGACGCCGACGGCGATCGCGGTTCCACCACAACTCGCCCTGTCCGTGATCGAGGCCGAGTTTCCTCGGCAACTGCATCCGTATTGGCCACAGCTCCAGGAGAAGACCCGCCTCTGGCTGCTGGAAAAGCGGCTGATGCCGGCGGACAAGGTGCAGGAATATGCCGATGGCCTTTGCTACACCGACCTGATGGCCGGGTACTACCTGGGCGCGTCCGACGAGGTGATCCAGGCGATATGCGACTACAGCGCCTGGTTCTTCGTCTGGGACGACCGGCACGACCGTGACGTCGTGCACGGCCGGGCGGCCGACTGGCGGCGGCTGAGGTTCCGTTTGCACACGGCCCTCGATGCCCCGCTGCACCATCTGCACCACCCGGACACCCTGGTCGCGGGGTTCGCGGACAGTGTCGCCCGGCTGTACTCGTTCCTGCCGGGGACCTGGAACCAGCGGTTCGCCCGGCACTTCCACGAGGTGATCGAGGCCTACGACCGCGAGTACCGCAACCGCACCACGGGATACATCCCGGAGGTCGAGGAATACCTTGCCCTGCGGCGCCTCACCTTCGCCCACTGGATATGGACGGACCTCCTTGAGCCGAGCGCCGGGATCGAACTCCCGGACGCCGTGCGCAAGAATCCCGCATACCGTCGTCCGGCGCTGCTGAGCCAGGAATTCGCGGCCTGGTACAACGACCTCTGCTCGTTGCCGAAGGAAATAGCGGGCGATGAGGTGCACAATCTTGGAATCAGTTTCGTCACCCACGAGGGAATGAGCCTGGAAAAGGCGGTCGAAGAAGTCGGGCGACGCGTCGAGGAATGCATCAGCGAATTCCTGGTCGCCGAGCGGACCGCTCATCGATTCGCCGAACAGCTCGACGACGGCACCGTGCGCGGAAAAGAACTCGGTGCCGCGGTCCTGGCCTGTGTCGCCAATATGCGGAACTGGTTCAGTTCCGTCTACTGGTTCCACCACGAATCCGGCCGATACATGGTCGACAGCTGGGACGACCGGTCCACGCCCCCGTACGTCAACAACGAAGCGGCAGGTGAGAAATGACCGTCGAGTCCGTGAAGCCCGCGACCGCGGAGGCTTCCGAACACGGTGAACTGCGCGAACCTCCCCTGGCCGGCGGTCGTGTGCCGATGCTCGGCCACGGCTGGCAGCTGGTCCGTGACCCGCTGGCCTTCATGTCCCGGCTGCGCGCCGACGGCGACATGGTGCGCCTGCGCCTCGGCCCCAAGGAGGTGTACGCCGTCACCACCCCGGCGCTCACCGGGGCCCTCGCCCTCAACCCGGACTTCATCATCGCCGGCCCGCTCTGGGAGTCCCTGGAGGGACTGCTCGGCAAGGAGGGCGTGGCCACCGCCAACGGCCCGCGCCACCGCCGGCAGCGCCGCACCATCCAGCCCGCGTTCAACCTCTCCGCGATCCCCGACTACGGGCCGATCATGGAGGAGGAGGCGCACGCGCTGACCGAGCGCTGGCAGCCCGGCTCCACCGTCGACTGCACCTCGGAGTCCTTCCGGGTCGCGGTTCGCATCGCCGCCCGCTGCCTGCTGCGCGGCGAGTACATGGACGAGCGCGCGGAGCGGCTGAGCGTCGACCTCGCGAGCGTCTTCCGCGGTATGTACCGGCGGATGGTCGTACCACTCGGCCCGCTGTACCGGCTGCCGTTGCCGGCCAACCGCGAATTCAACCGGGCGCTGGCCGATTTGCATCTCCTCGTCGACGAGATCGTCGCCGAGCGCCGGGCATCTGGTCAAAAGCCGGACGATTTGCTGACAGCATTGCTGGCGGCGAAGGACGAGAATGGCGAGCCGATCGGGGAACAGGAGATCCACGACCAGGTCGTCGCGATACTCACCCCCGGTAGCGAAACTGTCGCTTCCACGATCATGTGGCTGCTCCAGGTCCTCGCCGAACACCCGGAACACGCCGAGAAGGTACGGGCCGAGGTCGAATCCGTGACAGGAGGTCGACCGGTTGGATTCGAGCACGTTCGGCAGCTCACACACACCAACAATGTCGTCGTCGAGGCGATGCGTTTGCGGCCGGCCGTATGGATATTGACGCGGCGTGCCAAGGCCGACACCGAGCTCGGCGGCTATCGCATTCCGGCGGGGGCCGACATCGTCTACAGCCCCTACGCCATCCAGCGCGACGCCGACTCGTACGACGCGCACCTCGACTTCGACCCGGACCGCTGGCTTCCGGAGCGGGCCCGGGAAGTGCCGAAGTACGCCATGAGCCCCTTCAGTGTCGGCAACCGCAAGTGCCCCAGCGACCACTTCTCCATGACCCAACTCAGCCTGATCACTGCGGCGTTGTGCGCCAGGTACCGCTTCGAACAGGTCCCCGGGTCCGATGACGCCACCCGGGTGGGCATCACCCTGCGGCCGCAGCGGCTGCTGCTCACGCCCGTGCCCTGGTGACCGGCCGACCGGCGGATGACTCCTGATACCGGCGCGCGCTCAGGCGGCCTGCGGGCCCCGGAACGCGCGCCGGTAGGCGTTCAGGCGGCCTCCGGTCCCCGGAACGCGCGCCGGTAGGCGTGCGGCGTGGTGCCCAGCTCCTTCACGAACTGGTGCCGCAGCGCGGCCGCCGTACCGAAGCCGGTGCGGCCCGCGACGGCGTCCATCGTCTCGTCGGTCCCCTCCAGCAACTCCTGGGCCAGCAGCACCCGTTGCCGCAGCATCCAGCGGTACGGCGTGGTGCCGGTCTCCTGCTGGAAGCGGCGGGCGAAGGTGCGCGGGGCCATCAGCGCGCGGGCGGCCAGCTGCTCGACGGTGACCTCCTCGTCGAGATGCTCCGCCATCCAGGCCAGCACCTCGCCGACCGTGTCGCAGGGGCCCTGCGGCAGCGGGCGCTCGATGTACTGGGCCTGGCCGCCGTCCCGGTGCGGGGGCACCACCATCCGTCGGGCGATCTTCTTCGCGATCTCGGGGCCCTGTTCCTTGCGGACGATGTGCAGACAGGCGTCGATACCGGCCGCGGTGCCGGCCGAGGTGATCACGGGGTCCTCGTCGACGTACAGCACGTCCGGCTCGACCCGGGTGTGCGGGAAACGGCGGGCCAGCAGCTGAGCGTGCCGCCAGTGCACGGCGCACCGGCGCCCGTCCAGCAGTCCGGCGGCGCCAAGGACGAAGACGCCAGAACACACGCTGAGCACCCGGGCGCCCCGGTCCACCGCCCGGCGCAGCGCGTCGAGCAGCTCGGGCGGGTAGCTCCGCTCGACATTGGAGTCCGAGGCCGGCACCGCGATCAGATCGGCCTCCTCCAGCCGGTCCAGACCGTACGGCGTGGAGACGGTGAGGCCCGGCACATGGGTGCCGAGCGACGGCCCCTCCGCCGAGACCACCGCGAAGTCGTACACCGGCAGCCCCTCGTCGGAGCGGTCGAGGCCGAAGACCTCGCAGACCACCCCGAGATCGAAGGGGTGCACACCGTCCAGGAGCACCGCGGCCACGTTCGTCAGCATGCTGCCAGTATGCCTCGCCCCTGGCAGTAATTCGAGGGTGTGTGGCAGTGCTGCCACTGACGGTAAGGAGCATTTGGCGCGACAGTGGTGTTCATGAACGGAAACCAGATCGAAGGTCTCGTCGGAATGGTCCTGGTCCTCGGCATCCTGGTCCTCATGGCCCTCCCGTCCGTGCTCGGCGTCCTGCGCGACAGGCGCATCGACCGGCAGATCAGGGAGGCCCACGAGGACCGCGGGGAGTGGCAGACCCAGAAGGTTCAGCGGGTTCAGAAGTCCTCGTCCAGGTCGACGGTGCCCTCCACCGCGACCTGGTACGCGGACGGGCGCCGCTCGAAGAAGTTCGTCAGCTCCTGAACGCCCTGCAGCTCCATGAAGGAGAACGGGTTCTCCGAGCCGTACACCGGAGCGAAGCCGAGGCGGCCGAGCCGCTGGTCGGCGACGCACTCCAGGTACTGGCGCATCGAGTCGGTGTTCATGCCGGGCAGGCCGTCACCGCACAGGTCACGGGCGAACTGCAGCTCCGCCTCGACGGCCTCCCGCAGCATGTCGGTGACCTGCTGCTCAAGTTCGTCGTCGAAGAGCTCCGGCTCCTCCTTGCGGACCGTGTCGACCACGTCGAACGCGAAGCTCATGTGCATCGTCTCGTCACGGAACACCCAGTTGGTGCCCGTGGCGAGACCGTGCAGCAGACCCCGGCTGCGGAACCAGTAGACGTACGCGAAGGCGCCGTAGAAGAACAGGCCCTCGATGCACGCGGCGAAGCAGATCAGGTTGAGCAGGAAGCGGCGCCGGTCGGCCTTGGACTCCAGCCGGTCCAGGTTCTCCACCGAGTCCATCCACTTGAAGCAGAACTCGGCCTTCTCCCGGATGGACGGGATGTTCTCCACCGCGGCGAACGCGGCCGTGCGGTCCTCCGGGTCGGGGAGATAGGTGTCCAGCAGCGTCAGATAGAACTGGACGTGCACGGCCTCCTCGAACAGCTGGCGGCTCAGGTAGAGGCGCGCCTCGGGGGAGTTGATGTGCTTGTACAGCGTCAGCACCAGGTTGTTCGCCACGATCGAGTCACCCGTCGCGAAGAAGGCGACGAGGCGGCCGATCAGGTGCTGCTCGGAGGGGCTGAGCTTGGCGAGGTCGGCGACGTCCGAGTGGAGGTCCACCTCCTCGACGGTCCAGGTGTTCTTGATGGCGTCCCGGTAGCGCTCGTAGAAGTCCGGGTAGCGCATCGGGCGGAGAGTCAGCTCGAAGCCCGGGTCGAGCAGGTTTTTCGATGTCACAGCCTTGTTCTGGGCGGTCATTACTGGCAGGCCTCGCAGGACTCGGGGTTTTCCAGGGAGCAGGCGACCGCGTCTTCGGGGGCCGTCTGCTGGGCGGGAACGGTGGGTTGGGCCTGCGCGGCGCGGGCGATCCGGGTCGCCGGGCGCGAGCGCAGGTAGTACGTCGTCTTCAGGCCCGACTTCCAGGCGTACGCGTACATCGAGGAGAGCTTGCCGATGGTCGGCGTCTCCAGGAACAGGTTCAGGGACTGGGCCTGGTCCAGGTACGGGGTGCGGGCCGCGGCCATGTCGATCAGGCCGCGCTGCGGGATCTCCCACGCCGTGCGGTACAGCGCCCGTACGTCCGCCGGGATCCACGCGAAGTCCTGCACCGAGCCGTTGGCGTCGCGCAGCGCCTCCCGGGTGCGGGCGTCCCAGACACCGAGGTCCTTGAGCTCCTGCACCAGGTAGGAGTTGACCTGGAGGAACTCACCGGACAGCGTCTCGCGCTTGAAGAGGTTCGAGACCTGCGGCTCGATGCACTCGTAGACACCGGCGATCGACGCGATGGTGGCGGTGGGCGCGATGGCGAGCAGCAGGCTGTTGCGCAGGCCGGTCGTCGCGATCCGCGCGCGCAGCGCCGCCCAGCGCTCCGGCCAGGTGAACTCGACGCCGTAGTGGTCGGGGTGCAGTACACCCTGTGCCGTACGGGTCTTCTCCCAGGCCGGCAGCGGGCCGCCGCGCTCGGCGAGGTCGGCGGAGGCCTCGTAGGCGGCGAGCATGATCCGCTCGGCGATCCGGGTGGAGAGCGCCTTGGCCTCAGCGGAGTCGAAGGGCAGCCGCAGCTTGAAGAGGACGTCCTGGAGACCCATGGCACCGAGGCCCACGGGACGCCACTTGGCGTTGGAACGGCCCGCCTGCTCGGTCGGGTAGAAGTTGATGTCGACGACCCGGTCGAGGAAGGTGACCGCGGTGCGGACGGTCTCGTCCAGCCGCTCCCAGTCGATGTCACCGCTCGCCGTGTCCACGAACGCCCCGAGGTTCACGGAGCCCAGGTTGCAGACCGCCGTCTCGCCGTCGTCCGTGACCTCCAGGATCTCCGTGCAGAGGTTGGAGGAGTGGACGACATGGCCGGGGGTGGCCGTCTGGTTCGCGGTCCGGTTGGCCGCGTCCTTGAAGGTCATCCAGCCGTTGCCGGTCTGCGCGAGGGTGCGCATCATCCGGCCGTACAGGTCACGGGCCGCGATGGTCTTGCGCGCGAGCCCCTCGGCCTCGGCCTTGCGGTAGGCCGCGTCGAACTCGTCGCCCCACAGGTCCACCAGCTCCGGCACGTCGGCCGGGGAGAACAGGGACCACTGCTCGTCGGCGTTCACCCGGCGCATGAACTCGTCCGGGACCCAGTGCGCGAGGTTCAGGTTGTGCGTACGCCGGGCGTCCTCACCGGTGTTGTCGCGCAGCTCCAGGAACTCCTCGATGTCGGAGTGCCAGGTCTCCAGGTAGACCGCGGCCGCGCCCTTGCGCCGGCCGCCCTGGTTCACCGCGGCGACCGAGGCGTCGAGCGTCTTGAGGAACGGCACGATGCCGTTGGAGTGCCCGTTGGTGCCGCGGATCAGCGACCCGCGGGAGCGGATCCGGGAGTACGAGAGACCGATGCCACCGGCGTGCTTGGAGAGCCGGGCCACCTGGTGGTACCGGTCGTAGATGGAGTCCAGCTCGTCCTTCGGGGAGTCGAGGAGATAGCAGGACGACATCTGGGGGTGCCGGGTGCCGGAGTTGAAGAGGGTGGGAGAGGAGGGGAGGTAGTCGAGGCGGCTCATGAGCCCGTAGAGCGCGGCGACTTCGTCCAGGGCGCGAACGGTGTCGTCCTCGGCGAGACCCGCGGCGACCCGGAGCAGGAAGTGCTGGGGGGTCTCGATGACCTTGCGGGTGATCGGGTGCCGGAGCAGGTAACGGCTGTGCAGGGTGCGCAGGCCGAAGTAGCCGAAGCGGTCGTCGGCGGCCGGGTCGACCAGGGCGTCCAGGCGGGCCGCGTGCAGGCGCGCGAACTCGGCGGTGCGGTCGGCGACAAGGCCCTCGCGGTGGCCGACGGCGACGGACTCGGTGAAGGACGTCACGCCCTGCGAGGCGGCCTCGGCACGGATCGAGATCGTCAGCAGCCGGGCGGCGAGCCGGGAGTAGGCGGGGTCCTCGGAGATGAGCCCGGCGGCCGCCTCGGTGGCCAGCTCGCGCAACTCCGACTCGTCGGCCCGCGCGGACCGGCCGCGCAGCGCGGCGGCGGCGACCCGGCCGGGGTCGGCGTCGGGGAGGTCGGCGGTCAGCCCGGTCAGGGTCCGCAGCAACGCGGTGCCGGGACCGTCCTCGTCCACAGAGATGGTCGCTGAAGCCGGTTCGGCTGGCGCGATGGTCACGTGGGGCTCTCCCTCGCTCGGCACGGGGCCTGGCGGAGGGCAGGAGGCAGCACACGAGCGCACGCACGCGTGTCGCGTCCCCGGCCCACTCCACGAGACCCGGACGTCAGAACACCCGGGCCGGACGGCCGGGCGTGCTGTCGGCAGGTCCTCGGACTGACTCCTGTGCACAGATGTGCGCAAGTACACCGTTGCGGGACAGTTCCGGATTCGCACCGGATTCCCCTGCGGCGACAGCGAGCATGAGCATACATCTAGTGCCGTGCTGTCGCGTCACCCCCACATGTTGTGTCGCGAACGGTCTCGCAGCGTCAACTCATAGGTGAGGAGAGTGATGTCGTCCAGCTGCGGCAAGGGATTCCAGTCCCGCTCGGGTGTGCGGACGAAGCCGAGGCGTCGGTAGATCCGGTGGGCGGATTCCATGGTGCGCTGCGTCGACAGCACGACCCTCTCGCAGCCGTCGAGGGCGCGTGCGCGGTCGACGCAGGCGCGGACGAGGGCCTCGCCGGCGCCATGGCCGCGGGCGGCCCGGTCGACGGCGAGCATCCGGATCTCGGCCTCCCCGGGGGCGGCGAGGTCGGCCATCGGACCGGGGCCGGGGACGAACGTGACTCCGCCGAGGAGGGCGTTGCCGTTCACGGCGACGAGAACGGTGGCCGCGGCTGCCCGTTTCGCGACGTCCTTGAGTTCGGTGAGATACGCGTCGCTCTCGCCGAAGTCCAGGAGGCCGTCCTGGAGGTAGGCCTGGGCGGTTGTCTCGCCGAGGATGTCGTATTCGGTGGGTTGCGCTTCGCGGATGTGGATCGTCATGCGGAGGAGTGTGTACGACAGCGGGCCGCCGAGGGTGGGAATTCTCGGTGGCCCGCTGCGGGTTGTTCGTGGCTGGTCGCGCAGTTCCCCGCGCCCCTGACGGGGCGCGCTCTAGTGGGCGCCCTCCGCGACGGCCGGCGGGAGTTCGGCTTCCACTCCCGGGTCGCCCGCGTCCGCCGTGTAATCCTCCGCCTTGGTCTCGTCGATGCCCTCGGGGGCCTTCAGGGCCTTCAGCACGAACGTCATGACCACGGTCACCACCACGTTCATCACGAACGCCGTGAGGCCGATGTAGCCGATCTCGCCGATGCCCGGGATCTCCTTGGCCGAGCCGCCGAAGTGCTTCTGGGTGGGGGAGGCCACGCCGTACGCCGCGGCCGTGCCGTAGACCATGCCGACCGCCCAGCCCGCCAGCAGGGCCCAGCGGTGGAACCAGCGGGTGAACAGGCCGCCCACCAGGGCCGGGAAGGTCTGCAGGATCCAGATGCCGCCCAGCAGCTGGAAGTTGATGGCGACCGTCTTGTCCATGGTGAGGACGAAGACCAGCGCGCCGACCTTCACCAGCAGCGACACCAGCTTGGAGACCTGGGCCTCCTGCTTGGGTGTGGCGTCCGGCTTGATGAAGTCCCGGTAGATGTTGCGGGTGAAGAGGTTCGCGGCCGCGATGGACATGATGGCCGCCGGGACCAGGGCGCCGATGCCGATCGCCGCGAAGGCCACGCCCGCGAACCAGTCCGGGAACATGTTCTCGAACAGCTGGGGGATCGCCAGCTGGCCGTTGGTGACCTTGACACCGGCCGCGATGGCCATGAAGCCGAGCAGCGCGAGCAGGCCCAGCATCAGGGAGTACAGCGGCAGGATCGTGGTGTTGCGGCGGATCACGTCACGGCTGCGGGAGGAGAGCGTCGCGGTGATCGAGTGCGGGTACATGAACAGCGCCAGCGCGGAGCCCAGGGCCAGGGTGGCGTAGGTCCACTGACCGGCCTCGGGCGGTGTCAGTGCGCCGCGTGGTTTGCCGGTGGCCGGGTTGACCTGCGCGAACGCGTGGCCCGCCTTGGCGAAGATGTCGTCGAAGCCGCCCAGCTTGATCGGGATGTAGATGATCGCCACCGCGATGACGAGGTAGATCAGCCCGTCCTTCACGAACGCGATGAGCGCGGGCGCCCGCAGCCCCGAGGAGTAGGTGTACGCCGCCAGCACGCCGAAGGCGATGAGCAGCGGGAGGTCCTTCACGAACCAGTTGGTGCCGTCGCCGCCGCCGACGCCCATGACGTCGAGGACGGCCTGGATGCCGACGAGCTGGAGCGCGATGTAGGGCATCGTCGCCAGGATGCCGGTCAGGGCGACGGCGAGGGAGAGCCCCTTGGAGCCGAAGCGCCCGCGCACGAAGTCCGAGGTCGTCACGTAGCCGTGCTTGTGGGAGACCGACCACAGGCGGGGCAGGAACGTGAAGATCAGCGGGTAGACGAGGATCGTGTACGGCACCGCGAAGAAGCCGGCCGCGCCCGCCGCGTAGATCGCCGCCGGTACGGCGACGAAGGTGTACGCCGTGTACAGGTCGCCGCCGAGCAGGAACCAGGTGACCCAGGTGCCGAACGACCGGCCGCCCAGGCCCCATTCGTCGAGGGAGTGCTCGTTCTCGGCCTTGCGCCAGCGCGCGGCCAGGAAACCCATGACCGTGACGGCCAGGAAGAAGAAGATGAAGACGCCGAGCGCGACGCCGTTCACACCGTCCTTCACTTCTGCGCACCCCCGCTCGTGCTCTCGGACTTGCGGGCGCGCTGGTCACGCTGCCACAGCTGGTACGCGGTCATCGTGAGCACGGTGGATATCAGCACCCACAGCATCTGGTACCAGTAGAAGAACGGGATCCCGATGAACGTCGGGTCCGTCTTGGCGTAGGAGCCCACCCACAGCATCGCCACGAAGGGCGCGACGAGGCAGACGGTGATGACCACGCGTATCGGTGTCACCACCGGCTGCCTCACTTCAGGTACATCCGACATTCCGCGGCTCCGTCCCCTCACCGTTCGCCTGTGTAATGCGCAGGCAATCTAGGTCACGGCGTCACCGGAGCGGAAGTAGCTGTTCGGCTATCGGCATGTCGATTCTGTGAAGGGCGCTCCTCGTCAGTCCTGCGGCCGCTTGAGCCGGGCCACGAACTTGTAGCGGTCGCCGCGGTACACCGAGCGCACCCACTCCACGGGCTGGCCCTCGCGGTCCAGGGAGTGCCGGGAGAGCATCAGCATCGGCAGGCCGACGTCGGTGCCGAGCAGGCCGGCCTCGCGCGGGGTGGCCAGCGAGGTCTCGATGGTCTCCTCGGCCTCGGCGAGATGGACGTCGTACACCTCGGCGAGGGCGGTGTAGAGGGACGTGTACTTGACCAGGGAGCGGCGCAGGGCCGGAAAGCGCTTGGCGCTCAGGTGGGTGGTCTCTATGGCCATGGGCTCGCCGTTGGCCATGCGCAGCCGCTCGATGCGCAGCACGCGCCCGCCCGCCGTTATGTCGAGCAGGCCGGCGAGCCGGTCGTCGGCGGTGATGTAGCCGATGTCCAGCAGCTGCGAGGTCGGCTCCAGGCCCTGGGCGCGCATGTCCTCCGTGTAGGAGGTGAGTTGCAGTGCCTGGGAGACCTTCGGCTTGGCCACGAAGGTGCCCTTGCCCTGGATGCGTTCCAGCCGGCCCTCGACGACCAGTTCCTGGAGGGCCTGGCGGACGGTGGTGCGGGAGGTGTCGAACTCGGCGGCCAGGGTGCGCTCGGGCGGGACCGGGGTGCCGGGCGCCTGTGTCTCCGTCATTTCGAGGAGATGTTTCTTCAGGCGGTAGTACTTGGGCACGCGCGCGGTACGGATGGCTGTCCCGCTCTCGTTCTCCGCACTGCTGACGTCGGTGCTCATGCTCCGCCTTCCCGGCTCCTGATCCGGCCACTTCGTGGCACGGCAGCGTACCGGGATTCCCCCTGCACGCTGCGTGATCCCCTCTGTATACCGCCGCGGGCTGTTTTGGTCTAGTCCACCACTCGAGTGGTCTACCGGAATTGTCTCGTCCGCGCCCCGGGTTTTCGAGGGCTTCTTACTTAAAGGTTCCTGCATATGTAGGTCGCATAACGGCTGGTCGGAGCCCATTCGACCACCCTTGACAGGCCTGCTGGTCTGGGCCAAGCTTCCCGCACTGGTCTACACCATTGGTCCAGGTCCCGGCCCAACGCTCGCGCGGGGAGGCAGGGGGGTATGTGGCATCCCTGAGGAGGGTGGCGTGAAGCGCAAGCTGATAGCCGCGATTGGTATCGCGGGCATGGTCGTCTCCATCGCGGCGTGTGGCAGTGACAAGAAGGACGACAACAAGGCGCAGGGGGCGGACGCCAAGGAGCTGACCGTCTGGCTCACCGTGGACGCCCAGAACAACTGGCCCGACCTGGTGAAGGCCGCCGACGCGGCCGTGCAGAAGAAGCACCCCGGCATCAAGATCAAGCACGAGTACTACGGCTGGCCGGACAAGAACACCAAGCTGGACGCCGTCCTCGCCACGGACAAGGCCCCCGACGTGGTCGAGATGGGCAACACCGAGATGCTCGGCTACATGGTCAAGGGCGCCTTCGCTCCGGTCGAGGCCTCCCAGTTCACCAACTCCGGCCAGTGGCTCGACGGCCTCAAGGCCTCGGTGACCTACGACGGCAAGACCTACGGCGTGCCGTACTACGCCGGTGGCCGCGTCGCCAACTGGCGCAAGGACATCGCCTCCTCGGCCGGCATCAAGACCACGCCGAAGACCTACACCGAGCTGACCGCCGACCTGGACAAGATCCAGAAGAAGGAAGGCGACAAGTTCAGCGCCTGGTACCAGCCCACCCGCGACTGGTACGCGGCCATGTCCTTCGTCTACGACGCCGGCGGCTCCATCGCCGCGGAGTCCGGCGGCCAGTGGAAGGGCAACCTCTCCTCGCCCGAGTCCATCAAGGGCCTCACCGAGTTCAAGAACGTCATCGACAAGTACATGCACGGTGACAAGACCAAGGACGAGTCCGACCGGTACATCGTCTACGGCCAGGGCAAGTCGTCGATGATCTTCGGCGCCGCGTGGGAGGGCGCCACCGCGGCCGACCCGAAGAACGACAAGACCGGCGGCAAGCTGAAGGACAACCTCGTCAACTTCGTGATGCCCGGCCCGTCCGGCAAGAACATGCCGGTCTTCCTGGGCGGCTCCGACCTCGCCATCCCGGTGAAGTCCAAGGCGCAGGGCGTCGCCGCCGAGTGGATCAACGCGTTCACCGGTCCCTCCGGTCAGAAGGGCCTGATGGCCAAGGGCAACCTGCCCAACAACAAGACCGACCTCGCGACGCTGAAGAACGACCCGGCGACCGCGGTCCCGGCCACCGCGGCCGAGTCCAACTGGTTCGTCCCGATGGCTCCGGGCTGGGGCCAGGTCGAGAAGGCGCAGGTCCTGCAGACCATGCTGCAGAACATCGGCACCGGCAAGCAGACGGTCGAGGCGGCCGCCAAGACCGCGGACGCCGCGATCGACAAGGTCATCAACACCAAGTAGTCGACATCCGGCCGGGCCTGGTCGACGGGGGGTCAGGCCCGGCCGGTGAGTGAGTTCAGAAGGTGCCGCGTCGGATTGTGGGGCGGCTGCGGGTCCGGGTGGGGCTGGTCGCGCAGTTCCTCCCCCAGCCTTCGGCCGGGGGTACCCCCAGCGCCCCCGAAGGGGCGCCACCCCGACGTATCCAGATCTGTTGAGGAGCGCGCGATGAGTGCCGCTGATACGACCACACCTGCCAAGGTGCCGGCGCCGCGGCCGGCGCCACCGTCGGGCACCCCGGTACGACCACGGACCGACCGGAGATCCGGCGGACCCGCCGTCCCCTGGCTGCTGCTCGCGCCCTGCCTGGCGATTCTCGGGCTGGTGCTCGGCTACCCCTTCTACCGGCTGATCGCCCTCTCCTTCCAGGAGTTCGGGCAGTCCCAGCTGTGGGGGTTCAAGTCGGCCGAGTGGGTCGGGTTCGGGAACTTCTCCGACGTGCTGGGCGACACCGAGTTCTGGCAGGTCGTGCTGCGCACGATTGTCTTCGCGGTCGGCAGCGTGGTCTTCACCATGGTCGTCGGCATGCTCATCGCCCTGCTGCTGCAGCGGGTCTCCGGCTGGGTGAAGACTCTGGTCAACATCGTGCTGGTGGCCAGCTGGGGCATGCCGGTCATCGTCGCCACCACGCTCTTCAAGTGGCTCTTCGACTCCGACTACGGCATCCTCAACGCCCTGCTCAGCAAGGTCCCCGGGGTCGACCTGATCGGCCACAACTGGTTCGCCAGCGGACCCCAGGGACTCGCGGTGATCATGCTCCTGGTGGTCTGGGGAGCGGTGCCCTTCGTGGTCATCACGCTGAGCGCCGGTCTGACCCAGGTCCCGGCGGAGCTGGAGGAGGCCGCCCGCCTCGACGGCGCGGGCGCCTGGGGCGTCTTCCGTTACGTCACGCTCCCCATCCTCAAGCCGATCATCGTGATGCTCACGACCCTGTCGGTCATCTGGGACATGGGTGTCTTCCCGCAGGTCTTCGTGATGCGCGGCGGCCACCCCGAGCCCGAGTTCCAGCTGCTGACCACCTACTCCTACGACCGCGCCTTCGTGGTCAACAACTACGGACAGGGCTCCGCGATCGCCCTGCTCACCGTGCTCCTCCTGCTCGGTGTCGTCGCCGTGTACATGCGCCAGATGCTGAAGATCGGAGAGGTCGAATGAGCACCGCAGCCACCCGCAGGGGACCCCGTCTGGGCTGGAACCTGCTCGGCCTCCTGGTCTTCGTCGTCGTCGGTTTCCCGGTCTACTGGATGCTGAACACGGCGTTCAAGCCGGCGAAGGACGCGATCGACCCGGACCCGAGCCTGCTGCCCACGGGCCTGACCCTGTCCAACTTCCGCCGCGCGCTGGACATCGCCGACTTCTGGGGCCCGGTGGGCCGCAGCCTGATCGTCTCCCTGTCCGTCGTGGCGATCGGCATGGTCGTCGGCCTGCTGGCCGCCCTGGCCATCTCCCGGTTCGCCTTCCGCGGCCGCAAGGTCGTGATCGTCGGCATCCTCGCGGTCCAGATGGTCCCGCTGGTCGCCATGATCATCCCGGTCTTCCTGCTCCTCAACGACCTGGGGCAGTACGACAAGCTCACCGGCCTGATCATCACCTATCTGACCTTCATCCTTCCGTTCACGGTGTGGACCATGCGCGGCTTCATCGTCAACATCCCGAAGGAGCTGGAGGAGGCCGCGATGGTCGACGGCTGCTCCCGCACCGGCGCCTTCATCCGGGTGGTCTTCCCGCTGCTGGCCCCCGGCCTGGTCGCCACCTCGGTCTACGCCTTCATCCAGGCCTGGAACGAGTACATCTACGCCCTGATGCTGCTCAGCCAGGAGCACCAGACGGCGACCGTCTGGCTCGCCAACTTCACCACCAAGCACGGCACCGAATACGCCCCGATGATGGCCGGCTCCACCATGATGGCCGTGCCGATCGTCGTCCTCTTCCTCCTCGTCCAGCGCAAGATGGCCGCGGGCCTGACCGCGGGCGCCGTGAAGGGATAACGCCACCCGATGACGACACTCGCCAGCGGTACGGACACACTCACGCGCGACGCGCTGACGGTCCTCCAGCCCGGCTTCACCGGCACCACCGCACCCGACTGGCTGCTGCGCCGGCTCGGCGAAGGCCTCGCCGCCGTCGGCCTGTTCGGCCGCAACATCGCCTCGCCCGAACAACTCGCCGCCCTCACCGCCCAGTTGCGCGCCGAACGGGACGACGTCCTGGTGGCGATCGACGAGGAGGGAGGCGACGTCACCCGACTCGAGGTGCGCACCGGCTCCTCCTTCCCCGGCAACCACGCCCTCGGCGCCGTCGACGACGTGGAACTGACCCGGGAGGTCGCCCTCGAACTGGGCCGCCGCCTCGCGGCCTGCGGGGTGAACTTCAACTGGGCCCCGTCCGCCGACGTCAACTCCAACCCGGCCAACCCGGTCATCGGTGTCCGTTCCTTCGGCGCCGACCCGCACCTGGTGGCCCGCCACACGGCGGCCTATGTCACCGGCCTCCAGTCGGCCGGGGTGGCGGCCTGCACCAAGCACTTCCCGGGCCACGGCGACACCGCCGTCGACTCGCACCTCGCGCTGCCCCGCATCGACGCGACCGCCGACGTCCTGCACGCCCGGGAGCTGGCCCCCTTCCGTGCCGCCATCGCCGCCGGCACCCGCGCCGTGATGAGCGCGCACATCCTGGTCCCGGCGCTGGACCCGGACCGGCCGGCCACGCTCTCCCGCACGATTCTCACCGATCTCCTGCGCGGCGAACTCGGCTACGAGGGCCTGATCGTCACCGACGGCATGGAGATGCAGGCCATCTCCGCGACGTACGGCATCGAACACGGCAGCGTGCTGGCCATCGCCGCGGGCGCCGACGCGATCTGCGTGGGCGGCGGCCTCGCGGACGAGGAGACGGTACGACGTCTGCGCGACGCCCTGGTCGCGGCGGTCCGCTCCGGCGAACTCCCCGAGGAACGCCTGGCGGAGGCGGCGGACCGGGTACGGTCACTGGCCCGCTGGACGGCGACGACGGAGCGGGCCCACCCGGACCACAAGGCCACGGACATCGGCCTGGTCGCGGCCCGCCGCGCACTCGATGTGACGCGCGTCGACCCCTGCCCGCCCCTGACCACGGCCCCCTTCGTGGCCGTGTTCACCCCGGTGTCCAACATCGCGGTGGGCACGGAGACGCCCTGGGGAGTGGCGGCGGAACTCTCCCGCCGGCTGCCCGGCACCGAGACGGCCGGCTTCACGGGCGACCACGCCGGCCAGGAGGCCCTGTCGGCGGCAGGCGACCGCAGGATCGTGGCAGTGCTCCGAGACGAACACCGTCACCCCTGGATGACCACGGCCCTGGACGTACTCCTCAAGTCCCGCCCCGACACGATCGTGGTGGAAATGGGCGTCCCCCAGGCACCCCCCAGGGGAGCCCTGCACATCGCGACCCATGGCGCGGCACGGGTGTGCGGGGTGGCGGCGGCAGAGGTGATCGCACCCCGGTGAGTGGAGCGCCCCTCAGGGGCGCTGGGGGACCCCCGGCCGAAGGCCGGGGGAGGAACCGCGCGACCAGCCCCCACCGGGCGGCCACTCGCCAACGCACCGCACGTGGCCGCCGAATCCGCTAGATCCCCTGCCAGGCCGGCTTGTTGGCGAACGTGTACCGGAAGTAGTCCCCAAGCTTCAGCTTGGAGGCGGCCCCCTCGTCCACCACCACCGTCGCATGCGGATGCAACTGCAGCGCCGACGCGGGACACACCGCGGCGACCGGCCCCTCCACGGTCGCCGCGACCGCGTCGGCCTTCCCCTCACCCGTCGCGAGCAGCACCAGATGCCGCGCCTCCAGGATCGTCCCGATCCCCTGGGTGATCACATGGTGCGGCACCTGCGAGATGTCCCCGTCGAAGAACCGCGCGTTGTCGACGCGGGTCTGCTCGGTGAGCGTCTTGATCCGCGTCCGCGAGGCCAGCGACGAGCACGGCTCGTTGAACCCGATGTGCCCGTCCGTCCCGATCCCGAGCAACTGCAGATCCACGCCGCCTGCCCGCGCCAGCGCCCCGTCGTACGCCTCGCAGGCGGCCTGCACGTCCTCGGCCGCGCCGTCGGGACCGAGGAACGCGTCCATCCCGATCCCGAGCGGCTCCAGCACCTCGCGCCGCAGCACCGACCGGTACGACTCCGGATGCTCGGCCGGCAGCCCCACGTACTCGTCGAGCTGGGCTATGCGTGCCCGCGAGGTGTCCACGGCACCGGACCGCACCTTGGCGGTGAGCGCCTGGTAGATGGGCAGCGGGGTCGAGCCGGTGGCCACCCCGAGCAGCGCGTCCGGCTTGCGGCGGAGCAGCTGGGCCATGGCCTCGGCGATCAGCTCGCCACCCGCGGCGGCGTCCGGAACGATGACAACTTCCACGCTGGGCCTGCCGTTCTGTCTATGTGGTTTAGACCAATCCGATGGGACCAATCTAACAGAACCAGCCCCCCTCACCCCGGGAGCGGGTGCAGGAAAAGGGGACAAGTGCGAGGTTACGTGAATACGTCAGAACGGGTGAATCAAGGAAAAATCCCGCCCGTCGACCGGGGTGTCGGAGATTGCCGCTCGGCATCGGGCCCCACAACCGCCTCCGGCGGGCTACGCTGCGATCGCATCAACTGTGAACAGTCTCCAACGCATGGACACACACCGTGGTCTAGTCCACAATTGCGTACCGGGACTGAAGGAGTACGGCGGGACCGTACGACACAGTCGCACTCTTCCGTCTTCCCCGCACAGGAGGACGGACCGAGGAACCGGAGCTCTCTGCCCTGACTGCCCCGGATCCTCGCCTTCGGCCGATCGGGACCGCACACCCCGTGGCCGTTGCTGCTCCGGGCTGCGGTGCCGGGAGGGTTGAGGGTCCCTCCCAGGCGCCGCGGCCCGCGGGTGTTTTTCGGTCGCTTTTAGGCCATGAACAGACCCGCGGGTACGCTCGCAGACGTGCCCTCCATGAACGAACTGGTCCGCCAGCACACCGCCCTCGACGACTCCGACCTCGAGTGGCTCCATCTGCTGGTCTCGGAGTGGCAGCTGCTCTCCGACCTCTCCTTCGCCGACCTGGTCCTGTGGGTTCCCACCGAGGACGGCACGCGCTATGTCTCGGTGGCGCAGATGCGGCCCAACACCGGCCCCACCTCCTACCAGGACGACATGATCGGCCATCTGGTCCCGCGGGGCCGCCGCCCCATGCTGGACATCGCCCTGGACGAGGGCCGGATCGTCCGCGAGGGTGACCCGGAGTGGCGGGAGGAGGTCCCCGTACGGGTCGAGTCCATCCCGGTACGGCGCGAGGGCCGGGTTCTCGGGGTCATCGCCCGCAACACCAACCTGCTGACCGTGCGCACCCCGAGCCGCCTTGAGCTCACCTACCTCCAGAGCGCTTCCGATCTGGCGCAGATGATCGCTGCCGGATCGTTTCCCTTCCCGAACCAGCAGGTCGACATGGACGCCTCGCCGCGGGTCGGCGACGGCCTGATCCGGCTGGACGCGGACGGCATCGTCCAGTACGCCTCCCCGAACGCCCTCTCCGCCTACCATCGCCTCGGCCTCGCCTCCGACCTGCTCGGTCACCACCTCGGCCGGACCACGGCCGAACTCGCCCCGACCCGGGGGCCGGTGGACGAGGCGCTCGCCAAGGTCGCCAGCGGCTGGGCACCGCGCGAGTTCGAGATCGAGTCCAGCGACGGCGCGATCCAGTTCCGGGCGATCCCGCTCAAGCCCAAGGGCACCCGCATCGGTTCCCTGGTGCTGCTCCGGGACGTCACCGAACTCCGGCGTCGCGAACGCGAGTTGATCACCAAGGACGCGACCATCCGGGAGATCCACCACCGGGTGAAGAACAACCTCCAGACGGTTGCCGCGCTGTTGCGCCTGCAGGCCCGCCGGATCGAGTCCGAGCGCGGCCGGGAGGCCCTGGAGGAGGCCGTCCGACGGGTCGGCTCGATCGCCATCGTGCATGAGACGCTGTCCCAGAACCTGGACGAGCGCGTGGAGTTCGACGAGATCGCCGACCGGGTGCTGGCCATGGTCGCCGAGATCTCGCCGGGCAAGGTCACCGGCCGGCGCACCGGACGCTTCGGAATACTCGACGCCGAGGTGGCGACCCCGCTGTCGATGGTCCTCACCGAGATCCTGCAGAACGCCCTCGAACACGGCTTCCGCGAGGGCGAGACCGGCACCGTCGAGGTCACGGCGGTCCGCGGCGGCACCACCAAGGAGGCACGACTCCTGGTCACCGTCCAGGACGACGGCGTCGGCCTGCCCGAGGGTTTCGACCCGCACCGCTCCGGCAACCTCGGTCTGCAAATCGTACGGACGCTGGTGGAAGGCGAGTTGGGCGGCACGTTCGACATGGTGCCGGCGCCGGAGCGGGGGACCCGGGTGATCCTCGATGTTCCTGTGCAGCCGCAGAAGTAGTCCGATCGGGGGTACTTCGGGCGCCGGGCGACCGCGTCGGGTACCTGTGCACAGCAAAGAGCCCCGGACCTGGTGGGTCCGGGGCTTATTACTCGTTGCTGCTCTTAAGCGCATCGGGGGTACTGCGCGCTGCGGCTCGGGGGCGGGAGATGCGTACTCGCTGTACGCGCCGCCAAGCTCAGGCTGTCACGAGGGGTGGGACTGTCAGGCGGTGGCCTGACGGGCTCGGTTGCGGGCGGCGCGGCGCTTCATCGCGCGACGCTCGTCCTCGCTGAGACCACCCCAGACGCCGGAGTCCTGACCGGACTCAAGCGCCCACTGCAGGCACTGGTCCATAACGGGACAGCGACGGCAGACGGCCTTGGCTTCCTCGATCTGCAGCAGCGCAGGACCGGTGTTGCCGATGGGGAAGAAGAGCTCGGGGTCTTCCTCGCGGCAAACGGCGTTGTGACGCCAGTCCATGGCTGCTACCTCTCCTTGGTATTACATGCACGTTGCTTGTGAATGTGAACGCTTTCACGAATCCCTCAACAAGTGAAGGGCCGACCGCCAGGTTCCCTGGCAGGGGTCCTGTGAGTTGAAGGGGGATTCCGGTGATCAGTGGAGGCCGGTCTTGCGGGCCGTCCCGATCGCCACGTAGAGACTCGCAAACCTCAGCGACGGATACAACCCCTTCCGGAAAGTTTTTTTTGATTCCTCGGTGTCGACTGGGTCACAGCCGTACTTCCATGGGGTGGATCCTGGCCTAAACGTTCGAGTGAAAGGACTTTGGCCCGTTCCGCTCACACAATCACACGCAGTGCGCGGCGTACGCCTGTGAACGTCACGCTCGTACGCAGTCCTAGGTGGTCGCCGTCCATCTGAAGGGGGAGGGGGACCTTCGAATGCAAGGTGAACTGGTCCAGGTCGTGCAGGGACACGGCGTGCTTGCCATGGGGTCCGCGCTCGGGGGACGAAGTGAGCAACTGCGTGCCATACCGGGCAACCGCGGCGGTCGACAGGCGGCTGAGACCGAGTACGTCGATGCCTTTATCGAACGAGGCCTTAGGCGACGTGTACATCGGACGATTGCCGAGATACGTCCACGGCGAGGTGTTCGAGACTATCGCCACCACAAGATCGGTGATCGGGTCGGCGCCGGGCTGTTCGAGGGTGATCGTGCCGTGCCGGCGGTGCTGCTCTCCGAAGAACTGCCGGACGACTTGTCGTACATACAGGGCGTGCGTCGATTTCTTGCCGAGTTCGCGCTGCTGCTCGACCCGGCCGACCACGCCGGCGTCGAAGCCGAGTCCGGCGTTGAAGGTGAACCAGCGGGCCGGGGCCGCCTCGTCCGCGGTGCCGGGGGTGCCGGCCGTCAGCCCGAGGCCGACGACCCGCTCCTGTTTCTCACGCAGCGCGTAGAGCAGGGCGCCGGTGGCCTCGACCGGGTCGTTGGGCAGGCCGAGGGCGCGTGCGAAGACATTGGTGGAGCCGCCGGGGACCACGGCGAGTCCGGGCAGCCGGTCCGGGTCGGGGCCGGCGTGGAGGAGACCGTTGACCACCTCGTTGACCGTGCCGTCGCCGCCGAGGGCCACGACCAGGTCGATGTCCTCGCTCTCCGCGGCCTGCCGGCCCAGGTCACGGGCGTGGCCGCGGTACTCCGTGGTGACGGCCTCCAGTTCGACCTCGCTCGCGAGCGCGTGGATCAGGACATCGCGCCTACGTGCGCTTGTGGTGGTTGCCGCCGGATTGACCACGAGAAGTGCACGCATGGATTGCAGCGTACCTACTGGGAAGTACCGGGCCCAGGCCGTGTTAGGGATCCGGTAAGAGAAAGAGGCGTGAGTCTGAACACGTGACCTGCGGGGCGGGGCCGACGTTTTCGGGCGAGGGCTACCCTTCTGGCGTGAGCAATGCGCCTACGGCTGAGAAGGCCGACGTAACCGACGGGCCCCGTCCGCGACGGCTGACGTATGCGGCCGCGCTGAGCGGACTGGAAGGGCTCGCGCTCGCGGTCGGCGGGGTGTGGATGCTCGTCCTCGGACTCACCGGGTCTCCGGACGACCGGGGGCAGGCGGTCACCGGGGGTATCACCGTGATCGTGCTGGCGCTGCTGCCGCTGCTGGCGGCGCGGGGGTTGCTGCTGCGGAAGAGCTGGAGCCGGGGGCCCGCGGTGATCACGCAGATCATGGCGCTGCCGGTGGCCTACAACCTGCTGCAGGCCGACAGCGCTGCCATTCCGGCGGGGATCGCGTTGGCCGTGGTGGCCGTCGCTTCGCTGGTTCTGCTGGTGAACTCGGCTACCACCCAGGCCCTTGGGATCAAGGGGCCGGGGCGTAGTAGCTGATCTCTGGTCCTCGACGGGGAAGACCTACTCCTCGACCAGCAGCTTCTCCCGGAGCTGTGCCAGCGTCCGGGCCAGCAGCCGGGAGACGTGCATCTGGCTGATGCCGACCTCCTGGGCGATCTGGGACTGGGTCATGTTGCCGAAGAAGCGGAGGAGAAGGATCCGCTTCTCCCGGGGCGGAAGGTCCTCCAGCAGCGGCTTGAGGGACTCGCGGTACTCGACGCCCTCCAGGGCCTCGTCCTCCGCGCCGAGCGTGTCGGCGACCGCCGGGGACTCGTCGTCGGTGTCGGGGACGTCCAGGGAGAGTGTGGAGTACGCGTTGGCCGACTCCAGTCCCTCCAGGACCTCCTCCTCCGAGATCGCGAGCTTCTCGGCCAGCTCGTGGACCGTGGGGGAGCGGCCGTGCTGCTGGGACAGCTCCGCCGTGGCGGTCGTGAGCGCGAGACGCAGCTCCTGGAGACGGCGCGGGACGCGGACCGCCCAGCCCTTGTCGCGGAAGTGCCGCTTGATCTCGCCGACCACGGTCGGGGTGGCGTACGTGGAGAACTCCACGCCCCGCTCCGGGTCGAACCGGTCGACCGACTTGATCAGGCCGATGGTGGCGACCTGGGTGAGGTCGTCCAGCGGCTCGCCACGGTTGCGGAACCGGCGTGCGAGGTGCTCCACGAGCGGCAGATGCATCCGGACCAGCTTGTTGCGCAGTTCCGCGTACTCGGGGCTGCCGTCCGTCAGCTTGCGCAGCTCGATGAACATGGCGCGCGCTCCGCTGCGGTCCTGAGGTTGTTCGTGCTGGGTCGCCTGCACGACCTCCGCGGCCAGCGCCTCGTTCTCGGCGTATCGCTCGTGCTCGCTCATCGTCCCGCCCGTCGCCCTTCCACGAGCCTTCGCCCCGGCTCGGCTCGGGGCCGCGACCCCGTTCCGCCCGTCCGGAGGCGCGCTCTGCACGGCACCGTCCAGCCCGACCGGCGCGGAGGGTTCCTCCGGGTGCGGCCTGGCCTGTTCCGGGATGCCGTCGATGCCGTCAGCCATGCGGCGGGAGCCGGCCTCGGGGTCTTCGCCCCCGGCCGACAGCTCCCGTGTGCCGCGCTCTTCGTCCCGCACCGGCCCGTCCCCGTTCCTCACGCCGGCCCGGGTCCCGCGCCGCGCTGTTTGTAGAGGCTGATCGACACGGTCTTGTCCTCGTCGACGGCCGACGAGACCTTGCCCGCCAGGGCCGAGAGCACGGTCCAGGCGAAGGTGTCGCGCGAAGGGGCGTGGCCGTCCGTGGTCGGGGCGGAGACCGTGACCTCCAGCGAGTCGTCGACGAGGCGGAAGACACAGCTGAGAACCGAGCCGGGAACGGCCTGCTGGAGCAGGATCGCGCAGGCCTCGTCCACCGCGATGCGCAGGTCCTCGATCTCGTCCAGGGTGAAGTCCAAGCGGGCGGCGAGACCGGCCGTGGCCGTCCGCAGCACCGACAGGTAGGCACCCGCAGCCGGCAGCCGGACTTCCACGAAGTCCTGGGTCGCGGGCTCGCCTGCGATCTGGGACACCCTCACCTCCATGGTGGTACAAGCTTTTCGGGGCCGAGGGTCGCCCCTCGGGGGTAACGCACTACGTGGTTCAGCGGTGACGCTACCGCGCTCCGAACTTTTCCGTCCCGGGACCCCAACCCCCTGGCGTCACTCACAGTAAACCTGTGGATACGCTCCGTGTCTAGGGGTCCGGCTTGCCCAATTGGGAAGAGCGCGCGCCGGGTTGACGTACCCCGGCGTCGAACCGTCGAACCGTCACCACGGCCGCCTTCAACGGCCGTACTGCAGTGTCACACGAGGACGTGGTCGACGAAGCACCAGCGCCAATCCTCGCCCGGCTCGAAGGTCCGCATCACGGGGTGACCGGACGTCTCGTGGTGCCCCGTCGCATGTCTTCCCGGTGACGAGTCGCAGCAGCCGACATGGCCACAGGTCAGACAGAGCCGCAGCTGGACGGGGTGCCAGCCCCGCGAGAGACACTCCGGGCAGGTCTCGTTCAGCGGTTCGGGTTCCGGGTGCGGCAGCGCGCCGGCGTGCGTGCACTGTTTCATGATTGCCAGATTACGACGGGTGTGCGGGTGGCCGCGCGAAAAATGAGGGCGGGCGAGGTTCATGGACGTGTTGCCACTGCTGTTGCTGGCCGCGGGCAGCGCGGCGATCGCCGGTGCGGCGCGTCGCACCCCGGTGCCTGCGCCCCTGCTGCTGGTCGCCGTCGGGCTGGCGGTCTCGTACATTCCCGGAGTCCCCGACTACACGCTCGACCCGGACATCGTGCTGCCGCTGGTGCTGCCCCCGCTGCTGTACAAGGAGGGCACCGAGAGCTCGTACCTCGATCTGCGGGCCAACATGCGGCCCGTGGCGCTGCTGTCGGTCGGGTACGTGCTCTTCGCGACCTTCGTGGTCGGCTGGGCCGCCTACGCGATCGTGCCCGGGCTGCCGCTGCCCGCGGCGCTGGCGCTGGGCGCGGTGGTGGCGCCCACGGACGCCGTCGCGGCCGCCGCGATCGCCCGCCGGGTGGGGCTGCCGTCCCGGCTCACCACGATCCTGCAGGGCGAGTCCCTGCTGAACGACGCCACCGCGATCACCGCCTACCGGGTGGCCGTCGCGGCCGCCCTCGGCGAGGGCGCCTCCTGGATCCACGGGGTCGGCGAGTTCCTGGTGGCCGCGATCGGCGGCGTGCTGGTCGGGCTGGCGCTGATGGTGCCGATCCACTGGCTGCGCACCCATCTCCAGGAGCCCCTGCTCCAGAACACGCTGTCGCTGCTGATCCCGTTCGTCGCCTACGGCGTCGCCGAGCAGTTCCACGCCTCCGGTGTGCTGGCGGTCGTGGTGGTCGCCCTCTATCTCGGCCACCGCGCCTGGGAGGTCGACTTCGCCACCCGCCTCCAGGAGGACGCGGTGTGGCGGATGGTCGCGTTCCTGCTGGAGTCGGCGGTCTTCGCCCTGATCGGACTGCAACTGCCGGTCGTCCTGAAGGGCCTCGGCGCGTACCAGGGCATCGACGCCACCTGGTACGCGATCGCCCTCTTCCTCGTCGTGGTCGCGGCCCGGTTCGTGTGGATCTACCCCGCGACCTTCCTGCCGCGCACGCTGTTCCGGCGGATCCGCGAACGGGAGGAGAGCCCCACCTGGAGAACGCCCATCGTCGAGTCCTGGGCCGCCATGCGCGGGGTCGTCTCGCTGGCCATCGCCTTCTCGATCCCGCTCACGGTGCACGACGGCAGCCCCTTCCCACAGCGCAACCTGATCCTGTTCCTGACCTTCACGACCGTCATCGGGACCCTGGTGGTGCAGGGCCTGAGCCTGGCCCCGCTGATCCGTCTGATGAAGTTCCCGCCCCGGGACGTACAGGCCGAGACGCTCGCCGAGGCCAACGCCCAGGCACAGGCGTCCCGCGCGGCCGAGAGCCGCCTCGACGAACTCCTCTCCGACGACCGCAACGAGCTGCCGCCGCCGCTCGCCAACCGCCTGCGCACGGTCCTGGAACGCCGCCGCAACGCCGTCTGGGAGCGCCTCGGCCAGACCAACCCCGTCACCGGCGAGACGGTCGACGACACCTACCGCCGGCTGTCCCGCGACATGATCAGCGCCGAACGCGAGGTGTTCGTCCGCCTCCGCGACCACCGCTACATCGACGACGAGATGCTGCGGACCCTGCTGCGCCGACTGGACCTGGAGGAGGCGGCGGCGTACCGGGAGGCCTCCTGAGTCCGCGGCGGAAGCACTGGTCAGGCGGTGATCACCGCCGCCACCCGGGTCCCGCGCCGCAACGCGCCCTCTGCGGTCAGCTCGACAAGCCCATACAGCAATTTGGCGACATACAGCCGCTCCACCGCCAGCCCGTGCCGGTCCTCGAAGTCCCTCGCGAAGTCGTCGAGTTCGGGCGTCGTCCGCGCGTACCCGCCGAAGTGGAACCGCTCGTCGAGCGACCAGTCCCCCCGCCGTCCCCCGAACGCCTCCCGCTGGAGCCGCTCCGTCTCCCCTGCCAGGAACCCGCCCCGCAGCACCGGCACCCCCAGTGCCCGCTGTCCCGCGCCCAGCCCGGCGGCGAGGCCGGCCAGCGTGCCGCCGGTTCCGCACGCGATCGCCACCACGTCGGCCCGTCCGCGCAGCTCCTCGCCCAGGGCCCGGCACCCGCGTACCGCGGCCGCGTTGCTGCCGCCCTCCGGCACCACGTACGCGTCCTCGGCTCCCGTCGCCCGCGCCAGACCGGCCAGCACCTCAGGCTCGGTCTTGCGTCGGTACGTCGACCTGTCGACGAAGTGCAGACGCATGCCGTCGGCCGCGCACCGCGCCAGTGAGGGGTTCAGCGGCCGGGCCGCCAGTTCCTCGCCCCGGACCACGCCCACCGTCGGAAAACCGAGCAGGCGCCCCGCCGCGGCCGTCGCCCGCAGATGGTTGGAGTACGCCCCGCCGAAGGTGAGCACCGGGCGTCCGGCCGCCACCTCGATGTTCGGGACCAGCTTGCGCCACTTGTTGCCGATCAGCTCCGGGTGGATCAGGTCGTCCCGCTTGAGGAGGAGCCGGACTCCGTGGCGGGCGAACCGGTCGTCGGCCACCTCCTGAAGGGGGGACGGGAGCCGGGGGGTGAGTATGTCGGCGCTGGTCACGCCGTCATTGTCGCCCGGAGCGTGCACAAGGGGTCACTTCAGACGGTCCCGGACGCGCTCGCGCAGCCAGGCCATCGTGAAACCACGGGGGTCCACCTTCCCCGGCTGCCACTCCGCGTGGCCGATCACCGACCGCTCGGACCAGCCGTGCCGCCGGCACACCGCCGCGGCCACCTTCTCGACCGCCTCCAGCTGGGCCTCGGGCCAGGGGTCCTCGCCGTCGCCCAGGTTCTCGCACTCGAAGCCGTAGAAGTGCCGGTTGCCGTCGGTGTTCGCCTCGTTGTCCGGGGGCAGGGCCTTCTCGGCGATCACGGCGCGCAGGACGTCGTCGTCGCCCAGTCCGGCGTGGTTGGCACGGCCGTGGCCGACGAGGTGGACCGTGCCGTCCTTGGTGATCACACCGTGGCAGAGCGGGCCGGGCAGGTCGGGGCGGCCGTCGTAGCAGATCCGGACCGTGGATTCGGTGCCGTGGGTCACCGTGTGGTGGATCATCACGCCGTGCACCGGGCCCCAGAGCCCCTTGTGGTTCCGGTTGTGTTCGCGCCAGTCGCCGACCTCGACGACCGTGACGCCCTCGCTCCGCAACGCGTCGAGGAAGGCGTCCGCGGACATGGGTGGGGCCATGACCGCCTCCTTAGCTTTTGTGATGCCTTGTCCCGAACCTTCTACAGAAGCCGGCTGTCGCGGACCAGCCCCCACGAAAGTGTTCGGATCGTGTGCGAGTCGATCCGGACAAGTCGTCATATCGCAGGTCAGGTGAGCGGATATTCGCCCGGCATGCCCACTTGTTCGATGATCTATTCCCGCTCTTTCGGGTAATGGCCTGGGCACGTTCCGTGATGACAGGGTGGCCGGTGAGACCGATGCGTGGGCAGTTCGGCGTCCACGCAGGTATGGGAGGGCATTTCCTTATGTCGGTAGGCGAAGAGGTCCGCACGGATCAGGGCAAGCCGCAGCAGTCTCTGGACACGGCGGCCGCGCGGAACCTGGCCACCACGACCAAGTCCGCGCCCCAGATGCAGGAGATCAGCTCCCGCTGGCTGCTGCGGACGCTGCCCTGGGTCGACGTCCAGGGCGGCACGTACCGAGTGAACCGGCGGCTCACCTACACGGTCGGTGACGGCCGTATCACGTTCCTGAAGACCGGAGACCGGGTCGAGGTCATCCCCGCGGAGCTGGGCGAGCTGCCCGTCCTGCGGTCCTACGAGGACCAGGAGGTGCTGGGGGAGCTGGCCCAGCGCTGCCGGCAGCGCGACTTCGCCGCGGGCGAGGTCATCGCCTCCTTCGGCAGCCAGGCGGAGGAGGTCTATCTGCTGGCCCACGGCCGTGTCGAGAAGATCGGCACCGGCCCGTACGGTGACGACGCGGTGCTCGGCGTCCTCGCCGACGGCGCGCACTTCGGCGAGCAGGGCCTGATCGACCCGGACGCCATCTGGGAGTACACCGCCCGCGCGGACACGGCCTGCACCGTGCTGACCCTGTCCCGGCAGGACTTCGAGCAGGTCGCGGAGCGCGCCGACTCGCTGCGCGAGCACCTTCAGCAGCTGCGCGCGATCCCCGAGCAGCGCACCAACAAGTTCGGTGAGAAGGAGGTCGCCCTCGCGGCCGGCCACAGCGGCGAGCCCGAGATCCCGCACACCTTCGTCGACTACGAGGCCCGGCCGCGCGAGTACGAGCTGAGCATCGCCCAGACCGTGCTGCGTATCCACACCCGGGTGGCCGACCTCTACAACCAGCCGATGAACCAGACCGAGCATCAGCTCCGGCTCACCGTCGAGGCGTTGAAGGAGCGCCAGGAGCACGAGCTGGTCAACAATCCGGAGTTCGGTCTGCTCAGCAACTGCCAGTACGACCAGCGGCTGCAGCCGCACGACGGCGTGCCCAGCCCGGACGACATGGACGAGCTGCTCAGCCGCCGCCGCGGCACCAAGCTCTTCCTCGCCCACCCGCGGGCGATCGCCGCCTTCGGCCGTGAGCTCAACAAGCGCGGACTGGTCCCCGAGTCCGTCGAGGTCGGCGGCAACCGCATCCCGACCTGGCGCGGGGTCCCGATCTACCCGTGCAACAAGATCCCGGTCTCCGAGGCCCGGACCACCTCGATCATCGCCATGCGTACGGGCGAGGCGGACCAGGGCGTCATCGGGCTGCGCCAGTCCGGGATCCCCGACGAGATCGAGCCGAGCCTCTCGGTGCGCTTCATGGGCATCAACGAGCAGGCCATCATCAACTACCTGGTCACGGCCTACTACTCGGCGGCCGTCCTGGTCCCCGACGCGCTCGGCGTGCTGGAGAACGTCGAGATCGGCCGCTGGAGGTGACGTTTCCGCACTTCGCGGCCGTGTTCCCGCCCTCCGGGGCGGGTACACCCTCGGGGTACGTGCCGAGCCGGGGCGGAGACGCCACCGTATGCGCACTCCGCGAGGGGGAGGCCATGGCCGAGTTCGTGACGGAGCGCCAACAGCGCGCCACGGGGGTGCCACCGGAGGGGTCCGAGTCCCTCGACGGGGCCGAGGCGGCGGCCATACTGGAGCGGGCCCGGGCGTCCGTCTACCCCGAACTGCACGCGGCCGTCGACTCGTTGCCCGGTTCGATGCGGCGGATCGCGCGCTACCACTTCGGGTGGGAGCACGCGGACGGTTCCCCGGCGGCCGGCGACGCGGGCAAGGCCATCCGGCCCGCCCTCGTCCTCGCCGCCGCCGACGCGCTCGGCGGACCGGCAGCCCGCGCGGCCGCCGTACGGGCAGCGGCCGCCGTGGAGCTGGTGCACAACTTCACGCTGCTGCACGACGACGTCATGGACCGGGACACCTCCCGCCGGCACCGGCCCACGGCGTGGACCGTGTTCGGCGACGCCGACGCGATCCTCGCCGGGGACGCCCTCCAGGCGCTGGCCCTGCGGCTGCTCGCCGAGGATCCGCACCCGGCGTCCGGGCCGGCCGCCGCCCGGCTCGCACAGTGCGTCCTCGAACTGTGCGCCGGTCAGCACACGGACACGGCCATGGAGGACCGGGCCCCCGGCGAGGTCACCCTCGACGAGGTGCTCGTCATGGCCGAGGCCAAGACCGGGGCGCTGCTCGGCTCCGCCTGCGCCCTGGGCGCGCTGTACGCGGGGGCGGCGCAGGAGGAGGTGGCGGCGCTCGACGGCTTCGGCCGGCAGGCCGGGCTCGCCTTCCAGCTGATCGACGACGTCATCGGGATATGGGGAGATCCACGGCGCACCGGCAAGCCGGCCGGCGCGGACCTGGCGGCCCGCAAGAAGTCCCTGCCGGTCGTCGCGGCCCTCACCTCCGGGACCCCGGCCGCGGGCGAACTCGCCGAGCTGTACGCCCAGCCGCGGGTGCGGGCCGACGCCGACGAGATCGCGCGTACGGCGCTGGCCGTGGAGCGGGCGGGCGGCCGTGACTGGGCGCAGGCCGAGGCGGCCGACCGGATGGCCCGGGCGATGCAGGAGCTCGCCCGTGCCGTGCCCGACCCCGAGTCCGCCGGCGGTCTGCTCGCGCTCGCCGAGTTCGTGACCCGGCGCAGCAGGTGAAGACCCCGGAGCCCCCGGAACCGCGCGGCTCCTGACCCCGCACGGCCCCCGGGGGCTCCGGCCCAACGGGTCCCGCACATCCCCACGGCGTGCGGGGCCCGTCGTTTTCCACGGGGGGTGAGGGCCGTCGCTTTCCACGGGGTGTGGGGCCCGTCGTTTTCCACAGGTTGCGGGGCTCGCCGACGTTCACGGCGTGCTTGGGTCGCCGACTTCCACAGGGTGTGGGGTCCGCCGTCTTCCACGGCGTGCCTGGGGCGCCGGCTTCCACCGGGCGCCGGGCCCGTCGCCCTGCTGTCGGGCTGTGCCGGTTCTCTTCGGATCCCGGAGATGTCCGTTTCGGCCTAGGCTGGAGGTATGGACAGCCAGGAGCGGGTTTGTCCGGAGTGTGGGCAGGCCGTCGAGAGAGTGGTGCGTCGGCACAAGACGCTGGGCGCGTGGGTTCCGGTCTGGGGGCCCGGTCCCTGCCGTAATCCCGACTGCGCCGGGAACCGTGCGGGGGAGCAGCCGCCGCCGCAGTCCCCGCCGTCCGAGGCCGCCGGGAAGAACGACCCGGCGACGCCCTAGCGTTGCGGTATGACCGGACTTCCGAACATCCTGCACATCACCGAGCGCTCCCTGTGGGAGGAGGCCCGCGCGCGGGGCACCTACGAGCTGTCCACCCGCGGCCGCACCCTCCAGGAGGAGGGCTTCATCCACTGCTCCACCCGCGACCAACTCCCGCGCACGGCCGCCTTCCTGTACGGCTCCTACGACGGCCCGGACGAACTGGTGGTGCTGGTCGTGGACCCGGCACGGGTCGGCGTACCGGTGAAGTGGGAGGCGGCGAAGCCGGGCGGCGAGGAGTTCCCGCACGTGTACGGGCCGATCCCGGTCACGGCCGTGGTGGACGTGGAGCCCTGGGGCTAGCCCCTGCTCGGGAGCCCGCCCGTCTCCGGGTCCCGGCCGGTCAGGCAGTAGACACCGCCCGCCGGGTCGCGCAGCACCGTCCAGTGCCGGCCGTCGGCGACGTGTACGGCGCCGAGTTCCTCGTGCCGGGCCCGGGTCGCCGGGATGTCCGCGCAGGCCAGGTCGAGATGGGCGGTGGCGGCCCGCTCGTCGGCCAGCCGCTGGAGCAGGATCCGCACGGGCAGCCCGGCCGGTGGCCTGAGCACCCGGAACTCCGGCAGCGAACCGGTCAGCAGCTCCCAGCCGGTCAGCTCCGCCCAGAACGCGGTCTCCGTCTCGTACGCGGACGGCGGGATGTCGAGGCTGACCTGGTCGAGCCGGCTGCCCGCGACGACCGGCGGCCGTACCGACTCGCCCTGCCAGGGCACCGCGCACCACAACTGCCCGGCCGGCGACCGCAGTACGGCCCAGCCCTCGTGCTCGGCGACCGGTTCGGCGCCGAGTTCCCGGGCCCGCTTCACCAGCCCCGGCACGTCCTCCGCGCAGAGGTCCAGGTGGGCTCCGCCGGGCCCCGAGTCGACGCCCTGGACCTTGACGCAGGCGTCGACGCCGGTGATCGGCAGCAGCGTCACGAACTCGTCGTTCTCGCCGCGGGGCGCGGAGAGGAAGGTGCCCGTGACGGCCGTCCAGAAGGCCTGGGCGGCGGCGAGATGCGCGGCGGGGCGGTCGGCGAAGGCGTACGTCCAGCGGATGGTCATGGAGGGGATCGTAGAGGGGCTACTTGTCCCGGCGTTCCGTGAAGCGCAGCAGGTTGCCCGCCGGGTCCCGGAACGCGCAGTCCCGGACGCCCCAGTGCTGGTCCGTCGGTTCCTGGATCACGTCACCGCCGTGTTCCCGTACCCGTTCGTAGAGCGCGTCGCAGTCGGTGGTGGAGAAGATCACCCCGCGCAGCATCCCCTTGGCGAGCAGCTCCGCCATGGCCTGCCGGTCGGCGGGGGAGGCGTCCGGGTTGGCGCCCGGCGGCTCCAGCACGATCTCCACGCCCGGCTGCTGGGGCGACCCGACGGTCACCCAGCGCATCCCCTCGAACGCCACGTCGTTGTGGACCTCCAGGCCGAGAACGTCCCGGTAGAAGGCCAGGGCCTTGTCGTGGTCGTCGACGGCGATGAAACACTGCGCGAGTTTTACGTCCATGGGGTCAGGCTAGGAGGAAACGGCCGGCCGCGCCGGGTCAGCTCATGGCCCAGACGTAGGGGTCGTGGCCGGGGGGCGGGGCGGCCCGATCGGTGGGGTCGGGGGCGCGGATGCCGGAGGCGGCGGCGAGGGCCCGGGTGACATGGGCGGCCGTGACGGCCGGCGGGGCGTCCGGGGGCGGGTCCGCGCGGGCGGTGTGGGCGGTGTCGGCCCGGACCAGGGCTGCCGCCTCGTCGAGGAGGCCGAGGGCCGAGCCGGGCAGCGCCCGGTCGGGGACGTGGTCGTGGGCGAGGGCGGCGGCCGCCGCCAGGGCCTCGTCGGTGAGTGTCACGGCGTGGTGTTCCTCGAGGCGCGTCCGCCCGGCACGGAGGATCTCGCGCACGTCGGCGGCCGGCGGTTCTTCGAGCGGGACGGGCTGGACGAGGCGGTCGAGGCCGGGGTCGGGGTCCCGGCGGTCGTAGTCCGTGGGTCCGCAGTCACCGAAGACCAGGACGCCCGGGGTCTCCAGGAGCGGGCGGAGCAGGCCGAGGGGGGTGGTGGTGCCCTCGGGCAGGTGCAGCGGGGTGAGGGCGCCGGGCAGGTGGAGGAGCAGGCCGGTGCTGTCCCCGATCTCGTCGAGGAGGCCGGCGACCAGGGCGGTGCCGCGGGCGCGGTGGCGGGGGTCGGTCAGGACGGCACCCAGGTCGAGGGCGCGGACCCGGCGGCCGAGCAGGGCGTCCGGTACCCGGCCCTCCGCGACGGCCCGGGCGACCCCCACGGCCACGGCCCCCTTGCCCACGCCGGGCGGGCCGGTGAGGAGCGGGACCCGGCGGTCACGGCGGGTGAGGGTGCGCAGGACCCGGTCGATCTCCGTGGCCCGGCCGATGACGGGTGCGGCGCCGGCGGCCGGATCCCGGGTGAGGGAGTCCAGCAGGGCGGCGGGGGCGGTAGGGGCGGTGAAGGAGGCGCGCACCCGCCAGGGATCGACCTGGTGTTCCGCGAGAACGTCCACCAGCACGGTGTTCGCGGTGGCCAGCAGGGCGAAGAGGATGTGAAAGGGCTGCACGAGCCGGTGACCGAGCCGGTCGGCCTCCTGGGACGCCAGCTCGAACACGGCGGTGGCGTCACCGGTCAGCGGCAGGAAGTCCCCCGGTTCGACCGTGCCCCTGCCCAGGGCCGTGGTCAACGCCGCGCGCAGCCGTCCGGCGGGCGTGCCGAGCAGTCGTACGACCTCGGTCTCGTCCGCGTCGAGCAGCCCGAGCAGGACATGCCCGGGCTCGACGTACCAGTGCCGGAGCGTCCGTGCCTCCTCACGGGCGCGGTCGACGACGTCCCGCGCCCGGTCACTGAACCTCTCGTACATGACTCACCCCCGCCAGATCCTCCCGGGCTCTTCGGGTGTGCGGATGCTCCGGGCCCAGCAGCCGCTCCCGTACCGCCACCACCTCCCGCAGCAGCGCCAGGGCCTCCTCCCGGCCGCCCGCGAAGGCCAGGTTGCGAGCCAGCAGATGCCGGGTCCGCAGCGTGTGCGGATGGTCCGTGCCCAGTACCCGCCCGCGGTCCGCGAGCAGTACCCGGAGCATCCCGACCGCCTCCTCCCGGTGCCCCGCCTCGCCCAGGTTGACGGCGAGGAACTGCCGGGTGCGCAGGGTGTCCGCATGGTCGGGGCCGAGCAACCGCAGCTGGTCGGCGAGGAGCCGGCGCAGCAGCCCGGCCGCCGCCACGGGGCTGCCGGCGCCGCCGAGGCTGTGGGCGTGGGACTGGCGGCCGCGCAGGGTGTCCTCGTGCTCGGCGCCCAGGATCCGGGTCTGCTCGTCGACGATCTCCCGGAGCAGCGCGGCGGCCCCGGTCCAGTCCCCGGCCCGGCCCTGTTCGACGGCGGCCGTGTGGCGGCGGCGCAGTTCGGGTCCGGCGGTGGCGCCGAACGCGCGGTTGATGCCCAGGGCGATCGAACCGGCCCTGCCGGCGCCCCGGTTGAGCGGGGTGGGCAGGCCCTCGGCGGCCATGACCGCGCTCAGCCGGCGGTAGAGGTCGTCGACCGTGAGCAACTCGGGCCCGCCGACCACCCCTTCGCGCAACAGCCGTATCAACCGGCCCGAGAACGCGGTGTGTTCCTCGCCGGGGAGGGCGAGGGCGACCTGGTCGCGCTGGGCGGAGGTCAGGACGTAGGTGCCGGCCACCTCCAGCCGGTCGATCCGCCCGGTGTCGCCGCTGAGCGAGTCGCCGACGGCCCGGCCGGAGAAGCAGCAGTCGAGGACGACCACCTTGGTCTCGGCGGGGGAGTCGAGGACGGCGTCGCGCAGCTTGTCGTACTCCAGGGAGTTGAACTCGGGCGCCTCCCAGCGGCTGTCCGGCAGCGCCAGGTACAGGGTGTGCCGGCGCCCGGCGACCAGGCCGTGACCGGCGTAGTAGACCAGCAGGAGGTCCTCGGCGTCGGCGACGGCGGCGCGCAGCCGGTCGCCGACCGTGCGCAGGTCGCCGTCGTCGAGCAACAGGGTGCAGTGGCCCTCGGGGACGAGCCGGTACGGGGGCTCGGTGAGCAGCCCGGCGAGATCGGTGACGGTCCGCTCGACCACCGGCAGGTCGGGTAGCGCCGGGTCGGAGTAGCGGCTCGCGCCGATCAGGACGGCCCGGGAGCGGTGCGGGTCGGGGAGCCGCACGTCACTCGCCCTGTTCCGGCCGCTCCTCCAGGGCCTGCCGCAGGAGCTCCGCCACGTCCTCGCGGCTGACCCTCTTGGCGTCGATCTCGACGGCCGGGCCGCGCTCGTGCCGGACGCTCAGTTTCACGTCGCTGCGGCGCGGCTGGGTGATCCAGGCGCGCAGGCAGGAGGCGAGCACGGTGAGCGGGCCGCCCGCGCCCAGCAGTACGGACACCGTGTCGAGCGGGACGCCCAGCTGCCCCTCGGCCGGGCCGTCCCCGGTCAGCCGGACCCTGCCGGCGAGCGCCGGCTCGCCTCTGAGCCAGTCGGTCAGGGACTCGGCGTCCGCGACCGGGGCAGGGCTCAGGACGGAGATGATTGCAGTTGCCACGGATCCCCCCGATGCGTGTGCGGACCTTGCCCGACGCGTGCACGGACCTTGTCGGGCGACGGTGTCGACCTCGGCGGCCAGTGTAGGGCCGGGGCAGCGGAACGTGACCTGGTCAGTACGGGCGGCGACGGGGTCGGGTGAACGTACGGGCCACGCAGGACGGGATCACCGTGCTCTCGTCGTGGTCCCGCGCCCGGTACGCGCTCGGCGTCTCCCCGACCAGCTCGGTGAACCGCGAGCTGAAGGATCCGAGCGACGTACAGCCGACGGCCATGCACACCTCCGTCACGGTGAGGTCGCCGCGCCGCAGCAGCGCTTTGGCCCGTTCGACCCGCCGGGTCATGAGATAGCTGTACGGCGTCTCCCCGAAGGCCTTGCGGAAGCTGCGCTGGAAGTGCCCCGGCGACATGAGGGCCGTCCGCGCGAGCTCGGTCATGTCGAGCGGCTCGGCGTACTCGCGGTCCATGCGGTCGCGCGTTCGGCGCAGCCGCCTCAGGTCCTCCAGAGTCATGGCCTCAGCATGGCATGCACATCGCGCCCGCGGACCGGGTCTGTTCTTGAGCCTCCGTTTGCCTCCGGTTCTCGCGCAATTGGCTCACGCTTGTTTGCATAAAAGAATGGACCACATCACGTTCCTCGTGGCGGTCGTGATCGTCACTGCGCTGGCTTTCGACTTCACCAATGGGTTCCATGACACGGCGAACGCGATGGCCACGTCCATCGCGACCGGTGCGCTCAAACCGAAAACGGCCGTTCTGATCAGCGGGGTACTGAACCTGGTCGGAGCCTTCCTCTCGACGGAGGTCGCCAAGACGATCTCCGGCGGCATCGTGAACGACGCCAAGGTGACCCCCGGGATGATCTTCGCGGGGCTGGTGGGTGCGATCCTCTGGAATCTGCTGACCTGGCTGGTCGGACTGCCCTCCAGTTCTTCCCATGCCCTGTTCGGCGGGCTGATCGGCGCGGTGTGGGTCGGCGCCGGCTCGGGGGCGGTCAACTTCGACAAGGTTCTGGAGAAGATCATCATCCCGGCGTTCGCCTCGCCGGTGGTGGCGGGCGTCGCCGCGCTGGTAGCGACGTACTGCGCCTACAAGCTCACCGCCCGCGGCCGCGAGTCCTCGGTGACCCGGGGCTTCCGGCTCGGGCAGATCGGCTCGGCCTCGCTGGTCTCGCTCGCGCACGGCACCAACGACGCCCAGAAGACCATGGGCATCATCACCCTGACCCTGATCTCCGTCGGCGCGCTCCCGGGCGACGCCGGCCCGCCGGTCTGGGTCATCCTCACCGCCGGTCTCGCCATCGCCCTCGGCACCTACATCGGCGGCTGGCGGATCATCCGCACCATGGGCAAGGGCCTGACCGAGATCGAGTCCCCGCAGGGCTTCGCGGCGGAGACCGCCTCCACGGCCGTCATCCTGACCTCGGCCCACATGGGCTTCGCCCTGTCCACCACGCAGGTCGCCTCCGGTTCCATCCTCGGCGCGGGCCTCGGCCGGCGGCTCGCGGAGGTCCGCTGGGGCATCGCCGGCCGCATGGTGGCCGCCTGGCTGATCACCCTGCCCTGTGCCGCGCTGGTCGGCGGCATCTCCGCGGCCGCGGTCAAGCACGGCGGCAACTTCGGCACCATCGTGGTCGCGCTGGTCGGCGCGGCGCTCGCAGCGGGCATCGTCCTGCTGTCGCGTCGCAACCCGATCGACGCGAAGAACGTCAACGAAGGCCACGAGGTCGCCATCCGCACCACGCCCCCGTCCCACGTCGACACTGCCGCCTGAGTGAGGGAGTCCCCATGAACATCGACTGGACCGCACTCGGCGAGGTCACCGCGGTGAGCATCGGAGTTACATTCGCAGTGGTGGTCGTCTTCGCCTTCGGCGTCCTCGGGCTCGCCCGCCACGAGGGGGCCAAGGAGCAGGGCGGCACCAGCGCCGTGGGCGCCGCCCAGGCGGGGCTGTGCTTCCTCGCCTGCGCGGCGGTGGTGGCGTACGGCATCTACCTGATCGTGCCGCAGTTCCACTGACCCACCGACCCACAAGCCGCTGAGGAGGACTGGATGACGACGCCGGACCTGCTGTCCGACCTGGCCGACCTGAAGGTCGACTACAGCGACCCGGACGACCCCGTACTGATCCGCCCGGACGGGTCCCCGATCGACACCTGGCGGGAGAACTACCCGTACCCGCAGCGCATGGAGCGCAAGGAGTACGAGTGGCACAAGCGGCTCCAGCAGATCGAACTGCTGAAGCTGCAGACCTGGATCAAGGAGACCGGACGCCGAATAGTCATCGTCTTCGAGGGCCGCGACGCGGCCGGCAAGGGCGGCACCATCAAGCGCTTCACGGAGCACCTGAACCCCCGTGGCGCGCGGGTGGTGGCGCTGGAGAAGCCCACCGAGCGCGAGAGCGGCCAGTGGTACTTCCAGCGCTACGTCGAACATCTCCCGACGGCCGGTGAGATCGTCCTCTTCGACCGGTCCTGGTACAACCGGGCCGGTGTGGAGCGGGTCATGGGCTTCTGCTCGGACGACGAGTACCGGCGCTTCATGCGGCAGGCCCCGCTGTTCGAGCGGATGCTGGTGGACGACGGGGTGGACCTGGTGAAGTTCTGGTTCTCGGTCTCGCAGAGCGAGCAGCGCACCCGCTTCACCATCCGCCAGGTCGACCCGGTACGGCAGTGGAAGCTCAGCCCGATGGACCTGGCCTCGCTGGACCGCTGGGACGACTACACGGCCGCGAAGGTCGCGATGTTCCGGGAGACGGACACCGAGTACGCCCCCTGGACGGTGGTCAAGAGCAACGACAAGAAGCGGGCCCGCGTCGAGGCCATGCGCAGCGTTCTGGCCCGCTTCGACTACGCCAACAAGGACGAGGAGGTCGTCGGCAGCCCGGACCCGCGGATCGTGGGTGCGGCGGCGGGCCTCCTGGAGGCCGGCGAGGACGACCACCACTAGCCCCGACCCCGAAGGGGCCGACCGGTTCCCCGGCCGGCCTCTTTGCTTGCGAAACCGGTCGAACGGGGCTCGGCAGGGGGCTCCGGCATCTTCCGTATGATCCGCACCCGGATCCGACCGCCGCGACGAAGCGTCCGGTGAGGGCCTCCACCTGTTCCGGGAAAAACGACCGCACCCGGTCCGCCTCGGACGCCGTGGACGGCGACCTGCGGACCGGGTGCGGGCCGGTGGACCGGAAGGTCAGGCCTTCTTGGTCTCCCAGAAGATCTTGTCGATCTCGGCGATGAGCTCCAGGGCCTTCTCGCCGGTCTTCGGGTCCGTGGACGCCTTGGCGGCGGACAGGGCCTTCAGGGTGTCGTTCACCAGAACGTGCAGCTGGGGGTACTTCTCGAAGTGCGGGGGCTTGAAGTAGTCGCTCCAGAGCACCGACACGTGGTGCTTGGCAAGCTCGGCGCGCTGCTCCTTGATGACGGTGGCGCGAGCCTGGAAGTGCGGGTCGTCGTTGGCGGCCATCTTCTCCTGCACGGCCTTCACCGACTCCGCCTCGATGCGGGCCTGGGCCGGGTCGTACACACCGCAGGGCAGGTCGCAGTGCGCGCTGACCTTGACCTTGGGGGCAAACAGGCGGGAAAGCATGGAGCATTCCTTCCTCGTGATCGTCTTCTCAGGTGGGACATTACTCCCTGGGAAGCGTGATTTCGCGAGTGCCCCCATGGGCTTAGGACAAAAGTCCAGGGTCAGACTGAGACTGGTGGAGGAACGGACCGGGGAGGTGCCGGCGATGCCGGAGCTGTCGCAGGAGACCGAGCGGGGGAGGGGCGCGGCGCCCTTCGGACTGGCCGAGGTGACCGGCCCGTCGATGGTGCCCACGCTGTACCAGGGGGATCAGCTCCTGGTGCGGTACGGGGCCCGGGTGAGGGCCGGTGACGTCGTCGTCCTGCGCCACCCCTTCCAGCAGGACCTGCTGGTCGTCAAGCGGGCCGTGGAGCCGCGCGAGGGCGGCTGGTGGGTGCTCGGGGACAACGCGTACGCGGGCGGGGACAGCACGGACTACGGGACCGTGCCGGAGGAGCTGATCCTCGGCCGCGCCCTGTTCCGCTGGCGGCCGCTCAGGGCAGGTCAGCGTTCGCCGCTGGCGCTGGCGCGCTGGGCGTTCTCGGCGGCCCGCCCGGTGCTCGCCGACCGCTCGGGCAGGTCGGGCCGGTCCGCCTCCAGGCGTTTGCGGGCCCGGTAGGCGGCCACGTTGGCGCGGGTCGCGCAGCGGTCCGAGCAGTAGCGCCGGGAGCGGTTGGTGGAGGTGTCGAGGTAGGCGTTGCGGCACGGCGCCGCCTCGCACAGGCCGAGCCGGTCGACGCCGTACTCGGTGAGGTGGAAGGCCAGGCCCATCGCCGCGATCGCCGCGTAGCCGGCGGTGGCGTTGGAGGGGTGGTCGGCCAGGTGCATGTGCCACAGCGGGCGGTCGTCCTCGTCCCGGTGGTCGTGGCCGGAGATCTGCGGTGACACCGGGAATTCGAGCAGCAGTGAGTTCAGCATGTCCACGGCCAGCGTCTCGTCGCCCTTGTCGGCCGCCTCGAAGACCGCGCGCAGCCGGGCCCGTACCGAGCGGAAGCGGGTGACATCGGCGTCGGTGGTGCGGCGGGCCGCCGACGCGTTGACCCCGAAGAGGTCGCGGACGGCCTCGACCGAGGTCAGGGAGTCCTTGCCCCGGGCCGGTTCCTCGCTGTTGACGAGTCGGACGGCATAGTCCGAGTAATAGGCCAGTTCCACTTGTAGTCCTTACGGGGGTGTTCTACGGTCAGTGGTGCGGTCGGGTAACAGCCGGTCGTGCTTCCAGGGTATTACGGGACTCGTACGGCGGAGGGTTGCCATGACGGACGCGCAGACGACCACGACCGGGGCCGACTGGCGGGCCTGGCAGGAGAGCTGGGACCGGCAGCAGGAGTGGTACATGCCGGACCGCGAGGAACGGTTCCGGATCATGCTCGACATGGTCGAGGCGCTCGTCGGTACGGCCCCGCGGGTCCTCGACCTCGCGTGCGGCACCGGCAGCATCACCGCCCGGCTGCTCGACCGCTTCCCGGCGGCGGTGAGCGTCGGAGTCGACCTCGACCCGGCCCTCCTCGCCATCGCCGAGGGCACCTTCGCGGGCGACGATCGGGCCACGTTCGTCACCGCCGACCTCAAGGACCCGCAGTGGCGCGCGCGGCTGCCGTACGACTCGTACGACGCCGTCCTGACCGCCACCGCCCTGCACTGGCTGCACAGTGAACCCCTCGCGGCCCTCTACGGTCAGGTCGCGGAACTCGTCCGCGACGGCGGTGTCTTCATGAACGCGGACCACATGATCGACGACAGCACGCCCCGGATCAACGCGGCGGAGCGGGCGCAGCGGCATCGCCGTATGGATCAGGCCAAGGAGTCGGGGGCGCTCGACTGGGCCGAGTGGTGGCAGCTGGCCGCGCAGGACCCGGTACTGGCCGGGCCGACGGCCCGCCGGTTCGAGATCTACGGCGAGCACGCGGAGGGCGAGATGCCCCCGGCGGCCTGGCACGCGCGTGTGCTGCGGGAGAAGGGGTTCGGCGAGGCCCGGGCGGTGTGGTGCTCGCCGTCGGACACGCTGCTGCTCGCGGTCAGGTAGGCGCCGACGGAGCGAAGCGCCGAAGCCCGAAGCGCCGAAGGGGCGGTACGAGCATCCTCGTACCGCCCCTTGACGTCGCACCGCGACGGAACCGTCTGCAGCGCGACGCAACCGTCGTATTCGCCGCAGCACCGTCGGATTCGCTACAGCACCTTCGACAGGAACGACTTCGTGCGGTCGTGCTGGGGGTTGGTCAGGACGTCGCGCGGGTGGCCGGACTCGACCACCACGCCGTCGTCCATGAAGACCAGGCTGTCGCCGACCTCGCGGGCGAAGCCCATCTCGTGGGTGACGACGATCATCGTCATGCCGTCCTCGGCCAGGTCCCGCATCACGTCCAGGACCTCGCCGACCAGCTCCGGGTCGAGCGCGGAGGTCGGCTCGTCGAAGAGCATCAGCTTCGGCTGCATGGCGAGCGCGCGGGCGATCGCCACGCGCTGCTGCTGGCCGCCGGAGAGCTGCGCCGGGTAGTGGCCCTTGCGGTCGCCGAGGCCCACCCGGTCGAGGAGCCGCTCGGCGCGCTCCCGGGCCACCGCCCTGGACTCGCGCTTGACCTGGACCGGCGCCTCCATGACGTTCTCAAGCGCCGTCATGTGCGGGAAGAGGTTGAAGCGCTGGAACACCATGCCGATGTCCCGTCGCTGCGCCGCGACCTCCTTCTCCTTCAGCTCGTAGAGCTTGTCGCCGTGCTGGCGGTAGCCGACCAGACGGCCGTCGACGTACAGCCGGCCGGCGCTGATCTTCTCCAGATGGTTGATGCACCGCAGGAACGTGCTCTTGCCGGAACCGGACGGGCCGATCAGGCAGAACACCTCGCGCGGCAGCACCTCCAGGTCGATGCCCTTGAGGATGTGCGCCAGCCCGAACGACTTGTGCACGCCCTCGGCCTTGACCATCGGCGCGCCGCTGCTCGGCGGGGTGATGTCCTTGGCGAGACCGGTCATCGGGCCACCTCCGGGCGGCGGAACGAACCGAACAGGCGGAGGTTCTTGCGTAGACGCTGGAACGGCGTCGGCGGCAGGTTGCGCGTCGAACCGCGGGCGTAACGGCGCTCCAGGTAGTACTGGCCGACGCTGAAGACGCTGGTGAGGATCAGGTACCAGATCGACGCGACGAAGTACATCTCCACGACCGCCAGCGAGGTGCTGGAGATGTCCTGGGCGCGCTTGATCAGTTCGTTGAACTGCACCGCGTACGCCAGCGACGAGGTCTTGAGCATGTTGATGAACTCGTTGCCGGTCGGCGGCACGATCACCCGCATCGCCTGCGGCAGGATCACCCGGCGCAGCGTCTGGCCGCTGGTCATGCCCAGCGCGTGCGAGGCCTCGGTCTGGCCCTCGTCGACCGACTGGATGCCGGCCCGGACGATCTCCGACATGTACGCGGCCTCGTTCAGGCCGAGACCCAGCAGCGCCGCCAGGAACGGCGTCATGACCTGGTTCATCTCGTCCTTGTAGAACCCCAGGTTGAGGATGGGGAACACGAGGGACAGGTTGTACCAGAGCAGCAGCTGCACCAGCACCGGAGTACCGCGGAAGAACCAGACGTACAGCCAGCCCACGGTGCTGGTGACCGGATTCGAGGACATCCGCATCACCGCGAGGACGATGCCGAGGACCAGTCCCAGGACCATCGCGAGCACCGAGATGTACAGCGTGTGCCAGACGCCGGACAGGATGGTGCCGTCCGTGACGTAGTCCGGGATGATGCTGTAGTTGATGTTCGCGTTGGAGAAGGCGATACCGATCAGCACCAGGACGGCGATGACGGCGGCGCCGGCCACCCAGCGGCCGTAGTGGCGCACCGGGATGGCCTTGATCTGCTCCGGCGGCACCGCTGGCGCCGGAGTCTTGTCGACCGTGTCAGTCACAGTGACGACCCTTCAGTCTTGCCCGGGGTGCTCAGGAGCCGCCGTTGGTCTTCGCCTCGGTGACCCCGCCCTGCGTGACGTTCCACTTCGTGAGGATCTTCTGGTACTCGCCGTTCTTGATGATCGCGTCGAGGGCGGCCTGGAGGGCGTCACGCAGCTGGGTGTTCTCCTTGGTGACGGCGATGCCGTAGGGGCCGGCCTCGATCTGGTCGCCGACGACCTCGAAGTCCTTGCCGCCGCCCGAGGTCTTGGCGTTGTAGGCCGCGACCGGGAAGTCGTTCAGGTCGGCGACGGACGCACCCTGCTTCAGCCGGAGCAGCGCCTCGGGGTCGGTGTCGAAGGTCTGCAGGGAGATGGCCTTCTTGCCGTCCTTCGTACACTTCGTGCTCTGCGCCTTGGCGATGCCCTCGGAGGTGGTGCCCTGCTGCAGGGCGACGACCTTGCCGCACAGGTCGTCGAGGGACTTGATGCCCTTCGGGTTGCCCTTCTGGACGAGGATCGAGGTGCCGGCGGTGAAGTAGTCGACGAAGTCGACGCCGTTGCCGACCTTCTTGCCGGTGTCGGAGTCGATGCCGTTCTGGCGGTCCTTGGTGTCGTTCATCGCCGACATCACCATGTCGAACCGCTTGGACTGCAGACCCACGATGAGCTGGGCGAACTTGCCGTTCTGGAAGTCGAACTTCACACCCAGCTGCTTGCCCAGCGCGTCCGCGATGTCCGGGTCGACACCGACGGCCTTGCCGTTCTCCATGTACTCGACCGGCGGGTAGGCGATGTCCGAGCCCACCTTGATCACACCGGCCTTGCGGATGTCGTCCGGCAGCTTGCTCGCCAGCGGGGCCGAGGACGTCGAGGAGGAGCCGCTGTCGCCGCCCTTGTCCGTCTGGTCACCGCAGCCGGTGAGGATCAGGGCGCCTGCGACCGCGATCGCACCGAACGCTGCGGTCCTGGAGCGCGCGACAGTGGTACGACGGGTGGAGCCTGCGGTCATGGTGGTTTCCTCCGGCGGTGGGTTGAACAAGCCGATATACCGATGTGCCTGATATGTCGATATGCCGATGGGTCGACGGAAACACACACCATCGGGTGTCGCGACCTCGTGGGTTTACGGCATCCTGCCATTGGGATTGCTCCATTCAGGCGTGTCACGATGTCAAAATCGGATAACGGGTGACCCCCGGGACACGTCGGGCAGGACCTTCCCCGACCCGTCGCCCCGCACATCTGCGGGAATCCGACCTTCCGGCCGGAAGATCTTCGGTTCACCGCCGGTTCATCCCAGGCCGTACCCCAGGGTCGTCCGCCGGTCACTCGCACCGCTCATCTGTCGGCTATCTACGACATCCGTGATGTGACCTTGCGCCTATTCGACTCGTCGCGGGCCCGGTCCGTCCGGTAAGAAGGTTCTTTACACCCCTCATCCGGGGCTCCAGGGCGCGTGTGCGGCGCGCCCGTCGCGCAGGTGCTCGTACGTGCCACTCGTACGTATCAGTGATCGGGCCCCTGCGCGGTGCCCGTCCACTTCCTCACCGGGAGTGGCCGACCCTCAACCATGCATACCTAAGGGGTAAGACAAGTGGCAGCGGAGATCGTCAATCCTCGCAGCGACAGCACGCCGGGCAATTCGGACCAGGAAGGTGGGGCCGAGCCCCTCGATTCCTTCGATCCGGCGTTCGCGCTGCACCGCGGCGGCAAGATGGCCGTGCAGGCCACCGTGCCGATCCGTGACAAGGACGACCTTTCCCTCGCGTACACGCCCGGAGTCGCGCGCGTGTGCACCGCGATCGCGGAACAGCCCGAGCTGGTCAACGACTACACATGGAAGTCGTCCGTCGTGGCCGTCGTCACCGACGGTACGGCCGTGCTCGGACTCGGGGACATCGGCCCCGAGGCCTCCCTCCCCGTGATGGAGGGCAAGGCGATCCTCTTCAAGCAGTTCGGCGGCGTGGACGCGGTCCCCATCGCCCTCGCCTGCACCGACGTCGACGAGATCGTGGAGACCGTCGTCCGGCTCGCTCCCTCCTTCGGCGGAGTCAACCTGGAGGACATCTCGGCACCGCGGTGCTTCGAGGTCGAGCGCAAGCTCCAGGAACGGCTGGACATCCCGGTCTTCCACGACGACCAGCACGGTACGGCCGTCGTGACGCTGGCGGCGCTGCGGAACGCGGCGCGGCTCAGCCGCCGGGAGATCGGCCAGCTGCGGGCGGTGATCTCGGGCGCCGGCGCGGCCGGGGTCGCCATCGCCAAGATGCTGGTCGAGGCCGGCATCGGGGACGTCGCCCTGACCGACCGCAAGGGCATCATCTCGACGGACCGTGACGACCTCACCGCCGTCAAGCGCGAGGTGGCCGGGTTCACCAACAAGGCCGGGCTCAAGGGCACCCTCGAGGACGCGCTGGCCGGCGCCGACGTCTTCATCGGCGTCTCCGGCGGTACGGTCCCGGAGGAGGCCGTCGCCTCCATGGCCGAGGGCGCGTTCGTGTTCGCCATGGCCAACCCGAACCCGGAGGTGCACCCCGACGTCGCCCACAAGTACGCGGCGGTCGTCGCGACCGGGCGGTCGGACTTCCCGAACCAGATCAACAACGTGCTGGCGTTCCCCGGGATCTTCGCGGGCGCGCTCCAGGTGCGGGCCTCCCGGATCACGGAGGGCATGAAGATCGCGGCGGCGGAGGCGCTGGCGTCGGTCGTCGGCGACGATCTCGCCGCCGACTACGTCATCCCGTCGCCGTTCGACGAGCGGGTCGCCCCGGCGGTGACCGCGGCGGTGGCCGCGGCGGCGCGGGCCGAGGGCGTCGCCCGACGGTGACCCGAATGGCCCCGCCCGTCTTGGGCGGGGCCATTTCTTTACCCACCCACCCATCCGATCGGGTGTCTACGAGGTGAGCGTTGTCCTGGGGGCCGCGGCCCCCAGACGGCCGTACCGGGGTGGCGGGAGGCGTTGTCCGGTACCGGTGGGTGGGGGCTTGTCGCGCCCACGCGGCGGAGCCGCATATCGAATACAGCCCCGCGCCCCTTACGGCCGCTGTGGACGGGGCGTTGTGCGCAAGAGGGGATGTGTCACAGCGGCCTCCGGTTTCGCCCTCGGCTCCGGGAACCTATCGTCGGCCCCATGTTCGCCGTCTACGCCGCCCGAATCGACCGCGACCAGCCGCTCTCCGGCCTTGAGTTGGGGGACCGTCCCGCCCCCGAGGGCCGTCCCGGCTGGAGTACCGTCGATGTCCGGGCCGCCTCCCTCAACCACCACGACCTCTGGTCTCTGCGCGGCGTCGGCCTCCCTGAGGGCCGGCTGCCGATGATCCTCGGTTGCGACGCCGCCGGCGTCGACGCGGACGGCAACGAGGTCGTCCTGCACTCCGTGATCGGGCAGAGCGGCCACGGGGTCGGGCCGAACGAACCCCGGTCCATCCTCACCGAGCGCTACCAGGGCACCTTCGCCGAGCAGGTCGCCGTACCCACCTGGAACCTCCTGCCCAAGCCCAAGGAGCTGTCCTTCGCGGAGGCCGCCTGTCTGCCCACCGCCTGGCTGACGGCGTACCGGATGCTGTTCACCAACGCGGGCGTCCGTCCCGGTGACTCGGTCCTCGTGCAGGGCGCGGGCGGCGGGGTCGCCACCGCCGCCATCGTGCTCGGCAAGGCCGCGGGGCTGCGGGTCTTCGCCACCAGCCGGGACGAGGCCAAGCGCAAGCGGGCCCTGGAACTGGGCGCCGTCGAGGCGGTGGAACCGGGGGCCCGGCTGCCGCAGCGGGTGGACGCGGTGATCGAGACCGTCGGTGCCGCCACCTGGTCCCACTCGGTGAAGTCGCTGCGCCCCGGCGGCACGGTCGTCATCTCCGGCGCCACCAGCGGCGACCGGCCCTCGCACGCCGAGCTGACCCGGATCTTCTTCCTCGAACTGAAGGTCGTGGGCTCGACCATGGGGACCAAGGACGAGCTGGAGGACCTGCTCGCCTTCTGCGCCGCCACCGGAGTACGCCCCGTCATCGACGAACTGCTGCCGCTCGACCGCGCCCGCGAGGGCTTCCAGCGGCTGGAGTCCGGCGACCAGTTCGGGAAGATCGTCCTGACCAACTCGTGACCGGGCTCCTGAGCGGCGGGAGAGCGGCCAGGTCGTGCGCGAGGGGGAGGGGAAACGGGTGGGCCGTGTGCGGGCGGCCCGCTTCCCCTCGCCCCTTCCTCAGGACTTCGGGCCGCGCAGCAGCGCTCCGATGCGGGCCGCCGCCGCCGACAGGTGGCGACGGGTGTCGGCGAGCTGCTCCGTGGTGACTCCGTGGTCGCGGGCCGCGTCCCGGATGTCGTCGCGGAAGCGGTCCAGGAGCCGGTCGAGGTCGCGGGCCGGATCGCCGGTGCCGGTCTCGTCGCCGTGCGCCCACTCGGGGACGTACTGCGCCGGGAAGTCCTCCGGGGTCTGCGAGTACTCCGGTGTCCGGGGCCGGTCCGGCGTCGGCTTGCGGAGGTCCGGGCCCGATCCGGGCTGCGGCTCGGTACGGCCGCCGAAGCCGAAGTCCTTGCCGAACTCCCTCCCGAACTCCTTGCCGTAGTCCTTGCCGAACTCCCCGAACTCCTTGGCGAGTTCGGTCAGGCCCTCGCGGACCCCCGTCGGCCAGTCACCGCGGGCGAAGTGGTCCTGGACGTGCTCCTGCACCCGGTTGGCGATGCGCTGCATCTCCTCCTGGGCCTGGGCGCGGGCCCGGGCCTGGGCCTCCTGGGCCTGCCGGCGGGCCCGCTGGGCCTCCTCACGGGCCCGGCGGCTCTCGTCCTTGGCGCGACGGGCCTGTTCCTTCCACTCCTGCTTGGCGCGCCGCATCTCCTCCTTGGCGGCCCGCCAGGACTCCTTGTCACCGAGGTCGCCGAACTCCCCGGTCCCGGCCCCCGTCCCGCTGCCGCGCCGGGCCTCCGAGGCGGCTGCCCGCACCTCGCGGCGCAGATCGCCGGCCGCGCCACGGACGTCGGCCCTTATCTCGGCGGCCAGTTCGGCCACCGATTCCCGGATCTCCAGCTCCAGGTCGGCCAACTCGCCACCGCGGTCCGCCAGTTCGGCGCGACCGGCGTCGGTGATGGCGTAGACCTTGCGGCCGCCCTCGGTGGTGTGCGTGACCAGGCCCTCTGCCTCCAGCTTGGCGAGGCGGGGGTAGACGGTGCCCGCCGACGGGGCGTACAGGCCCTGGAAGCGCTCTTCGAGCAGCCGGATCACCTCGTAGCCGTGGCGCGGGGCCTCGTCCAGCAGTTTGAGCAGGTAGAGGCGGAGACGGCCGTGGGCGAAGACGGGAGGCATCTCAGAGCACCTTCTTGTCGGTCGTACCGTCGGCCGGGGCTGCGGACCCGGACTCGGGCCCGCTCTCGGACCTGTCGGACCCGGTCGCGGTCTCGGACCCGGAGGCGGGCGAGGCGGGCGAGGCGGGTGCGAAGGGGGCGGACGGCCCCGCCGGCCCTACGGGTTCTGTCGGCCCGACGGGTTCCCTCGGTCCGGAGGGGCCGGGCGTCGGGCCGGACTCCCAGGCCGTCTTCTCGTCGTCGTCCTCCTTGGGCGGGCGGCGCAGCAGGGCGATGGAGCCGGAGACCGTGGTGGCGCGGAGCTTGCCGGTGCCCGCGCCGAGGCGGCCGGTGATCTTGTGGGCGCCCCACTGGCCGTGCACCCGCAGTCCGTCGAAGGCGTTGGAGATGGTGCCGCTCGCGGTGTTGGCCTCGACCTCGGCGTCGGCCGGATGCGGCAGCCGGATGGCGATCTCGCCGGAGACGCTGGTCAGCCGGACATCCGTCGGACCGTCCGGGTCCAGGTCGATGATCATGGAGCCGCTGACCGAGTCCGCGCGCACGGCGGAGCCCGAGCCCTCGACGACGGTCAGGTCGCCGGAGACCGAGTTGAACCGCAGGTCGCCGGTGACGGCCTGGGCCTCCAGGTTCCCGGAGACGGTGTCCGCGCGGACCTGGCCGGCGAGGCCGACCAGGGTCGTGTCGCCGGTGACGCCCTTGACCACCGACGTGCCGCTGATCCCGGAGACGACCGCGGCGGCGCCGACCACGCCCACCTCCACGCGGGTCTCCGCCGGGACGGCGAGCGAGACGACCGCGCTGCGCCGCCAGCCCTTGCGGTCGAGCCACTTGAGGAAGCCCTTCCAGGGCAGGTCCTCGTAGGCCACCGTGAGGGTGCCGCCGTGGTGCGTGACGATCAGGGGCGGGCCCTCGATCTCGGAGACTTCCAGGCGGGCGGAACCCTCGTCCGTGCCCACGACGTTGACTGTTCCGTTGACGATGCGCACGTGCAGATCGCTCACGGGGGTGTCGAAGGTGAGCTTCCTGGGTTCAGCGACGGACCACTCGGACATGGTGCGGACCTCCCTCGGCCGGGCATGGCGGCTGCAGACGAGACGCGCGTGCACGGCTCGCGCCATATCGCGTCTTCCATAAACACGATATATCGTGGCTGTCGGAAGTCAAGGCGCTCTTCGGGGTGGTCGGTTGGGCTCCGTGTTGACCTCTGAAGCGGATCGAGTAGTCGCATATCGGGCGGTAAGTGGATTAATTGCCTACCGTGTGTTCATGTCGACGGATGAATCCAGCGCCTTCTCCCGGCCTCCGGGGCCCGGCACGCGTACGCCGCCGGGCGCGGACGGCCTGCCGAGAGCCCATCGGGTGGCCCTGGCCGAGATGGCGGTGGGGCTGCCGGCCGTGGCGTGGGGGATGCGCCGGCGCAGCGTGATGTGGGCCGCGGTGGGGGCGGTGCTGACGGCGCACGGGGCGATGGAGCTGTCGTACGAGACGGTGTTCCCGCGGGACTGACCGACGGCCGGCCGAGGGCTCGGCACGCCTCCCCGCCACGGGCCGGTGGGGGCCGGTCGCATGGTTCCCGCGCCCCGGGCGGGCCGCTTCGCGGGGGCGGGCCTCCTACTCCTCGTCCTCGTCGTCCAGCCGGGCCAACCATGTCGCCAGGCGCTCCACCGGGACCTCGAAGTCGGGGTTCAGGTCGACGAAGGTGCGGAGCTGTTCCGCGAGCCACTCGAAGGTGATCTCCTCCTCGCCGCGCCGCTTCTCCAGTTCCTCGATGCCTCGGTCGGTGAAGTACATGGGTTGCTCTCCTGCTGCCTGCATGTGTGGGTGCCCCGTGGTGGGCGTGTACCAGCCTAGGCGGACGGCAAAGGTGTGCCGCCGGTGATGGGTAGGGCTCGCCCGGTGGGGGAAGGACTCCTTTCCCGTGGACGGGGTCGAGGGGGACGGCGATGTCTTCCTGGGCGGGACACACGGGAAGGGGGGACGGGGAACGTATGGAACAGGACACCACGCGGATCGCGCAGGTGCGGTTGCCGGACGGTACCTCGGTGTGGGCTTGGAGAGCGGGTCCACCCGCCGTGCCGTCGGGGAGGCCGTCGTTCCCGGACGCCGGGCCGGTGGAGCGGTTCGAGGCGCGGCGGGCGGTGCCGCCCGGCGAGGTGGGCATCGGGTTCCGGGCCGGGCCGACCGCGAAAGCCGGGAAGGCCGACCGGGTGGCCGGACCGCTAGCGGTCGGGGAGGCGAAGGCAGCGACCACGGTGCCGCCGACCTGGAACGGAGGCAGACCGCCCGATCCGGACGACGCCGGCCACGACCGTTCCCCCGGCCCACCCGCGGACGCGTCCGGCGGTGCTCCGGTCTCCGGGGACGAACAGGCGGTGGGGGCGGAGGGCGGGGAATGACGGACCGGCAGAACGAGGGCGTATTCGGCGGCTGGGATCCGCCTCGCCCCGCGCTGCGTGAACTCGTGATGGCGGCCACCGTACGCATCCACCGCACAGGCGTCGGGTATGTCCCGGAAGGATCCGGGGCGTTCCTCGGCAGCGGCTTCTTCATCGCGCCGAACTGGGTCCTGACCTGTGCTCATGTCGTCGACGGCGCGGAAGGGGGTGAGGTCACCGTGGTCTTTCGGCCCGGTCCCTTCAGCGAGTCGTGCGCCGTACCCGGCGAGGTCGCGGCGTTCGTTCCGGAGCGCGTCCACCACTCCTCCCAGGGCGACCGGCCCGCCCCCGACCTCGCGCTCGTCCGGCTGCGCGAGCCGGTGGACCACGACTGCCTGTACGTCTCCGAGCGGCCGACGCCGCACTACACCGAGGGGCGGGTGTACTACGCCGGCTGGGCCTTTGCCGAAGGGCAGCCGCAGCCGTCGGACGGCTTCCTGACCGTGCACGGCACCATCGGCGGCTGGTCCTCGGACGTCCAGATGCGCCTCGGCGGGAGCGAACTCCCGCTCGGCATGTCCGGCGGCCCGGTGATCGACCCGGTGCGCGGCGAGGTCGTCGGTGTGCTGCAGTCACGCGCGGACCACGCGCCCGGCGGCACGTCGATCGGCATCGAGCGGCTGCGCACCCTCCCGGTGCCGTGGGAGGCCGGGCCGGAGGATCTCCACCGGCACGACCCGTACCAGAGCGACCTCTACCAGGCTGTCTGGCACGCCCACGACCGCTACCACCGCGACCGTCAGCGGCCCACCGACTCCACGCGCCCCACCTGGACCGACCTCCAGGCCGAACTGGGCGCCCGCCCGGGTCGTACCCTCAGCCCGTACGAGCGGGTCGAACTGCTCGGCCGGCTCGCGGACCTGCCACCCCCGGAAAGCACCCGCGGTCTGCTCGACATCCTCCACTCGCTGCCGGACTTCCGGCCGCCCGCGCTGTCGCCCGCGCCGCGCGGCTGGCGCGACGGCCTCGGCGCGCTCTACGGGAACGCGCGGCACGACGGCGTGCTCCCGCTCGTCGTCGACTACGCGATGCGGGTCATGACCGCCGAGCGTCCGCTGACGCCCTTCGTGCTCGATGCCGAACAGGCCCTGTGGGAGTGGATCAAGCAGGCCGCGACCCACCTGGGCGCCGACCGGCGCGCCGCCCTCGCCCGCAGCCGTGCCCAGCATCTCGGCGACCGGCTGCACGAGCGGGGCGGACCGAGCCGTGCCGGGCACCGCGGCGGGGACGCGGCGCGGGAGCCGTTCGCCCGGTCCGCCGTCCAGCGCTCCGTCCTGCTCCAGGTCGAGCCTCGGGCCTGGGAGCGCGGTCAGTGTGACTGGTCGGTCGCGGTGGTGGAGCGGGACGGCGAGGCGACCGGGCTGGACGATGGACAGGGCGCCGCTCTCGCCGACCTCGCCGCCTGTCTCGCCGAGCCGCTCGCCGAGGCGTTCCGGCGCTGTGACGAACCCGGGCGGTCCGCCCCGCTGTACGCCGCCCTGCCGTACCAGATGCTCGACCTGCCGGTGGACGAGTGGCGGCTGTGGTCCGGTGCCAGGCCGCTGGGCGTGGAGCGGCCGGTCCTGGTCCGCTGCTCGAACCGCGACCAGCTGTCCGGAGAGGACGACTGGTACGGCGCCGAACTCCCGGGCGACGACCTGGAGTCCGACCGTCTCGACCGCTGGCGCCGGGTACATGACGGGTACGAAGGGTACGGCGCCCGGGCCGAGGTACTGGACTGCGACGACGCGCTGCGCCGACCCGTGCCGGCCCTGTCGGTGCTGCGTGGCCTCGCGCCCGGGACCATCCCGGTGCTGTGCCGCGAGGGCGACCGGCGCTACGAGGACGACGAGACCGCGCTCGGCCGGATCATCCAGGCCGGGTACGGGGTGGTGCTGTGGCGCCGCTGGAAACGCCCGTCCGACTCCGTGTGCGGGGAGTTCCACCGGGGTGCCCGGATGACCGTCGACGGCGCGGCCGGCGCCGGGGAACTGCCCGGACTGGTGCACGGTCTGCGCGACCGCTTGCGCAAGGGGCTCACGGAGGCGTTCTGGGCCCACGGCATCGCCCTCCTGTACGACGATCCGCACCAACCCCTGCCCGGTGCGGACGACTTGCTGGAGGCGCCGTGAACTCATCGCACGCTGATATGAGGCTCTTACTACGGGCTACTGAAGGTCGATAACGTGAAGCAGATTCGACGGCTGCCCTGGGGACGGGACGGACGAGTGACGACGAGGGCCGGACATGACCGAATCCAGTGAGTGGCTCATCTACCGTGGCGCCGGGGAACCGCACGACGGCATGAGCCGGCTGCCCCCGCCGCCCCCTTGGCGGGACTTCACAGGCCGGGACGCGGGGGACGCCGGTGACGGCTCTCAGGACCGCAGGCTCGGCGGGTACCGGCATCTGGCCGAACTGCACCGGCCCGGCGCCGAGGAGCTGGAGATGATCAACGCGGCGCTCTACCTGCGCCGCCCGCTCCTGGTCACCGGCAGCCCCGGCGCGGGCAAGAGCACCCTGGCGCACTCGGTGGCGTTCGAACTGGGCCTGGGCAAGGTGCTGCGCTGGTCCATCGTCAGCCGCTCCGCGCTCCAGGACGGCCTGTACCACTACGACGCCATCGCCCGCCTCCAGGACGTCCAGATCGCCGCACGGGGCGGGGACGGCGCGGTCGGCGGCAGTCCGGACGCCATGGAGGCGATCGGCAGCTACATCCGCCTCGGCCCGCTCGGCACCGCTCTGCTCCCCTCCGACACCCCGCGCGTGCTGCTGATCGACGAGCTCGACAAGAGCGACATCGACCTGCCCAACGACCTGCTGAACGTGCTGGAGGAAGGGGAGTTCGAGATCCCCGAGCTCCAGCGGATCGCCGACCGGCTGCCGGACGGCGAGGCCGAGGTGCTCACCGCCGACGGCACCAAAGTCCGGGTCCGCGACGGTCGGGTGCACTGCCGGGCCTTCCCGTTCGTGGTCCTCACCAGCAACGGCGAGCGGGAGTTCCCGGCTCCGCTGATGCGCCGCTGCATCCACCTGGAGCTGGGCCGCCCCGACCACAGCCGCCTCGCCACCTTCGTCCGCGCCCACCTCGGCGACGAGGCGGCCCGCGCGGGCGATGACCTGATCACCCACTTCCTGGAACGCTCCCGCAGCGAACTCCTCGCCACCGACCAGCTGTTGAACGCCATCTACCTCACGGACGCGGCCGCCCCGCCCAGCCGCGACCGTCTCGCCGACCTGCTCATCCAGCGCCTCGACCGCCCGAGGTGAGCCGCTGATGCCGGAGGCAGCATCCCGACACGGCCCCGTCCCGCCCGCCCCGGACCTGGCCGGCGCTGACGGCGGCCCGCTCGCCGAACTCGTCCGCCGGATGCGGGACGGCGGGCTCGATCCCGACCTCGAGGGGCTGCGCGACGCCCTCTGGCTGGCCCGATTCGCACGTCCCGCGGCCGGGGCGGAGACGGACGATCCGCCGGGCCCGGGGTCCGCCACGCACCCTGACCCGCCGAGGGCGAGGGCCGAGGAGGCCGCCGTACCGACACCGCACCCGCGGGAGGCCGTCGCGTCCTCGGAATCCGCGGGCGACGCGAGCCGGCCGTCGGCGGTGGCCCCAGAGGCCGCCGGCGCCGACCGCCGCCTGTCCCTCTACCCCATGCCGCAGCAGCGCGGCGCCGGGCGTGGCCAGGCCGCCGCGCGGATCGCCGGGGTGCCGTTCGGGGTGCCCGCCGCCCCCGCCCTGCCCGCTCCACTCGAACTCCAGCGTGCTTTGCGACCGTTGCAGGCCTACCGAAGTGCCGCGCCGCCGCTGCGCACCGAGCTGGACGAGACGGCGACCGCCGAGCGGAGTGCGCGGGCGGGCGGCCTGATCCTGCCCGTGTACCGCGCGGTGACCCGGGGCGACACCCGGCTGCAACTGGTCATGGAGGTCTCCCCCGCGATGCGCGTCTGGGACCGGATGTTCGACGAACTGGTCCAGGTCTTCGGTCAGTTGGGCGCCTTCGGAGACATTCAGGTGAGCCATCTGCACTGCGGGCCCGACGGCGCGGCCGTGGTCAGCCGCAGCGCGGACGTGCACGCGGCCCCGCTGCACACCGCCGACCGCCTCAACGACCCGACCGGACGCAGGATCACCGTCCTCGTCAGCGACTGCGTCGGGCCGGTGTGGAGCAGCGGCCGCGCCCACCGGTTGCTCCACCAGCTGTCCCGGCAGGCCCCGGTCGCCGTGCTCCAGCCGCTGCCGCAGCGGATGTGGAACCGCACCCGGCTGCCGGTGACGTACGGCGAGCTGAGCCGGGGCGAGACGCTCGGCGGGGCCGGCGTGCTGCGGGTGCACACCCCGGCCGGGGCCGCCTCGGGCGGGCCACGCGGCGCCGTACCGGTGCCGGTGCTGCCACCCGAGCCGGTGGCGCTCGGGGCGTGGGCGAGACTGCTGTCCGGGATCGGCGCCGGACCGGTCCCGGGTGCGGTGGGCTGGGTGCGCGCGGATCAGCCGGCGGTGGCGGCGCCCCGTCCGAGACGCGACCTGTCACCGGTGGAGAGGGTCCGCAAGTTTCGTTCCGTCGCCTCGCCGCGCGCCGGCCGGCTTGCCGTCTACCTGGCAGCCGCCCCCCTCTGGCTGCCGGTGATGCAACTGGTGCAGCGGACCATGCTGCCCGACTCCGGCCCCTCCGACCTCGCCGAGGTGCTGCTCAACGGCCTGGTGACGCGCGCCCGCGAGGACCACGGCGACCTGGGCGCGGACGGCGCGCAGTGGTACGAGATGGAGACCGAGGTCCAGGAGATCCTGCTCTCCACGCTCACCCGCGACGAGGCCCTCCTCGTCCTCAGGCACTGCTCGGAGTACGTCGAGCAGCGCTTCCGCAGAGGCGGCGTCAACTTCCCGGCCCTCGCCCTCGGCCAGCTCGGCGCCGGCCCTGCCGGGCGGCCGCACACTCAGCCCGGCACCAGCCGTCCGGTCCTGACCGGCGACAACGGCGACGCGACCCTGGTCCCGCAGCCGTTCGCCGAGGTTGCCGCCCAGGTCCTCGAACGCTTCATGCCGCTGCCCGCGCAGTTCCGGCCCTACGGCCGCGACACCGCCGCACGGTCCGGTGAACGCGCCCCCCACCCGGCCGTCGACAGATCTCGCGCCCTGCTCGCCCGGTTCGACGACGAGGGCATGGTGCAGGACCTCATCGACGCCGTGCTGCTGCTGCGCGGGGCGACCGAACACGAGGAGCCGACAGGGGCGGACCCGGAACTGTGGGCGCAGTACGCGCACTGCACTCTGCGCCTGTGGGAGGTGCAGGGCGGCGCCGAGTTGCTGCGCGAGGCCGAGGAGGCGGCGCAGCGGGCCGTGTCCCACCCGCACGTGCGGCGCGAACGGGCGGTCCTGGCCCGGGTGTTGCGGGCCGCCGCGACCGACCGCAGGCGGCGCGGCGACCGGGCGCGCGCCGTCGACCTGCTGCGCCGCGCCGACCGGCAGTACGCGGTGGCCTGCGGCGACCCCGGCCTCGACGCGCCGGAGGCGCTACGGCTGACACTGGAACGGGCCGGCGTGCTGGAGGCGCAGTGGAGTCTGAGCGGCGACAGCGCGCTGCTGCACGGTGCGGTCGGCATGCTGGAGGCGTTCGCCGATGCCTGGCCGGATCTCCGGCGACCCCCACCCGAACTGTCCCTGGCCCACGGCCGCCTCCTGCTGCGCCTGTCCGGTGCGACGACCGAACCCGAAGAGGCCCGCGGCTACGCGGCGCAGAGTGCGCGGTCGCTGCGCACCGCCGTGGTGGAGAGCGGCGCGGATCCGGGCACCGGACCCTGGTCCTCGCCCGAGCACGTCCGGGTCCTGCTGGACCTGGCCGACGCGCTGCTCGCGTCGGGCGGTGACCTGGACGAGGCTCAGCAGTGCGTCGAAAGGGGCCTGGCCCGCACCGGCGAGGAGCGACTGCGCGCGGATCTGCTGGTGCGGGCGGGGCGCATCGGAACGGCGCGCTACGCGGAGTCCGGGGAGCCGCGGGAACTGCGGGCGGCGGCGCGAGGCTTCGCCGAAGCGGCGAAGAGGATGCCGTCGGACGCGCCGGCGCACGCGGACGTCCTCGCGGAGTGGGGCGAGGTCCTGCTCCGGCAGGTGGCGTCGGAGACGGGTCCGCGCTCCTCCCGGTCACTGGCCGAGGCGATCCAGGTCCTGCGGAGGTGCCGCGCGGAGACGCTGTCGGGCAGCCTCGAACTCGCCCCTCGCCTCTTCCTGCTCGGGCGTGGACTGATGGTCCGCTACCGCGCCCAGGGCGACCCTGTCGACCTCCGGGAGGCCGAGCACCTCTTCGAACTGGCGGCGGACGGCGCCCACGAACCGCTGCTGTCGGCTCGCTACCGGCTCGCACTGGGGCAGGTCCGGTTCGAGGCGTACCGGAGTCTGGGACGTGCCACCCGTCTGGACGAGGCGGTCGACTCGTTCAGGATCGCCGCGGACGCGGCCCGGGAGGCGGAGCAGGACGCCGGTTCGACCCGCGTGCGCGAGGAAGCCGTGGAACTGGGCGCGCAGGCGCACCATTGGAGGGGTATGTCCTACGAGGCGGCCGCCCGCCCCCGGGCCGCCCGCGAGGCCTATCGGTCCGCCCGTACGCTGTGGCTTCGGCTGCCCGCCGACAGGGTGGGCACGAGTGATCCCACCGCGCCGCAGACGGCGCAGCGGCTGGCGGATCTGGATCGGGGCTGAGGGACACCACGATGCGAGAGGAACCTGGGGTGGACGCACGGGACCAGTCCTTGTCGGACGCGGAGTCGGCCGGGGCGACGCAGCCGCTGCCGGACCTGCTGGAGCTGGACCTGGGGGAACTGAAAAGTGTGGACCATCCCGTGCTGCGGCAGGTGCTGGCGGAACTGACGGAACGGGCGGTCCGGCCGACCGAGATGCTGTGGGGCTTCAACAGCGCGTTCTAGGAGGGGCACGATGTCCCTGCTGATCGAGTCGTGCAGGTGGGGGTGACCGACGTGACAGGACGGGCGACGACCGGTTCCGGGACCGGGAGCGGACGGGGCAGCGCCGATCCCTCTCCGTTCCGGCAGTTCATCGTCAAGGTGCACGGTCGCTGCAATCTGGCCTGTCGTTACTGCTACCTGTACGAGGGCCCCGACCACACCTGGCGCGGGCGCCCCGCGAGAGCACCGGCCGCGGTTCTCGACCGCACGGCGGACCGGATCGCCGAGCACGCCCGCAGCCACGCGCTGACGGCGATCTCGCTCGTCCTGCACGGTGGTGAACCCTTGCTGGCGGGTGTCGACACGCTGGTCGGTTTCACCGATCTGGTACGCGACCGGGTGCCGGCCGGATGCACGGTCCACGCCACCGTGCAGACCAACGCCACTCTCCTGACCGAGGAACGGATGACGACCCTGGCCGGGCACGGCATCCGGGTCGGCATCAGCCTGGACGGCGGACTCGCCGCACACAACGCACGCCGCGTCGACCACTCGGGACGCCCTTCCTGGCCCGCCGCCTCGCGCGGGGCGCGTCTGGTCGCCGACCGCTTCCCGGACGCGTACGCCGGCATCCTCACGGTCGTCGACCCTGCTCTCGACCCGTTGGAGACGTACGAGTCCCTGCTCGCCCTGCGCCCGCCGGCCATCGACCTGCTGTTGCCGCACGGCAACTGGACCGCGCCGCCGCCGCGCATGGCGGCCACGCGCTACGGCGACTGGCTCTGCTCGGTCTTCGACCGCTGGTGGGGGGCCGGCCACCGGGAAGTACGGGTGCGCCTGTTCGAGGAGTGCATCGCGCTGCTGCTGGGCCTGCCGGGCGCCACCGAGTCGCTGGGACTCGCCCCGTTCGACGCGGTCGTGGTGGAGACCGACGGATCCATCGAGCAGGTCGACTCACTGAAGTCGGCGTACGAAGGCGCCGCCGCGACCGGCCTGGACGTGTTCCGGCACGGTTTCGACGACGCGTTGCGGCATCCCGGGGTGGCCGCCCGGCAGGCCGGCGTGGCGGCGCTCTCGGCGCAGTGCCGGGCATGCCCGCTGCTCGACGTCTGCGGCGGCGGCCAGTACGCCCACCGCTACCGGGCCGGGCACGGCTTCGCGAATCCCTCCGTGTACTGCGCCGACCTGCAGCGTTTCATTCGGCATGTGCACGGTCGGCTCACCGGGGCCACGGCGGCGGCCCCCGTACCCGTCCAGGTGGCGTCCACGTCCGAGGAGAGGGCCCTGCCCGTGCTGTTTCCCGTGCTTCCGGACCGGTCGCTGGCCGCACTGGGCCGCACCGAAGGCGATCCGGAGACGCTGGCACTCCTGGTACGCGACCAGGACACCCGGCGCCTGCTCATGCTGCGCGCCCTGCTCGACGCGGTCGAGGGCGCGGACGCGACGGTGCTCCCGGCCGGCGCTGCCGGCCGGCTGCGAGCGGACTGGCACCTGCTGGAGGAGGCCGACCGGGTGCTCCCGGCCGGGGACCGGGGGAGCCTGGCGCCGCCCTACGCCACGACCCCCGCACGTGCGCGGCTCCTGCACCCCCTGGTCGGCCCCTGGGCCCGCCAGTGCCTGCGCGGTCTGGCACCGGAAGCCGGACCGCCGACCGAGCGGCGCGTCCGCGAACTCGGGCGCGACCTCGCCTACTTCAGTGCGCTCGCCGCCGCGGCCGCCGCCCGCGCCGGGACCGCTTTCGCCGTACGGCTGACCGCCCGGGACGGGGTGCTGGTGCTGCCGTCGCTCGGGGCACTGCACACGGCCGAGCCGGGGGAGGCCCCGGTCGACGTCGTCGGTGCGGACGGGCGGCTGACACTGCGTCAAAGAGGCGCCATGGATGTCGTCGTCCGGTTGGAGGACGGTATCGGCGCGTGGTCCGGGGCGCCCGCGTGGACGCCCGCACACGCCCTGCCCGGGCTGCTCTCCGAGAGCCCGCCGGTGCCACTGGACGACCTGGATCCGTACCGCACCGTGCACGGCGGCCCCCGCCACCACGAACTGAGCGGCCCGACGGTGCTCGACGAGGCGGGCCGCAAACGCTGGCTGGAGGCCTGGTCGGGGACCGCCGAGATGCTGCGGCTGGGTGGCGAGCACCGCGTGGCCGAAGCCGTTGCCCTGTTGCGCTGCCTGATCCCACTCGCCGACCCACCACGGCCGGGCCCGGACGCCCGGGGAACCGGCAGTTGCAGCGGGACGCGTCGCGAGGCCTTCGGAGCGCTGCTCAGCAGCACGCCCCCCACTCCGGCCACGTTCGCCGCGACCATCGTGCACGAGCTCCAGCACACGAAACTCTCCGTGCTCAGCGACATGCTGGTGTTGCACCACGCCGGGCCGCGGGAACGCCACTTCGCGCCCTGGCGCCCGGACCCACGACCGTACGAAGGTCTCCTGCAGGGCGTGTACGCGCATCTGGCGCTGGCCGACTTCTTCCAGCGCTGCGCGCTCCGGGCCGAGCGCCCGGCGCACCGTGAGACGGCCTGGTCGCAGCACGCGCGCTACCGCGCTCAGGTGGCGGCCGCGTTGCCCGGGCTGGTGGGATCCTCCGATCTCACCGAGCGGGGGCGCCGGTTCGTGGATCAGATCGTCGCCACCCACGAGCGCATGGCCGAGTTCCCCGCGCCTCGGGGACACACGGCGCGAGCACAGGCGCAGGTGACAGCGGCGCGCGACCTGTGGACGCGGCGGCACGGTGTTGCGGTCCGACACCCGGACGAGTGACGAAGCGCCGTCCGTCGGTCGTCACCGCGTCGGTGACCTACCGGAGAACTGCGTGGAGGCCCTACGATTTTCGATGATCCGGGGGGAGGCGACTGCATGTCCGAAGCCCGTACACCGGGCGGGCCGACGGCGCGGGGTGCCGCGCGGGTCTCCCACGGCCGCGTTCCGGTCGTCACCGGCGAGCGATGTCTCCGGTTCGCACGAGTCCCGGCCGTGACACCCGACGTGTGGGGTGGAGCGCGTCGTCGCACCATCCGGTTCACGGATCGTGACCCGCTGCCGAATCACGTCCGCCAGCTGTGCCGGAGCTCCGAACCGGGCGCGGGCGTGGTGCCCCCGCACGGCGAGTCGGGCCCAGGTTCCAGGATTCCAGGGCTACGCGTGGAGGCCGTCGCATGTCTGAGATCCGTACGCCGGCCAGGCCGACCGAAAGGGGGGCCGTGAGGCAGACGATTACGATCAGCTTCGCTTCGTTCAACCGGGCCTGGGCGGCGTGGATCGGGGACAGGCTGGAGCGGCGTGGCGTCCGGGTCGTCTACGTGCGCTGGGATTCCCCGGCGGAGGAGAGCCTGGTGGACCTCCTGCGCGGCCTCACGCTCGCCGAGGGGCGGGTCCTCATCGTGGTGAGCGAGCGTTACTTCCAGCTCGGTCCCCGCACCTACGAGGAGTGGAACGCGGCACTGCGCGAGGTCGTCGTGCCGGACCCCGCCAAGTTCGCCGCCGTCTCCATCACCAGCACCGCCCTCCCCTCCGCCATCGCCGTACTGGCACCGGCCGACCTGACCAACATGGGCCCCGACGAGGCGGAACGGCGGTTGCTGGACCGGCTGGAACTGCCGGCCGAGGGCCACCCGCCGGCCGGCAGCCTGCGCGGTCCCTGGGGCCCCCGCTTCCCCGCCGAGATGCCCGAGGTGTGGGGCGGTGTGCCGCGCCGCAACACCCGTTTCACGGGCCGCGAGCCGGTGCTGAACGAGACGTACCGTCTGCTCCAGAGCAGCGAACCGGGCGCCGGCGTCGTCACGCTGCACGGCATGTCCGGGGCGGGCAAGACCCAGCTGGCCGCCGAGTACGTCTACCGCTTCGGTTCCGAGTACGACGTGGTGTGGTGGGTCAACGCGGGGAGCCGGGTCACCTACCGCCGTCTGCTGGCCGAACTCGCCCCGAAACTCGGGCTGTCGACGGGTGACGAGTACGGTGAGCGGCTCCGCGCGATCCGGGACTCGCTGCGCCGGGGGACCCCCTTCTCCCGCTGGCTGCTGATCCTGGACGGCGCGGACGAGCCGGACCAGATCTGGGACCTGGTCCCGACCGGCCCGGGCCATGTGATCATCACCTCGCGCAACCCCGAGTGGGGGGAGCACAACAGCAAACTGCTCGAAGTGGGCGTCTACGGCCGTGACGAGTCGGTCGCCTTCATCCGGCGCCGTGCACCCCGCCTGACGGAGCAGGAGGCCGACCAACTCGCCGAGTCCCTGGAGGATCTGCCCCTGCTGCTGGACCAGACGGCCGGCTGGCTGAACGACTCCCACCTGTCGGTCGAGGAGTACATCCGGCTTCTGGAGGGCGGCGTCGACCAGGACGTGGTGCGGGTGTCCGCGGACTTCCCCGTGGCCTTCCAGACCGCGTGGTCGATCCTGCTGAACAAACTGCGGGAGACGGTCCCGGAGTCCGTCGACCTGCTGCGCCTGTGCACGTTCTTCGCCCCGGGCTTCATCCCCGTCCGCATACTGCGCGAGACGTCCCAGCACGACGACCTGCCGGAACAGCTGACCGGGCTGCTGAACGACCCGCTCCTGTGGAACAGGGCGGTCAACCAGCTGCGCCAGTACTCCGTGGTCCGTCTGGAGTCCTACGGGAACGGTGCGGACGAGGCGTTGTCGCCCGGTGAGTCGGTGTACCTGCACAGGATGGTGCACCAAGCCGTCGGCAGGGACATGCCGGAGGAGGACCGGCGGGAGTTCATCGACGTGGTACGACGGGCGCTGGCCGAGGCCGACCCCGGCCGCCCGACCGACACCCGATGCTGGGAGACCTACGCGGACCTGGTGCCGCACCTGCAGTACGCCGACGTGCTCAACAGCACGGACCGCAGGGTGCAGACCCTGGTCCTCAACTGCCTGCGCTACATGTACTTCGCGGGTGAGTACACCGCGGGCTGGAAGCTCGGCCGGCGGGCCCTGGACATCTGGCGTGGGCTGCTCGGCGAGTCGCACCCGCGGGTCTGGGACGTGACCTTCCACTACGCCAACCTGCTGCGTGCGGACGGAAGGCTGGAAGAGACGGAGGCCATCGAACGGGCGGCCGCGGACCGGCTGCGGGAGGAGCGGGGCGAACGCGATCTCGACTACCTGCGCGCACTCAACGGACTGGCCGCCGACGCACGCGGCCTCGGCCGTTACGCCGAGGCCCTCGCCCTCGACGAACACCTGTACCCCACCTACCGGGAACTCCTCGGCGAGCAGGACCCGCGCACCCTCAACGCACTGAACAACTGGGGCTTCACCCTGCGGCTGACGGGCCGGTACCGGGAGGCCCTGGACATCGACCAGCGCACCCTGGAACAGCGCCGACTGGTGCTGAGCCACCGCCACCTGTGGACACTCTTCTCCGAGGTGTCGTTCGCGATCGGCCTCCGGCTGCTGGGCCGCTATGGCGAAGCCGAGTCCATCCAGTCCAGGAACGTGCGCGCGTACCGGATCGTCGCGGGCGTGACCCACCAGGACACCCTGCGCGCCGAGCACAACCTGGCCCTGTGTCTGCTGCGCGGCGGGGACCGCGCGGCAGCCGGAAGCCTGCTCACGAGCGTACTGGAGGGTTTCCAGCGCAAACTCGGCGACCAGGATCTCCTGACCCTCTCCGCCGCCATGAGCCACAGCTGCTTCAACCGTGAACACGGTGACATCGACCTGGCCCGCGAGACCAGCGAGTCCGTCCTGGCCCGGTACGAGCAACTGCTCCCGGAGGGGCACCCGTTCATCATCGGTGCCCGTGCCAACCAGGCGCTGGTCCTGCGCAACGTCGGTGAACGCGACCACGCCCACGCACTGATCGAGCAGGCGCTCGCCGACATGGCCGCGGCCGTGGGCGGGGACCACCCCTACACGCTCGGCTGCGCCATCAACGCCTCCGCCCTGCGCAGCCTGATCGGCGAGCCGGAGGCCGCCGCCGAACTGAGCCGGATCGCCGTGGCCCGGGCCACCGAGACCCTCGGCCGCACCCATCCGCTCACCCTCTCCGCCCGGGTCGCCCACGCGGCCGACCTGCGCGGGCTGCACGCCCGTCAGCAGGCGGAGAAGATCGAGCAGGAGGCCCTGGCCGACCTGGAGGCGACCCTGGGCACGCAGCACGTCCACACCGTCTCGGCCCGTGCCCGCTACCGCCCGTACTGGGACTTCGAGCCCCAGGCCAGCTGAGGCGACGCACACGCCGAAGGGCCCGGCCCCCCAGACGGGGGCCGGGCCCTTCGGCGTGATGATCCGGAGGATCCGCGGGCCTATGCCTCGAACACCTCGCGCACCAGCTGCTCCTGCTCCGCCTGGTGCCGCTTCGCGGAACCGACGGCCGGGGAGGAGCTGTGCGGGCGGGAGATGCGGCGCAGGCGTTCGCCGGCCGGGACGTCCGCGCCGACCGCCAGGTCCAGGTGGTCGATCAGGTTGAGGGCGATGAACGGCCAGGCACCCTGGTTCGCCGGCTCCTCCTGGGCCCACAGGTACTTCTCGGCGTTCGGGTACTTGTTGACCTCCGCCTGGAGCTCCGCACCCGGCAGCGGGTACAGGCGCTCGACACGGATGATCGCCGTGTCCGTGACGCCGCGCTTCTGCCGCTCGGCCTCCAGGTCGTAGTAGACCTTGCCGGTGCAGAAGACGACCTTGCGGACCGCGTTCGCCTCGACCGAGGCGTCACCGATGACCGGGCGGAACTGCCCGCTCGTGAACTCCTCCGCCTTCGAGGCCGCCGCCTTGAGGCGCAGCATCGACTTCGGGGTGAAGACGACCAGCGGCTTGTGGTGCGGGTTGTGCACCTGCCACCGCAGGAGGTGGAAGTAGTTCGACGGGAGGGTCGGCATCGCGACCGTCATGTTGTTCTGCGCGCACAGTTGGAGGTAGCGCTCGATCCGGGCCGAGGAGTGGTCCGGGCCCTGGCCCTCGTAGCCGTGCGGGAGCAGCAGCGTGACGCCGGAGGTCTGGCCCCACTTCTGCTCGGCCGCCGAGATGTACTCGTCGATGACGGACTGGGCGCCGTTGGCGAAGTCGCCGAACTGGGCCTCCCACATCACCAGCGCGTCCGGACGGGTGAGCGAGTAGCCGTACTCGAAGCCCATCACCGCGTACTCGGAGAGCAGCGAGTTGTAGACGTTGTAGCGGGCCTGGTCCTCGGACAGGTACAGCAGCGGGGTGTAGTCGGCGCCCGTCTCGCGGTCGATCAGGACCGCGTGGCGCTGGCCGAAGGTGCCGCGCTGGGAGTCCTGGCCGGAGAGCCGGACCGGGGTGCCCTCCATCAGCAGCGAGCCGATGGCGAGGGTCTCGCCCATGCCCCAGTCGATCGTGCCGTCCTCGATCATCGCCGCCCGGCGCTGCAGCTGCGGCAGCAGACGCGGGTGGACGGTGAAGTAGTCCGGGATGTTGACCTGGGACTCGGCGATCCGCTTGAGGACCTCCGTGGAGATGGCCGTCGGGACGGCGACCGGGAAGCCGTCCAGCGGCTCCTGGACGTCCACGGCGGCGGGCTGCGCGGTGGCCTCGCGGACCTCTGTGAAGACCTTCTCCAGCTGGCCCTGGTAGTCCTGCAGGGCCTGCTCGGCCTCCTCCAGGGTGATGTCGCCGCGACCGATCAGGGACTCGGTGTAGAGCTTGCGCACCGAGCGCTTCTTGTCGATCAGGTCGTACATCAGCGGCTGGGTGAAGGCCGGGTTGTCCGACTCGTTGTGACCGCGGCGGCGGTAGCAGATGAGGTCGATCACCACGTCCTTGTTGAACGCCTGACGGAACTCGAAGGCCAGGCGGGCCACGCGGACCACGGCCTCCGGGTCGTCGCCGTTCACGTGGAAGATCGGGGCCTCGATCATGCGGGCCACGTCCGTCGCGTACATGGAGGAGCGCGAGGACTCGGGGGCCGCGGTGAAGCCGACCTGGTTGTTGATGACGACGTGGACCGTGCCGCCGGTGCGGTAGCCCCGCAGCTGCGACATGTTCAGGGTCTCGGCCACCACGCCCTGGCCCGCGAAGGCCGCGTCGCCGTGGATCGCCACCGGCAGCACCGTGAAGTCCGTGCCGCCCTTGTTGATGACGTCCTGCTTGGCGCGGGCGATGCCCTCGATGATCGGGTCGACCGTCTCCAGGTGGGACGGGTTGGCGGCCAGCGAGACCTTGATCTGCTCGCCGTCCAGGCCGGTGAAGGTGCCGTTGGCGCCCAGGTGGTACTTGACGTCGCCGGAGCCGTGCATCGACTTCGGGTCGAGGTTGCCCTCGAACTCGCGGAAGATCTGCGCGTACGACTTGCCGACGATGTTGGCGAGCACGTTCAGCCGGCCGCGGTGGGCCATGCCGATGATGATCTCGTCCAGGCGGGACTCGGCGGCCGAGTCCAGCACCGCGTCGAGCAGCGGGATGACGGACTCGCCGCCCTCCAGGGAGAAGCGCTTCTGGCCGACGTACTTCGTCTGCAGGAAGGTCTCGAAGGCCTCCGCCGCGTTCAGCCGGCGCAGGATCCGCAGCTGCTCCTCGCGCTCCATCTTGGAGTGCGGGCGCTCCACGCGGTCCTGGATCCACTTGCGCTGCTTGGGGTCCTGGATGTGCATGAACTCGATGCCGGTGGTGCGGCAGTACGAGTCGCGCAGCACACCGAGGATGTCGCGCAGCTTCATCATCGACTTGCCGGCGAAGCCGCCGACGGCGAAGTCGCGCTCCAGGTCCCACAGGGTGAGGCCGTGCTCGATGATGTCCAGGTCGGGGTGCTTGCGCTGCTTGTACTCCAGCGGGTCGGTGTCGGCCATGACGTGGCCGCGGACCCGGTAGGAGTGGATCAGCTCGAAGACGCGGGCGGCCTTGGTGACGTCGTCGTCGTGCGAGGCGTCGATGTCCTTGAGCCAGCGGACCGGCTCGTAGGGGATGCGCAGCGCCTCGAAGATGTCGTCGTAGAAGCCGTTCTCGCCGAGGAGGTAGTTGGCGACGACGCGCAGGAACTCGCCGGAGGCGGCGCCCTGGATGACCCGGTGGTCGTAGGTCGACGTGAGCGTCATGACCTTCGAGATGCCGAGCTTGTTCAGGGTGTCCTGGGAGGTGCCCTGGAACTCCGCCGGGTAGTCCATGGAGCCGACGCCCATGATGACCGACTGGCCGGGCATCAGACGCGGCACCGAGTGGACCGTGCCGAGGCCGCCGGGGTTGGTCAGGGAGACCGTGACACCGGAGAAGTCGTCCATCGTCAGCTTGCCGTCGCGGGCGCGGCGGACGATGTCCTCGTAGGCCTGCCAGAACTCGAAGAAGTTCAGCGTCTCGGCCTTCTTGATGCCGGCCACGACGAGCTGGCGGTCGCCGTTGGGCTTCACCAGGTCGATGGCCAGGCCGAAGTTGACGTGCGCGGGCTTGACGAGGGTGGGCTTCCCGTCCTTCTCCGCGTAGTGCCAGTTCATCGACGGCATGGCCTTGATGGCCTGCACCATCGCGAAGCCGATCAGGTGCGTGAAGGAGATCTTCCCGCCCCGGGCGCGCTTCAGGTGGTTGTTGATGACGATCCGGTTGTCGAAGAGCAGCTTCACCGGGACCGCGCGGACCGAGGTGGCCGTCGGCAGCTCCAGCGAGGCGTTCATGTTCTTCGCGACGGCCGCGGCGGGACCACGCAGGGTGACCAGCTCGGGCCCCTCGGGCGCAGCGGCGGCGGGCGCGGCCTTCGCGGCGGCGGCCGGCTTCGCGGCGGCCGGAGCCGGAGCGGCGGCGGGCTTCGCGGGCGCCGGAGCGGGCGCTGCGGCCTGGGGAGCGGCCGGGGCGGCCGGAGCAGCCGGGGCGGGCGCCGCGGGCGCCGGAGCGGCGGGCGCGGGCGTGGTGGGTGCCGGCGCGGCCGGAGCCGCGGCCTGCTGAGCCTGCGGTTGCGCGGGCGTCGTGGTGCCCGCGGCCCCCGCGGCCGCGGTACCCGCCGGAGCCGAGGCGGCAGGCGCTCCCGGCTTGTAGTCGGCGAAGAAGTCCCACCAGGCTCGGTCTACCGAATTCGGGTCCTGGAGGTACTGCTGATAGATCTCGTCGACGAGCCACTCGTTCGGTCCGAACGCGGCTGCGGGATTCTTGCCCGCTTGGTCTGCGTCGGTGGAGATGCTCGAGTTACTGGGGGACTGTGGCGACACGGCGGCAACCGCCCTCTTCCGCTTCACAAGGTGATGGACAGCGGGAATAAAGGCTACGCCTCCAAGACCGCGAAGGTCAGGTCGGGCCGGTTCATCGTCGTGTAAGTCACATCGGAAACTGTGTTTCGGGCCTTGAAATGGCGGGAAACAAGCGTGGTTCCGCTGTGAGAGGACTGAAGCGGGCATGGCTCCGCCGTGCCGGTGATCACCTCGCTCCGGCCCCCGTCGCGACGTGCGCGGAGGCCGCACCTGATCACACGTGTCCGACTGCGCGGTCGTCCGCGGGACCACCGGTGGATCTTGAGGCTCCGCATCGAACTTTACGTCAACTTGGCACGGATCAAAGCCCCGGGAGGGTGACGATAATCCTGCAGCCCCGGTCGGATTCGGCCACGCCGATCCGGCCGCCGTGCAGATCCACCGCCCACCGGGCGATCGCCAGCCCCAGTCCCGTACCGCCGTCGCTGCCGGGCCCGTGCGGCCGTCGTACGGCTCCCCGGTTGAAGCGCTCGAAGACGCGGTGCCACTCCGAGCGCGGAATGCCGGGGCCCTCGTCCAGGACCTCCAGCTCCAGCGACTCCGGCTGCAGGCCGCGCCGGGCCTTCAGGGTCACCCGGCCGTGCGGCGGGCTGTGCTTGACCGCGTTGTCGATGAGGTTCGCCACCACCTGGTGGATGCGCTCCGGGTCGGCGTGCGCGGTCAGCTCCGGCGGGGAGACGTCCAGGTGCAGATGGACGTCCGTCCGGGTGTGACTGCCGGAGTTCGAGGCCAGTCCGCGCGCCCCGGCGACCATGTTGGCCTCCTTGAGCACGCCCGAGAGGTACGGCCACACCTCGAAGCGGCGCTGCCGCAGCGGTACGACGCCGTTGTCCAGGCGGGAGAGGTCCAGCAGGGTCTCCACCAGCCGTCCGAGGCGCTCGGTCTGCTTCAGGGCCGTGCGCATGGTCTCGGTGTCCGGCTCGGCGATCCCGTCGACGACGTTCTCCAGGACGGCCCGCAGGCCCGCGATGGGCGTGCGCAGCTCGTGCGAGACGTTCGCCACCAGCTCCTTGCGCTGGCGGTCCTGGGCCTCCAGCTCGTCGGCCATGACGTTGATCGTCTCGGCCAGGTCGCCCAGCTCGTCCCGGCGGTTCTCCCGCACCCGGCGCGTGTAGTCACCCTGCGAGATGGACCGGGCCACCGCGTTCATGTCGTCCAGCGGCGCGGTGAGCGAATGGGCCACGAACTGCGTTATCAGCAGAGTGGCGATCATCGAGAAGACCGTGATGAAGCGGAGCTCCGTCTTGGTGTGCACCGCGATCATCGACAGACCCGTGGTGATCAGGACCGAGACGACGACCAGGGCGCCGAGCTTGGTCTTGATCGAGAACGGGCGCACGGTGCCCCAGGGCTCGTCCCCGGGGCCTCTCGGTCCGGCCGGCCCGGCGGTCATGGCGTCGGTGTCTCCAGCGCGTAGCCCACACCGTGCACGGTGCGGATCCGTTCGGCGCCGATCTTCCGGCGGAGCGCCTTGATGTGGCTGTCGACCGTGCGGGTGCCGGAGGCGTCCGCCCAGTCCCACACCTCGGCGAGCAGCTGCTCACGGGAGAGCACCGCGCGCGGGGTGTTGGCCAGGCACACCAGCAGGTCGAACTCGGTCGGCGTGAGGTGCACGTCCTCGCTGCGCACCCGCACGCGGCGCTGCGCGTGGTCGATCTCCAGCTCGCCCAGGCGCAGGATGCCGGACCGGGGGGTGGAGGCCGCGACGGCCGCCCGCTCCACCCGGCGCAGCAGGACGTGCACCCGGGCCGCCAGCTCCCGCATGGAGAACGGCTTGGTCATGTAGTCGTCGGCGCCGACCCCGAGGCCGACCAGCATGTCGGTCTCGTCGTCGCGCGCGGTGAGCATCAGCACCGGCACCGGCCGCTGGGCCTGCACGCGACGGCAGACCTCCAGACCGTCGAAGCCGGGCAGCATGATGTCGAGGATCAGCAGGTCGGGCTGCCAGGCCTCGGCGGTGTCGACGGCCGCCGGCCCGTCGCCCGCGGTTTGCACGAGAAATCCCTCGGCGCGCAGGCGGGCCGCGATGGCGTCGACGATCGTGGGGTCGTCCTCGACGACCAGAACCCGGCGCTGGGCGCCCGGAGTAGCCGTCGCCGTGCCGTTGTGGGAGGTGTGTGTCTGCTCCATCGCCCGCCCCTGTGTGCTTTCCGGAACCAGTGGGGTGATCCCATGACTGCGATTGACGCTTGAATGATCCGCGTCAGGGATGCACATTACGGGGACAGGCGGCGCACTCGCTATCCAGGGCGGACGGCAAGGTGAACGACGTCCGGAACGCCCCGGGCAACCGGGATCTCTTCGGTACGCACCTGTTTGAACCCGGCATTCCACAAGGATTCCTCGAATTCGGCAGAGGGCTGCGCGGACCATACGGCGAGTACCCCGCCCGGCCTCAACACCCTTGCGCAGCTTGCGAGTCCGGCCGGTGAGTAGAGGCCCTCGTTGTCCTTGTCGACGGTCCAGCCGGGCCCATTGTCGATGTCCAGGCACAGCGCGTCGAATGTGTCGGAAGTCTCATTGACGTACGCGACGAGATCGTCCTCGACGATCACCGTGCGCGGATCGGCGAACGCGTCCGCGGACAGCGGCGACAGCGGGCCGTCCCGGTGCCAGTCGACGACGGCCGGCTCCCGCTCCACGACCGTGATCCGCCCCCAGCGCGGGTCCCGTGCGGCGTGCGCGAGCGAGAACCCGACGCCGAGCCCGCCGATCAGCACGGCCGGCTCCGCCCGTTGCTCCAGGGCGTCCCGGGCGGCGTCCACGAGCAGCCGCTCCGAGCGGCCGTCGGAGGTGTCCATCAGGAAGCAGCCGTTGGCGATGATCTGCAGCAGCCCGCCGTGTCTGCGCAGGACCACCTCGCCGTACGGCCCCTCACGCCGGTCCAGGACCGCGGGAGGACCGTCGTCCACGGCCATCGTGCCCATGATGTTCGCCATGTCGGCCATCCTGCCCCAACAGGGCGTTGCGGCCACGCGAATTAGGGGCGTCGGACGGGCTCCCGGGGGTCACTCGTTCGAGGGGCCGCCCGGCGCTTCGCGCCCGTCGGGGGCCGCCGGTGACTCATATGGTTCCTCCCTACCCCTCACGGTTCTTCAGAAAATCCTGTGAATCGCTCCCCGCGTGGCCTCGGTCATAGACAGCGACTCGAGGGACGGCGAAGGCTGGTGAGGTGAAACGGAAGGAGCGCCTCACCGTGGAACGGACCGTTGGGGCCGCAACGACGCCCACCCCGGAGCTCGTTCCGGCGACTTCGCCGGGGGCTCTGGCGGCGGGGCCGTTCCCCGCGGCGGAGGTGGCCGTCCTGCTGGACGGTGTGCCCCGCCAGCGCGGCTGGGGTGCGCTCCCCGCCCCGAGGGCTTCCCGTCCCGCCCTCCGGGTGCGGCCCTGGCGCCTTCTCCCCACCCCCACCGGCGCCCCGGTCACCTTCGCCTACACGGCGGTCCTGGCCCTGACCTCGCTCTTCGCCGTCTACGCCGGCCCCGGCCTGCTGCACGCCGTCTACCAGGACTCCAGCACCGACGTCGCCCACCTCCTGCGCACCCCCGTCTTCGTCCTGCTGGCCAGTGCGCTGTGGGTCGCCGGCGGTCTCCTCTCCCCGTACGCCCTCGCCTTCGTGCTGGTCCTGACCGCGCTGGAGCGGCGGATAGGGGGCGCCCGGACGATCCTCGTCTTCCTGACGGGCCATGTCCTGGCCACCCTCGCCACCGAGGTCCCGGTCGGCCTCGCGGTCCTGGTCGGCCACCTCCCCGACAGTTCCCTGCACCGCCTCGACTACGGCATCAGCTTCGGCGTGGCCGCCAGCATCGGCGCCCTCTCCGGCCTGCTCACCCCCTGGCTGCGCTGGCCCCTGCTCGCAGTGGTCGGCTACAGCCTCGTCACCGACCTCATCGCCTTCGAGGACCCGATGACCAACTGGGGCCATCTGATCTCACTGGGCATCGGGACGACTCTCTGGCCGGTGGTCCGGCGCTGGTACCGGGAACAGGCCCGGGCGGGCGCGAGCGGTACGACCACGACCGCTCCGTGACGCAGGGGCGCGGTCCCGGCGCGGCGCCGCGGGCCCCCTGGCCGACTCCGGGATTCCCGGAGCCGCTGCCGGGCCATGGGATCCGGCGTCGGCCGGCTTCCGTGGGGACGGGGCGGCAGTACTCCGTGGACCGCGTCAGTGCGCCGGGGTCCAGACGTACGGGGTCGTGGTCGTCACCGCCCTGAAGCCCAGCCGCTTCAGGATCGGGGCGCTGTCGGCCGAGGCCTCCACGAGGAGGTAGGGCGCGTTCCGGGCGGCCGCCCGGGCCGCCCGCAGGGCCACCAGCGCGCGGTAGATGCCCTTGCCCCGCCACTCGGCGAGCGTGGAGCCGCCCAGCAGCATGGCGAAGTCCGTGCCGGGCCGGAAGGTCACCCAGGCCGCCGACACGACCTCCCCGGCCGCCTCGGCCACGTACACCTCGTTGTCGTCGGGTGCGACCGTGAGCCGGCCCCTCAGGTAGCCGGCGATCCACGCCATGTCCTCGCCCCACACCACCGTCTCCAGCGCGGCGATGCGGTCCAGGTCCGCGTCGGCGGTGACCCGGCGCAGGGCCACCTCAGGGGGAAGCGCCGGGGACCGTACGGCCAGGTCCTCGACCAGGGCGATCACGACCGTCTCCCGCGGCTCGGGCACGAAGCCCGCCGCGCGCAGCCGGCCGGGGAGGTCCGCCGGGTCGTCGTGCCCGCGCGTCTTCCATTCCACCGCCTCCCCGCGGGCCGCGAAGAAGTCCCGTTGCCGGGCGATCAGCGCGTCCAGCTCGGGGCCGCGCACACCGCCCCAGTCGCGCGGCCCGGTCACGAAGCCGCGGTGCTGGCCCACGACCCGGAGCACGGGGCCGTCGTGGTGGTAGGTGATCCCGGGCGCGGGGGCGGGCTGGACGGCGCGCATCTGGGCGTCGTAGGCGGCCAGCAGGGCCGCGTCGGTGTCGGTGTCGGTCATCGGCCGACCGTAGGGGGAATGCACCCGTGCCGGTCCACTGTTTTTCCTTCACAGGTGCCATACCGCGAGGTCACCACCCGATCGCTCAGAGCGAACGCACCCCCGGGAACATTCAATGGCTCACATGCATTGAGTCGGCATAACTCAAGTTCAATGCCGAAGGGGAGATCATGGCTTCGACGTCCGCATCACTCACCCTCCCTGTGCTGCCCCTCGACGGCGAGGTCGTGCTGCCCGGGATGGTGGTCCCGCTGGACCTCAAGGACCCCGATGTACGTGCGGCCGTGGAGGCCGCCCAGGCCGCCGCCCGTACCGAGCCCGGCAAGCCCAAGGTGCTGCTGGTGCCGCGTATCGACGGGACCTACCCGAGCACCGGTGTGCTCGGCACCGTGGAGCAGGTCGGCCGGCTGGCCGACGGTGACCCCGGCGCGCTGATCCGCGGCCGTTACCGCGTCCGCATCGGCGCCGGCACCACCGGCCCGGGTGCCGCCCTGTGGGTGGAGGGCACCCGTGTCGAGGAGAACGTCCCGGAACCGGTGCCCGGTCATGTCACCGAACTGGTCAAGGAGTACAAGGCCCTCGCCACCGCCTGGCTGCGCAAGCGCGGCGCCTGGCAGGTCGTGGACCGGGTGCAGGCCATCGACGAGGTGTCCCAGCTCGCCGACAACTCCGGTTACTCGCCCTTCCTGACCACCGAGCAGAAGGTCGAGCTGCTGGAGACCGTCGACCCGGTCGCCCGTCTCAAGCTCGCCACCCAGCAGCTCCGCGACCACCTCGCCGAGCAGGACGTGGCCGAGACGATCGCCAAGGACGTCCAGGAGGGTGTCGACAAGCAGCAGCGCGAGTTCCTGCTCCGCCGCCAGCTCGAAGCCGTCCGCAAGGAACTGCGCGAGCTGAACGGCGACTCCGCGAAGGACGGCGAGGAGTCCGACGACTACCGCGCCCGCGTGGAGGCCGCCGACCTGCCGGAGAAGGTCCGCGAGGCGGCCCTCAAGGAGGTCGACAAGCTGGAGCGGTCCAGCGACCAGTCGCCCGAGGGCTCGTGGATCCGCACCTGGCTGGACACGGTGCTGGAACTGCCGTGGAACGAGCGCACCGAGGACGAGTACGACATCCAGGGCGCCAAGGCGGTCCTGGACGCCGAGCACGCCGGCCTGGAGGACGTGAAGGAGCGGATCACCGAGTACCTGGCGGTGCGCAAGCGCCGCAGCGACCGGGGGCTCGGGGTGATCGGCGGCCGCCGTGGCGGTGCCGTGCTGGCGCTGGTCGGGCCGCCCGGTGTCGGCAAGACCTCGCTCGGTGAGTCCGTCGCCCACGCCATGGGGCGGAAGTTCGTCCGGGTCGCCCTCGGCGGTGTCCGGGACGAGGCCGAGATCCGCGGTCACCGGCGTACGTACGTCGGTGCGCTGCCCGGCCGGATCGTGCGGGCCGTCAAGGAGGCCGGTTCGATGAACCCGGTCGTCCTGCTCGACGAGATCGACAAGGTGGGGTCCGACTTCCGGGGCGACCCGGCGGCCGCTCTGCTCGAAGTCCTCGACCCGGCGCAGAACCACACCTTCCGCGACCACTACCTGGAAGTCGAACTCGACCTGTCCGACGTCGTCTTCCTGGCCACCGCCAACGTCCTGGAGGCCATCCCGGAGGCCCTGCTCGACCGTATGGAGCTGGTCCGCCTGGACGGCTACACCGAGGACGAGAAGGTCGTCATCGCCCGTGACCACCTGCTCCCGCGCCAGCTGGAGCGGGCCGGGCTCGCCAAGGACGAGGTGATCCTCGACGAGAGCGCGCTGCGCAAGCTCGCCGGCGAGTACACCCGGGAGGCGGGCGTCCGCACCCTGGAGCGGTCGATCGCCCGGCTGCTGCGCAAGGTCGCGGCCCAGCACGAACTGGGTGAGCGGGAGCTGCCGTTCACGATCAGGGACGAGGACCTGCGCGCCCTGATCGGCCGGCCGCACCACGTGCCCGAGTCCGCCCAGGACCCGGCCGAGCGCCGTACGGCGGTCCCGGGTGTGGCGACCGGGCTCGCGGTCACCGGAGCGGGCGGCGACGTCCTCTTCGTGGAGGCGTCCCTGGCCGACCCGGAGACGGGCGCGGCGGGTCTGACCCTGACCGGTCAGCTGGGTGACGTGATGAAGGAGAGCGCGCAGATCGCCCTGTCCTTCCTCCGCTCGCACGGCGCCGAACTGGAACTCCCGGTCGGCGACCTGAAGGAGCGGGGCGTGCACATCCACTTCCCGGCGGGCGCGGTCCCGAAGGACGGCCCGAGCGCCGGCGTCACCATGACGACGGCCCTCGCGTCCCTCCTGTCCGGGCAGCTGGTCCGCACGGACGTGGCGATGACCGGTGAGGTCTCGCTGACCGGCCGGGTGCTGCCCATCGGCGGCGTGAAGCAGAAGCTGCTCGCCGCGCAGCGCGCCGGGGTGAAGACCGTCATCATCCCGAAGCGCAACGAAGCCGACCTGGACGACGTCCCGGCCGAGGTGCTGGACAAGCTCGACGTCCACGCCGTGACCGACGTCCGACAGGTCCTGGAGCTGGCGCTTGCGCCCGCCACGAACGGCGCGACGCCGGAGGTTCCGGTAGCGGCGTGACGGACGCTGCCGGATGAAGAAGGCCCGGGTCCCCGCGAGGAGGCCCGGGCCTTCGCGCCGTGCGGTGTCAGCCGTTGGCGAGTGCGATCACCCGGTCAATGGCCCCGTTGAACTTGTCGTGGTCTCCGACGGTCGGACCGGACGACGTGTACTGCCACGCCGTGTAGTACGACCAGCCGGCCGGCAGGGTGCCCACGTCCGAGGCGTACCGGGCGACCCACAGCGGGTTGGCTGCGGCGAAGCCGCTGTAGTTGCCGGTGCAGTCGGTCCACCAGCTGGTCGCCGTGTAGATCACGGCGTTCCGGCCGGTGCGGGCCTTGTAGGTGTTGAGGAAGTCGGTGATCCAGCCGACCATCGCGCTCGCGGACTTGCCGTAGCACGCGGCGCCGTACGGGTTCCACTCGATGTCGAGGACGCCGGGGAGGGTCCGGCCGTCCTTGGACCAGCCGCCGCCGTGGTCGACGAAGTAGTTGGCCTGGGCGGCGCCGCTCGTGGTGTCCGGGGTCGCGAAGTGGTACGCGCCGCGGATCATGCCCACGTCGTAGGAGCCGTTGTACTGCTGGGTGAAGTAGGGGTTCGTGTAGTACGTGCCTTCGGTCGCCTTGGTGTACGCCCATTTGACCCCGCTGCCCAGCAGGGTCGACCAGGCGACGTTGCCCTGGTAGCCGGCGACGTCGACGCCCTCGGTCTGGGTGGCGTCGCCGCTCTTGGGCGTACCGCTCTGGCCGTCGTGGGCCAGGACGCCCATGCCCATGTACGCCGAACCGCGGGCGGGGGCCGCCGTGTCGGCGTGGGCCGGGGGCAGGGAGACCGTCGCGAACAGCAGCGCGAGCAGTCCGGTGAGGACGGTGGGTGCGGGTCTGTGCACGGGCATGACGTGCCTCCGTGGGGTGAGGTGGGGGTCCCAGATATGCCAGAGACGGTCGGCGCGAGAGGCGCGACACGACGCGGGGTCACACGGCGCGACGCCAACCGGTGGCGTGGGCATGCCATCGATTGCCTGATGGAGACGCTACGCACGTAGAAGACGCCGGGGAAGGGGGTCCGGAGGCTGCCGTTGGTCTACGCCTGCGGAATACTTGGCGAGCTGCGGCGATGACGGGGTTTGACGGAAACTTTCAGGACTGCGAAACCGATCAGGGGTGCTGACGTGCACGAGGACGACAAGGGCGACGAACAGCGCGCCGCCACCGGGTTGACACCAAGTGGCGCGGACCAGGAATTCCTGACCCTGGAACGCGAGTTGACGGTGCTGCTGCGGCGCGCTCGGGCCAACCAGGGGGAGATGGCCCGGGAGGTCCACCCCGACCTGGAGTCCGCCGCCTACGGCCTGCTGGTCCGGCTCGACGAGTGCGGCGGCCAGCGCGCCACCGAACTGGCCGCATACATCGGCGTCGGCAAGGCCACCATGTCCCGCCAGCTGCGGGCCCTGGAGGAGCTCGGGCTGATCGCCCGCGAGCCCGACCCGGCCGACGGACGGGCCTGGCTGGTCGCCCTCACCGACGAGGGCCGGCGCCGGGTCGGCACGGTCCGCGAGGCCCGCCGCGGCCGTTACGTCAGCCAGCTCGCCCACTGGCCGCGCCCGGAGGTCGCCGAACTGGCCCGACTGCTGCACCAGCTGAACGGCGTGATGGAGAAGTAGCCGCCGGCGGCCGCAGGGCTCGTCGGGGGGCTTCGGAACGCGCGGGGGCTTCAGAACTCGACGTACACCGCCGTCGCGTCGTCGTGCGTCTTGCTCCGCCGCAGGAAGGCCCGCTTCTCCCGGTCGGACGCCTCCAGCTCCCGTACCCGGTCGACCAGCGCCCGCGCGCCCTCTTTGCGTACGACGTCGAAGAGGGCCGTCCAGTCGCCCTCGTGGAACTTCTCCGTCCAGCGGGTCGCCCCGTCCGTGAGGGCGGCGAGCGCGCCGACCCGGTCCCGGGGCACGCTCCCGGCCACCGCACGGGCCGCGACCGAGGGGTCGGCGGCGGCCGTGAAGAAGCCCCCCTCCTTGTTGCGGACCGTGGCGTCGGCGATCGCGTCCGAGGCCAGCGAGGAGCGGGGGACGCGGTCGAGCCGGTCGTCCAGGACCGGGGTGACCCGGCCGTCGGGGGAGCGCAGGAGCAGCGCGGAGTCGGACAGGACGAGGTACTCCAGGGTCTCCTCGGACCAGCGGGTCAGGACGACCGTCGCCTGAGGCGTGCGCGGGTGAGAAAGGTCACAGGTGTCACCATGTGCGTCGGCTGTGCGCCGGATCGCCCGCGCGAGGATCTCCCGCAGCGTCAGATCTCCTGCCGAAACGGTCAGTTCGGTCAGCGCGCCGCCGAGCCGCGCGGTGAACCAGGGGACGGAATGCAGACAGCCGGTTCCGTCCTCGGGCGGAGTGACCCCGTCCAGGACGATCACACAACCCCCCTGCCCCGAGGCGGGAAGTCCGACACCGGCGAAGTCCTCGTTGGGGCGGTCGGGAGCGCCGGGTTCCGAAACGAGTTCAGTTCGCATCCGGCCAGTCTGCACGACCCCTTCACGATCTCCGCCAAAGGCTGGCAACCGCCTGGGAATTCACGCGGTCTCGCAGGTCAGTCGCCTGTTTTGGGCTGGAATGGAGCACTCCGGGAAGGCGTGGCGGCGAATCCTGTCAAAGCCTGTCGCCCGCGTCCAACCGGCCCGCCGGAACAGGGCTCCGCACACCCCGCCGGAACTTGCCCGCCAACTCCCCTCCGATGTTCACTCCTTCGGGTGGCGGGTCAGGTGATGCCAGACCACCGCCCACCGGCGCTGGGAGGGTCGGGGACCTACATAACGGGTGCACGTACCGGGTACACGCACCACTTGGCACCGAAATGCCGGGGATTATGACGGGGTGCCACCCGGCTCCTTGGGTACACGAGTTCAGGAATGCGAGCACCGGTGCAGAAGACGCGGCCTCGGCGCACAGGCAAGAAGACGGCCTCCGAAACGGGCGCCGCCGCTCCCGTCGGCACCGGCCGCCGCAAGCATGTCCGCACGCGGCTGATCGTGGCCGTGGCGGTGGTCGCCGCGGCGATCGCGGGGGCCGGCGCGCCCGCCCTGCTGACCGCCTCCGGTCAGCTGAGCGACTCCCAGGACCTGGTGACCCTCGCCGGGCGCACCCAGGACGCGCTGGCGCTGGCCAACTCGCTCGCCGACGAGCGCGACGAGGTCACCTCCTACGTCGCCGCGGGCCGCCCCAAGTCCAAGGCGCCCTCGCAGGACCGCGGCGCCCGGGTCGACCGCCAGGTCGAGGACCTGCGTGCGGACACCGACATCCCGGGCTGGCTGCGCACCGACCTCGACGGCATCGCGGCCGTCCGCCGGTCCGCGCTCACCGGCCGGAGCACGGCTCTGCAGGCGCACGAGACGTACTCCCGGACCATCACCGAGCTCCACCGGCTCGCCGAGCAACTGGCCGAGCAGACACCCCCGAGGGCCGGCTCCGGCGCCTACGCGCTCGCCGAGCTGGACTCCGCGGTCCAGCAGTCCGCGGCCGCCCGGGGTCTCCTCCTCGCCGCCCTGGACATCCCCAGCACCACCCGGACCACCATCGACCCGCTCACCGGTCTGCCCACCACGAGCACCACCACCTCCGACGCCGACCGCAAGCAGCGCGACGCGCTCACCGCCGCCGCCCAGCAGGCCAGGCTGCGCGCCGACGCGGCCCTCGCCGACTTCCGCGACACCGCGCCCGAGGCGGCGGTCGAGTCGTACGACTCCACGGTCACCGGCAACGACGTCAACGACGCCGACAAGTACCTGGCCGCCCTCACCGACCAGCCGACCCTCTCCGACGGCGACCTCGCCACCGGCACCAAGAAGCTGGACGCGGCGCTGTCCGCCCGGGTCGACCTGATGCGGGGCGCCGAGTCCGCCCTCTACGACCACCGCACCAAGGACCTCGCGGGGCTCCGCGACGACGACGTCACCGCGCTGGAGATCCGGGTCGCGGCGCTGGGCGCCCTGATGCTGGTGGCGGTCGGCATCGCCACGGCCATGGCCCGCACCCTCACCCGCCCCCTCTCGGTGCTCCGCCGGGGCTCGGCGCGGCTGGCCGAGGCCGAGGACCCGCGCACCGCGGAACCGATCACGTTCACGGGCCGCAACGACGAGTTCGCCCAGGTCGTCCGCTCGGTCAACGCCCTGCACGCACACGCCGCCGAGCTGTACGACCGCATCGCCACCCTGGAGACCGACCGCAAGCACCTGGTCGGCCAGCGGCAGAAGATGGCCGACGCCCGCGAGGAACTGCGCGCCGAACTGACCGACGCCGGCGATCAGCTGGAGCGGCTGCGCACCAGCATCGGCGGCACCTTCGTCAACCTCGCGCTGCGCACCCTCGGCCTCGTCGAGCGGCAGCTCGCCGTCATCGAGGGCCTGGAGGAGCGCGAGCAGGACCCGGACCGCCTGGCCACCCTCTTCAAGCTCGACCACTTCGCCACGGTCATGCGCCGGCACAGCGAGAACCTCCTGGTCCTGGCCGGCACCGAGCACGTCCAGCAGCACGCGGGCCCGATCCCGCTGGTGGACGTCGTCCGGGCGGCGGTCAGCGAGATCGAGCGCTACGAGCGGGTCCGTATCTCGGCCCTGCCCCCGCACGCGCACGTGGCCGGCTTCGCCGCCGACGACCTCAGCCACCTGCTCGCCGAACTCATGGAGAACGCCACCTCGTTCTCGCCGCCCGACGTGCCCGTGGAGATCTCCGGCTGGCTGCTGGAGAGCGGCGAGGTCATGCTCTCCGTGCAGGACGAGGGCATCGGTATGACCGCCGACCGCATGGTCCGCCTCAACGGCCGTCTCGCCGACTTCGACCCCGAGGCGCCGTACGACCAGGAGGGCGAGGCCGGTCTCGGCCTCGGTCTGTACGTCGTGGCCCGCCTGGCCCACCGGCACGGTGTCCGGGTGCAGCTGCGCGAGCAGAAGCAGGGCGGGGTGGCGGTGGTCGTGGTCCTGCCCCAGACCCTGCTGGCCGCGGCCCCCGCGACTGCGGTCCCCTCGGCCGCCACGGCCGCCGGGGGCACCCACGGCTTCTCCCTCCCCGGCGCGGACGCGGAGGTCAACTCCAACGTCCTCCACGGCCGCTCGAAGTCCGGCGACCCCCTGGTCACGCTGGCCGAGCAGGCCGTACGGAAGGCGGACGAACAGCCCGCCCACGAACAGGCGGCCGTGCCGAGGGCGACCGCCCCCGAACCGACGGCCCGCCCGAAGGCACCGGCGGAGACCTTCGCCGAGACGACGATGGAACTCCTGGTCTCGGACCCCACGGAGCCACCGACCGCGACACCCGGACAGCCGCCCCGAGCCACCACCGAGGAGCAGGCGTACCCCGCCGCCCCTGCCGAGCAGGCGTACCCCGCCGTTGGCGCCGGGGATCGGACGTACCCCGCCGCCCCTGCCGAGCAGGCGTACCCCGCCGCCGGCGCCGGGGACCGGACGTACCCCGCTGCCGCCGCCGCAGAGCAGGCGCACCCCGCTGACGCCGAGGGGTTCACACGGCCGCGGTCCGCAGCCGCCGACGGTGAGCGGGCCCCGCTGGGGTCACCCGCGGTCGGCCACGAAAGCCGCACGGACGGTGCGGGTGGCAACGGCGGCTTCGGCGAGGCCCACACGGGCGGTGCCGTCGGGGACGACGGCGTCGACGACGGGGACCCGGTCACCAGCAAGGGCCTCCCCAAGCGCACCCCCAAGATCACCGCCCAAGCCCCGGCCCCCCGCCAGCGCGGCACCGGCGTCGACGCCGACGCCCTGCGCCGCAGGCTCGGCGGCTTCCGCAGCGGCGCCGACGCCGGCCGCCGTGACGTCGCGGCGGAGATCGCCGAGCAGACCGGTCAGAACCAGGTGCCGAGCACCACATCAGCGGTACCCGGATCAGCCGCATCCGGTGAAGCCACGGGGGGCACAGTCGAGGAGGCAAGCAGTTGACCGCGCCCAGTACCTTCGGACTGAGCAGTGAGGCCCGTAACCTGCACTGGCTGCTGAGCAACCTCGTGGAGGAGGTGTCCGGCATCCAGTCGGTCGCCGTGGTCTCCTCGGACGGCCTGCTCCTGCTCTCTTCGGACCCCGGCCGCAACGAGGAGGCCCGGGAGGCCCGCACGGCCACCCGCGCCGGCCCGCGCGGCTCCGCCGCCGACCTCGCCACCATCGTCTCCGGCATCGGCAGCCTGACCGTCGGCGCCGCCCGGCTGATGGACTTCGGCGGGGTCAAGCACACGATGGTCGCGATGGACGAGGGCAGCCTCTTCGTGATGTCGATCAGCGACGGCTCGCTGCTCGGTGTACACGGCTCCGCGGAGTGCGACATGAGTGTCGTGGCGTACCACATGGCGCTGTTCGTCGGCCGCGCCGGTCACGTCCTGACCCCCGAGCTCCGCAGCGAACTGAGGAAATCCCTGGAGGCAGACGCGACGAGGAGCGGCCAGTGAGCAACGCGCCGAAGAACCGCAGGCAGAACCTCCCGGTGCGCGGCGGCGACCGCAAACCCGCCCGCGTCCGCCCCTACTCGCTCACCGGCGGCCGTACCCGCTTCGGTCACGTCCTCCTCGTGGAGACGTTCGTGGCCGCGCTGGAGGCTCCGGAGGAGCGCAAGGAACTGACGAATGGTTCCCTCAACACCCGGGTGATGCCGGAGATGCGGGCCATCGTCGAACTGTGCCGCCGGATGCGCACGGTGGCAGAGATCGCCGCGCTGCTGAAGATGCCGCTCGGTGTGGTCCGGGTCCTGCTCAGTGACCTCGCGGACCAGGGAAAGATCCGTGTGTACGGAACGGGGACCGGTCACGGCGCGGGCCGCCCGGACCGCGCTCTGCTGGAAAGGGTGCTGAGTGGACTACGCCGTCTCTGACGCCTCCGGCGTCGCCCCGCTCCTCGACGGGGAGGAGCAAGTGCGGTCCTGGCAGACGGACCGCGGCCGGGCTCCCGTCGCCACGAAGATAGTCGTGGCGGGCGGTTTCGGTGTCGGCAAGACCACGCTGGTCACCGCCGTCTCGGAGATCACGCCTCTGCAGACCGAGGCGCTGATGACCGAGGCGAGCGAGGAGACCGACGACCTCACCGCCACGCCCGGCAAGCTCACCACCACGGTGGCCATGGACTTCGGCCGCATCACCCTCGACGACGACCTGGTGCTCTACCTGTTCGGCACGCCGGGCCAGCAGCGGTTCTGGTTCATGTGGGACGACCTGGTGCGGGGCGCGATCGGGGCCGTCGTGCTCGCGGACACCCGGCGCCTGAAGGACTGCTTCCCGGCGCTGGACTACTTCGAGAGCTGCGGGCTGCCGTACGTCGTCGCGGTCAACCACTTCGACGGCAGCGAGCGCTTCGAACCCGAGGACGTGCGGGAGGCATTGACGATCCCGCCGCGCATACCTGTAATGATCATGGACGCCCGCCGTCGTGTCCCGGTGATCGAGACGCTGTTGTCCCTGGTCGCCCACGCGCTGGACGAAACCCCCGAGTAGCCCCCGAGTAGCCCTCGAGTAGCCCCCGAGTAGATCTTCGTTAGGAGCCACCACCCGCATGCGGAAGATACTCGTCGTGGGGGCCGGCCAGTCCGGTCTCCAGCTCGCCCTCGGCCTCCAGTCGCACGGCTACGAGGTCACCCTGATGTCGAACCGGACCGCGGACGAGATCCGCTCCGGCCGGGTCATGTCGACGCAGTGCATGTTCCACACGGCACTGCAGCACGAGCGCGATCTCCAGCTGAACTTCTGGGAGTCCCAGGCCCCGAAGATCGAAGGACTCGGCGTCTCGGTCGCCGCCCCCGGCTCCTGGGGCGAGGGCCCCGCGGCCCGCGCGATCGACTGGGTGGGCAGGCTCGACGGGTACGCGCAGTCGGTCGACCAGCGGGTGAAGATGGCCGGCTGGATGGAGACCTTCGCCCAGCGTGGCGGCCAGCTGGTCATCCACGGCGCGGCGGTCGGCGACCTCGACTACTTCGCCCGCGCCTACGACCTGGTGCTGGTCTCGGCGGGCAAGGGCGAGCTGGTCCAGATGTTCGGCCGGGACCCGGAGCGGTCCCCCTACACCGAGCCGCAGCGCGCCCTCGCCGTCGCCTACGTCCACGGCCTCGGTCCCCGCCCCGAGCACCCGGACTTCCGCGCGGTCCGCTGCAACCTGGTCCCCGGTGTCGGCGAACTCTTCGTCATGCCGACCCTGACCACCTCGGGACCGGCCGACATCCTCTTCTGGGAGGGCATACCCGGCGGCCCGCTGGACGTCTTCAACGGCGTCAAGGACCCCGCGGAGCACCTCTCCCTGACCCTGGAACTCATGGAGCGGTACACGCCCTGGGAGTACGCGCGGGCCACCAAGGTCGAACTGACCGACGCGGGCGGCACGCTGGCCGGCCGCTACGCACCCACCGTCCGCAACCCCGTCGGCCGCCTCCCCGGCGGCGGCCTGGTGCTGGGCGTCGCGGACGTCGTCGTCGCCAACGACCCGATCACCGGCCAGGGCTCCAACTCGGCCGCCAAGTGCGCCGCCGCCTATCTCGCCTCGATCCTCGAACACGGCGAGAAGGAGTTCGACGAGACCTGGATGCGGCAGACCTTCGACCGCTACTGGGACACCGCCCAGCACGTCACCAAGTGGACGAACGCGATGCTCGCCCCGCCGCCGGAGCACATCCTCAACCTGATCGGCGCGGCCGGCCAGCTCCAGCCGGCCGCCGACCGCTTCGCCAACGCCTTCAACGACCCCGCGGACTTCGAGAACTTCTTCTACGAGCCGGAGAAGACGGAGGCCTACCTGGCCTCGCTGGCCGGCGCCGCCTGAACACGGCGAGCGGGCGGGCAAGCCCTGGGGCGCGGTAGCGCCCCAGGGGGCGCGGGGCTGTGCCGATATGCGGCTCCGCCGCGTGGGCGCGACCAGCCACGACGGTGCCGCACCCGACCGGCGGCCCATGGCGGCACGACCGCCATCGCGGCGCCCCCGGCGGAGCGCATACGCTGCACCCATGACCCCGCAGGCCGCCACCCCCGCCTACCGCAGGCTGTCCGTCGAGGAGCGGCGCAGCCAGCTCCTCGAAGCGGCCCTCTCCCTCTTCGCGCACCGCGTCCCCGAGGACGTCTCCCTCGATGACGTGGCGGAGGCGGCCGGGGTCTCCCGCCCCCTGGTGTACCGGTACTTCCCGGGCGGCAAGCAGCAGCTCTACGAGGCCGCCCTCAGGTCGGCCGCCGAGGAGCTGGAGCACTGCTTCGACGAACCCCGCGAGGGCCCCCTGCTGCCCCGCCTCTCCCGTGCCCTCGACCGCTATCTCGCCTTCGTCGACCAGCACGACGCCGGCTTCAGCGCCCTGCTCCAGGGCGGCAGCGTGGTCGAGACCTCACGGACGACGGCGACCGTGGACGGCGTACGACGGGCCGCCGCGCGGCACATTCTCAGCCACCTCGACATCGCCGACCCCGGGCCCCGGCTGCGGATGACCGTCCGCATGTGGATCACCGCCGTCGAGGCGGCCTCCCTGATCTGGCTCGACGAGGACAAGCAGCCGCCCGTCGAGGAGTTGCGGGACTGGCTGGTGGACCAGTTCGTCGCCGTACTGAGCGTCACCGCGCGCCGCGACCCGCAGACGGCCGCCCTCGTCGACGCCCTCGCGGCGGATGGCTGAAACTGGTGCGGTGAAGAGTCAGGACACCCCCTTCGAGGGCGGCCCCATGGACGGGCGTGTGCTCCCGGTGCTGCTCGGTATGACCGGCCACCCCCCGAAGACGTACCGCATCCCGGTCCCGGACCCGGCCGGCGGCCCGCCCACCGTCCTGGTCTACCGGCGCGTCCCTCGTGGACAGAGCAAGCGTCTGGGCCTGACCCAGGGCTGGAAGTACGAGTACGACCCCACGGGCAAGGGCGGCGGCGGAGGTCCGAAGTGGCCGTGGTCGAAGCCGGATCCGGCCCCGGACCGGGCCCCCGCACCGGACAGCGCGCCGCTCCGCAAGCCGGATGACACGGACGGGTGAAACGGCTGGGCCGATAAGCCCACAATCGCTGCGCGGATCAAACGTACATGTCTGATTATCACGATGCGGAACGGAGAGGCCGTCCCGCATCGGAGGTGATGACGTGTCAGGAAGGTTCCTGCGCCTGGCCTGTACGGCCGCGGTGGCGGCCCAGGCCGTCCTCGCGCCCGTGTCCGCGGTCGCCGCGCCCCCCGCGCCCGGCCCCGAGCGGCCGGTGGCCGAGCTGCTGACCGACCTTCAGCAGCGGTACCGGCAGGCGGAACAGGCCACCGAGACCTACAACGCGACCGAGGAACGGCTCGAGCGGCAGCGCGCCGAGGTGGACCGGCTGGACGGCGAGCTGGCCAGGTCCCGGCTCTCCCTGCACTCCAGCAGGGACGAGGCCGGCCGGCTGGCCCGGCAGCAGTACCAGAGCGTCACCGGGATCTCCCCGTACGTGCGGCTGCTCCTGGCCCGCGACCCGCAGCACGCGCTCGACGAGGGCCATGTCATCGGGCAGTTGGCGCGCGAGCGGGCCGAGACGGTGGGACGCCTCGCGGACGACGAGAAGCGGCAGACCGAACTGGCCCGCAAGGCCCGCAAGGCGCTGGACACCCGACTCGCCCTCGCCGCGAGCCAGAAGAAGCAGCGTGACGAGGTCCAGGGCCGGCTGTCCGAGGTGGAGCGCCTGCTGGCCTCCCTCACCCCCGCCCAGCTGATCGCCCTGGCCAGCCTGGAGCGGACCGGCACGGCCGACGCGCAGCGCGCACTCACCACGTCCGGTGCCCTCAGCGCCACCACACCGCCCCCGTCCCAGGAGGGCGACCGCGCGGTGCGCTACGCGGTACGGCAGCTGGGGAAGCCGTACCAGTGGGGCGCGCAGGGCCCGACGTCGTACGACTGCTCGGGCCTGACCTCACAGGCCTGGGACCACGCCGGCACCCCCATCCCCCGCACCAGCCAGCAGCAGTGGGCCGACCTGCCCCACGTGCCGCTGAACCAGCTGCGCCCGGGTGACCTGGTCGTCTACTTCCCCGAGGCCACCCACGTGGCCCTCTATCTGGGCGACGGCAAGGTGGTCCAGGCCCCCCGCCCCGGCGCGAAGATCAAGGTCTCCCCGATCGCGGCCAACCCCATCCTGGGCGCGGTACGCCCGGACCCGAGGTCCCGGCCCCTGGGCCGCTACACACCCCCGACGATCCCCAAGACGGCGACGGAGGGCCCGGACGAGAGCTTCGGCACGCCACAACCGACGGTGCCTACTCCTACCTGAGGGTGCGCTCCTGCCGTGAGGACGCGCTCCGGCCTGAGGACGCGCGGGGGACTCAGGCCAGCAGCCCCGAGCTCTTCCACAGCCGCCGGCCGGCGCCTCGAAGCACACCGATGTCGTCCAGGAAGTCCGTCAGTTTCCTCGCGCCGTTCTGCATGACCTCCCGCCGGTGGCCGCTCGCCCGTACCTGGGCCACCGCCTCCCGCCGGTCCAGGCCCACGTTCGTGTAGACCTCGGGATTGACGAAGGCCACCGAGAACACCCGTGCGAACTCGCCGGAGGTGACCCGGGTGAACTCCTGGGACCAGCGAGGTGCCGTCATCATCTGGCGGCGCAGCTCCTCGCGGGCGTACCGGACGTGCCGGGCCTCCTCGACCACGTGGATGCGCGTGACCCCCCGGACCAGTGTCTGCACCCGCTCGTCGGGGAACGTCAGCCGCTGCATCCAGTCCAGGACCTCCTCGCCGAGCAGCGTGGCCGTGAAGGAACCGGGCGTGGTCGAGATCGTCTTGAACAGGCGGCCCAGGTTGAGGTGGGCCCGGCTCACCGGGTACCAGGGCGCGTCACCGCGGGCTATCAGGCGGGCGAACATCTTCGAGTGCCGGCACTCGTCCTCGATCTCGGTCAGCGCGTAGCGCACATGCGCGCTCGTCGCCGCCTTGTCGTAGATGTGCCGCACCAGCAGCTGCATCAGGATCAGCTCGAACCAGATGCCGAGCGAGGCGAGGGCCGCGGCCTCGTGCTGGGAGAGCAGGATCCGCTGTTCCTCGGACATCCGCTTCCACATCGGGGTGCCGTAGAGCGACACCAGTTCCGGCGGCCAGAACCACTTGCCGTCCTCGAAGGGCGCGTCCCAGTCCAGCTCCTTGTCCGGGTCGAAGGAGTGCTTCGCGGAGGAGACGAGCAGCCGTTCGGCCACCTGCTCGCGGTCCTTGAGCAGGCCGAGCGCGTCGCGCAGTCCGTCGACCGCGTCCGCTTCCGTCAGGGTCGTCATGGCTCCCTCACCTCGTTACCCGGGGGTATGTTGCCGTCGGCTCTTATGAGACCGCTTGTCAGCAAGACGGTCAATCCCCCGCGCACGACTTGTCGACTCCGCGTCCACCCCGACCCCGTCCACCCCCCGTCCAGCCGGCCCAGTTGAGGCGGCCCAGTTGAGGCGGCCCCGTCCACCCGCCCCGGTTCAGAGCCCCAGCACCGCCCGCATCACCGCCCTGGCGATCGGCGCCGCGTCCCCGCCCCCGCTGATGTCGCCCCGGTCGGCCGCCGCGTCCTCCACCACCACGGCCACCGCGACCTTCGGCTCCAGGTCGTTGTCCGCCTGCGCCCAGGACACGAACCAGGCGTACGGCACGCCCGAGTTGCCGATGCCGTGCTGCGCGGTGCCGGTCTTGCCGCCGACCGTGGCGCCGCGGATCGCCGCGTTGGAGCCGGTGCCCTCCTGGACGACGTCCGTCATCAGCTCCTTCATCAGGACGGCCGTCGAGGGACTCATCACCTGCCGGACCGGCCCGGCGCCGCCCGTGCCGACCGTCTCGCCGGTCCGCCGCACGGTCCGCTCCACCAGATACGGCGGCCGGGCCATCCCGCCGTTGGCCACCGCCGCCGCGACCATCGCCATCTGCAGCGGGGTGGCGCGGGTGTTGTACTGCCCGATCGACGACAGTGCCAGCTGCGCCTTGTCCACGCTCGTGTCGAAGGTGCTCGGCACGGCGGAGAAGGGGATGCGCAGGTGTCTGTCGTTGAAGCCGAAGGCCTGGGCCGTCGCCGTCATGTCCGCGACCCCCACGTCCACGCCCAGCTTGGCGAAGACCGTGTTGCAGGACCACTCGAAGGCGGCCCGCAGCGAGGCGTCCGCGCAGCCGTCCCCCTCGTTGGTCAGCCGGGTCGTGGTGCCCGGCAGCCGGTAGGGGTCGGGGGAGTCGGTCGGCGCGTCCAGGTCGGTGACCACGCCCGCGTCCAGCGCGGCCGCCGCGGTGACCACCTTGAAGGTCGACCCCGGCGGATACGTCTGCCGTACCGCGCGGTTGAGCATCGGCTTCTCCGGGTCGCCGTTGAGGCGGGCCCAGGCCGAGGACACCGGCTCGCCGTTGCCGGACAGTTCAGCGGGGTCGTACGACGGGGTGGAGACCAGGGCGAGGATCCGGCCGGTCGACGGCTCGATCGCGGCCACCGCGCCCTTGCGGGTGCCCAGGCCCCGGAAGGCGGCCTCCTGGGCGTACCGGTCCAGGGTGGTGACGACGTTCCCGCCCGGGTTCTGCGACCGGCTGGTGTCGTTCCACAGCGGGAAGGGCGCGAGCATCGGGTCGGTGCCGGAGAGCAGCCCGTCCTCGGCGTGCTCCAGGAACGTGGTGCCGTACAGCTGGGAGGCGAAGCCGGTGACCGGGGCGTACAACGGGCCCTGCGGGTACGTGCGTTCGTAGCGGAGCTGCTCCCTGCTGTCCCGGGAGCCGGTGACCGGCTCGCCGCCGACCAGGATGTCGCCGCGCGGCAGGCCGTAACGGGCGATGCTGGCGCGGCGGTTGGCGGGGTTGTCGTCGTAGGCGTGGGCCCGGACCACCTGGACGCGGGCCGCGTTGACGAGCAGGGCGAAGAGCAGCAGGGCGCAGAAGGCGCGGGCCCGCCGGATGTACCGGGCCAGGCCGGCGCCCTGGCGGTCGGGGCGGCTCATGGGGCCACCCGTCCGTCGTAGTGGCGGCGGGCCGAGTCGCTCACCCGGATCAGCAGCGCCACGATCGCCCAGTTGGTGACCACCGAGGAGCCGCCCTGGGCGAGGAACGGCATCGCCATGCCGGTCAGCGGGATCAGCCCGGTCACCCCGCCCGCGATGACGAACACCTGGAGCGCGACGATCGAGGCCAGCCCGACCGCGAGCAGCCGGCCGAAGGGCTCGCGCAGGGCGAGGCCGGCCCGGTAGCCGCGCTCGACGAGCAGGCCGTAGAGGAGGAAGATCGCGGACAGGCCGGACAGGCCGAGCTCCTCGCCCGCGGTGGCCAGGATGAAGTCCGACTTGGTGGCGAAGCCGATCAGGATCGAGTGGCCGAGGCCCAGTCCGGTGCCGAGGACCCCGCCGGCGGCGAACGCGAAGAGGGACTGGGCGAGTTGGTTCGGACCCTGCCCGGCGTCGATCGAGGCGAAGGGGTGCAGCCAGTCCTCGATCCGGCCGTGGACATGCGGTTCCAGATGGCCGACGGCGACCGCGCCGAGCACCGCGAGCAGCAGGCCCACGGCGATCCAGCCGGTGCGCCCGGTGGCGACGTAGAGCATGACGACGAAGAGGCCGAAGAAGAGCAGCGACGTGCCCAGGTCGCGTTCGAGGATCAGGACGCCGACGCTCACCAGCCAGATGGTGACGATCGGCCCGAGCACCCGCCCGGTCGGGAACTGCATGAACCACAGCCGGCGGCCGGCATAGGCGAGGGCGTTGCGGTTGGCGGCCAGGTACGCGGCGAAGAACACCGCGAGCAGCACCTTCGCGAACTCGCTGGGCTGGATGGAGAATCCGGCGATCCGGATCCAGATCCGGGCGCCGTTGACGGCCGGGAAGAAGATCGGGAGCAGCAGCAGGACGAGCGCGGCGGCCACACAGACGTAGGAGTAGCGCTGGAGGAGACGGTGGTCGCGCAGCATCAGCACGACCATGATGAACAGGCCGACGCCCAGGGTGGACCAGACGAGTTGGGCGGGGGCCGCCCGGTCGCCGGGGGTCTGCAGGTCCAGCCGGTAGATCAGGACCAGGCCGAGTCCGTTGAGCAGCACGCCGATCGGCAGCGGCAGCGGGTCGGCGTACGGCGCGCGGAAGCGTACGGCGAGATGGGCGACGAGGGCGAGGACGCCGAGGCCGGCGCCGTAACCGGCGGCACCGGGCGGGACGGTGCCGGTCCGGGCCAGGCCGACCGCGCAGTAGCCGTACACGGAGAGCAGGACGGCCAGCACGATCAGGGCGAGTTCGATGCCACGGCGCCGGGGGAGACGAACGGCGGAGGTCGGGGACTCGGGCGCCGCCAGGGTGGTTCCGGCCTTGGTCATGTCCGGAACTTACCCACATAGTGCTAGTTGCGTGCTTTGTTGGCTTGCGCCAGCGTGGCGTGAGGTCCGGGGGCGTTCGGGTGGTGTGGGGCAGGTGCCGGCCGGTGGGGGTTGTTCGCGCAGTGACAGGTGTACTGGTCCCACCTGAAGGGGCGCGGGGAACTGCGCGACAAACCACGACGCACCCGCTAGTCGCGATCGCACCCTCGCCGCCCCTAAGGGAGCGTCAGAACCGCCACGGCTCCGCCGTCCAGCGCGTTCCCGAACGACAGCCGCGCGCCCAGCACCTCCGCCTGCCCCACCGCGATCGTCAGGCCCAGCCCGTGCCCCTTGGTGCCGCCCTCCGTCCGGAACCGCTGGGGCCCGTGTGCCATCAGGTACTCGGGAAACCCGCCCCCGTGATCCCGGACGGTGACCTCCTTGCCCTCCACCGTCAGCACCACCGGCGCCCGCCCGTGGCGGTGCGCGTTGGCGACCAGGTTCCCCAGCACCCGCTCCAGCCGCCGCCGGTCCGTCTCCACCCACACGTCCCGTACGACCTTCACCTCGGTCGACGTCCCGGACGCCCGCACCACCCGCTCGGCCAGCGCGCCCAGCGCCTCCGCGTCGGTCTCCAGCCGCTCCCGGCCGGTGTCGAGGCGGGAGATCTCCAGCAGGTCCTCGGTGAGCGTGCGCAGCGCGGCGACCCGGTCCCGCACCAGTTCCGTCGGCCGCCCCGGAGGCAGCAGCTCCGCCGCCGCGTGCAGTCCGGTCAACGGCGTCCGCAGCTCGTGCGCCACGTCGGCGGTGAACCGCTGCTCGCTCAGCAGCTTGCTCTGCAGCGACGCGGCCATGCGGTCCAGCGCCGCGGCGACCGCGGCCACCTCGTCCTGCGGGCGGGTCGGATCCTTCGTCCGGGGGTCGTGCACCCGCGCGTCCAGGTCCCCGGCGCTGATCCGCCGGGCCACCTGCGCGGTGCCCTGCAGCCGCCGGGTCACCCGGGTCACCGCGAACGCGCCGACCAGCAGCGTCGCCCCGATGGCGAGCACCGACGACCAGAGGATGGAGCGGTCGAGGCCGACGATCGTACGGGCCTGCTGGGAGTAGTCGACGGCCACCGCGAGCGCCCGGCCGTGGTCGGCCGGGCCCGCCGCCCACATCGTGGGGCGACCGTCCTCCGCGGAGACCATCGTGCCGCGCTCCCCGGCCACCGCCAGCACCCGCAGCCGCGGCGGCAGCCCCGCCGGGTCGATCGCGGAGCCCGGCAGCAGCGCGTCACCCGCCTCGTACGCGGTCGTCGCGTCCGCCAGCCGGGACAGTGCCTGGTCACGGGCCTGTGCGACGGTCTGGTCGGTGACCGACACATGCACGAGCACGCCGAGCAGCGCGGCCAGCGCGCAGCACATCACCGTGATGAACGCGGCCGACTTCGCCGCGAGCGTCCCGGCCCAGCGGGGAAGCCTCATCGCGCACTCGCAGAGGGGGAGGCCGCGACCGGGGGAGCGGTGGAGGCCGAAGCCGGGGGAGCGGTGGAGGCCGAAGCCGGGGGAGCGGTGGAGGCCGAAGCCGGCGGAGCGGTGGGTGCGGAGGGCGCCGGCGTACGGCTGTGCCGTGCCTTGCCGGTGCGCAGGAACTCGTCCCGGGAGAACACCATCGCCTTCTGTTCCGGGTCCCACGCCCAGGTCGTCCGGTACTCGTACCCGGTGATCCCGGCCGGCGACCGCACGATGACCGCCCGCCCGGCCAGCTCGACCCCGATGATCGCGTCGTCGTCCTCCAGCACCTGCACCAGCCGGTGGTTCTCGACGGTGTACACGCGCAGCGCGGTCTGGTTGGTCGGATACAGCCGGAAGCCGAGCGTCAGCTCGTCCCGCCCGTCCCCGGTCAGATCCCGGTAGTACGGCTTGAGCAGCGGACACCGCGCCCCGCCGCCCCCGGCCGCGCACTCCTTCATCCGGTTCGTGGTCTCGTGGTACGCGCCCTTGGATCCGTAGCCCGCCGAGTCCGAGGCGATCTCCGCCCGTACGACGGCCACCGGATCGACCCCGCGGAGGTCGTCGCCGGGAACCGTGACGCCCTTGACGGTCTTCGCGCTGCCCTCGTCGTAGGGCCAGGCCGGGCTGGACGCCGGCCGCAGGTCGGGCCAGAGCTTCATGGGGCTGACCGCGGTCGGGGTGGCTCCGGCCTCCTGGAGCCCGCCGGAGTCGCCACAGCCGGCCACCGCCGTCGCCAGCAGGGCGACGGCGGTGGCGGCGAGGGCGGTACGGAGGGGACGACGGGTCGGCACGCTGCTCCTGGGCGGTTCGGGGGTCGGTGGGTCTCGGGCCCCGTACACCTTATTCGCAGATTCGTAGGGAAGTCCTTTTTGTGCACAGGGGTGGCCGGCGCAGGGAAGAGCAGGGGAGAGGCTACTCGGCGAGTTCCTCGAGCAGCCGGGCGGTGGTCAGACCGGCGCGCAGATAGGCGACGAACAGCTCGTTGTGCAGCGCCCAGGGCGAGCGCCGGGCCCGCACCAGCCGTATCGCCTCCTCGGCCGTACGCCCCCGGTGCACCAGTGCCTGCGCGACCACCAGCCCCGACCGGTTGTACCCGCTGTAGCAGCGCACCAGCACCGACCGCCCGGCGTCCACGGCCTCACTGGCCGCCCGTGCGAGCCGGATCACGCCCGCCAGCTGGGTACCGTCCAGTGGTCCGTCGGGAATCGGCCACACCTGGTGCTCGACCCCGGTGTCCGGGCCGTGCCCGGGCAGCCGCAGCAGGCTCTGCACCAGATCGAACTCGTTCCGCACGACGACGGACTCCACTTGTCCCGCACGCCCCCGGAACTCGTGGCCGCCCATCCACAGTCCGGGCAGCACCTCGCTCCACGGGCTGTCCGGAGCCGGAACGTCGTACTGCTCTCCACGGATCCGCACCGGCGCCTCCCCGCTGCGCGCGCCAACCCCTGTCCGTCCAACCCTGTCCATCAACCCCTGTCAAAGGTAGCGGGGTTCTTGCCCGGGGAGCACCCCGCCTGTTCCCATGGGTCGAGGGGTGATGTCGCAATGAGCGGACTGCGCGTCGTGCCGACCTGGCGCCACGGCCAGGAACGGCTGTACGTCTGCCTCACGGACGGACGGAACATCGCCTGGTACGACCGTGAGGCGGGCCGGGTCAATCTGCTCAGCGAGGAGCGCCGGGACGACGTACTGGAAACCCTGCGGCCGTTCCTGACCGGCTCGGTCATGGTCGGGCCGCCACCGGTACCCACGCCCGCCGAACTGGCGCGGCTGACCCTGCACCCCGACGACGACCTCGCGCCCAACCGTCCCGGCGAGGCGCTGCTGATCGCTCTCGACCGGGACCCCGGTCCCGCCCACCGGCTGCGCCCCGACCCGCGCCGCCGCGCCCTGGCCGCCGAGCAGAGTGTCGGCGACGCCCTGGACCACCTGGACGGCGCCGGCTGGCACGCCCTGCACTCCGTCCTGCTGCCCGGCGGTGACCGCCTCCACCATCTGCTGATCGGCCCCGGCGGCGTCTTCTGCGTGCACACGCTCTACGCCCGCAAGCAGAAGGTCCTGGTCGCCGACCCGATGGTCTCCCTGGGCCGCCGCGAGCCCCGGCCGCTGCTGCGCCGCCTGCGCGCGGACGCCGACCGGGCCTCCTACGCCCTGACGGCCGAGGTGCGTCCGGTCCTGGCGCTGACCGACCCGGCGGACGTCACGCTGACGGCCCCGCCCCGCGAGGTCCGTGTCCTCCGCGACCGGGACCTGGAGGGCCTGTCCCGCCTGGGCGGAGTCCTCAAACCGGCGGACGTCGAGGCACTGCACGCGATGGCGCGCGACCGCAACACATGGGCAAGGATCTGACACTCGGCCCCGGCCTCTCGCACGGCAGCGGCGCCGCGTCGGTCCTTGGCCCTGCTCACGGCAGTGGCGCCGCGTCGGTTCCCGGCCCCGCTCACGGCAGCGGCGCCGCCCGCTCCGGGTCCAGCAGCGGTGCCAGCAGGTCGCCGTACTCCTGGAGCCGCCCCGCGACATCCCCGGCCCGGAACTCCAGCTCCTCCGCCCGCCGGCACTCCGTGATCTCCTCCCAGGTCACCGGTGCGGACACCATCGGCTCCCGCCGCGCCCGCGCCGTGTACGGGGTCGCCGTGGTCTTCCGCCCCGCGTTCTGACTCCAGTCCACGAACACCTTCCCCGGCCGCAGACTCCGCGTCATCCGGTGCACCACCAGCCGCGGCATCGCCCGCTCCGCCGCCACGGCCAGCTCCTTGGCGTACTCGCTCACCCGCTCGCTGGACGCCCCCCGCACCCCGGCCAGCAGGTGCAGCCCCTTCGATCCGGCCGTCTTGGCGTACGCCTCGATCCCGTCCCCGGCCAGCCGCTCCCGCAGCCACAGCGCGACCTCGCAGCACTCCACCACCGTCGCCGGAGCCCCGGGGTCCAGGTCGAAGACGATCCGGTCGGCCTCGTCCGGCGTCCGCACCAGCCACTGGTGCGTATGGAACTCGGTGACCAGGTTCGCCGCCCACATCAGGCTCGCCAGGTCCTGCACCAGCACCATCCGGGCCGGCCCGTCCGACCGGCGCACCTCGGCGGTCGTGACCCACTCGGGCGTACCCGGCGGCACGTTCTTGGTGAAGAACACCTGGCCGTCCGGCCCGTCCGGATAGCGCAGGAAGGACACCGGCCGGTCGCGCAGATGCGGCAGCAGGACCTCGGCGGCCGTCGCGTAGTAGTGCAGCAGCTCGCCCTTGGTGAACCCGGTCGCGGGATACAGCACCTTCTCCAGATTGCTGAGCGCGACCCTCCGCCCGTCCACCTCTGTGATCGGCGTCATACGATGACAATCTCATACAAAATTCTCATACAGGCGTTGGGTGTCAGGACGGAAGGAAGCCGCAGGTGCGATCCATATGGAACGGCGCGATCTCCTTCGGGCTCGTCAGCATCCCGATCAAGCTGGTGAACGCCACGGAGAGCCACTCGATCTCTTTCCGCCAGGTGCACACCGAGGACAACGGCCGGATCCGCTACCGCAAGTTCTGCGAGCTGGAGGACCGCGAGGTCACCCAGTCGGAGATCGGCAAGGGGTACGAGGACGCCGACGGCTCGATCATCCCGATCACCGACGACGACCTGTCCCACCTGCCCATCCCCACCGCCCGCACCATCGAGATCGTGGCCTTCGTCCCGGCCGACCGGATCGACCCGCTCCAGATGGACGCGGCGTACTACCTGGCGGCGAGCGGCGCCCCGGCGGCGAAGCCGTACACCCTCCTGCGTGAGGCCCTGAAACGCAGCCACAAGGTGGCCATCGCGAAATTCGCGCTGCGCGGCCGGGAACGCCTCGGCATGCTCCGCGTGGTCGGCGACGCCATCGCCATGCACGGCCTGCTCTGGCCGGACGAGGTCCGCGCCCCGGAGGGCCTCGCCCCCGACGGCGACGTCACCGTCCGCGACAAGGAACTCGACCTCGCCGACGCCCTGATGGACACCCTCGGCGAGGTCGACCTGGAGGACCTGCACGACGAGTACCGGACGGCCCTGGAGGAGGTCATCGCCGCGAAGGCGGCCGGCGAGGCCCCACCGGAGACCCCCGAACCGGCCAGGGGCGGCAAGGTCCTGGACCTGATGGCGGCCCTGGAGAAGAGCGTCCGCGCGGCGAAGGAGTCGAGGGGCGAGGAGGCGCGCGGTGAGGAGGCTCAGGTCACGCCGATGCCGAGCAAGAGGCCGAGGGCGGCGGCGAAGAAGACGGCGACGGCGACGGCGAAGAAGGCGGCGACGAAGGGGACGGCGGCGAAGAAGCCGACGGCCGCGAAGACGTCGGCCCGGAAGACGGCGGCCGAGAAGCCGACGGCCAAGAAGACGGCGGCGAAGAAGTCGACGGCCGAGAAGTCGACGGCCAAGAAGACGGTCTCACCGCGCAAGCGCTCCGCATGAAACCCCCCCCCGTCAGGTGTCGCGCCGGCAGGTCGGACGCGCGTCTCCGCTTCTCTGGCGATCCGTCACCGTGCGCTTCCGCGACGCCGTCCGGATCCCCGTCGCGCATCGCGCCGCGCCCCCACGGTCGCCGAGTCACGCGATGCTCGTTATCAACGATCGAAATAATACATATTTCAACATATCGGTGGATGTAGTGAGGTAATGGCGCAATGCTGGATGAAGGGGAGGACTCGTCGTAAGTCGGGTAAACCGGCTCTCTCACCTGCGAAGGCATCCTCATGCGTGCTCTGCATCTCCACCCCTTCGGTAGAACTCATGTCCTGTCACTGACCCAGGCACGCGCCCCCGCGCGCCCCGTCGCGGAGGTCCGCAGGCCCGCCGATCCGGCCAGGGTCGCCTCGGGCCCGCCGGGCGGGACACCTGCCGCCGGCGTGGGTCCCCGGCTGTCCGCCGGTGACTGCGGGCTGCTGCTGATCAGGCTGACCTTCGGACTGCTGATGGCCGGTCACGGTGCGCAGAAGCTGTTCGGCATCTTCGGGGGGCCGGGCCTGGCGGCCACCGGCAGAGGCTTCGACGCCCTCGGCTACCACCCGGGCAAGGTGTTCGCCGTGATCGGAGGCCTCTCCGAACTCGCCGGGGGTCTCGGTCTGGCTGTCGGACTGTTCACGCCACTCGCGGCCGCCGCCGTCATCGGCGTGATGATCAACGCCATGGTGACCGTGAGCGGTGCCCACGGCCTGTGGAGCCAGAACGGCGGCGTCGAGTACAGCGTCGCCATCTGCGTCGTCGCCCTCGCCCTCGCCGCCATCGGCCCGGGTCGGCTGTCCGTCGACCGGTTCTTCCCCTGGCGCTCGGACGGCTGGCTCGCCGCCGCCGTCGCGCTCGGTCTGGGCGGCATCGGCGCCGCGATCGCACTCAACATCTGAACGCGTCCCGCCCAGCGAGAACTCTCGGGCCATCGAGAACTTTCGCGCCCATCGGGAACTTTCGCGCTTCGCGACAACTCACCCGGCAGGTGATCACCAGGGCGGCCCGCCACCGCGGCCGGGGCCCGGTGGCGGTCGTACGCTTGACAGGCAAGAACCCCGGCTCGCAGCTGGGAGGGCTGGGACGATGCTCAGCACACATGTCCCCGACCTGGCCGCGCTGGAACTGCTGCTCGGTGTAGCCCGGGAAGGCAGCCTGAACAGCGTCGCCCGCAAGGCCGGGGTGAGTCAGCAGGCCGTATCGGCGCGGATCCGCGCGATGGAGGCACAGACCGGGGTCACCCTCGTGCACCGGACTCCACGCGGGTCCACTCTGACCGTCGAAGGCGTCATGATCGCGGAGTGGGCCGCCCGGCTGCTGGACGTCGCGGCCGAGATGGACGCCGGGATCACGGCACTGCGGACCGGCCAGCGGGCCCGGCTCCGGGTCAGCGCCAGCTCGACCATCTCCGAGATACTCCTGCCCGGCTGGCTGGCGTCCTTCCGCGCGGAGACCCCGCAGGGCAGGCGCGCCCCGGAAATTGTTCTGACCTACGCCAACACCGCCGCGGTCGTCACCCATGTCACCGAGGGCATCGCCGACATCGGCTTCACCGAGGGCCCGCACGAGCCCGCCGGGCTGCACGGCAGGGCCGTCGGCCACGACCGGCTCATGGTTGTCGTCGCTCCAGGTCACCCCTGGGCACGCCCTCGGCCCGTCAGCGCCGTCGAACTGGCCGGCACCCCGCTGGTGAGCCGGGAGAGCGGCTCCGGTACCCGGGACACCTTCGCCGCCGCGCTGAGCGCCGTACTCGGCCCCGGTGTCCCGCAGGCCCCCGCGGCACTGTCGCTGTCCACCACCGCGGCGATCCGCTCGGCCGCGCTGGCCGGTGCGGCACCCGCGGTCATCAGCGAACTCGCCGTCGCCGACGACCTGGCCAACGGCCGGCTTGTCGCGGTACGGACACCGGAACTCGACCTGCGCCGAACCCTGCGCGCCGTCTGGGACGGCGCCGCCACCCCACCCAGTGGCGCGGCCCGCGACCTGATCACCCACATCCTGACCCGCCAGAACCAGGAGCGTCACAGCGGCCGAGCCCACTGACGGGGCGACCGCGGGTCATAGCGCGGTGCCGGTGTGGCCGGTGTGGCCGGTAGGGCCGTTATGGCCGCTATGCGTGGCGGCGTTCCGTTCCGGCCTCGCGGTCTCGCGGCCGGTCTTGCGGTCCTGCCGTCTTCCGGTCGTGCGGCCTTGCGTTCCCGCGGTCTTCCGGTCGTACGGCCTTGCGTTCCCGCGGTCTTCCGGCCGTCGATGCCCGTGAACCGGTACAAGCCCGGCTTGTACCCCGGCAAGCGTGAGGCCACTACCAGCGGGTTTCCGCGGCTGCGACCGTCGAATTACGAAGCCCACCAGCGCCGGAAGGAATGCCATGAGCACCAACTCGCCCGCACGACAGCACACCGTCCCCGACCACCACGGTCGCCGCCACGCAACGGCGAACCCGCCGGTCGCGTTCGTGGGCACCGGACGGATGGGCGGCCCGATGGCCGCCAACCTGGCCCTCGCCGGTTTCGACGTACGGGTCTGGAACCGGACCGCCGACCGCGCCGCACTCCTCACCGACGTGGGCGCCGCCGTGGCGCCCACCCCGGCTGAGGCCGTCCGGGGCGCGGGGATCCTCGTCACCATGCTGGCCGACGGTCCCGCCACCGAACAGGCGGCCACCGGGCCCGACGGATTCCTGGCCGATGCGCCCGGACTGGTCTGGGTGCAGATGGCGACCGTCGGAGCCGACTGGACGGCCCGGCTCGGCCGCACCGCCACCCGCCACGGGGTGACGTTCGTGGACGCCCCGGTCTCCGGCAGCGAGGGCCCGGCCCGGGCCGGGCAGCTCATCGTCCTGGCCAGCGGCCCGGACGAGATGCGGAACGTCCTCGCCCCGGTGTTCGGCGCGCTCGGCAGGGCCACCGTCTGGCTGGGCCCGGCCGGCGCCGGCACCAGCGCCAAGCTGGTGCTCAACAACTGGCTCGTCGACCTCGCCGAGACCACCGCGGAGACGCTCTCCTTCGCCCGCCGGCTCGGTCTGGACCCGACCGCGATCGTGGACCTGTTGCAGTCGACGCCCCTCGGGTCGCCGTACGCCATGCAGAAGGCCACCACCATGCTGACCGGTGACTTCACCCCCGCGTTCGCGCTCAAGCACGCCCTCAAGGACGCCGAGCTGGCGGTGCGGGCCGCGCAGGCCAGCGGTACCGAACTCGCGCTCACCGAGGCGCTGCTGCCCCGCTGGCGGGACGCCGCGGCACAGCACGCCGACGACGATCTGGCCGCGGTGTACACCGCCAGCTGACCAGCCCCGCGCCAGCCCTGCTCCCTGGGCAAGGGCCGCGCAGGGCCCCGCAAGAGAGGACCCCGGTGATGACCGCAGCAGCTGGGCCGGCCACCCGCAATGACCCGGAGAACGACCAGATACGGCCCCCCGGGGACCCGGCCCCGACGGCAGGCACGCCGGCGCCCGCCCCCGCCTTCGGGCACCAACGGCTGGGACTCGCACTGATCCTCGTCGCGTCCTTCATGGTGGTGCTCGACTTCAGCATCGTGAACGTCGCGCTGTCGTCCATCCAGCACGAGCTCGGCATCTCGGCCACCTCCGTGCAGTGGGTGGTCACGGCCTACGCGATCACCTTCGGCGGGCTGCTGATCCTCGGCGGCCGCGCCGGGGATCTCTACGGGCGGCGGCGCCTGTTCATGGCCGGGATCGGCGTCTTCACCGCCGCGTCGCTGTCCGGCGGGCTCGCGCACGATCCGCTGCTCCTGATCGCGTCCCGCACGGTGCAGGGCTGTGGCGCCGCGATGGTCGCGCCCGCCGCGCTGTCCCTGATCACCACGGGCTTCCCCGAAGGCCCCCGGCGTACCCGTGCGTTGGGCCTGTACGGGGCGACGGCGTCGATCGGCTTCGTCGCCGGACAGGTGCTCGGCGGTGTCCTGGTGGAGTTCTTCAGCTGGCGCTCGGTGTTCCTGGTGAACGTTCCGGTGGGGCTGGCCGCCATGCTGCTGGCCCCCCGTCTCCTGCACGAGTCGAGGCTGCCCCGGGCCGGCCGGCACCTGGACACCGTCGGCGCGGCGCTCATCACAGGAGCCGTCGCCGCGCTGGTCTTCGCGGTCTCCCAGGCCGGGATCACCGGCGTGGGATCCGCCGGTGTGCTGGTTCCGCTCGGGCTGTCGGCCCTGGCGGCCGTGGCGTTCTTCGCCGTCGAGCAACGGCGTGCCGATCCGCTCGTGCGGCTCGCGCTGCTGCGCACCCGAGGGCTGCGCAGTGCCGGCACCCTGATGCTGCTGCTCGGCCTGTGGAACGGCGGGGAGATGCTGGTGCTCTCCGTGTACCTCCAGGAAGTCCTGCACATGTCCCCCCTGGTGGCCGGCCTGGTGGTCGCCCCGCAGGGCATCGTCGGCCTGGCGACCGGGTTGCTGGGCGCCCGGCTGGCGCGACGCGTGGGGATCCAGCGCGTCCTGGTGCTGACCGCCCTGGCCGCCACCGCCGGCTTCCTGATCCTCACCCGGCTCCCGATGGGCGGCGGTTACCGTGCGCCGCTCGCGGCGGTGGTCCTGGTCGGGTTCGGCACCGCCGGTACGGCGTTCGGAAGCATGGTGACCGCCAGCACCGGCGTCGCCGACCGCGACCAGGGTCTGGTGGGCGGCGTGGTCAACATGAGCCGCCAGCTGGGCGCCGCGCTGGGAGCGGCGCTGCTTCCCGCCGTCGCCGACGCGGTGGACCGAACGGGCCGCAGCAGCATGGCGGTCGGCGACCGCGCCGCGATGCTCGCCGGAGCGGCGGCGGCCGGCCTCGCCACGCTGGTGGCCCTGCGGACCCGGCAGAGGTCCTCCCACACCCCGTCCACGTCCAAGGCCCCGAACCCGGCCTGACGGACCGTCGTCTCATCAGGCACCCATGGGACCACTTCGCGGCCGGGCGGGGGCGGCATCGCCCACGCTGCCGTATCCCTCGGACCGTCCTCGCCGTCGGAGCCACGCTTCAGGTCACGGGCTCCCGACGCGCAGGTACACCGTCACCCTGCGACCGCGGACCTGCTCGTCCGTCACCGACGTGAAGTACCTCTTCAGCACGGAGATCTTCGTCTGGTCCCGTCGCGCCGTCACCGGCGCCGCGACCTCCGCCTCGTCCGTCACCAGCAGGATCCGTCGCCGGGTCAGCATCACGGTCCGGATTTGGGCCGGGTCGGCCTCCACCCCCTTCAGCGTCCCGGACCTCTCCGGACTCTCGGTCAGGGCTATGTCCCGCAGACCGGTGAAGGCGCGGGGGGAGACCAGCTTGGTGTCGCGTCGCGCCGCCGGTACGAAGACCACCGCGTCCCCGGGCTCCTTGAGTCGCTGTACGTCCGTCGCCACGGCGAAGACGTCGTCCACCCGGCTGGCCGGGGAGCGCTTGGCCAGTGACTGGGGGAGCAGCGCCGCCATCGCCACGGCGATCACCACGGGGAGGATCCATGGCGATGCCCTCGGGAAGCGCGGCGTGGCCGCCCGTACCGCCGTGCCCAGCGCTGTCCCGATCAGCAGCGCCAGACCCAGCTGGCTGAACAGGACGTACCGGTCCAGGAACAGCGGCTGGACCAGGGAGAGGCCGATCAGGACGAGCTGCGGCACCGCGAGCAGCGGCAGCCCCACGGCTGCCGACGACAGTCGGCCGGCCTGCGGCCGGTCCAGCAGGGCGCCGAGGCCACCGACCGCCAGCAGGACCGCCGGGCCGATCATCATGTGCCAGGTCAGCGGCGGTATCCAGGAAATCTGTTCGGACTGGCTCCGGGTGAACAGGATCAGGGGCAGCACGCCCGCCACGGCCGCCGCCGCGGCCGCCGTCCATCGGGTCCACACCTCGCGCCGGACCCGTGTCCAGATCAGGGTCGCCGCGTGCGCGGGCAGAATCATCAGCGCCAGCCAGTTCAGCAACCCGCACAGCAGGACGGCGCCGGCGTAGGCCGCCCACTGCGCTGTTCTGCCACGGCCCTTGAGTACGGTCACCAGCAGCAGCGTCGAGATCGCGGCTCCGGCCGTGACCAGTGCGTACGGGCGCCCCTCCTGGAGATAGAACTGCACCGCCGGAAGCAGGCCGAGTGACAGCCCCGCCCCCAGGCCCGCACAGGTCCCGGCCAGTCGCCGGCCGATGACGGTCACGCAGGCCGCGGCCACCGCCATGGCCAGCACGGAGGGCAGCCGCAGCGTCGTCGTGCCGGGCCCGAAGCATTCGAAGAGTCCGTGCATCAGCAGGTAGTAGAGCCCGTGTACGGCGTCGACCTGCCCCAGCATGTGCCAGATCTCCCGGGTGGGCCGCTGGGCCACCTGCCAGGTCGCCGCCTCGTCCCGCCACAGGCTGTGCTGCCGGGACAGTCCCCACACACCCAGGGCCAGGGTCCACAGCAGGGGAATCAGCCAGATGGGCAGGGATCGGCGGCCGGCGGTCAGGTGGGGAGTCATGAAGGTGGTCAGGCCCTCGGGTAGCGGTGCGAACTGAAATCAGCGGTTCGCCACATGACTGAAGACCCGCCGGACCGGCTGTCGGTTCGCGCGGGAACACCCCGAGAAAAGCGCGGATTCCAGACTGGCCGGCAAGGCAAGGGACATTGTCTGCGCCTCCCCGTAACCCGACGACAGTACATTACATGAAAAAGACCGCCACGCCCCGGAGGTCATGGCTGAAAACCATCCACTGAATTTGGCGATATTTAGTGGAACCCGGAAACGGTATTTTCCATCTCCTCGCGCGTTTCATGTCTCTCTCCGACCCGCACGTGGTCCTTGCGAGTTGGCCAGAAATCGCGCACACCGCCTGATGCGTGGCGGGCCGATTTATTCCTGTGATCTGGGTTACTCGAATATTCGGTTGCTCGCGGTCATATCTTTCGTTCAAGATCTGTCCCGGTTACGACCACGGCGCCAACACGGCGTGGTCGAACTACAAGCACCCGGACAACCAGCACGCGTCTTCGGTGAAGACGGGCGGCACGGTGTTCGGCAGCGGCTGCACCGCGAAGGGGAAGTGGTCCCTCGCCTCGGCGGGGCTGAACGGCTCGGTGTCGTACTACTACAACCCGAACTGCTGAGCCTCCCGGTCGAAACTCGACGAGTCTAGGCAGCCGCGAGTGGCGCCGCTCCAGTTGCCTGACTGAGCTCTGTTGGCTGTGGAGGCGAGCATTCCTCGCCTCCACAGCTTTTCTGCTCGGACCTTCAATTCCGACACTGGTGACGTACTGAACGCCATCAAGACGAAAAAAGTCCAGAACTACGTGAAATCGGTGAGCCCGGTCGGGCAGAAAACCGCCCTGGACCTACGGAGCTCGGTCACCAAACTCCGGCTTCAAATATTCAACCTTGTTGTTGCCGTGATAGTGCTCCTCATCGCCGGGGTCGGCGTCTGCCTCATCTACTCACGAAAGAACGCGCAGAGCATATTCGTGCGACACATCGGGGGCTGGAGATATGTCGCCAACCACCGATTCGTCCTCTCCGTGGAGGTGGCCATCGCGCTTGTCTTCGCCACGCGAGTCCCTTTCCAGGCCTGGCAGCAGAACCAGGAACTGGAGAGATTCGCCGCGGCCGGTGCGCCCGCCCCCTTCCAGCCGATTCACATCAGCGCGCTGGATCTCACCGTCATCACCGGTCTTGTTGTCTTCGAACTGGGAGCCGTGCTGCTCGCTCTCGCGTACTTCCATCGCCGCATCGTGAAGGAAGGGGCGACGGAGTCGTGAGTCCCGCCCGCGCGAAAAACCCTCCACTCAGCCGGAGTATGTTGTGATCGAAATCGAGAATCTTTCGAAGGTCTTCGGCGCCCGGACCCTGTGGCGCGACGTCAACCTCACCGTCAACCGTGGCGAGATGCTTGCCCTTGTCGGTCCGAGTGGATCGGGTAAGTCGACCCTCCTGAACTGTCTCGGGCTGCTCGACAGGCCCAGTACCGGGACGATCCGGCATGAAGGGAAAGACATCACCCGATTCGGCCGAAGTGATGTCCGTCGGTTTTGCCGTGACACTCTCGGCTATCTGTTCCAGCACTATGCGCTGATCGAGAACGCGACGGTCATCGAGAACCTGGAAGTGGTGGCCAAGCCACGGCGGCCGGCGCAGAGCGAGGCCACGGGCACGGGCAAGAACACGGGCAAGAGCAAGAACAAGGGCAGTGCGGCTGTCGCTGAAGCCCTTGACCGTGTCGGTCTGGCGGGGCGGGAGAAGGAGAAGATCTACCACCTCAGCGGCGGCGAACAGCAGCGCGTCGCTCTGGCCCGTCTCATGGTCCAGCGGCCGGCCCTGGTGCTCGCGGACGAGCCGACCGGTGCACTCGACGAAGACAACAGCACGGTCGTCATCGACATCCTTCGCGAGATGAGCGAGGCCGGATGCGCGGTGGTCATCGCCACCCACGATGCCGGTGTCCGTCGTCGTTGCGACGCCGTATTCGCTGTGCACGAGTCCTCCCTCGTCCGTTCCCCGGCAGCGGCCGGTGCGGTTGGGTGATCACCCGTCCACGGTGCGGCGCCTGCCCCGGCCGTGGAGGTCGTCGAGAGCGTGACCCGTTCCGTCGCCATCGGCCGGGTCGGCCATGAACGTGACGTACGGCTCGTCGCGTACGGACGCTGTCCGCCGGGCAGCGGTGGAACGGTTTGACGTCCGTCGGCGTCGTCCCTCTCCGGGGCACGATGGCCGTGTCCGGGAGAGGGGAGACCGGATGCGGACGGGCGGCTTCGCCAAGTGGACAAGGGAGTTCGAGGACGAGCGGGAGCGCAGGCGCGCCCTGGGTGACCCGGACTGGGGCCGAGGTGCGACGCTGCATCCGGCGGTGTGGGCCGGCATCCAGCGCTTCCAGGTCGGCGAGGACGGCGACGGCGCCAACCTCGTCGGCAAAGCGGACCAGGCCGGCGACTCCGACTACGCGCAGGCGGTCCGGCTCTTCATCGCCGAGGAACAGAATCACGCCCGTCTGCTCGCTCGGTTGCTGGCCGCGGGGGGCGTGGGGACGTTGACGGGGCACTGGAGCGACACGGTCTTCGTACGGTTGCGGCGTCTCATGGGCCTGCGCATGGAACTGCTGGTGCTGATGATCGCGGAAGTGGTGGCGCTGCGTTATTACCGCGCCCTGCGCGATGGCACCGACGACTCGCTCACAGCGGATGTGGCGGGACGGATCCTGGCCGACGAGCAGCGCCACGTCCCGTTCCACTGCGAGCGACTGCACGACTCCCTGGCCGAGCTGCCCCGCGTGGTGCGCCGCCCGGTCATGGCCGGGTGGCGACTTCTCCTGCTCGCGGCCTCTCTCGTCGTCGCCGCCGACCACGGCCCGGCACTGCATCGACTCGGCATCGGGCGCCTGCGGTTCGTGGCCGATGTCATGGCCTCGTCCCACGCGGTGGTCTCCGCAGTGCTGGTGCCCCGCCCGGATGCGTGGACGAGCGCGGGCTGACGACAGACAGCTCAACCGCTGGTGCGGGACGCTACTTGAGGCCGGACTCCGCTCAGGGCAAGGAGTCCGGGACCGGCTCGGGACCGCCTGTCACCGAGGGTCGACACCCCATATCTTGATGGGCTCGTACGTTCCGTCGTGGAAGTCGAAGACAGTCACTTCGGTGTCGAATAGGTGGCGGAAGTGGCCCCCGTAGCCGGGTTGCGCGATGTGTGGGGCCAGCAGGTCCAACAGGCTCCGGAGGTAGAGCATGGAGTCGTCGACCCAGTCGTTGCGTGCGAAGAGTTCCCACTCGTACCGCGCGCCGGATCTCGTGAACTCCTGCACTTCGCGACGCAGGGACACGACGTCTCCACCGGGCACCCGGCGGTTGGCGTAGCCACCGGGCAGGAGTAGTGGGTACAGAAATCCGTCCTGGTCGTCGAGACCTTCGGGGAACTCGGCATCCATACCCAGGTGCCACCGCAGGGCGGCCATGACCCGTTCGGGGGTGTCGTCGCGCAAGTAGCAGGAAAAGACGACCTCGTAGCGCTCACTCATGGCCGGCATTGTGCACGGCAGGACTGACACCGCCACGCGGTCGTGATTCCACACGCCCCTCGACGCGAACCACGGGTGAGACGGTCGCCGAGGTTGCTGTACTTCTCCGCTGCACGGCAGACGCCGATGGGACGCGGCATCCACTCCGGGAACGTCGCCGTCAGTTGAGGCGTCGCCAGGGGCCGGGACGTCGGAACCGGTCCTCGTTCTCGTTTCGATCGCGTGTGGCAGGAGGCTCGGCGCCTGGCGTTTCCGCCGACCGTCGCGGCTCCGCCACTCACAAGAAGGCCGTACGCCTTCGGTATTCGGCGCTGACCGCGTGTCGCAACGCCGACGCCGATCCCACCGACGCGGCCGAGCATGCCGGCAACAGCGTCGAGGTCCTGCTGACCCGACCCGCTGTGCGAAGTGCCGCGGCGGACGACAGGACGTCGCCGACCGACGCATCGAGGACCTGCTCCGCGAGCACGAGCGAGATCTACTGCCCGAGTCCAAGGCCAGGCCCTTGGGATCCCCCAGGAGACCTTTCGTCGGATCACGTGGCGACCGTTTCCGCTCGCCCCTCGGAGCTCGGCGCAAGACGGCGAAGGCAGGCGGGTGTACCAGGCCTGCTCGGACGATTGCGCCGATCACCCCGCATCGTTTTCTGACCTGCTCGGAGTTCGTCAGAGGGCGCCGGCGACACAGACTGTGGCGGAGGTGTGTCGGGCGCCCTCACGCGCAGGACACGAACCTCCTCAGCCGCGCCCCCTGGCGGAACGGCTCTTCAGATGGACACTGCCCTTGTCATCCCGTGCCACGCGGCGCGACCACGCACAGTGACCGAAGTGCCCTGACGTGTCAGCGCTTGAAGGATTCAGTGGTCCTCTCTTTCGCGCCCCGCATCCTGCCCCGCGCTTCGAGGGCGGCGCCCTTTGCCGCGAGGGCATCCTTGTGCACCGTGTGGGCCGCCTTTCGCACGGCCTTCCCGACAACTTGTTCGACCTTTGCCTTGGTTCTTTCTCCGGCACTCATCTCAGTACCTCCGCGCTCACTGGCCGAGTGCCCGCGAGGCAGGGGTAAAACCTTGAGACGGCGGTGTCCCATGCGTCGCGTCCTACGGAGCGACCGCTTTGTCCCGAAGCAATTGGGATGGACCCTCGGCCTTGGGACGGTGTGCTTCTCACCTGCGCGAGGGCGAAGCCTTCGACGTAGAAACAGGGCTGCCGCGTTGGGTCACGCGAAAGAAGGCTTGCACCTTGCAGGGCCATTACTGACCGAGGTGCCCGAGAGTCGGCGCTATTCCCTGTAAGGGCGGCGGAGTCATCGTCTGCCAACGTTGGTTCGCCTCGGACGGCCCGGAGACGGCCCAGGCGCTGCTGCTACCGCTTCTGGGCTCGGTACTGCTTGAGCAGACCCGCGATCTTTTCGCTATCGGCCGCGCCGTTCAGCTCGACCAGTAGAAGATCAGGACACATGGCGCAAGTCACCGTGGGCTCAGATCCCACACCCTCCGCGCAGGTGAAACAGCCTCTCACCGGGTGACACGGTCGGGGGCCGATCCCGTGTTCGCTCCTCGCGACTGACCGGTGTTCCCCATAGTTTCCCGCTCGATGGGGCACATGGTGCATATGGGGCGCATGAGGCACGAATCCTCGCGCCGTACGCTGCGCCTGTGCGCTATCTGGTTGAGACGTTCGCTGTCGGTGCTCTGCGGCGTGGTCAAGGGATTGAGCAGTTCATCGGGGCGGTACAGACGGCGGAGACGCCGGCCATTCGCTGGGTCGGCATCGAGTCCACCAGGCGCGGGTACGAGGTGACACTGCACGTCGTTGAGGACGTGGGTAGCGAGAACTTCTGCGATCTCCTGGCGTTTCCGCCGCTGGACCCCGATGACGAGTTCGGCCGGACGCTTGCTGTCGCCGATGATGCGGCGGTCGCGATGGTCGAGGCCGAGCGCCGCACCGGGGCGGTCCGCCATCGCTGGGTGAACGCAGGCATGGCAAGAGACGAGTACCTCGACTACCTCCGCGCGGGGCGCCCTACAACGTGACGTCGGTGGTGTCTCAATGACCGCGCCAAAGCGACGGGCGCCGGCCGATGGTGCGGCTGGCGCCCGTATAGGCCAAGGCTTTGAGGGCTGGGCTGGCCTCATCCTTGTCAGGTGACCTTCTCTCCGGCCTGGAGCGCTAGTTCGGAAGACTGCGTATACGAATGTCAGAGACTGCCGATGATCAGCCAGACGGCAAGCCCCAGGACCGCGAGATACCCGCCAATGGAGATCGTCTTGCCGACGCCCTGGCGCCCGGAGTTTTCGATCACCCGGCCGATGATGCCGACGAGCGGCGCCCCGAAAACGATCAAGAGAAGGCCAATCAAGTAGTTCATGAGTTCCCCCTTTGGGATCATTCCCCAGTGATCCAGAAGGGGCGAGCCTAAGTCGCGCGACGCCGCACCGGAAGCGTGTCGTTCTCACAACAGTGGAGGTTGCGCAGGTGGCCAGGGTCACCGGCCAGTGACGACAGCTGCAGGGGGCGTCACTGCCTGCCCCCCCGTCTGCCGGCGTTGCTGTCTGCGTCCGGCTGAGGCGGTCGGGCTGAGGCGGTCTGACTGCCATCTCCCAGACGGGGGATGGGGCACGCTGACGCTCCGGGAGACGCGTCCCGTCTCCGGGAAGCAGTGGACCGATTCTGGGGAACGCCACGACCGACGCGGGCTGAAAGCGAGGGAGGCCAAGAGCGACCGGCCGGTCCCCATTCCGTCCTTACTGGTGGCGATCCTGCGGGCGCACCTAAACGCGTTCGGCACGGCCAAGGAAGGCCGCGTGTTCGGCAACGAGCGTGAGGGCACGGTCGGCTCATCCACCAATTGGCGGATGTGGGAGGAAGACCGAGAGTAAGCGCTCCTACTTGAGCGCGTCGACTCGCCGCTGGCCGGCCGCCCGTACGACCTGCGGCACGCCTGCATCGCACAGTGGCTCAACGTGGGAGTCTCGATCGCCGAGGTAGCCCGGCGAGTCGGCAACTCCCCTGAAGTGATCCATCGGCGCTACCACGGCTGCGTCGACGGCCACGAGGAAGCTGCCAACGCGAAGATCACAAAGGCTCTGGAAGAGGACGGCGACACGATCTAAGCGGTCTCGGGGAAGTCCCCTGCTGATCCGCAACGCTCAGATCACTTGGCCACCCTCGCTCCCAGGAGGACTGGTGCCGCCCCAGTGTTTGTTCGGTGCGCGACCTCAGTTGAGCGCTTGGCCCTCCTTTCCTGGCCGGCAGGCCGTCAGGTCGGCAACCGGAGGGGTATGACCTCGTCCTCCTTTCCGGCATGCCGGAGGGTGGCAGTTTCTGCGGCACGATGGCTGTGCAGGATCCGGGCGATGATCGTCACGCCGAGGGCGAGGTCGTCGCGGATCAGGAGGTCGAGGTGGTCTTCCACGTGGACGTAGCCGCCGCCCTCTGGCCGTGACATGCTGCCGCCGACTTCTGCTCGGCCGAGACCGGCTTCCTCGAGGGCTGAACACGGCGAAGAGGAAGGGCGCGAGGCGCCGCTCACCCTGGACAACGCCTACCGCTCGCTGGACGGTGCTCCGGAGGGCACCCGGGCCCGGCGAATGCCCGATGAGCACCAACTGAAGGCTGACCCGGGCGAGAAGGTGGAGAACCCGGACATCGAGTACCTCGACCAGCAGGGCAACATCGTCGGCTACGGAGAGATCAAGACGATCATTAAGAACAGCTTCAAGAGCTTCAACGGAGCGCTCAGAGAGGCTGTCAAGCAGCTGCGCTGGCGCCAGGACTGGGCGGGAGGTACGGAGGTCAACGAGGTCTTCATACAGGTCCCGGACCTGGTTGATGCCTCGGAGGTCAAGGGGTGGGTCCGCAATTATCGGAATCTGCGAATGAAGAACAACGGCGGCCTCAACAGTGTCCGCGGGTTCCGTCTGCGGGTCTACAGCGAAAGCGGTGACAGTCTGGGCAACTTCGATCTGGGCAACAACACCGACGAAGGCCATTACGACGAACGTACCCATACCTACTATTCGTCGAACGGGTACTCGTACTGAATCGCCTGCTGTTCTCTGACCGCAGGCTGTGAGCCAGGACAGTGGCGGATGCGTACCGTGAAGGCGCGTCCGCCCCTGTCTCTGACTGAAGGGCACGTTCCTTGCCGCTTTACCGAGTGTGTGAATCCTTTCCCGACGCGCCGAGCGCGTTGACGCGGGCGCGTGCGATCATGCGGGACCTGGCCGACTGGAAGACCATCCCCTGGCCGCAACTGGAGTTGATTACCACAGTCGAGCAGTACGTGCACGCAGTTCGCACTTTTGGCGCCGCGCGAATCGTCTGGGAACAACAGGACCTGCCAGGCGTCGGACCCTTCCTGGACGAACTGCAGCGCCGCGGTGTCGCGGGCGATCGGGAGGAGGTAAGCGGCTGGTTCTTTGAGGGAATGCGGCTCCGCCCGGACCTGGCCGATCTGTGGCCGCTGCCCGACGGCCTGACTTTCACCCTGGCCGCGACTCCGCCCTTCGGCGGCCCGGACAGCGAACCTGAGGACGACTGCACCGAGGAGGAACTGGACCGGATGGTCTCCGTAATCGGGCCACTGAACATGAGCGTCAGGTGGAACTGCGGCTGGCGGGGCCTGTCCGATTTCAAGGGCGGCGGCGTCCGGCTCTGTCTGAACAGCGTCTGGACCGAGCAGCACGCTGAGCCGGCCCCAGGTGAGTTCGGCGTCTGGGTCTCCCCCGGTGCCCGCGTCTCCGGGACCCCGGCTGGCAAGGCCTGGCTGCGCGACTCGGGGCTCGCGCTGGGCGAACCCCAGGCGGGGTGATCCGAACGCCCCGAACCTCCTACGCCCCGGTGGAGGCGAGACGTGCGTGCCACTCGCGCGGGGTGACGCCGTGGGCGGCGGAACACGTGGGCGAAGTAATGGGGGCGGGGCGTTCCTGACGGCACGCCCCTGCCCTTGTGCGAGAGGAAATTCTCTTGTCCATGTCGATTCTCTATCGGGTTTGCGAGCCTTTTCCCGATGCGTCAAGTGCGCTGTCGCGGGCGCGTGCAATCATGCGGGACCTGGCCGAGTGGACCGCCCCTCCGTGGCCCCGAGTGAACGACATCACGACCGCGGAGCAATTTGCGTACGCACTCGGCACCTTCGCCACCGCCCGGTTCGGTGCGGACCGCGAACCCCACGGCGTGCCGTTTCTGAACGAACTGCGGCGCCGCGGTGTCGTCACCCTCGATGCGGAGCAGTTGAAGTCCTACATCTCAGGCGACGTGCGGCTCCGCCCCGACCTGGTCGATCTCTGGCCCCTTCCCGAAGGAGTGAGCCTCGTTCTGGCCACGACCCCGCCCTTCGGCGCCCCCGGCAGTGAGCCCGAGGACGACGCTACCGAAGACGAACTGGACCGGATGGTCTCCGTGCTCGGGCCGCTGTCCCTGGACGTCAGGTGGGACTGCGCCTGGCGCGGTCTGCCCGAGTTCAAGGACTGCGGTGTGCTGCTCTGCCTGAACAGCGTCTGGGTGTCGCAGCACGTCGAGCCGTCCCCGGGCGAGTTCGGTGTCTGGATCTCCCTCGGCCCCCGCGTCGCCTGGACGACTGAGGGCCAAACCTGGGTGGGCGACTCCGGACTCCCACTGGGCGAACCCCAAACGGGCTGGTGACCCGGACATCCGGATCCTCCGGCGATCAAGCAGCGCTACTCCTACGGAACCGCCCGCCTCCGCTCGACATCAGGCGGCAATCCGAGACAGGGGCGGACGCGTCCGGTGACGGCGCGTTCGCCCCTGTCCCTGTCCCCGAAAGGCACGTTTCTTGGCCTCGATGCTTTATCCAGTACGCGAATCCTTTCCCGACGTCGCGAGTGCGCTGGCGCGGGCGCGGGCGATCATGCGCGATCTGGCTGACTGGTCCACCGCTCCTTGGCCCCAACTGGAACCGATCAGCACGGCTGAGCAGTACGCGTACGCCATCCGTTCCTTCGGCACTGCCCGCATGGTCGTGGACCGGGAACCTCGCATCTTCCCTTTCCTGGATGAACTGGTGCGTCGCGAGGCCATCACGTTCGACGCGGAGCAGCCGAGGTCCTCGCTGACGGGGAACCTGCGGCTCAGCCCTGGCCTGGCCGATCTCTGGCCGTTGCCCGAGGGCGTGATGCTCTCCCTGGACACGACCCTGCCTTTCGGCACCCCCGAGAGCGAAGCCGAGGACGACGCCACCGAGGAGGAACTGGACCGGATGGTCTCCGTTCTCGGCCCGCTGAGTCTGGACGTCAGCTGGGACTGCGGCTGGCGCGGTCTGTCGGAGTCCAAGGACTGCGGCATGCAACTCTGTCTGAACACTGTCTGGGCGGAAGAGACCTCTGAACTGTCCCTCGGTGAGTTCCGCGTCTGGATCCGACTCGGCACCCGTGTCGCCTGGACACCCGAAGGCGAAGCCTGGCGTCGGGACTCGGGACTTGGTCTGGGCGAACCCCAGCAGGGGTGAGCCGGACGCCCCGAGGCCCTTACGCCCCGGTGGAGGCGAGAGATGCGCGCCACTCGCGCGGGGTTCTACCAGCTCGCCGAGGACGGGGAGGGCGAAGCCGAGGCGGTCGTGAAGAGGATCGACGGTGCCCCCGCCTACGACAGCGTGCCTGCAGGCTGTTCCGTAACTCTTCGGATCGCTCACCGGTGTCTGATGAGCCCCCTATATGTGACAGCTACTGGCAAGGTCCTGGACCGGGGCGGAACCGGGCGAGGAGAGCCGACAGCGATGGCTCGCCGGGCCCTGGTCGAATTAGCGGGACAACTTAAGTCGAATTAGCGGGACAACTTAAGCGGGACGAGGGCCGCGGCGGCACCGTCGTCCCTCCGCGCCGGCGGTTGCAGGGCCCGCCCATTACCTTCCTCGTAGAGCCGCTACTCGTCCAGCGCGTCCCGTACCGCCCGCTGCACCGTCTCCCCGTCCGCGCCCAGGCCCCGGGCCTCGGTCACGAAGCGGAGGGCCAGTTCCGCCAGTTTGGCCGGGTCTGGTGTCCGGGTCGGTGCCGGAAGCGGGGCCACCCGTGTCCCCGCCCCACGGCGGGTGCGGATCAGGGATGCCGCCTCCAGTTCGCGGTAGGCCCTCGCCACCGTGCCCGCCGCCAGGCCCAGGTCGGCCGCCAGCTGGCGCACCGTCGGCAGGCGTTCCCCCTCCGGCATGCGGCCCGTGGTGATGAGTGCGGCCAGCTGGGCGCGGATCTGTTCGTAGGGCGGGACGGGGCTCGCGGTGTCGACGTGGACGGCGGGACCGTTCACCGGCGCACCCCGGCCTTGGGCGCGATCACCGTGAACAGACACCACGGCACGGTGACGAGGGCGACCAGGGCCGTGGGCCACAGTGCCCAGTTCGCGAGGCGCCCTACCGTGCCGTCGCAGCCGATGTCCATCAGCGCGCCCGACGCCGTCGAGGCGGCGCCGAGAAGGGGCGCGGAGACCAGCAGCCCCCATGCGGCGACGATCGCCAGCGACCGGTCGCGGCGGGTCTGCTCGTCGCCGGGGCGGCGGGCGATCCGGGTCAGGGACCAGACGCACGCGGTGGTGGAGACGGCGAGGGCGGCGAGGATGGGCAGGCCGTAGAAGAGGCCCGGCCAGGGGCTCGTGCTCGCCGTGCTTCCGTCCGGGCAGGCCACGGTCAGGGAGCGCCCCGCGCGGCCCATGTCGTCGGGCGAGGCGACCACGGCGGCCACCGCCAGCAGGACGACGAGGACGGCGGCCTCGGCGAGGAGCAGCAGGGTCATGCGCGGTGGCACGTAGTCGCGAATGCGGCGCGGCGCGAGACCGGCCGTGCGGACGGTTCCCCGCGGCGGCGGTGTCAGCGCGTCACCCACCAGGACGCCGGCGACCGCGCAGAGCCCGAACACCGGGATGGCGTACAGGATGCCGACGCCGAGGCCGTCGTTCGAGCCGACCAGGCGGGCGGCGACGAGTCCGACGAGCAGCCCGGCCCAGCGCGCATAGCGGTCGGTGGCGGTCGGGCGTGGGACGATGTCGAGTTCGCGCATGAGAAACCCCCGTGTGCTCGCACTTGTACTCACCGCTTGTATCAAGCGGTGAGTACAAGATGCGGCCCAGTGGAGGGTTGTGTCAAACGGTTGGTACAACTCGCGTGTCCGGCACCGCCTGGCCGGTCACCTCTCCGAGCCCGACCCGTGTCCCGGCCGGATGCACGACCAGAGTGCCGTGAGAACGGAAGGGATCGCCGACCTGTTCGAACAGTTCCCCGACGTCAAGCCAAGGTCGACTCCGGCTACCGAGGCCTGGCCAAGCAGTTCCCCGACCAGGTCAGCGCCCCGCCGCTGAAGCCGAAGAAGGACGCCCCGGCCCAGGAGTGGGCAGCGTACGAGGAGGAACGCCACCGGCAGTCCTCCGAGCGTATCTGCGTGGAGCACGCGAACGCCGAGCACAAGCAGTGGCGCCCCCTCCAGCGCTACCTCGGTCACGCGAGTACTACGACCAGACCACCTCGCCATCGCCGGCCTGGTCTCCGACCGCAGTGCCGAGAGGTGATCACCCCCAAGCCGAACCGCCAGTGCGCTGGCCCGGCAGGCCCTTGCGTGAGGGCCAGTCGGGATCGCGCGAGACGTCCCGGGCGAGATCGCCAATGGCGTTGTCTTGATCGGCGTGGGTCTTCAATCACGCAGTGAAGCTCTTCGGCTTGGGCATATCCGCATCCTTCCGCCGCCGCGTGGCGTCCACACGTGGGTGTGTTGGAGGTGTGTCGCGTGTATCGCAGATGGTGCGCGGACAGTGAGAGACAACAAGAAAGAGCGGGAGTCAGTGAGACTGACTCCCGCTCTCTCATGTCGACATCCGCACTGGTCAGAGCTTGATTCTTGCTGTCTGACTGGCGAGTGCCCCCGGCAGGATTCGAACCTGCGCACACGGCTCCGGAGGCCGCTTGGTCTGGTCGCGTTCTTCCTGGTCGGCAGGGCGCAGCCGCCCTGCCGTAGGCGACCCGTCCACAACTGGTCCACAGCCTCGGGGCCCTGTGGCCTTAGTCGCTGTGCAGACGGGTTGTTCGATGGGCTGAGCTGCCAAGGCAGGGGCTGCTGTAAGTGCGCTCGGTATAAGAGAGCTGATAAGCCAATTACAGCTAGGTGACGAGTTACGAATCTCGTCAGGCTAAATTCCGGAAATCGCTCAGTGGGCAGCTTTGCTCTCGTCGTATTCCTGCATGACCCAATCCCGATAGCGGCTTGCATCGTACCCAGCAGCATCAAGAAGTTTGGAGGATGCTTGGATGCATCTTTCGAATTCTTCGGCCTGAGTTCTAAGCAATTCGTCCACTCTGGCGCGATTGTTTACCCGCCGGGGTACCGTGCGCGATTGAGCGCAGATTTTATCGGCGGGAGCTGGAGGCGGATTGACTACTTTGACTAGGCCGTGGGGATCTGGCTGAACTACCGGGTCGGGCTTGAAGCGAATCGCAAGGGAGACGATGTCGTCGTCGCCGGCACCGTGTCCTGTACGGTATGTCATGAAGCTACGCACGGAAGCTTTCAGTCCAAGCTCCACACCACGCGAGATAATCCATTGAGTCAAGCCCAGCATGAAGGCTTCGTTAGTGTCCACGAGGTCGGCTACACGTATAGGCGAGGCACTGTCCTCCAGGCCCCAGGCCGTAGCAAAGTCTGACGCGTATGCCTCGCAAGTGTCGTGGATCTTCTGCGCTAGGTGGACCAGAGTCTCTTTCGCTGTGTCATCTATGCTGTTGTCATCCATGCGGGTCGTGATGAAGAGAAGAAAATCTTCATCGGAATGCATCTGATGCTGAAGTATCGCTTGCAAGGCCGCGAAATAATTGGGCACACCGCTGGACTTCTCTTCCCCTGCGAATCCACCGCAGAGGTCAATATTGATGGCGTGGAAGGGTGCGTCTCGCTTGACGCGATGCCACTCAGGTGAACGAGTCTGGCCGACTGACCGAAAATCAGCTGAGAACACCTCAGAATCAGAATGGATGCAGTCCATCCTGATAACGGAGAATTCGGCGGAGTTCAACTCGGGTTGCTGAGCATCCTGCGAAGTGACCGCGGTATTGAACCCAAGGTATCGAAGCTTAACTTGGCGCGGCGAGCAGACAGTCTCTGCGATATGGCGAATGTCGAGCAGATCATTGCCTGGCAAAGTCAAATAACGAAACTCGCTGCCGCTAAGCCTGAGATCGCGTGCCAGAATGCCGATCTCCCGGGACCATTGAGCGTCGCGCACGTACTGCTTGCGGGGTCGGTGCCACGGCTTGAAACCGCGCTCCATCTTCGCCGGAAAGGGGACCGGGCCTTCGCCAAGTAGGGCGCGGAGGTCATCTTCTTCGGAGCTTGTCACTTCTTCAGACAAGGTTCTCAGCTTCCATGATGCCAAGGATGGATCCAAGCAGGTTGTCTTGCTCCTTTGGGGTTAGCTGCTCGAGAACCCCGTATACGGACAGCACCTTGGTGATAGCTTCCAGCTTGGTGAGGCTGGTGGGGCTCACCTCAGTAAGCGGCTTGTCCGGAATCTCGCTAAAGATGCGGTCGAGGTCAAATGTTTGAATGACACTCCCGCTGTTGGCTACTGCGTGCTGCGTGTGCTGCGTGTGCTGAGTGGGGCGCTTGAATTGAATCTCTGGAACCACTCCCTCGCCGTCGGTCCGCAGCGAGTTGGCGGAGCTTACGATACGGTTGATATGGTCTTTTGCGTCACGTGTTGCTGACCCCCGGGCCTCCTGACGTAGTTGCTGCGCTTTGCGTTTCTGTGTTGTTGCGAGCTGGCGCAACGCATTGTGCAGCCAACGTGTAAGAATCACCGTGTGCGGGTGAGCAGTATTGAAGCTCTCACGGTCGATGTTTAGCGCAGCTTCTAGCCCCTGCTTTACGAAGATTTCGCAGGTGATCTGCCGCAGACGGGTCAGCTCTGCGACTTGGTAGTTGAAGAAAGTCGAGTCAAATAGGGTTCCGCTTGCTCCGTGAATGCGGACGAGAACCCCTTGATGCTCAGTGGGTGCGACTCTAGGTGTCCAAACGAGATATCCTTCGAACTCGAGAGGGCCAGCACTGACGTCTCGATCGAGGCCCTTAAATTCTTGTCGATGTGATCCGACGAACACCATCGGCTTCTTCAATACGTGTTGCGTTGTTGGCAGATCACGGAATTTGATCGGCCGACTGAGTTGCACGCCGTCGATGGTAACCTTGAAATCACTGTGAGAGTTCTCTGGGGGAGGGAGTTCCGTGAGCTCTCGGACAGTGATGTGAGGGTCGTTGCTTACAAGTTCCTGTGCTGAACCTCTAGAATCGTTGGCGAGTTTATAGAAGTAAGCCCACTCATCCGAGACGCTTTCGTCTAGGACGCTCTTTTCCACGTAGGGAAGGGGAAGCGCGAGGGCAAGATTCCAAAGCATCTGGAGATACGTATCAAACATCTCCGAGAGCTTCACAGTAGTGCGTCCCTGCGCGGACTTCCAGACACTTTTCACCATTTTAGGGAAGGCTGCATGAGCGCTATCCCTTTCATTCCACGGAAGGCTACGCTCTTGATTCTTCGGATCCTTGATGTGAAGCCCTTGCCCGTCAAGGTGGCCAATATGGTATGTCGGGATGGAGGAACGAGCCTTCGCCTCGGATTCATCGCTTAGGGAATGTGTGATCGCGCCCCAGAGTTGCTCGCTGCGAAGGCTGTCCCGTGTCTGAGGGCGGATAGAGGTGAGCACAATCGTTGTGCCATGTGCGCCGACGTCGTTAGTTGGTTCTCGCCACGCCTGGTAACTGCCCGCTCTGAACGTACTTCCTTCGGTGCCAGTCGGGCCGTCAGCAAATTGGCGCAGATTCACTAGAACGATTGTGCGGTGTGGATCACCTGCAGTCTTGGTGATGATCTGGAAACTGTGGGTAAGCTGGGATACGGAGAAGATTCCGATGCCCAGTTTGCCAATCAGCTTGCGACCTTTGGGGCTGATATTGGAGTCCCCTGGCGAGGTAATTCCGAGTTCTTGCCCTTGTTTCGTTCGTTTGGCGCTACCACCGATGTTGTGAAGCAAGTGAATGACTGCTTCGGGAGTCATGCCAGTTCCATTATCTTCAACCGTCATGCGACTGAATCTCGGCGCATCAGTTTTAACTGAGACCCAGGTAGCATCCGCGTCGTACGCGTTTGCGATTAGCTCCCTGACGGCGGATCCAGGTTGACGATAGATTCCATCCGTTACGCGAGCAATGACACGGTCGTTGGTGGTCAGTGCGTTCTCGACTGGATCTGACTGTCCAATCGCCTCGCGGAGTTCATTAGCAAACTGCTGATCTGGGTTACTGCTTGGAGGATTCATCGCTGATTCTTAGTTCCCTCTCTGCAGAGTCAACCTTCATGTCGGCCCACGCTGACCCAACTTCGCCCATGCGTCGGGTTCTCAGCCGAGACTGAGAGCTGAACGAACTTAGTGTAGGCGCCTGGTGACGTCGTACGATGGAAAATGCCAGAAGCTGAAGTGGCAATCTGGACCTTGTGTTGGGCGCGCTTCGGAGGCCCGTTGTTGGACACGGTTAAGGCAGTCATTCCCCGTCCGCGGCATGGTGGGTGGCCTTCGCGCTTTGCTGGTCGGGGACGCGAGTGACTGTGCCCCGGCGGGTCTGGATGAGGTGCCGCAGTTCCTTCGGAGTCGGCCAGGGAGCGCAGCGGTGGATCATGCGGTGGCAGTTCGCGCAGATGAGTGCGAGGTCGCTGAGCTTGGTTCGGCCTTCGCCAGCCTCATGCAGGGGTACAACGTGGTGGCACTCGATGTAGCCGCTGCCGCGGTCGCCGTAGACCTCTTCGAAGTCGAAGCCGCATGCCTCGCACGCGAGCGTTCCGCCTTGCCTGAGCACCGCGGCGATTTTCTTCTTCCGTAGGCCCTTGTTCCGCTCCCGGCGCCTGTGTCGGCTCATCAGCAACCGGCCTTCGGGCGCGCTGTAGTCGTCCAGGTCCCCCTCGTCTTCCAGCGCTAGCGCCTGGAGATCCCCCGTAGTGATGCCCTGCCGGATGAGCCGGGCTGTCTCGCTCATCTCAGCCGGCCGGGCCAGGAACTCGTGCAGCACCTCAACATCGAGGGCGCCGCCGTTGGTGGGCTTGCCCCGGTAGTCCGGGTGACGCGTGGCGATGTCGAACGTCTTGCGGGCCACCCCGTTGGGGTTGCGGAACTTCTCGTTGCGGTCGGCCTCAGCATGGATCGGCATGAGATGCAGGAGACCGGACAGGTCGATGACGTGCGGGTCGTTGGCCTCCAGGCCCTTCCACCCGTTGGTCATCACGAGGTGACAGGCCAGGATGATCTCATCGCGTGTCCAGTCGGGGTTCTTCACGGCCCTGACCTCGAACCCGGCTCGCTTGAGCCAGGCCGCGGCGTGCTCCTTCCCGCCGCTGAATTCTTCTGGCAGCAGCGCACGTCCCTGATCCCACCTGTGCGCCACCCCCGCAATGGCCTTTGAGTCGTACTCCCGTCCCTCGTGCAGGAGGAGGTACGAGCGGGCTTCGCTGAAGCGGTACTTGGCCAGGAACCGCGCTCGGCCTAGCTCGTCGTACTCAGCGATGGCCTTGAGGACGGCATCACGTGTGATCGCACCTTTGCGCATCCTGCAAGGCTACGTGCGAGACTGATTGCGCAGCTCCAAGTCTGTTGACCCCACACCTCGTTGGTGGGCTGTCGTCGTGGCCGTTCGTCACGATCCCCCATCGGTGGCCACGGCGGCCGGCACGCGAAGTCGGCGCCTGAGCCCACTGGGTCAGCCACCAACCGGTGCCCAGGCTCACTTCGCACTGTCCTGTTCACTAACTCAACGGCATCAGGTACTGGCGGGCGCCGTTCGGCAAGATCTGCGATTCGGGAGATTCTATTTCATCTTGACTCCTGCTGCCTTACACTGCCCCTCGGGAGAAGCGGCAACAAACCTGCGGGGGAAAAATGCAGTCGAACATCTACTTCTCGGAATACTTCGGCGTGAGCCGTGAAACCCTTGATGCGTACGGCGCTTTCGATATAAGCATCGTTTCCGACTTGCCCCTATTCATCGACCCTTTCCTGCTGTTCGCCAGCGAGAGAGAGGAGTATAAGGCGCTGCATGATTCAATCGTGATTTACCTCCAATTCCTCCGGTCGAAAGCCAGGGCAGATCTGGATCCCGGCCTTATTAAGAATTGGTACCACTTCAAGGAAGTCAAGCAAAATTGGCTCGGCTTCACGGTGCTAGGTAATGGAGGTCACGCACTCGGGGCGAAGTTTGCTGCATCGCTCAACTCTGCACTGTCCGACATTCTCTCCAACATGGGAGACGAGAGCTCGAATGTAGGCACCCACCTGGAGAAGCTTTCACTGATTGGTCCGGGAGTAGGCAGAGACTGCGTTAGCGACTTCGCGACGAACCTGATCAAACACTACTTGCTTAAGTATACTGAGGGGTTCGCCAAGGCCCATCTCGAGGCGCACCAATGCCGCGAATTCTCGGTAGCGCGTGCAGCTTTCGACTACCGTACTGAATCCTGGCAAACCCGCAAGTACTACTTGCCGGCTCTGCGAGACGACTTTGTCCTGCTAACACCGGTAGACATGCTCACTCGTGATGATACGTGGATCAGTCGTGACGACATGATCCGAAGTTTCTCTAGCCTCCCGGCAGCAGTCGAGGACGCCACTCAACGCGCACTGGTCAATAACTACTTTAGGAAAGAGTTCGACAGGGCTCGTACATCCAAGGCACGAAGTGAGGCAGTCGACAGGATTATTCGCGCATTCCCAGAGTTGATTGACCTATACATCGGGGCCAAGGAGAAGCGTAGAGATGAGGCCCAGCATGTAAGCTCCGCGAGGGCCGAAGACACCCACAGGGTGCTCGTCGAGCAAGTGCAACTCGCCATTCCTGACATCGACGCAAAGAGCGAGTTCTATCAGAAGCCCTGGACAAGCTACGAAGAAGCTCTCGCGAGGGTCCTTTGCTTCAAGGACTACGTTGAGAACCAGGACGGATATCGTGTAATTAATCGCGCAGGCGTCCCATTCTCGCAAGAGTCGGAAGTCCAGCTGTTCTTCGGGCTCATCTGGTGCAACTCTGACTTTGACGTGAACCGTGAGCCGAATAATGGGCGAGGCCCAGTAGACTTTAAGGTCTCCTTCGGCTCGGGAGACAAGTCCCTGATCGAATTCAAGCTGGCGTCAAACAGTAAGCTCAAGCGCAACCTGGAAAACCAGGTGGAGATTTACGAACGCGCAAACGGTACTCGCCAGTCGGTCAAGGTGATCCTCTGCTACACCGCCCGAGATCAAAGGAAGGTGGATCGCGTACTTAAGGAGCTGGGCTTGCAGACTGAAGAAGCAGTGGTAGTAATTGACGCGCGGAATGACAACAAGCCGTCGGCATCCACTGTCTAACGTTCACCCGCCACTCCCCCCAGTTCCCATCCCGTCTGCCGTCGGCCCACACACCGTGGAGCGGGCGTGGTTCATGGCGTCCAGGTGGAGCGCGCCACTGTACGAACGACCTGGACGCCATGGGCCGCGTCTGCTCGGCTCTGCCTGGGTCGATGGCAGACGGGATGGGAACACCCAGCGCAAGCCACCCGCTCGCCGTCACTCGCGAACGGCGCCCCCGCCATCTCGGAGCCTGAGCGCCCCCGCCGGAGGCTGGCTCTGACCGTGCTGCCCTTTACAGTGATCGACTCACGACCCGGCGTTGATCACGTGGGCGCGCGTCGGCGCAGCGCGCGCAGAGCGGGCCGAAGGCAGGAGCGCAGCGCGCAGCGGAGCCGGGAGCGCGCCCGGCGGAGCGGAGCGCAGCCGACTTGATGAAGTAGGGAAAGTTCTACCGCGCTGCGATGAGGCTCTTGCCGTCGTGGCTCCGCACGTGGGGGCCGTTGCCGTCCAAGGCGTCCAGGAGCCGGATCGCGAAGACCTCGGTCATGCGCTCGCTGACCTCTTCGGGCGTGAGCCAGTCGACCGCGGTCGATTCGCTGGACGTGCGCTCGGTGCCACCTGAGGGCTTGCAGCGGAAGACCAGGGCGACGATGCCCCGGGTGGTGTTCTTGTAGACCCCGGTGAGCTGGTCCACCTCGACGTGGATGCCCGTCTCCTCCAGGACCTCGCGGGCTACGCCGGCCTCGGGGGTCTCGTTGAGTTCGAGTACACCGCCGGGAAGTTCCCAAGTGCCGTTGTCCGCGCGGCGGATCGCCAGAAGTCGGCCGTCCTCCCCGATCACCACACCGGCTACAGACACGGAGTGGAGCGGCGTTGACTCGCCTTCCTGGGCACTGTTACTCATGTGCAGGAGCATAGGAGGAAGAGAAGGACTATGGGAACAGCAGTAGGAGGTGAGCGGTCCGTACCTCGCTACGTACAGATCGCCGACGAGATCGTGCAGCAGATCCGGGCCGGCGTCCTGGCACCAGGCGACATGGTGCCCAGCGAGTCCGAGCTGGTCGACCGCTACGGCGTTTCGGGCGGCACGATCCGTAAGGCCATGGTCGAGGTGCGTGCGAGCGGGCTGGTCGAGACACGGCACGGCAAGGGCTCGATCGTGAAGGATCGGCCGCCCGTGCGTCATCGATCCTCCGACCGCTTCCGGCGCTCACTTCGGCAGGGCGGGAAGGCTGCCTACCTTGCCGAGTCCGCTCAGTCCGGTGCCACGGCCAAGGTGAGCGTCCTCTACATCGGCCCGATGGAGGCCCCGGAGGATGCCGCGGAGCGGTTGGGCATCCCCACCGGTACTCAGGTGCTCGCCCGGCGGCGCCTCTACTTCCGCAACGGCACGCCCGTCGAGACGGCGACGTCGTACCTCCCGTGGGACGTCGTGAAGGACATCCCAGAGCTGTTCGCCGAGAACCCCGGCGGTGGCGGCATCTACGCCCGACTCGAAGACCACGGGCACGAGTTCGAGGAGTTCGTTGAGACCCTGCAAGGGCGGCCGGCCTCCAAGGCGGAGTCCTCGGAGCTGGCGCTCAGCCCCGGCGCCCCGGTGATCCATCTAATCCGTGAGGCGCGTACGACCGAGGGTCGCGTGGTCGAGGTCTGCGACACGCTCATGGCCGCTGACCAGTTCGTTTTCGAGTATCGGATCCCGGCGGTCGACTGACGCTTCCTCAACTTCCCTCAGCCCGTCGCGAGTTCTTCTTCGCGGCGGGTTGACTCATGTACAGGAGTCATGCACTCTTCTTCATGCCACTCATATACATGAGTGACGGAGTCCAGCCTCTATAGAGGAGTGAATCGCTGTGCGTCAGATTCCCGTCGACACCACGAACGCGACCGTGATGGTCGCCAAGGCTCCGCAGCCGAAGGTCAAGGACCGCCGAACGGGTGAGATTGCCCTCGACAAGGACGGCGTCACGCTGATGACGGTGGAGGTCATGTTCTCCACGCCGGACGAGGTGGAGATCCTCAAGCTCACCGTTCCGGCGCCGGGCGTCTCCGAGGACCTGGCCATGGGGACCCCGGTCGCGCTCACGGGCCTGGTCGCCTCGGCGTGGGAGAACGAGTTCAACGGGCAGAAGCGGCACGGGATCGCCTTCCGCGCGGTCGCCGTCACCTCGCTCGCCGCCGCTAGCTCGGCGCCCAAGGCGGCCTGATCATGAAGGTGTTAACGGTCGGGCTGGTGCTGGTCGTTGCTGCCGCAGGACTTCTGCGGTGGCGGCGCCCCGCCTGGTACTGGCTGGCCTTCGGTGCTGCCTTCGCCATCGGGCGGGTGCTGGTCAACTACACGTCGGTGATGGACGCGTGCAGGCTGACTGTCCCGCCCTCGCGCTGGCGCCTGGCCCTCGCACGCATCGCCAACCGTCCCGCCCCGGAGTCCCGCGCCCCGCGAATACTGCGTCTGCGCCCCACTCGGACCGGCCTGGTCCTTCGCCTCAAACTCCGCCCCGGTCAGGACGCGTTCGACGTCTCAGCCGCTACGGACCGCCTTCGCCACTCCTTCGCCATGTACGGCGTGACCTCCCGTGAGCTGCGCTCGGGTGTGGTCGAGGTGCGGATGACGGGCTATGACGTCCTCAAGCGGGTCCACATGCCCACGAAGACCGATCCGGCTCCGATGCGCGTCCCGGTCGCCCTGCGCGAGGACGGGGCCGTGCATTACCGGGACTACCGGGCCGTGCCGCACGGTCTGACCCTGGGGGCCACGGAGTCCGGGAAGTCCGTCTACCAGCGCAACCTGGTCGCCGGGCTCGCCCCGATGGATGTCGCGCTGGTCGGCATCGACTGCAAGCAGGGGGTCGAACTCTTCCCACTGGCCCGCCGGTTCTCCGCGCTCGCCGACAACCCAGACGCCGCCCTTGACCTCCTCGAAGCCCTCGTCACACACATGGGAGACGTCTACCAACTGATCCGGGCTGAGCAGCGGATCACGGTGAACGTCCCCGACGCGGAGATCGCATCCGACATCTGGGATCTCCCCGACCACCTGCGGCCGACGCCGATCGTGATCCTGGTGGACGAGGTCGCCGAACTGGCCCTGTTCGCGTCCAAGGACGAGGAGAGGCGCCGGGACCGGATCATCACCGCCCTGGTCCGGCTCGCCCAGCTCGGCCGAGCCGCCGGCATCTATCTGGAGATCTGCGGGCAGCGCTTCGGCTCCGAACTCGGCAAGGGCATCACGATGCTCCGAGCCCAGCTCACCGGCCGCACCGCCCACCGCGTCAACGACGAATCCTCCGCCAACATGGCCTTCGGCGACATCGCCCCGGACGCCGTCCTCGCCGCCATCCAGATCCCCACCGAGACCCCCGGCATCGCCGTGACCGGCGACTCCACCGGCGGCTGGGCCCGAATCCGCGCACCCCACACGTCACTGCGCCAGGCCGTGAACATCTGCAACAGGTACGCCGACCGCACCCCCGACGTCCCCGCGCTCGCCCCCTTCCGGCCCGTCGTCGACTCCCTGGCGCCGGCCTCCGAGCCGCTCGCCAAAGCCGCTCCCGCGACCGCCTGACACCTCCCCCTCCTCGGCCGGCGCGACCGTCTTGCGCCAGGTCCCTACCCCCTCCATGCCTGAAAGAAGGGAGATCGACTCCCATGTGTGAGCACATCGAGGACTTCCACCGCACCGTGCTGATGCTCGGCGCACTGGCCCTGTACGCGGACATGCCGGGTGCCGACGACGTGTTCATCGACACCATCGGCCCGTGCCTGGCCGCATCGCTTCCCGAGCCGCCGCCCGGCATGTTCCCGCCCGGCTACGACCCCGACTACCCCAAGGGCTCGTGATGGCTCGCCCCGCGTTCCGCGTCGACGCCGTGCTCGTCCAGGCCGTCATCGCCGGTGCCTTGTCCTTCGCCCATCTCCACGACCTGGCCGACGCCGCCGGGCAGGACGGCTGGAAAGCCTGGGCCTACCCGATCAGCGTTGACCTGCTCCTCGTCGCCGCCTGGCGTCGGCTTCGCAGCGACGGCCCGTCCCGGCTGGCCTGGTGCTGGTTCCTCATCGCCCTGGTGGCCTCGCTCGGCGCGAACGTAGCCACCGCCGGGTTCCTCGACCTCGCCCATCCCCCGGCCTGGCTGCGATTTGGCATCGCCGGATGGCCCGCGCTCGCCTTCCTCGGCGGCACGCTCCTCGCCCACTCCCACACGTCCGAGGATCCCGAGCCCGTTCGGCCGGCACCCACAGCACCGGTTCCGGCGCCAGAGGTGGAGCAGGAATCCGCCCCGGACCCGGCGCCCGTATCGGCGCCACTCCCCGCGGACACCCCTGCGCTCGCCCCCGCTACCCCGGCTTCACCGCCTCCGCCGGTTCCGGCCGCGCTGGTCGACCACGCCCGCAAGCTCGCCGCCGACCACCACACCCGCACCGGATCCCCGATCGACACCGACACCCTGCGCGCCCGCCTCGGCGTCCCGCCCCAGCTCGCCGACGCCATCGCCGCCCAACTCGCCTGACCCGAGGGGAAAACCGCCATGCCTGCCCGAGACAACTTCCATTCCCTGATGCGGATCGGCCCCGTGCAGATCGGCACCCACCGCGACCGTCACGGCCACACCAAGCACGCCGCCGTGTGCACCAACGACCACTGCGGCTGGTCCGCCGACTACTCCAGCCAGACCGCCGCCCAGCTCGCCGCCCGCACCCACCACTGCCCCGCCCGCTGAGGAGACACCCGTGCAGGTTCCGCTCTGGCTCGCCCTGATCGTCGTCGGCTCGCTCGGCGTCAAGCTCATCCGCCCGCCCTGGTGGCTCGTCGCCGTCCTCCTCCTCGGCGGCTACCTCCTCGCCGACAGCCTGCTCGCCCCCGTCATCGACACCGCCGTCAAGTAGCCGCCCTCGAAGGGAGATCCACCATGCTCCGCCCCAAGGTCCCGGCCATGCCCCAGCCCACCGGCCACGTCACCCGGCCCGCCGTCGTCGAGCCGACCGTTGTCATCCAGCCCGCCCCCGCCTCCGTGCCGGCGTCGACATCGGCCCAGCCGACTGTCCAGCTCACCCCCGGCGCCGTGATCGCCCTCGTCGGCGGAGGGACGGCCGTAGTCCTGATCGTCGGCGCTGTCCTGGTCTCCATGCTCCTCGCGGTCGCCGTCACGGGTGCGTCCGTCGCTGTCTGCGCCCTGGTCATCCGCTCGCTGATCGCCTCCGAGAACAGGCGCCGCTGACCGGCCTCCGGACGGTGTCACAAGCCGCCAAGCATCGCCGCCGTCCGGACGGCTTACGCACCCCTTCCAACCGCCAAAGAGGGAGAACCGTGGACACCCAAGCGCTCGCCGCCGTCCTGCCGTTAGTCGGCTGGGCCACCCACTCCGGGCTCCTCGCCCACCGCCTCGCCGCCGCCCGCCGCGACCCGCTCACCGGCCTCCACACCCGAGCCGGATGGACGGCCCGCACCATCCGGTTCATCCGCCGGCACTCGGACGCGCTTGTCGTCCTGGTCGACCTGGACGGCTTCAAGACCCTCAACGACTCCTACGGCCACGCAGCTGGGGACACCGCCCTCGCCGTGGCCGGAGCCCGCCTCAACAGTTGGTGCGGTCGGCACGGAATCGCCGGACGACTGGGCGGAGACGAGTTCGTCGCAGTCATCGATCACCTCGCCGGGCCCGAGCTGGGGGACTTGAGTCGCGATCTCCACCGGCCCTTCCTCCACGCCGGACAAGTCCTGCCGCTGGCTGCCTCGTTGGGCTCGTGCCGTCTGGCCGACCTACCGACTCGAACGCTCCCCGACGCCTTGGCCGCTGCCGACGCCGCCATGTACGCGGCCAAGGGACGCACCACCCGCCGTGGGCAACGCCCCGCCTCCACTTGACCGGCCTCCGGGCGACGCACAAGCCGCCAAGCATCGCCGCCGCCCGGACGGTCCGGCCCCTTCCAACCGCAATCGAAAGGAACTCCCAGCATGACGCACCGCGCCCGAGCCCGGTCCCGGATCTGCCCCAACTGCGACGGCTTCGCCTCCGCCGCCGTCGCCCTCGGCGGCCGCGACCGTCGCGGACATCTGCGCACCATCACCGTCCACTGCCCGGCCTGCCACGGCACCGGCACCATCACCCGCCCCGCCGTGCGCCAGGCGGTGAGCGTCTGATGCCCCGCAACTGGAGCCGAGGAGTCGACCGCATTCCGCCCGACGCGCTCGACGGCGACTACGACCGCTTGAAGAAGGTCGTCAAGGCGCACGAGCTGCACGACAAGGACCGGGCCGTGAAGGCCACCCGCCCCAGCCGCTCCTCCACCGAGGCGTCCAGCAGCAACGTCAGCACCCCTCAAATGCGGGGATGGCGCCGTTGAACATCTCAACCCAGCTCGATCCGACCACTCTCAGCGACCTGCTGAGGGTGGCTTCGGCCGACGACTTCGACCGCTGGCACGAGCAGATCCGCCGCACCGGCGGCTGCGCCGACCCCATCCACCTCACCGGCTGGACCCTCAGCAAGGACAAGACCACCGGCGAGACCCTGCACCACTACTCGACCGAATCCGAGCCCGGCGGACGACTGCGGGTCGCATGCGGCAACCGCCGGGCCTCCCGCTGCCCCTCCTGCGCTTGGACGTACGCGGGCGACACCTACCACCTGATTCGCGCGGGTCTGGCGGGCGACGACCGCCGCGACATCCCCTCCACGGTCCGCGATCACCCGCGGGTCTTCGCCACCCTCACCGCCCCATCCTTCGGCCCCGTCCACAACCGCCCCGACCGAGGAACCTGCCGCTGCGGCACCCGCCACACCACCGACGACCCCGCACTCGGCACGGCACTCGACCCGTGCACCTACGACTATGCGGGCGCCGTCCTGTTCAACAACCACGCGGGCGACCTCTGGCAGCGCTTCACCAATAGGCTCCGCCGCGAGCTCGCTGCCCGCGCCGGCCTGACACAGCGGGAGCTGAAGGAGTCGGCCCGGCTCTCCTACGGCAAGGTCGCCGAGTTCCAAAAGCGCGGCGCTCTGCACTTCCACGCCGTGATCCGTCTCGACGGACCGGACGGCCCCGATACCCCGCCGCCGTCCTGGGCGAGCGTCGGCCTTCTCACTGACGCGATCCAAGCTGCTGCCGCGCACTCCTATACCTCGGTCTCCGTCCCGGCCGTCAAGGACCAGCCCGCCCGCACCTTCCGGTGGGGAACCCAGCTCGACGTCCGCCCCGTGAAGGCGTTCGGCGACGGCTCCGACATCACCGAACAGGCCGTCGCCTCCTACGTCGCCAAGTACGCCACCAAAGCCGCCGAGAACACCGGCACCCTCGACCGCCGCATCGGCGAGCTCGCCGAACTCGATCGCCACCAAATCCCCGACCACACCCGCCGCCTCATTGAAGCCTGCAAGCAGCTGGATCCGCTCTACCCCGAACGGCGCCTGTGGGCTTGGGCTCACATGCTCGGCTTCCGCGGCCACTTCAGCTCGAAGTCCCGCCGCTACTCCACCACCCTCGGCGAACTCCGCCAGGCCCGCGCCGACTTCCGCGCCGCACAGGAACGGCAAGCCCTCGGCCTCGACGATCGCGAGCCGGACACCGTCCTCGTCCTCGCCGACTGGCAGTACGCCGGCCACGGCCATACCCCCGGCGAATCCGCCCTCGCCGCCACCATCTCCCGCGACCTCCACCACAACCGCGAAACCGCCCGCGAAGAACTCTCCGCTCTGGAAGGAGCCTGATGTGAAAGACGAGCTGATGACCGTCCCGCAGATCCTTAGCGAGCTCGGTGGAGTGTCCCGACGGACGTTCTACCGCTGGCGTGAGTTGGGGTACGGGCCGGCCGCATTCAAGCTGCCCAACGGGGAGCTCCGGGTGTGGCGGAGTGACTTCACCACGTGGCTGCGGCAGCTGGAGGCCGCCGCGTGAAGTCTCTCGACGTGAAGGTCTGGGCCGTACGAAAGCGTGATACGAAAACGCCCTCATACGGCGTCCGGTGGTCTGTTGCGGGCAACGTCTTCTCCGACTCCTTCCGTACGAAGGCACTCGCCGATCACTATCGCGCGAAGCTCATGCGGGCGATGCGCGATGGCGAGGAATTCGATGAGGCGTCCGGGCTTCCAGGGTCCATGGAACAGAAGAAGTCGGCCGTCTCCTGGTATGACTTCGCCCTCAGATACCTCGCCATGAAGTGGCCACATGCCGCCCCCAATACACGCGACGGCATCAATGAATCGCTCACTAGCGTGACCGTGGAGCTCCTCGACGAGCGGGCTGGACGGCCGTCCGACCAGGCCATCCGCAAGGCGCTTCGCAACTGGGCCTTCGTCCTGCCGGGGCCCGATGACCGAGACGTCCCGGACGATGTGCGGAACGTCCTCCACTGGGTGTCGAAGGCATCGCGGCCGCTCGCCGATCTTGCTGAACCGGCCACGGCCCGTGCGGTGCTGGACTCACTGAAACTCAAGCTCGACGGCGCGGCCGCGGCGGCCGAAACCGTGCGGCGTAAGCGGCGGACCCTTGTCAACGCTGCCAACTATGCGGTCGACCTGGGGGAGCTGCGCGAGAACCCGATCACGGCCGTCCGCTGGCAGAAGCCGAAGGTCTCCAACCAGGTCGATCCTCGCGTTGTCGCGAACCCCGAGCAGGCTCGGAATCTTCTGGCGGCCGTCTCCTACGTGGGCGGCTACCGGCGGGCCCGTGGTCGGCGCCTGGTGGGTCTTTTCGCTGCGATGTACTTCAGCGGTCTCCGGCCGGCTGAAGCGATCGGCCTCGTCGAGACGGACCTTCGCCTCCCCGAACAGGGCTGGGGATCGGCGCTGCTTCACCGGACTCGTCCATCGGTCGGCAAGCAGTGGACCGACTCGGGGGAGACCCACGACGACCGCGGTCTGAAGAACCGGCCGGTTGAGGACGTCAGGCGGGTGCCGATCCCGCCCCATCTCGTGGTCGCGCTTCGCGAGCACCTGGCCACCTTCGGTACGGCGGACGACGGACGACTCTTCTTCAGCGAGAAGGGCTCGGTCGTCCCGTCCTCGACCTACTACCGGGTTTGGCAGGAGGCCCGTCTCATCGCGCTCCCGCCGTCCGTCGCGGCCTCGCCGCTCGCGAGTCGGCCGTACGATCTGCGGCACTCGGCTTTGTCGACGTGGCTCAACGCGGGGGTCGACCCGACAGAGGTTGCCGAGCGCGCCGGCAACAGTGTCGAAGTCCTACTGACTCGCTATGCGAAGTGCCTCGACGGGCGGCAGGACGTCGCCAACCGGCGTATCGAGGACCTGTTGCGCGAATACGAGTGAGGCACCCTGCACACCCCACCGAGGCCCCGGGCAACTTGTCCGGGGCCTCTCTCGTCATGAGCCCTACCTGTTGCGACGCTTCGAACTGAGAGCGGACGAGGGGGGACTCGTGGAGTTGAAGGTCACGCGTTGGAAGCGGTACGGACATGATCGCCTGTACGCGAACCTGCCTGATGGCAGGGCGGTCGGCTGGGCAGATGTGAAGACGGGGGACATCACGGTCCTGGTGGCCGAGTATCGCGACGACGTGATCGCCATCCTGACAGACCACTTACGGAACAACCCCGAACTGGTCCAGCCGCAGAAGACACTCGGGACGCCCCAGGCTGAGGCCGAGGTTCCCCCGTCGCTGCCGCCCCTGACGGCGGCCGATGACCTGTCGGCCAACCGTCCCGGTGAGTCTCTGCTCGATAAATCCGGGCCGGGCCTGATCAAGCGGGTCGTCTCGCAACTCCTGCGGCGCCCCGCCGAATGGGACTCCTGGCGGAAGGGCCTTGCGGGGGAGCGGAGGGTGGGAGCCGAACTGAACCGGTTGGAGCGGCACGGCTGGCGTGTCCTGCATTCCATCCCCTTGGCAGACAAGGTGGATGTGGATCACCTGCTGATCGGGCCCGGTGGCGTATTCAGCATTAATACGAAGAAGCACCAAAAAAGGGCTGTGTGGGTCGGCGACGACTCAGTCAAGGTCGATCACGGAAAGCCGGCGCCCTATGCGCGCAAAAGCCGGGCTGAAGCCAAGCGGGTAGCTCGCACGCTTGAGCACTATTGCGGCTTTCCTGTACCGGTGGAACCCGTGCTCGTCTTCGTCGGTGTGACCGATTTGAACGTGGTCGCCACGCAGCTCAGCGTACGCGTGTACAGGGAGCGTGAAGTAGCGGCGCTGGCGCCGCTTTCCGGGGTGCTGACGGCCGAGCAGGTCGAGCGTGTGTACGGCGTCGCTCGCCATCGTCAGGCTTGGATCCGGGCATGAGCCGGTACGTCCCAGCGAGGTGCCGGCCTCCCTGCGTGATCTGTGGGTGACCCCTGGCTGGGCGAGATGACCTGTCAGTGCCGTCTCCTACACTCCGCTTTCGATCAAGCATGTCGAACGGAGAGGGGACACGGATGGGCGGCGACGAATGGGCCCGCACGGGCCCGTATCAGCGTGATCTGGTGGCCGCGTTCCGGCAGGCCCAGGAAGACGAGCTGGCGAGGGACAGCCGCGGCTTCGAGGGGCGGTCCGTTGAACAACTCTGGCGCGACCCGGACTGGCAGGAGTACATCTTCACCGGTGGCACGGGAACCGTGCTGGACTTCCCTCTCATGATCGAAGCCGAGGACAGCGACGACGGTCCGTTCATGCGGCCGCTCACCGATAGCGAGGTGCGCGCGTGGGCTTCTCACGGCCGGCCGACCTACGAGGAGTGGGACGCGGCTCTCGACTCCGGGCGGTTGGAGTTCCCGGGCCGCAGCCAAGGGAATTGCACAGTGCTCTACCGCGACGGTAGGCCCGTGCACATCGGGTACTGGGGCGTCACCACCGACTAGCGTGGGATCAGTAGCGCCTGGCGATGCGGCCCCCGCACCTGTTCCGGGGGTACGTCGATTTGGGGGCCTCACCTGGTGTGATGCCCCAAGATCCCGTCCACGCCTCGTCCACAGACCTCGACATACGGTCGCTCCGGGCGGCATCTGGCTGCACATACGCGAAGACCCCGGCCTCAGCGTTTCCGCTGGTGACGGGGTCTTTGGGCACCTCATAAGGGGTGCCCCCGGCAGGATTCGAACCTGCGCACACGGCTCCGGAGGCCATCAGGGGCCGTTGCGCTTTTGGGGTGCTGACCTGCGGCGGAGGTGCGGTCCTGGTCTCCGCTGATGAAGGTCATTACGCCCCTATTACGTGGGCGGCCTGTCGGGCGGCCCGTCCGGCCCGTATGGTCGAAGCATGATCTCGGGCAGCAGCGGGGGACCGGACGGCGGCGGCACGGAGTTCACGGCGGAGGGCTTGGAGTCCGTGCTCCAAGAGGCCTGCGCGACGGCCGGGCTCGACTCCCGCGGTGGCGAGCTGCTGCGGCTCGGTTCGAACGCGGTCTATCGGCTCACCTCGTTACCCGTCATCGTCCGCATCGCGCGTGATCGATCCGTCCTTGGGGACATGGACCGGGCCGTGAGTGTGGCCCGGTGGCTGGAGACGCAGAACTTCCCGGCTATGCGCGTGCCGGCATCGGTCACGCAACCGCTGGTCGTCGGCGGCCTGGTGGTGACCTTCTGGGAGAGCGTCCAAGACCGCGAGGAGTACGCGACGGTCGGCGAACTGGCCGACCTCCTTCGCCGCCTCCACTGGCTTGAGGAACCTGAATCCCTCCGCCTCCCTTACTTCGACCCGCTGGCCAAGCTGGCGGCCTCGCTGGAAGGCCTGGACGGCATCTCGGCAGAGGACCGGACGTTCCTGGACGAACGAGCGGCACGCCTCGCCAAGGACTACGACCGACTGGACTTCGTCCTTCCCTTCGGCATGATCCATGGTGACGCCAGTATCGGGAACATCCTCCGTCACCGGGACGGGCACGCGGTGCTCATCGACCTGGACGGCTTCGCTCTCGCCCCGCGCGAGTGGGACCTGATCCAGACGGCGATGTTCTACGACCGGTATGGCTGGCACACAGAGGCGGACTACGCGGAGTTCGTTCACCGGTATGGCTTCGACGTGATGAACTGGCCCGGGTACGAGACCTTGGCGGACCTGCGTGAACTGATGATGGTCGCGTGGCTCGGCCACCAGGTCACGACCAGCGACTCAGCCGCTGCGGAATTTGGTCGGCGGGTGCGGTCCCTTCGCACCGGAGAGGGGCGAGACCAATGGGGTCCGTTCTGAAGACGCGGCGATGTGTGGATCAGACAAGGACATGATCGCCCGAGGCGATCCATAGCCTGTTCTCCCTGACCTGCTCGGTGAACGTCTGCACGTCCGCACTGCTGCTGGTCACTGCGAGGTTCCGCCGGAACTCGGCAAGGTAGCTGACGCATCGCGCCGATTTGAGCTGTTCGCCCAGGTCAAGCGCATCGAGTGCCACGCGACAGGCCTCCTCGACGTCCCCGGCGCGTAGGTGGGCGTCGGCGAGAACCATGGTCGCGAAGAAGTCGCTCCGTACGTGGCTGCCACTCATGGCGTTCTCGGCGTGGGCGACGGCTTGCCGGGCGCTGTTGACGTCACGGAAGCAGTGGGCGGCTTCTGCGGCAAGCTCGGCCTCGTCGAAATAGCTGATCCACTCGGGCTCGTCGTCGTTGTTCCGGCTCTCCAGCGCCTTTGTGGCGGCACTCAGGGCGGCTTCGCAGGCCCGGATGTCTCCGGTCCGGGCAAGCGCGCGTGCCTCCATGGCGTGGAACTGGGCGCGAAGCGTGGGAGTGGCCACGGGAGAGATACCCATGAGAGCAGCACGGGCGAGCGTCGCGGCCTGCGTATACCGGCCGAGAAACGTTGCCTGATGGCTCATGGCCGACAGAATGCTTCCAGCGAGTCGGCGGTCATTGGCGTCCTGGGCCAACCGGAGAGCTTGGAGGAAGTACCTCTGTGCCAAGCCGTGCCGACAGGCGTCGTAAGACATCCAACCGGCCAGGAGAGTTGCCTCCGCGACGGTCGAGAACAGGGCCCGGCCGACCTGTTCGGTGTATTGGCCGCGCAGCAGCGGCGTCACTTCGGTACTGAGGTACTGGATGGCTGCGTGCCGCGCGTGATCGCCACCGAATCGGTCGTCTAATTCGGCGAACATGTCGGCGGTGGTCTTGATAGCACCCACGTCTCCGAGACCGACGCGCATTCCGTTCTGCCGTTGCCTGGGAACGGCAGGCTCGGGTGCCACCAACCACCGGAGCGAAGCTTCGTTCCAGGCAGGTTCGGAGGGCTCGGCCTGGAGCAGGGGCTCATACCGGTTGAGGTCGGCCCGCCACAGCTGGCCGACGGCTTCGATGGCGCCCTCGGGACTCTCCGGATAGCCGGCGTCCAGGAGCCCTGTGTCCCGCTCGCCTTCGTAGTTCAGCCCGAGTTCGGCGGCACTGAGGTCGTAGGCCTCGCACAGCAACGGACCGTAGAAGTCGTCCGGCGCGCTGTGCCCGTTCTCCCAACTGGCGATACGGCGCTTCACGCTCGCATCTGACGGGAGCTGGTGGCCACGACGCGTTGCGGCCTGGCGGAGCTCGCGTACCAATCGCGGCTGACTCCAGCCTCGAACCACACGGGCTTGCCGTAAGCGAACGCTGGTCGGCTCCATCGAAGACGTGACCGTTCCCTCCGCATTGCCCCGCTGGCGCAACTTTTGGGGCACATGACTCCTCGACCCTACGACCGAATGTACGCGCTGCTCATCGCTGAGCGCTGCAAGTAATCGGAGATCGTGAGCGATTGCAACATGACGGGGGATGACGCGTGCGCGGGTGACGCGTCGTCCCCCGTCACCTCTCGTCATCTGCCCTGGTCAGGGTGGCGACCACGAGTCTGGACACAGGGCGGCATCGGGGCCGCAACTGAGTCTGACCGAGGTGAGATGACGTGCAGAGGATGACCAGGAGGGGCATCGAATGGCTCTCCGCGGCGGCTGACGATCCGGAGGGGTGCCGCGCCACCTGGATCGATGACCCCCGTGCACCGTACATGCTGCCGACCGGCCGCTACTTCGACGTGGTGACCGTGGATCAGCGGGTCGGCATGGAGACCTTCGACCAACTGCTCCGCCGCGGCCTGCCGTTCGGCCCTACTGTCCTCGATCACAAGGCACAACGTGTGGGCTTCTTCCTGGGCTCGCGGAGCCAGGAGACTTTCCTCTACTACCTCGGACGGGAAGAAGGCACTGCACCCGCCTACCGCTACCTGAGCCGCGGCTCCGCGGTCGTCGTCCCTGGCCCCATTCCCCTGCGCGGGGACCGTTACGAGTGGCTGCGCGCCCCGGCCCGGCGGCCTATGGCCAACCCGCTCCGTCCGGTGGCCCTGGCGACCATGCTCGTCGCCTCCGCCGAACTGCTGGCTCGGGTGGACCGGTACGGCGAGCGCTACCGGGCCGCGGACACCTTCGGCCTCTCCGCGATTGAGGGGGCTTCGATCGATGGGGCAGGATGATGCCACCGACCGGCACGACGCTGCCACCTGGTCACCGTTGGACAGTGACGGTTGGTACGCCGCGCGTAACGCCACCACCGCCCTGCGGGACGCTCTGATCCGGGCGGGACTGGAGAAGGACTTCCCCTACCTTCGGGCCGAACTGAATGCCTTCGGGCACGGCCTGGTCGAACTCGGGCGCGTGTCGCCGGCCACCGCGGAGCGACTGGCGGAACTGCTACGGCTGGCGATGGCTTCGGGCTTGCAGCGGCTAGCGGAGAGCGGCGACGAGACGACCGAATCTCGTGAGGAAAGGGGCTGAACCATGACCGACCGATGGGGCGTAGTCGCCAAGCGTGCGGAAAACCTGATGCCCGGCGTCCCCTACGTCCGCGGCTGGGCACAGGCTCGACGCAGCGCCGGCGCCCTGGCTGAGCACCTGACAGCCCTGGGCATGGAGTCGGACTTCCCCGGCCTTGCGGCTGACGTGAACGTCTCGGGCGACGGCTTGGTGCGCCTCGGCAGCATCCGTCCCGAGGCAGCGCTGATGCTGGCCGAACTGATCCTGTCGGGTCTCACGGCGGAGACGGCCACCCACGCTGATGCGACGGGGAAGGGGACGATGGCTGCCCGACGAAGTCCGTCCGCCGCCTGAACACTTCAACTCCGAAACTCCGGCTGGTTGCGGTCCGAGAGCGCTCCGGCGACCGGTCGGCTTGCCCCGTACGTCCCGCTTCCCCCGGCGGATGACGTACGGGGCCACTTGCGCCGTCGTTCTGCCGCTCGGCCGGGACCGGCGCCCCAGCGCCGCAGCCCGGACGAAGCGGCAGACCGCCCCGGCCCGCGATGTGGCTGGGACGCTCGTAGCTGACCTGCATGAGAGGACATCAGCCTAGGGAGCTACGGGCACTTGGGTGCAGTCCGGGTGCCGACCTGGGCGAGCGGCCGAGGTACGGTCCCGTCGGGTCTGGCCGCTTTCGCCGTGATCCCCCGCTGTTCCCCGCTTGATCTGGTGCGCCTGTGGTGCGCCTGTGGTGCGGGAACGGTGCTGGGTCAGGAAGCCAATCCTCAGCGGGCAGCGTTACCACTTCCGCCACTTGTCCGTGATCTGGTAGCGGCCGAGTCCATGCCGGGCGGTCAGTGCGACGATGTCGACGCCGTGCTCGGTGAGCGATTGGTCGATGAACTGGCACAGTTGCTCGCGTTCGTCGGTTTCGTAGGCGCTCTCGTTGTGGGCTTCGTGCACGGCGTTCAGGGCCAGGACGACGCGCTCCACGACGCCGAAGACCTGTGCGTCGTCTGCCTCGCCCAGCCCGGGAAGCTCGCTCTCAAAGCTGTCGAGGACACCATCGGTTGACGTGAGCAGTTCTTCGGGGAACAGTCCCGCCGTGCAGGCGCACTCAGGGTCCAGGGTGCCGGCGGTAAGCTCCTCGGTTTCTTTGGCTACACAGTTGCGCCAGTTCGTCGTAGGTCTCTCAGCCATGGAGCGAACCGTATAGCGCCAGCCTGACAGTGGGGCAGAGCACCGAGCGGCCAGTACGCCAGCTTCAGCACTGGTGCACGCTTTCCAACTGTGGTGGTGGGCTCGGGACCTGTGTACAGGGCCGTTCACCCGCGTTCATGGGCGGTTGGCCATGGGAGCGGCTACCAGCTTCGGTCTCGCCTGAATGACGGTGAACGGCGCTGAATGAGACGGAAACTGAGACGGACGGACATGCCGGGCTGAGGCGTCCGGCCAGCCAGATCGCTGGTCTGGCAGCTTCCTCCGTACGAGGATGCTGCCATGCGCCATACCGAAGAAGAGGACGAGCGGCTCAGGCTGATAGGGCGCTACGTCACGCCCGGCCGACGGTACCTCAAAGTCGGTGGCGTCATTCTAGGTATGAGTGGACGCGACCGAGCCAGGTTCCTGAAGAAGCTGGGCAAGGCTGCCGGTGAGATCAGCCCTCGTGAACTGTGCACCCTGCTCGACGGAGGATGGCGCGAGCGCAAGACAGCGGCCTGGCTCATCGCTGTGGCTGGCAGGACCGAGTTCCGGGAGCGCCTTGGCGAACTCCTGCTCGCCAGCGAAGGGCCCTATGCAGGACAGGCGTACTGCGTGGCGCTGGCCACCTTCGGCACTTCTGCCGACGCAGACGCCTTGGTCGCCTATCTCGACTACTACCTTCCCCAAGCTGACCTTTACTACGACCAGCCAGCCGCCCTCGGCGCGCTCTTGCTGCTCGACGCCAAGCTCGGTGCTGACCACGCGGCCCGGTTCCTCGCCCCGAATGGCCTCTGGCAGCAGTGGATCGAGGGGCCGCCCAGCAAGGACCGCGATGCCCCCGACAGCTATCGAGAGTTCATCGGTCAGCTCTGCGCTTTCGCTGATGAAGCTGCCAAGCACTGTTCGGCACGTAGCTCGGTTTGACCGACACTGACGGTTGAGAGCATGGGTTTTTTGCTGGTCGGACAGGTGGACGCCTATGCCTGAGAGGCCGACGGTGGTCGTCGTTGGCTGCCGGCGAGCAGCCTCGGACGGCCCAGAGACGGCCCAGGCGGTCGACCGATTCAGACCTCACTCATGCGGTGCGGCTCAGGCAACGGCGACAACGGCACGTCGAGTACGCGACCCAACAGCGCTCGCGCAACGGCGTCGCGCTCCGAGTCCGGTTGGCCTGGTCTCATCGAGAGGATCACACGGTCTTGAGTGACGACGGCAGCACCCGTGAAGCTAGGGTCGGTGATCGAAGACTCGCCCAATGTGACGTCCAGCTCTGCGAGGAGCTCAGGTAAAGGGGCGTCGAGAAGGTGCTGAGGGCTCAGCGCCTTTTGGGCATAGCCGGGTTTCAGCTTTGCCGTCTGCGCTTGGTCTTGGTCGTGCCTTGTCACGGGCCTATCTCCTCAGCCGACCTTTGATGGGACGCCACAGTTCTTCCCCAGGGCCGGGCCAGAACAACACCACGCTGAACGATCTCCCCATAACAGCGAGGGCAGGAACACCAGTTCGAGGACCGCGCTGAGAACATCAGCTTGGGAAGCTAAGCGTAGATAGGGGCCACATTGGGCTGACCTGCGGCGGAGTGGTGTTGGAGTCCCGGTCGCCCCCAGGGCATGTCCCCGCTGTTCCCCGTGGTTCCCCGCAGGATCTGGCACGCCAATGGCACGGTCCTTCCACCTCGCACATCCCCTGGCGGAGCTTGACCCACGAGTGCCTGGGCCTCAGCCAACGAAAGTCAGCCACGACGGCGGGTGGGCCGACAGACTACGCACGCGTGTGTCTCGCTGCACCCCAACTGGCCTCAGCCACGCTACCGGGATTGACCTCAACTACAGCGAGCCTTCCTGGCACATCCGCGCCGGCAGAGCCGACGTTCCTGCTTGCCAGTCTTCACGCGTTCAAGACGACAGCACTCCCAGATGGATACCGGAGTGGGCCTTGGTGCGTTCCCGCAACTAGAGGGCCGGTTGTCAGTGGGCGCTGCTAGCGTCGGGACTCAAGGCGCAAGATGGGACTAGCCGGTCTTTTAGGTTAGCTTAACCTAACTTACATCTACCGGTCTAAACCATTGAGCGGGACAAGTAGTTGGCGGGGGAGATGGACAGTAACTACAAGCCCTACGATCACATAGCTAGCGCATCTCGAATTCGTGGAATTCTAAATCAAGCGGACATAAATTACAGCGAAGAAGACTCGCTTCCCGATCGAGCAAGGCTCACATACTCGAACGGCTTCTACGCTTATTGCTCCGCTCTCTTTGTTGATATTCGCGGCTCCTCGCAGCTCCCGTCAAAATATAGACGTCCAACATTGGCACGCCTGTACCGCGCATACGTGAGCGAAGTTGTAGCAATCATGAATAGCGACCCGTTCTGTCGAGAAGTAAATATTGTTGGCGATGGCGCATGGGCCGTTTATAACACTCCGAAGCAGCGAGACATTAACGATGTATTCCATATCGCCTACACCATTAACTCTATGATTCAAGTGTTGAATTATGAGCTACGGCGCCGAGGCATCGACGCTATCTCCGTAGGCCTTGGCATGTCGTATGGTCGCGCTCTCATGATCAAGGCCGGTTATAACGGGAGTGGATTGCACGATGTCGTCTACATGGGAGACGTTGTAAACCATTCCGCCAAGCTTGCTGCACACGGTAACAAGACCTACGCGGACGATCCACTGATGGTCTCCGAAGTCTTCTACGAGAATTTGACCGATAAAAACAAATCACTCCTCCATTGGAGCCGCCAACGTCAATGTTGGAGCGGAAACGTTGTAAATTCAGAAATGGAAGCCTGGTATAAAGAGAACTGTAGCTAGACACTGAATCATCTCGCGAATTTTGGAGACGCTGGTGAAGAGAGATAGATGGCTCCGCAATAAGCCTGCCGCTCCCTCATTCATATCTAATCCCGATCAGGCCTGGAAAGCCTTGTCTCTCGTGGTCGACTGGATTAAGCATGCCGAATCAAAGGCGGCGGCCACTCTCGCCTCTTCCGGAGTTGTTGCTGCGATTCTTTATAACCTGCTAAAGGACGAGAAGAAACTAAACCTGCCATCCTTGATCTGTACGGTCGCCTGTGCCTTCTTTGCAGCTACGGCTGCCCTGTGCGCAGGAATGGCGCTCCGCCCACGACTGCGTTCGCGTGAAGAACCGAAGAGTGCTCTGTACTACCACCACATCGCTCGCAAGCATGTCCGAAAACAGGGAAGCGATACGTATGTGGAGCAGCTAAAGGCACTCACAGCCGATAGTGATCTGCTCGTAGCTGAAATTGCGGCTCAGATTTGGGCCAATGCCCACGTCGCACGCGACAAATACCGCTGGGGTAATTACGGACTGACGAGCTTGCTTCTCGCCCTTCCTGCACTCACGGCCACGGCAGCAGCTCTCTACGTGAAGTAGAACGGGATAGGTAACAATGGACAGCAACCACAAAACCTATAACTACATCTCTAGCTTTTCACGCATCGACGATATCCTGGCTTTGCCATCCGGCAACTATGAAGAGGTGAACGAACTTCCCGACCGGGACAGGCTTACCTATACCAACGGCTTCTATGCTAAATGTTCTGCGGTATTCGTCGACATCCGGAAGTCGTCGAGCCTACCGGATAAATACAAGAGACCCAAGCTGGCCAAACTTTACCGGGCATACATTTCCGAGATGGTGGCCATCATGAATGGAAGTGAGCAAGCCAGAGAGATTAATATTGTGGGGGATGGCGTTTGGGCCGTCTTCAATACCCCATACAAGAGCAATATTGATGAAGTCTTCTCCGTGATTGCGCAATGCAATAGCCTGGTTAAGGTGCTCAACCATAAACTCGGGAAAGCCGGATACAGCGAACCGATTTCAGTAGGAATCGGGGCCGCCTACGGCAGAGCGCTGATGATCAAGGCTGGCTATAGCGGAAGTGGGATCTCTGATGTCGTCTACATGGGCGATGTCGTCAATAGAGCCGCCAAGCTCGCCGCTAAAGGAAGTTCAGGTTTTCTTGTACCTCCCATCATGCTCGATGGAGACTTCCAGTTCAACCTGAATGAAGAGAATAAAAAGATGACGGAGAAGAATTGGAATTACGACTGCCACACTGCCAATGTAGTTAACACGCTAATGGAGCAGTGGTACAAGGATAATTGCAAATGAGCTCTCGCATGTACGATACTCAAGAGCTCACGCCGGAGGCGACGTACCCCTTCTCTGGGCATCGGGCGACTGATTGCTCAGAGCGCGGCACGGGCGCCGGCCGGGCTGGAGCGGGGCGGAGACAGGAGCGCAGGCCCGGCCGGGGGCCGGGCCGCGCGCGGTGAGCGGAGCGAGCCGCCTTGATCACGTGAAGAAAGTCTGAGCCACCAGGGGTCCGACTACAGCCTGAACGACAGTTCCAACTCGTCGCCCGGTAGGTGGAACTCCTCCAGGGCCAAGGGCTTGTCCGCCACTGTGAGTGTCACGCGCAGGACATGGAGAAGTGGCACCCCGTTCCCGAGTCGGAGGGCCTGTGCCTGGTCCGGCAGGGGCATCCGCGTTCGGACGTACTCCGTGAAGTGGAGTTCGTGGCCCAGGTCGGAGAGGGCGGCGTAGAGCTCCGGCGCTGGCGGTGGGGCTTCTTCCTCGTACTTGGTGTCTACAAGGACCGAGAACGGCACGTACGTCCGGTGAAGTTGGCGGAGGTGGCCGTTGTCGGCCGTCTGGAGGGCGTCGTACGTGAACATCGGCTCGCCCGGCGGGATGCGGAGCAGGTCGGCGAGGGCCAACGGAGCGTCGGTGCGGATGGCTACCGGTGGCTCGGCGTCGGTCCAGCGGATGCCGTCGGCCTCGATGTAGCGGCCGTCCGAGGCTCGGCGTACGCCGCGCGGGCGGGTGAGGCCGGGGCGGCTGTGGGGGGAGCGGGCGAAGGTGCCGCGGCCCATGATGGCCTCGACGAGACCTGATGCCCTGAGCTCGGCCAGACCCTGACGGACTGTGGGGCGCGTCACGCCGAACTGTTTCGCCAACGCCTCCTCGGAGGGGAGTGGTTGGCCGGCCGGGAAGGTGCCGTGCAGGATGCCATCGCGCAGGTAGTCGGCGATTTGCCGGTACTTCGGCTGCGTGTTCTTCGGCGGCATGCGGGCCCTCCGTGGCGGTGGCTTCTGCGGCTGTCCGTCGCCGTGGACGGCTTGCCCACGATCGTGGGCAGTTTCTCGTATCGCTAGGTCGGTTGACAACCCGTACTACGGGTCGTCACTCTGGTCTGGCATCACCCGTACTACGGGTGGTCTAGCAACCCGCAGGATCGGCCTGCGGGTGCCAGAGACGAGGAGAGACGAACAGTGGCAAGCCTTCCGATCGACACCGCGAAGTTCACGGGGATCATCTGCGCCGTGCCCCCGGCTCCGCGGGTCGCCAACCGAGAGACCGGTCAGTTGCGGGTCGACCGCGAGACCGGCAAGACCATGTACCAGGTCGGCCTGTGCCTGATGGCCGGGGCGTCGGCCGACGTCGTGACCGTGAGCGTGGCCGGTGAGCCGGCCGGTGTGCAGCTCGGCATGCCGGTGGCCGTGCGGGACCTGGTCGCCACGCCTTGGGAGAACGAGGGGCGGCACGGGATCGCGTTCCGTGCGGCGGAGATCCGGCCCCTGAGCGCTCCCGCCCCGGCGGGCAAGGGGGCCGGGCAGTGATGAAACTGGCCTCCACCACCACATCGGCCGGTGCGACCGGGCCGAGTTGGGTGCTGTTGGTGGCGGCAGTGCTGGTGTCGGGCTTGCTTCTGGCGGGCCCGGCCCTGCGCCGCCGTCATCCCGTCGCCTGGTGGCTGTTACTCGGCTTCCCGGTCGCCGCCTTCCGGGTCATGCGGACCTGGCGGCCCTTGATGGCCGGGTGCGGGCTCGCCGTGAGCCGACGACCGGCGCTTACGGTCGTCTCCGGGCTCGTCGGCAACGGCGCGCCTCCGCCACAGCCGCGTGTGCCGCACCGCGGTCTCATACGGCCGACTGCCGGCGGCTTCGTGTTGCTGGTCCGGCTGTTACCAGGGCAGGTGCCCGAGGACTTCGTCAAGGCGGCGCCCGCCATGGCGGAGGACTGGCAGGTGCACGCGGTGCGGGTGACCTCATGGAAGCCGGGGGTCGTAAGGGTCGTCGCGTCGGCGTCCGATCCGTTGGCCGCTCCGCGGGTGCCGAAGCAGCGGGGCCCTGGCCATCTGCTCCGGGTGGCCGTGGGCGTGCTGGAGACCGGGGCCTCGTGGGTGGTCGACCTGCGGCGCGTGCCGCACTGGCTGATCGTGGGGGCCACCCGTTCCGGCAAGTCGACACTGATCAACGCGCTCGTGGCGGGTCTCGCCCCGCAGCATGTCGCCTTGGTCGGGATCGACTGCAAGGGTGGCATGGAGCTGTCCCTCTACGAGCCGCGGTTGTCCGCCCTCGCGACCAACCGTGAACAAGCGGTCAGGCTGCTGGCCGCGCTCGTTGATCTGACCCTCGACCGCATGAGCGTGTGCCGGGCGGCACGGGTGCGAAACGTCTGGGGTCTGCCGGACAAGGAACGTCCCGTACCCGTTGTCGTGATCGTTGACGAGATCGCGGAGCTGTTCCTCGTCGCGAGCCGCAGCGAGAAGGACGAAGCGCAGGCGGCCGGTACGGCACTCATCCGGCTCGCTCAGCTCGGTGCGGCACTGGGGGTGTTCCTCGTCGTCGCCGGCCAACGCGTCGGCTCCGACCTGGGGCCCGGGGTCACCGCCCTGCGAGCGCAGCTCGGGGGCCGGGTCTGTCACCGCGTGGCCGACCCCGGAACAGCCGAAATGGCGCTTGGCGACCTCAACCCCGATGCGCTGAAGGCGGCGCAGGCCATCACACCGGAACAGGCCGGTACTGCCGTCCTCGCTTCCGGCGACGGCTGGGAACGGGCCCGCTCGCACCTGATCACCGAGGCGGAGGCGGAAGCCGTTGCCGCCGAGTACGCGCACCTGACTCCTGTCCTGTCCGAGCTGCACGTCGAAGCGCCGTGAAAGGGGCCTGCCGTGCTGGTGTCCATGTCTGCCGTTCTCCTGCTGGGCCTGCTGATCTGGTTCCTGCTGCGCATCCGGTACCTGCGGTGGGCCGACGCGCTGCTCTGCGGAGCCTTCGGCTTCCTGCTCTCCAAGACCGTGGCCGCGCCGTTCGCTCAGGCGTTCCTCGACGGCGTGAACGGCTTCCTCGGTCAACTCCGCTTCTGAAAGCACCTGTTGGGAAGAGAAAGGGACTTCCTGTGTCCGAGTACGTCATCCGCTCCGGTGACCGGGACGCGTTCATCGCCGGTCTTCGGGAGCTGGCGGACTTCCTGACCGCCAACCCCGCTGTCCTCGTCCCGCGCAACGCGGCCTTCGGCGTCTTCGTCGACGCGTCCGACCCCGCAGCGCGCAGGGAGGGCGCGGAGCATGTCGCCGCGTTCCTCGGCGTGCCCGTCGAGGACATCGGCGAGGGCTACTACGACGCACGCCGTGACTTCGGACCGATCGCCTACAGCGTCATTGCGATCCCGCCCAAGGACCGGCAGTGATCGCCCGTACGACGGGCTCCCGACGGGGCGCGAAGTCGCCAAACCCGACCCCGTCAGGAACCCACTCCATCCGCCACGTGAGCAGTGAAAGGAGCACTCCCACTTTGTCCACTGCGCATCATTCGCGCAAATCTCCGCTGCCCGACTGCGACCTGAAGGGAGACGATCCCGAGGTCTCGACCTGCGAGGGATCCGAACGTGTGGTCCTCGTCGGGTTCGACGATACCGAGCAGCACCTGTGCCCGGCGCACGCTGCCGCGGTCTGGCTCACGGATCCGACGTTCCGGTTCAGCGCCAAGACTCGGCCTGAGGCAATCTCGGCCGTGATGCAGCATGCGTTCGGTGGGCGCGGTGGTCGACGATGACCACGACCCTCGTACCGGGCAGCGCTGCCGCTTTGGTCGCCAGGGCATCGGAACCCGACTTCGGCGCCTGGCGCCGGAACATCGTCAGCCTCGGCGGTTGCACCAACCCGATTCACCTGGTCGGCACGGCGACCGTCTTCGACACGACCACGGGCGCGGCTCTGCTCTCGTTCGGTTCGGACGTCTACGGCGGTCGCCTGCTCACCGCATGCGGCAACCGACGGGCGACGGTCTGCCCGGCCTGCTCGGCGCTGTACCGGGCGGACACGTACCAACTCGTGCGGGCCGGACTCGTCGGCGGCAAGAACGTCAACGAGGCGGTGATCGGGTACCCGCGCGTGTTCGCCACGCTCACCGCTCCCGGCTTCGGCCCGGTCCACACTCGGCGGGAACGCGATGGGCTCGTACGGGCCTGTCGTCCCCGCCGGCCGGGGGAGTGCTGCCCACACGGGCGGCCGCTCGGATGCGGTGCGCGCCATGCGGCCGACGAGTCCCGACTCGGCGAACCGCTCTGCCCGCGCTGCTACGACTACGCGGGTGCCGTTCTCTGGCACGCGTTCGCCGGTCGGCTCTGGCACCGGTTCGGGCTGGAGCTGCGGCGGGAGGTCGCTCGGCGGGCTGGTTTGTCGCGTACGGAGTTCGGGGAAGTCGCCCGACTGTCGTACGCGAAGGTTGCCGAGTATCAGCGGCGGGGCCTGGTCCACTTCCATGGGGTGATCCGCCTCGACGGACCGGAGGGACCCGAGTCACCTCCGCCCGACTGGGCGACTACGGCACTGCTGGCGGAGGCCGTTCCGGTGGTGGCTGGTCGGGTGCGGCTTCCGGCCCCGGGCGCGGACGTCGTTGGTCCGCGGGAGCTGCGTTTCGGCGGTCAGGTCGACGTACGGCCTGTCACCTCGTACCGCCGGGACGCGGGGGAGCGGCCCGCCTCTGCGGGGGCCGTCGCGGGCTACATCGCCAAGTACGCGACGAAGGGAGCGGAGTCCGCCGGCGCGGTGGACGGCCGGATCTACGACGCGCAGGACATGGTCATGCTGCCCGTCCGGGCCCATGTGCTGCGCATGATCGGCACGTGTTGGTGGCTGGGCGGCCTGCCGGAGTTCGAGCCGCTCGGGCTTCGTCGCTGGGCGCACATGCTCGGGTACGGCGGCCACTTCTCCAGCAAGTCGCGGCGCTACTCGACGACGTTGACTGCTCTTCGACAGGCCCGTGCCGACCACCGTGCGGAGCAGCAGCGGGCATCCCTCGGTCTGGCTGACGTCCCGACCGCGACGGTCGGCCAGTGGCGTTATGCGGGGCGCGGCTACTCGCCGGCGGGGGAGCTCCTGGCCGCTTCGGTGCGGGAGGGCGGTGGTCGTCGTGGCACGTGACAGCCGTGCGAAGACGGCGGAACTGCTCACCGTTCGGCAGGTGCTCGACGAACTGGGCGGCATCTCCCGACGCACCTTCTACCGCTGGCGGGAACTGCGCATCGCTCCTGCCTGCATCCGGTTGCCCAACGGGGAGCTCCGGGTTCGGCGGGACGCGCTGAACGACTGGTTGGAGGAGCGGGCGGAGGGGGCGGCGTCGTGAAGTCGTACAAGGTCTCCGTCTGGAAGATCTCCGTCAACAAGACCACCAAGAAACCGACTTACCTCGTGCGCTGGGTCGTCGACGGCCAGCCGTTCAGCGAGTCGTACAAGACCAAGACGTTGGCCGACCGCTTCCGCGCGAAGCTGGTGGGCGCGCTCGACAAGGGCGAGCCGTTCGACACGGTCACCGGTCTGCCCGATTCGCTGCGTGGTGGCAAAGCTGCTCTGTCGTTCCTCGACCTGGCGGTGAAGTACGTGGACAGTCGTTGGGCAGAGGCGTCTGCCAAGCAGCGGGACAGTGTGACGGATGCACTGGCGACGGTCGTTCCCGTCCTCGTGAAGCCGGGGCGGGGGCGGCCTGCTCCTGAGGTGTTGCGGCGGGCGCTGCGCTCGTACGTGCTGCCCGTACCTCGTAGGGAGCGGGAGCGGCCGGAGGAGATCGCCGCCGCGGTGCGGTGGATCGAGAAGGCGTCGTTACCGGTGGGAGAGCTGCAAGAGATCGCTCGGGTCCATGAGCTGATCGACGTGCTGGGCCGGAGGCTGGACGGCAAGCCTGCGGCGACCCAGACGTACCGGAGGCGGCGTGCGGTGGTCTTCAACGTGCTTGAGTACGCCGTCGAGCTCGAACACCTGCCGTCCAACCCGCTGAGCCGCGTCCGGCGCAAGCGGGGGAAACGGGCCGTGCAGGAAGTTGACCGCCGCGTGGTGGTCAACCCTCGCCAGGCTCGGGAGCTGTTGACCGCGCTCACGTACGTGGGCGGCTACGACCGGGCGAGCGGTCGACGGCTGCGGGCGTTCTTCGGCTGCCTGTACTACGCGGCCATGCGGCCGGGGGAGGCTCTGGGGCTTCGCCGCTCCGACTGCAAGCTCCCCGCGACCGGATGGGGGCGTATCGAGCTGGCGGAGACTCGTCCGACGGCCGGAAAGGCGTGGACGGACTCCGGGGAGGCGCACGATCGGCGTGGACTCAAGCAACGGGCTCACGGTGAGGTGCGCATCGTTCCGATCCCGCCTCCGCTGGTGCGCCTGCTTCGGGATCACCTCAGGGAGTTCGGTACGGCGGAGGACGGCCGGCTGTTCTCCAGCGAGCGGGGGAACGTGATCGCCGCCTCGTCGTACTCCCGCGCCTGGAAGCAGGCTCGGGAACTGGCGCTCGTCCCCGACCAGGTCTCTTCGGTTCTGGCCTTCCGGCCGTACGACCTCCGCCACGCGGGTGTGTCCCAGTGGCTCAACTCCGGAGTGCCGGCGCCGGAGGTCGCCGCTCGCGCGGGCCATTCGGTGGACGTCCTTCTGAAGATCTATGCGAAGTGCATCGACGGTCAGGAGCAGGAGATGAACGAGCGGATCATGAGAGGACTCGGAGAGGGCTAAGCAGGAACACCGAGAGACGATCAGCACGAACGACTCTCATAGCCTCGAGCCTTCACGGCTCGGGGCTAACGTCGTGGGCCAGGTGCCCTGCCGATATGAACAGCTTGGGTGGCGAACGGGTGTCGGCAACGGTTGAACCGTGGAGGCGCCTCAGCGGCCGACTACGCGGTATCACCTGGCAGGTCAGGGTAGTTGGACGCGAATGCGCCCTACTGTTTCGAAATGACCTGGATGCCGCTACTTGCCACACTTACGGGCGCCGTGATCGCCATGGGATCAACGCTGCTGGTGGAGCATCGAAAGACACAGAGAGAGACGGCGAAGGAGTGGCGTAAAACGCGACAAGAGCTGTACGCGAGGTTCCTTGCGGCTCATGCCCAGGCTGGAAGTGATCTGCGGAACATCGCCGCCGTACCTGACCTTGATGCGAGCGAGCGGTATCGGCAGACACGGGCGGCGTACACGCACTGCTACGCGTCCCGCCACGAGTTGGAGCTTCTCGCCCCGCGTACCGTCGTGGTGCTGGCTGAGGAGTGCAGTCGGGCGGTCCGAATGATGCGCGATGCCGTAAGCGCTGGGGCGCGTCTTGACAGTGATCAGTTCGAGGAGCTGACGCGCAGGTACCTGGACCTGCGCTTGGAGACCCGGAACGCCATGCGTTCAGACATCTGGACAGGCAGTGACTGACGGCATCAATCTCTCGGAGGTCGGAATGGACGCGATGTTCCAGGAGCCGTTCTGGGGGTCCGCTTAGAGATGGCGGCGTGACACCCGGGAAGCCTGCGAGCTGCTGCTGAGCTGCGAAGACGCCAGCAAGATCAACACGCTATTACAACGTGATCACTGGCAAACGGCTGCTTTCGGCAGCATCGGCCTGCACATGCAACAAGACCCCGCACTCAGCAAACGCGCTGATGGCGGGGTCTTTAGGCACTTCAAGCGAAGTGCCCCCGGCAGGATTCGAACCTGCGCACACGGCTCCGGAGGCCGTTGCTCTATCCCCTGAGCTACGGGGGCGTCTGGCGTTGAGCTGTTGCTCGCGGCGACGGGTAGAACACTACCAGCTCGGTCGGGGTGATCAGGAACGGGTTTCCCGGGGTCGCTCCCCGTGCGGGGCGGAAGTCGGGAAAACCCGGACGCGGTGGCCGGTCCGGACCTACTCTCGAGTTGTGCCAGGGGTGTCGGGCCGGGTGCTTGTTGTGGACGACAACAAGGTCATCCGGCAGCTGATCAGGGTCAATCTCGAACTGGAGGGTCTCGAGGTCGTGACCGCGGCCGATGGTGCCGAGTGTCTGGATGTCGTTCATCAGGTGCGGCCCGATGTGATCACCCTCGACGTCGTCATGCCCCGGCTCGACGGTCTGCGGACCGCCGCTCTGCTCCGTGCCGACCCCCGCACCCACGACCTTCCCCTCGCCATCGTCAGCGCCTGTACCCAGTACGAGGTGGAGACCGGTCTCGACGTCGGCGTCGACGCCTTCCTCGCCAAGCCCTTCGAGCCGTCCGAACTCGTGCGGCTCGTCAGGGAGTTGATGGAGCGGCGGCGACGGCCGGAGGAGTCGGAGGAGCGGGAGCGCGGGGGAGACGGCGGCGAGGCCGGCGAGGTCGAGTTCTCCGGGGAGAGGGCCGGGGGCAACCCCGTCTGCCCGTAGCGGCCGCGGCCGTCCAGTCGGTGACCGACGTGCGGTCAGTGGCCCGACGTGCGGTCGGTGACCGACGTGCGGTCAGTGACCGATCCTGCGGCCCACATCAATCCCGTGTGGCCGTGGATCTGTCTGTCTATCTGCCTTCCTTCCTGCCTACCTACCTCCGGTTTCATTCGGGCCGTAAGTCCGTGGGCGCATAAGTCCGTAGCCCCTCTGCCGCGTCGCGCGCTCCGGCCTGCCGTCCACATGCCGGACCCTCTCAAACCGGGTCGCCTGCCCCGCCCCCTCCTCCCCTAGGCTTGTCCCGTGACCCCCGTCGAGCTCTCCCGTACCGTGCTGCGCGCGGTGCGTCGTGCTGTTGACGAGGGGGAGCTGAGCGTGAGCGTGCCGGAGCGGGCCGTGGTCACGCCTCCGGGGCCCGGTGGGTGTGGGGACTACGCCACCAACATCGCGCTGCAGCTCGCCCGCCCGGCCGGGCAGCCCCCGATGCGGGTCGCCGAGATCCTGGTGCCCCATCTCGCGGACGCGGCCGGCGTCGAGGACGTCGTCGTCACCGGGCCCGGGTTTCTCAACATCAGCCTCAGCCCCACCGTGTCCCCCACGGCGACCCTGGTCGCCGAGATTCGCGCCCTCGGCCTCGGCTACGGCCACGGCGACGCCCTCGCCGGGCAGGTGGTCGCGCTGCGGGTGCCGTACGACGTCCGGGCCGAGGTCGTCGCCGACGCCGTCGTACGGATCGTCGCGACCCAGGGTGGGCGCGGTGAGGTCGGTCACGGCGAGCCCGTCAGCCTCCGGCCGGTGCCGGCGCCCGAGGACCCGGCCCCGCTCGGGCCCGACGCCGCCCAGTGGGCCCTGCTGTATCCCGCTGCCCACGACCGGCCCCGGATCACCGCCGACCACCTGGTGCAGCGCGAGAGCAACCCGCTCTTCCGGGTGCGGTACGCCCACGCCAGGGTGCGAGCCGTCGTCCGCGGTGCCGGACGGCTCGGCTTCGACGCCGAACCCGGTGACGTCCCCGGCACCCTGGGTGTCTCCGGCGCTTCGGGTGTCCCTGGCACCGCACGTGTTCCCGGCACTCCGGGTGTCCCTGGCACCGCACGTGTTCCCGGCGCTCCGGGTGTCACCGGCACCGCACGTGTTCCCGGCGCTCCGGGTGTCACCGGCACCGCACGTGTTCCCGGCACTCCGGGTGTCACCGGCACTCCGGGTGTCCGCACCCCACGTATTCCCGGCGCCTCAGGTGCCCCCGGCACCCCCGGCACCCCCGGCGCCCTGGTCACCGCCCTCGCCGACTACCCCCGCATCCTCACCGCCGCGGCCACCCACCGCGCCCCCGACCGGCTCGCCCGGCATCTCGTCACCGTCGCCGATGCCGCCCTGCCGTTCCTGCCGACCGTGCTGCCCCGCGGCGACGAGAAACCCTCGGCCGCCCACCGTGCCCGGCTCGCCCTCGCCGAAGCCACCGGGACGGTGCTGGCCGGCGGCCTGTCCCTGCTCGGCATCGACGCACCCGATCACCTCTGAAGAGAGCGCCAGAAGAGCAATGAGCCGTTCCGCACACCCCGCCGGGCCCCGGCACGCCGATGTCCTGCCCGAGGGCCACTACGCCGCTCCGCCCGCCGACCTGAACTCCCTCGACTCCAAGGTGTGGGCCCAGACCGTCACGCGCGACGCCGACGGGGTCGTCACCGTCGGCGGTGTCGACGTGAAGACCCTCGCCGAGGAGTTCGGCACGCCCGCCTACGTCCTCGACGAGGACGACTTCCGGGCCCGGGCGCGCGCCTGGCGCACCGCCTTCGGGCCGGACGCCGACGTGTTCTACGCCGGCAAGGCCTTCCTGTCGCGGGCCGTCGTGCGCTGGCTGCACGAGGAGGGGCTCAATCTCGACGTGTGCTCCGGCGGCGAGCTGACCACCGCCCTCTCCGCCGGGATGCCCGCCGACCGGATCGCCTTCCACGGCAACAACAAGTCGACGGAGGAGATCGAGCGGGCGGTCGAGGCCGGCGTCGGGCGGATCGTGCTCGACTCCTTCCAGGAGATCGTGCGGGTCGCGCACATCGCCCAGTCCCGCGGCAAGCGGCAGCGCGTGCAGATCCGTATCACCGTCGGCGTCGAGGCACACACGCACGAGTTCATCGCCACCGCGCACGAGGACCAGAAGTTCGGGATCCCGCTCGCCGGGGGGCAGGCCGCGGAGGCCGTGCGGCGGGCGCTCCAGCTGGACGGACTGGAGCTCATCGGGATCCACTCGCACATCGGATCGCAGATCTTCGACATGTCCGGCTTCGAGGTCGCCGCGCACCGGGTGGTCGGGCTGCTCAAGGACGTCCGGGACGAGCACGGGGTCGAGCTGCCCGAGATCGACCTCGGCGGCGGTCTCGGGATCGCCTACACCAGCGACGACGACCCCCGCGAGCCGCACGAGATCGCCAAGGCGCTCACCGAGATCGTCACCCGGGAGTGCGAGGCCGCCCGGCTGCGGACGCCGCGTATCTCCGTCGAGCCGGGGCGGGCCATCGTCGGGCCGACCGCCTTCACGCTCTACGAGGTCGGCACCATCAAGCCCCTCAACGGGCTGCGCACCTATGTCTCCGTCGACGGCGGCATGTCCGACAACATCCGGACCGCGTTGTACGACGCCGAGTACAGCGTCGCTCTCGTGTCGCGGACGAGCGATGCCGAGCCGATGCTCGCCCGAGTCGTCGGCAAGCACTGCGAGAGCGGGGACATCGTCGTCAAGGACGCGTTCCTGCCGGGCGACCTGGCACCCGGTGACCTGATCGCCGTACCGGCCACCGGTGCCTACTGCCGGTCCATGGCGAGCAACTACAACCATGTGCTCCGGCCGCCCGTCGTCGCGGTGCGCGACGGCGAGTCCCGGGTCATCGTCCGCCGCGAGACGGAGGAGGACCTCCTGCGCCTCGACGTCGGATGATGTCCGACCGGGGGCCGTCGACGTCCGTCGTCCGTCGTCGCGGGACGCCGGACCGCGCCGGATCGCCTCGGTATTCCGAAGCCGGATCGCCTCGGCATTCCGAAGCCGGAGCGCCTCGGCATTCCGAGAGGGATTCCGACGGCATTTCGACGGCACTTTCCACGGCATCCGAGGGCATTCGACGGCATCGCACGGCATTCTCGGACGGTGTCCGACGGTGTCCGACCACCCGGATGGCGCAGACGGAAGATCTCCTGTCGGCCACCGCCACAAAATGAAATAGATGTCTCACGATCCGGACGAAGGGTAGAAACTCCCGTCCGGTGAGTGAGACTGGTCCAACCGTAGACGGTATGAGGAAACGAGGTCGGATGATGCGTACGCGTCCGCTGAAGGTGGCGCTGCTGGGCTGTGGGGTTGTCGGCTCAGAGGTGGCGCGCATCATGACGACGCACGCCGACGACCTCGCGCAGCGCATCGGTGCCCCGATCGAGCTGGCCGGCGTCGCCGTACGACGGCCCTCCAAGGTGCGCGAGGGCATCGACCCGAGCCTGGTCACCACGGACGCGACCGCCCTGGTCAAGCGGGGGGACATCGACGTCGTCGTCGAGGTCATCGGGGGCATCGAGCCCGCCCGTACCCTCATCACCACCGCCTTCGAGCACGGCGCCTCCGTGGTCTCCGCCAACAAGGCGCTGCTCGCCCAGGACGGCGCCGCCCTGCACGCGGTCGCCGAGCAGAACGGCAAGGACCTCTACTACGAGGCCGCCGTCGCCGGTGCCATCCCGCTGATCCGGCCGCTGCGCGAGTCCCTCGCCGGCGACAAGGTCAACCGGGTGCTGGGGATCGTCAACGGGACCACCAACTTCATCCTCGACAAGATGGACTCGACGGGCGCCGGTTATCAGGAGGCCCTCGACGAGGCCACCGCGCTCGGGTACGCGGAAGCCGACCCCACCGCCGACGTCGAGGGCTTCGACGCCGCCGCCAAGGCCGCCATCCTCGCCGGGATCGCCTTCCACTCGCGGGTGCGCCTCGACGACGTCTACCGCGAGGGCATGACCGAGGTCACCGCCTCCGACTTCGCCTCCGCCAAGAACATGGGCTGCACCATCAAGCTGCTGGCCATCTGCGAGCGCGCCGGGGACGGCGGCTCGGTGACGGCCCGCGTGCACCCCGCGATGATTCCGCTGACCCATCCGCTCGCCTCCGTGCGCGGCGCCTACAACGCCGTCTTCGTGGAGTCGGACGCGGCCGGCCAGCTGATGTTCTACGGTCCCGGCGCCGGCGGCGCCCCGACCGCCTCCGCGGTCCTCGGCGACCTGGTCGCCGTCTGCCGCAACCGGCTCAGCGGGGCAACGGGGCCCGGCGAGTCGGCGTACGCCGCCCTGCCCGTGTCGCCGATGGGCGATGTCGTCACGCGCTACCACATCAGCCTCGACGTCGCCGACAAACCGGGTGTTCTCGCCCAGGTCGCCACCGTGTTCGCCGAGCACGGGGTTTCCATCGATACGGTTCGGCAGACGGGCAAGGACGGCGAGGCCTCCCTCGTCGTCGTCACCCATCGGGCCTCCGACGCCTCCCTGTCCGGGACCGTCGAGGCGCTGCGCAAGCTCGACACCGTGCGGGGTGTCGCCAGCATCATGCGGGTTGAAGGAGAGTAACCAGCAATGACCCACCAGTGGCGCGGAATCATCGAGGAGTACCGGGACCGGCTGCCCGTCTCCGACACCACGCCGGTCGTGACGCTCCGCGAGGGCGGCACGCCCCTCGTGCCCGCGCAGGTGCTCTCCGAGCGCACGGGGTGCGAGGTCCACCTGAAGGTGGAGGGCGCGAACCCGACCGGGTCCTTCAAGGACCGCGGTATGACCATGGCCATCAGCAAGGCCAAGGAGGAGGGCGCGCAGGCGGTCATCTGCGCCTCCACCGGCAACACCTCCGCCTCCGCCGCGGCCTACGCCGTGCGCGCCGGCATGGTCTGCGCCGTGCTCGTGCCGCGCGGCAAGATCGCGCTCGGCAAGATGGGCCAGGCCCTCGTGCACGGCGCGAAGATCCTCCAGGTCGACGGCAACTTCGACGACTGCCTCACCCTCGCCCGCAACCTGAGCGAGAACTACCCGGTGGCGTTGGTCAATTCGGTGAACCCGGTGCGCATCGAGGGGCAGAAGACGGCCGCCTTCGAGATCGTGGACATGCTCGGCGACGCGCCCGACATCCACGTCCTGCCGGTCGGCAACGCGGGCAACATCACCGCGTACTGGAAGGGTTACAAGGAGTACGCCGCGGACGGGATCGCGGCCGGGACGCCCCGGATGTGGGGATTCCAGGCCTCCGGCTCCGCGCCCATCGTGCGCGGTGAGATCGTCAAGGACCCCTCGACCATCGCCACCGCGATCCGGATCGGCAACCCCGCCTCCTGGCAGTTCGCGCTCGCCGCCCGGGACGAGTCCGAGGGCTTCATCGACGAGGTGACGGACCGTGAAATCCTGCGCGCCTACCGGCTGTTGGCCGCGCAGGAGGGTGTCTTCGTGGAGCCCGCCTCCGCCGCCTCCGTCGCCGGTCTGCTCAAGGCCGCCGAGCAGGGCAAGGTCGACCCGGGACAGCGCATCGTCTGCACCGTCACCGGCAACGGCCTGAAGGACCCCGACTGGGCCGTGGCCGGCGCTCCCCAGCCGGTCACCGTGCCCGTCGACGCGGCCGCCGCGGCCGAGCGGCTCGGGCTCGCCTAGAGAACCGCTGGAGCGTTGCCCGAGAACCGCACGAGCGCTTCTCGGGCAATGCTCGGCCAACCCCGGCCGGGCAACCGGTGAACCGACCGCGGGGTCCTGAACAGGGGACTCCCTAAGGAGGGGGCACAAGGGGCTTACGACACGCATCGTGCGCCTCCTGTGCGCCCTATGTCGCCACAGAACCTTCCTTCGATAGGCTGTACCGAACCCGCCCGCTGCATATGCCTCCGCATATGGCGCGGTGCCGTGCCGCCTCCGCGGCCCGAGGTTCCCTCAGGTACCTATCGAGTGTCATTCGACCATCACGCAGCTCAAGGAGAGTCATCGAGCGATGGCCGGTCCAGCGTTCCGCGCCGCCGCCGTCCGGGTGCGCACCCCCGCCACCAGCGCCAACCTCGGTCCGGGCTTCGATGCCCTGGGCCTCGCACTGGGGCTCTACGACGATGTCGTCGTACGGGTGGCCGACTCCGGGCTGCACATCGACATCGCGGGTGAGGGCAGCGAGACGCTGCCGCGTGACGAGAGCCACCTTCTCGTACGCTCCCTGCGCACCGCCTTCGACCTGCTGGGCGGACAGCCCCGCGGCCTGGAGATCGTGTGCGCCAACCGCATCCCGCACGGTCGCGGTCTGGGCTCCTCCTCCGCCGCCATCTGCGCCGGCATCGTCGCCGCGCGCGCCGTGACCATAGGCGGCGAGGCCAGGCTCGACGACGCCGCGCTCCTCGAACTGGCCACCGAGATCGAGGGCCACCCCGACAACGTCGCGGCCTGTCTGCTGGGCGGCTTCACGCTCTCCTGGATGGAGTCCGGCGCCGCCCGGGCGATCAGGATGGAGCCCGCCGATTCCATCGTTCCGGTGGTTTTCGTGCCCGGGAAGCCGGTCCTGACGGAGACCGCGCGCGGACTGCTCCCGCGCACCGTGCCGCACGTCGACGCCGCCGCCAACGCGGGCCGTGCCGCCCTGCTCGTCGAGGCCCTCACCAGGCGCCCCGAGCTGCTGCTGCCCGCCACCGAGGACCGTCTGCACCAGGAGTACCGCGCCCCGGCCATGCCGGAGAGCGCGGCGCTGGTGGAGCGGCTGCGCGCCGACGGGATCCCGGCCGTGATCTCCGGCGCCGGACCCACCGTCATGGCGCTGGCCGACGTCGCGAGCGCCGAAAAGATCGAAGCCCTGGCGGGCTCGGAGTGGGCCGCCAACCGGCTGAACCTCGACGTCCAGGGAGCGAGCGTGCTGCCGCTCGCGCCCTCCAGTGACATTTAACTGCGCACGGTTGCCGGATTTGGAGAGGGGGAATGTTTGTTGGATCCGGTAGTGTTAACCTCAAGTCTGCACCCGACCCCACCATGGCGAGGTGCTTCACGTCCCCGTCCGGGACAGACATTCTTCCGGGAGTCTCCCAAGCCACTCAGCGTTTCGTATGCCGTACCTGGGCAGTACGTCGTACGCGGGCACTGAGAGGGCCGCTGGGCACGCTCCGGAATTGGTGCTACCACGCCACGTGACACCGGGTGCCACGGCTGGGGAAGCGCCGTCACCAGAAATTCTCTCCGCCGCTTTGGCGGACCACCGCCCCGGCACGGTCCACACAGCAAGGACCGCAGCCGGACAGCACAACCGGTCGCCGAGCCAGACAGGCCGACGTCCGCTCCAGGGAAGGACCCTTCGTGAGCGACACCACCGATCTGATGGGCGCACGTGTCGAGGAGACCGCTGCCGCGCCCGCCACGGACGCCTCCGCGCCTGCCACCGGTGCCGGCTCCCGGCGGCGCCGTGGTACCGGCCTTGAGGGCATGGTGCTGGCCGAGCTTCAGCAGGTCGCATCCGGCCTCGGTATCAGGGGCACGGCGCGGATGCGCAAGAGCCAGCTGATCGAGGTCATCAAGGAGGCGCAGGCCGGTGGGGGCTCCGCCCCCAAGGCCGCCGAGAGCGCCACCGAGACCAAGCCGAAGCGCCGGGCCACCTCCAAGGCCCGTACGGGCGACGAGGTCGCCGAGAAGAAGGCGGAGCAGGCCGCCGAGGCCCCCGCCGAGCAGGCCGTGGCCCAGCAGCAGATCGAGATCCCCGGCCAGCCCGCCGGCGGCACCCGCACGGGCGACGCCGAGCGTGGCGGGGACGACGCGCCGGCCGAGCGCCGCCGTCGCCGGGCCACCGCCGAGGCCGGCAGCCCCACCGCGAGCGGCGCCGAGACCGTCGTCGCCGAGGCGAAGAGCGAGTCGAAGGCCGAGACGCCCGCGACGCAGCCGCAGGGCGACGCCGACGGCGAGGGCCGCGGCCGCCGTGACCGCCGTGACCGCGGCCGGGACCGTGACCGGCGCGGCAAGGGCGACGAGCAGCAGGGCGGCGGCCAGGGCGGCCGTCAGGACCGTCAGGACCGGGACCGTCAGGACCGGGGCCAGGACCGTCAGCAGCCGCAGCAGCAGGGCGGCGGCCGTCAGGACCGCAACGCCGGCCCGCAGGACGACGACGACTTCGGCGACGGCCGCCGTGGCCGTCGCGGCCGCTACCGGGACCGTCGGGGCCGTCGGGGCCGCGACGAGATCGGTGGTGCCGAGCCGCAGCTGGCCGACGACGACGTCCTGATCCCCGTCGCGGGCATCCTGGACATCCTCGACAACTACGCGTTCATCCGGACCTCCGGTTACCTGCCGGGCCCCAACGACGTGTACGTCTCGCTCGCCCAGGTCCGCAAGAACGGCCTGCGCAAGGGTGACCACGTCACCGGCGCGGTGCGTCAGCCCAAGGACGGCGAGCGCCGCGAGAAGTTCAACGCGCTGGTCCGTCTGGACTCCACCAACGGCATGGCACCCGATTCCGGGCGCGGGCGACCGGAGTTCAACAAGCTGACCCCGCTCTACCCGCAGGACCGGCTCCGCCTGGAGACCGACCCGGGCGTGCTGACCACCCGCATCATCGACCTCGTGTCGCCGATCGGTAAGGGCCAGCGCGGTCTGATCGTGGCCCCGCCGAAGACCGGTAAGACCATGATCATGCAGGCGATCGCCAACGCGATCACGCACAACAACCCCGAGTGCCACCTGATGGTCGTCCTGGTCGACGAGCGTCCGGAAGAGGTCACCGACATGCAGCGGTCGGTCAAGGGCGAGGTCATCTCCTCGACCTTCGACCGTCCGGCCGAGGACCACACCACGGTCGCCGAGCTGGCCATCGAGCGCGCCAAGCGCCTCGTCGAGCTGGGCCACGACGTGGTCGTGCTGCTCGACTCGATCACGCGTCTGGGCCGTGCGTACAACCTGGCCGCGCCGGCCTCCGGCCGCATCCTGTCCGGTGGTGTCGACTCGACCGCCCTGTACCCGCCGAAGCGCTTCTTCGGTGCGGCCCGCAACATCGAGGACGGCGGATCCCTCACGATCCTCGCCACCGCCCTGGTGGACACCGGGTCCCGCATGGACGAGGTGATCTTCGAGGAGTTCAAGGGCACCGGCAACGCGGAGCTCAAGCTCGACCGGAAGCTCGCCGACAAGCGCATCTTCCCGGCGGTGGACGTGGACGCGTCCGGCACCCGTAAGGAAGAGATCCTGCTCGCTCCGGACGAGCTTGCCATCGTCTGGAAGCTGCGCCGAGTGCTGCACGCGCTCGACCAGCAGCAGGCGGTCGAGCTGCTGCTCGACAAGATGAAGCAGACGAAGTCGAACGCCGAGTTCCTGATGCAGATTCAGAAGACGACGCCGACGCCGGGCAACGGCGACTGACGACTGCTCTAACCGGAAGCCGTTCCCCCACCTGGGGGGACGGCTTCTGGCGTTCTCCCGGTCGGTGTAGGATCTCGCCCTTCGGTCAGTTGACCGAATCTCGAAATCCTGATCCCGAGGGGGGACTTAGGTGGGTACACCCACGTCCGGGAGCGGTCGCCACAGACGTCGGATACGGTTCGCGCTGCCCGTCGCCGCGGCCGCTGTCGCCGCGGCCACCGCGGCCGCACTGATCTCGACCTCCGCCAACGCGGCCACCCAGCCGACGCCCACGGTCAAGCCGTCCGTCAGCACGACGTCGCAGGCCGTCCTGAACAAGCGGATCGCCCGTGCGATCACCGCCGACAGCGGGACGCAGACCGCGAAGAAGTCGGCCGCTGCGAGTGGTTCGGCCGTCTCGCCGAAGATCATCGGTGGCGGCACGACCACCATCTCCTCGGCGCCGTGGATGGCCCAGCTCTGGTACTACGACGACAAGGGCACCACCAGCACCAGCGACGACGTCGGCTTCTTCTGCGGTGGTTCGGTCATCTCGCCCACGAAGATCCTCACTGCCGCGCACTGCGTCAAGGGCTACAAGTGGAGCACCACCGACTCCGCGGTCGTCACCGGCACCGCCTCGCTGCCCACGAGCAACGCCGACGGCACCGCCAACCTGCACGGCGGCACCGTCACCGGCGTCCTGCGCCAGTGGAACCACGCGTCGTACACCGTGTCGACCCACGGCGTCCCCAACAACGACGTCGCCGTGCTCACCCTGGCCGCCCCGGTCAAGGCCACGCCGATCAGGCTGACGACCAACACGGACACGGCCTCCTACAAGGCGAACACCAGCGCCAAGGTCTACGGCTGGGGCCGCACCAGCTCCACCTCGGACGACATCTCCGAGACGCTGAAGACCGCCACGCTGCCCGTCCAGTCCGACACCGCCTGCACGAGCGCCTACGGCAGCGACTTCGTCAAGGGCCACATGGTCTGCGCCGGCAAGCCCGCCACCGGCTCCGACACCGGCACCACCTCCGCCTGCAACGGCGACTCCGGCGGCCCGCTGGTCGTCGGCGGCCGGATCGTCGGCGTGGTCTCCTGGGGCGTCGACGACTGCGTCGCCAAGGGCGCCTACAGCGTCTTCACGAAGGCCAGCACCTACGTCGGTGCCGCCTACGCGCAGATCGCCGACACCAACCTGAGCTACACCGACGGCAAGGCGGACCTGTTCGCCCGCAAGTCGTCGTCGAAGGTCGGCTACGAGCTGGACTCCAAGGGCACCTCGCTGGCCGCGCGTCAGTCCTGGGGCGACTGGAGCGGCGTCAACTTCATCCTGCAGGCCGACCTCAACCGGGACGGCTTCCAGGACCTGGTCTACCGGGTGGCCTCCACCGGTGACGTCTACTGGGACCACTTCGCGCTGAACAGCGCCCAGACCAGCGGCTCCTGGGTCACGAAGAAGATCTTCACCAACTGGAAGACCCGCAAGGCCACGGTCATCCCCGGTGACCTCACCGGCGACTACCTGCCCGACGTGCTCTCCGAGGACTCCGGCGGTGTCCTGTGGCTGTACCCGGGCAAGGGCAACGGCACCTTCGGCACCCGCGTCCGGATCGGCGGCGGCTGGAGCCAGTACAACCAGCTGCGCGGCGTCGGTGACTTCAACGGCGACGGCAAGGCCGACCTGCTGGCCCGCAAGAGCAGCGGCGGCGACCTCTACCTGTACAAGGGCACCGGCAAGTCCGGCACCGGCCTCTTCTCGGCCCGCGTGAAGGTCCGTTCCGGCTGGACCGGCTTCAACACCCTCGCCGCGGTCGGCGACCTGACCGGCGACGGCAAGGCCGACCTGGTGGCTCGTACGACCGGCGGCACGCTGTACCTGTACCCGGGTACCGGCAAGGCGACCAGTGAGATCTTCGGCACAAGGAAGTCTCTCGGTACCGGTTTCCAGCAGTACGACATCTTCGGCTGAAACAGCTGGTGAGCGGGGTTCGCCCCACTTGCCCGACTACACGGTGTGCCCATCGCCCTACGCGGTGGGCACACTGCGTTGTGCAACCCTTTCCCGAGTTTCGCCGTCTGACCAGGCGGAGCGACGATGGTCCGGTACGTGCCGTTGATCCGGGTACGCCGCGCCTGACCCTGAAAGCAGGGGGTAACCGAGTAGTCGTACGAGAGCAGAGGAGCCCATGTCCGCCGAGAGCACGCCGGAGCCCGGCATACCCGAAGCCGGCCCGCAGGTCCCTGGCCGCAACAGCAGGGGCCGCCGCCGCAGGCCTCCGGCGCGAAGCCGCAAGGCGCTGCTCGTCACGGCCTGGACCGCGGCCGGCATCCTCGTTCTCGGCGGCACCGGCCTCGGGTACCTGTACTTCAAGCTCAACGGCAACATCAAGAGCGTCGACATCAACCAGGCGCTGGGCACCGACCGGCCCACCAAGGTCGACAACGGCTCCGAGAACATCCTGGTGCTCGGCTCGGACACCCGCTCCGGCGTCAACAAGAAGCTGGGCGGCGGCACCGACGACGGCAGCGCCCGGTCCGACACGGCGATGATCGTCCACGTGTACAAGGGCCACCGGCGGGCCAGTGTGGTCTCCATCCCCCGGGACACCCTGATCGACCGTCCCGCCTGCAAGGACGCGCAGGGCGTCAGCCACTCCGCCGCGACCGGCGTGATGTTCAACTCCGCGTACTCGACGGGCGGCGCGACCTGTGCGGTCAAGACGGTCGAGTCCATCACCGGTGTCCGCATGGACCACTACCTGGAGGTTGACTTCTCCGGCTTCCAGAAGCTCATCGACGAGCTGGGCGGGGTCGAGGTCACCACGACCAAGAGCATCGACGACCCGCAGAGCCACCTCGACCTCAAGGCCGGCGAGCACACGCTCGACGGCGAGCAGGCACTCGGCCTGGTCCGCACCCGGCACGGCGTCGGCGACGGCTCCGACCTGGGCCGCATCCAGCTCCAGCAGGCGTTCGTCAAGGCCCTGATCAACCAGGTCAAGCAGGTGGGCGTCTTCACCAGCCCCAAGAAGCTGTACGACCTGGCGGACACCGCGACGAAGACGGTCACCGCCGACTCCGACCTGGGCTCGGTGAACTCCCTGATCGACTTCGCGAACGGTCTGAAGTCCATCGGCTCCAAGAACATGCGCATGGTCACGATGCCGGTCGAGTACGACCCGGCGAACCCGAACCGGGTGATCGTGGCCGAGGCCAAGGCCAAGCAGGTCTGGACGGCCCTGAAGAACGACAGGCCGATCCCGGCGAGCGCCACGAAGGGCACGGCGACGGGAGAGGCCAAGGGGGTCGTGACGTCGTCGTGAGGGTGCGGGCCCGTCGTGGCCGGTCGCGCAGTTCCCCGCGCCCCTAAAAGACAGGTGGGACCAGCTGACCTGCTTTTCAGGGGCGCGGGGAACTGCGCGAACAGCCCACGACGACCCGCACTCGCGCACGACGAATCCGCGGCACCCCCTTCGGCGCGACCATCACCCGCACCCTTGGGAATACTGGGCCGCTCCCCCCGGTTTTGGGCTATGCGCCCAGCCCTGGCAGACTGGTACGTCGGCCCCGGTTCACGCCCCGCATCCCGCGGCAGCGACCCGGTGCCCTCCCGAAATCTAGGAGACACCTTGAAGCGCGAGATCCACCCCGAGTACGTCGAGACGCAGGTCAGCTGCACCTGTGGCGCGTCGTTCACCACCCGCAGCACCATCCAGTCCGGCACCATCCGGGCTGAGGTCTGCTCCGAGTGCCACCCGTTCTACACGGGCAAGCAGAAGATCCTCGACACCGGTGGCCGTGTGGCCCGCTTCGAGGCCCGCTTCGGCAAGGCTGCCGCCGGCTCCAAGAAGTAGCGAGCCCCATTTCGCCGGTCCACGGCCGTGTCCCTACGGGGGCACGCCCGGGACCGGCGTTTTTGGTCGCCCGCCTTCCCTTCCGTACGCAGTATCAGGAGCCCAAAAATGTTCGAGGCCGTCGAGGAACTCGTCGTCGAGCACGCCGACCTGGAGAAGAAGCTCGCCGACCCGTCGGTCCACGCCGACCAGGCCAACGCGCGCAAGCTGAACAAGCGCTACGCCGAACTCACCCCGATCGTCGGCACCTACCGCTCCTGGAAGCAGACCGGCGACGACATCGAGACCGCGCGTGAACTGGCCGCCGACGACCCCGACTTCGCCGCCGAGGTCAAGGAGCTGGACAAGCAGCGCGACGAGCTGACCGAGAAGCTGCGGCTGCTCCTGGTGCCCAGGGACCCGTCCGACGACAAGGACGTGATCCTGGAGATCAAGGCGGGGGCCGGCGGCGACGAGTCCGCGCTGTTCGCCGGTGACCTGCTGCGGATGTACCTGCGGTACGCCGAGCGCGTCGGCTGGAAGACGGAGATCATCGACTCCACCGAGTCCGAGCTGGGCGGCTACAAGGACGTCCAGGTCGCGGTGAAGACCAAGGGCGGCAACGGCGCGACCGAGCCCGGGCAGGGCGTCTGGGCGCGGCTGAAGTACGAGGGCGGCGTGCACCGCGTGCAGCGCGTGCCGGCGACCGAGTCGCAGGGCCGTATCCACACGTCGGCGGCGGGTGTGCTGGTGACCCCCGAGGCCGAGGAGGTCGAGGTCGAGATCAATCCGAACGACCTCCGGATCGACGTCTACCGGTCCTCGGGACCCGGCGGGCAGTCCGTGAACACCACCGACTCCGCCGTGCGCATCACGCACCTGCCGACCGGAGTCGTCGCCTCCTGCCAGAACGAGAAGAGCCAACTGCAGAACAAGGAGCAGGCCTTGCGTATCCTGCGCTCCAGACTGCTCGCCGCGGCGCAGGAGGAGGCGGAGAAGGAAGCCGCCGACGCCCGCCGCAGCCAGGTCCGCACCGTCGACCGCTCCGAGAAGATCCGCACGTACAACTTCCCGGAGAATCGCATCTCGGACCACCGCGTCGGATTCAAGGCGTACAACTTGGACCAGGTCCTCGACGGCGACCTCGACGCGGTGATCCAGGCCTGCGTCGACGCGGACTCGGCCGCCAAGCTCGCGGCCGCGTAAGCCATGCACGACTGAGTACGACACGGAGGACCAGCGTGAACCTGCTGCTCGCCGAGGTGGCCCAGGCCACCCAGCGGCTGGCCGACGCCGGCGTGCCCTCGCCGCGCAACGACGCGGAGGAGCTCGCCGCGTTCGTGCACGGCGTGAAGCGGGGCGCGCTGCACTCCGTCAAGAACTCCGACTTCGACGCCCGCTACTGGGAGGTCATCGCCCGGCGGGAGCAGCGCGAGCCGCTCCAGCACATCACCGGGCGGGCCTACTTCCGCTACCTCGAACTCCAGGTGGGGCCGGGCGTCTTCGTACCGCGCCCGGAGACCGAGTCCGTGGTCGGCTGGGCCATAGACGCCGTGCGCGCCATGGACGTGGTCGAGCCGTGCATCGTCGACCTGTGCACCGGCTCCGGCGCCATCGCGCTCGCCCTCGCCCAGGAGGTCCCGCGTTCGCGCGTGCACGCCGTGGAGCTGTCCGAGGAGGCGCTCCAGTGGACCCGCAAGAACATGGCGGGTTCCAGGGTGGACCTGCGCCAGGGAGACGCCCTGGACGCCTTCCACGACCTCGACGGCCATGTCGACCTGGTGATCTCCAACCCGCCGTACATCCCGCTCACCGAGTGGGAGTACGTCGCCCCCGAGGCCCGCGACTACGACCCGGAGCTGGCCCTGTTCTCCGGCGAGGACGGTCTCGACCTCATCCGGGGCATCGAACGCACCGCGCACCGGCTGCTGCGCCCCGGCGGTGTCGTCGTCATCGAGCACGCCGACACCCAGGGCGGCCAGGTGCCGTGGATCTTCACCGAGGAGCGGGGCTGGGCCGACGCGGCCGACCATCCGGACCTCAACAACCGCCCCCGCTTCGCGACCGCCCGCAAGGCGCTGCCGTGAGCACCCCCCAGACCCAGTCCCGGAAGTCCCGGACGCTCCGGAAGTCCCGGAAGTACGTGTACTTCGTGTACGAGGAGGCCCGCTAGACATGGCACGGCGATACGACACCAACGACGCGACCGACCGCGTGACGGGTCTGCGCGAGGCCGCGTCCGCCGTCCGCCGGGGCGAACTGGTGGTGCTGCCCACGGACACGGTGTACGGCATCGGCGCCGACGCGTTCACCGCGGAGGCGGTCTCCGACCTGCTCGACGCCAAGGGCCGGGGCCGCAACATGCCCACTCCGGTGCTGATCGGGTCCCCGAACACGCTGCACGGGCTCGTCACCGACTTCTCCGAGCTGGCCTGGGAGCTGGTCGACGCGTTCTGGCCGGGCGCCCTCACCCTGGTCGCCAGGCACCAGCCGTCCCTGCAGTGGGACCTCGGTGACACCCGGGGCACGGTCGCCGTGCGCATGCCCCTGCACCCGGTCGCCATCGAGCTGCTCACCGAGGTCGGCCCGATGGCCGTCTCCTCCGCCAACCTCACCGGCCACCCGTCCCCGGAGACCTGTGACGCCGCGCAGGAGATGCTCGGCGACTCCGTTTCCGTGTACCTCGACGGCGGTCCGACCCCGGGCAACGTGCCCTCGTCGATCGTCGACGTCAGCCGTGAGGTGCCACTGCTGCTGCGCGCGGGCGCGATCTCGGCCGAGGAGCTGCGCAAGGTCGTACCCGACCTCGAGGTGGCGAATTGACAGCCCCTGACGCGGGGCGTGGCATAGGCAACGGGGAGCGCGCATCGGAGATCACGACCACGTTCGTGGGGCTTCCGCGCGACAGCTTCCGCATCCTCCACGTCAGCACCGGCAACGTGTGCCGCTCGCCGATCACCGAGCGGCTGACCCGCCATCTCGTCACGGACCGGCTCGGCACCTTTCTGGGCGGCGGCCTGATCGTGGAGAGCGCGGGCACCTGGGGCCATGAGGGCGCGCCCATGGAGGCCAACGCGGAGGCGGTCCTGGCCGACTTCGGCGCGGACGCGACCGGTTTCGTGGGGCGGGAGCTGCTTGACGAGCACGTCATCCGCGCCGACCTGGTGCTGACCGCCACCCGCGACCACCGCGCCCAGGTCATCTCCATGGGCCACTCGGCGGGCCTGCGCACCTTCACGCTGAAGGAGTTCACCCGCCTGGTCCGCGCGATCGACCCGGCGACGCTGCCCCCGCTGCACGAGGGCGTGGTCGTCCGCGCCCGCGCGCTGGTCCGTGCCGCGGCCGCGCTGCGCGGGTGGCTGCTGGCCCCCACGGCGGAGGCGGACGAGGTCTACGACCCGTACGGCGCCCCGCTGCCGTTCTTCCGTTCCATCGGCGACGAGATACACGAGGCGCTGGACCCGGTGGTCACGGCGCTGACGGGCGTCCCGGCGCGGATGTAGCCCGAGGCGCCGTACACACCGCGCACCCCACCTGCCCCGGGCCTACATTGGACGTACGTCACCGTCGACCGCCCGGAGCCCGTCATGTCGGTCAGCCCTACCCTCGTCGAGGCCGATCCGCTGCGCCGGCAGGACCCGGAGCTGGCGGAGATCCTGCTGGGGGAGCTGGCCCGGCAGTCGACGTCGTTGCAGCTGATCGCCGCCGAGAACTTCTCCTCCCCGGCCGTGCTGGCCGCCCTCGGCTCGCCGCTCGCCAACAAGTACGCCGAGGGGTATCCGGGCGCCCGGCACCATGGCGGCTGCGAGATCGTGGACGTCGCCGAACGGCTCGCCGTCGACCGCGCCAAGGCCCTGTTCGGCGCCGCGCACGCCAACGTGCAGTCCCACTCCGGGTCGTCCGCCGTACTGGCCGCCTACGCCGCCCTGCTGCGCCCCGGTGACACCGTTCTCGCCCTCGGCCTGCCCTACGGCGGTCACCTCACGCACGGCTCGCCGGCCAACTTCTCCGGCCGCTGGTTCGACTTCGTCGGGTACGGGGTCGACCCGGAGAGCGGGCTCATCGACCACGACCAGGTGCGGGCGCTGGCCCGCGGCCACCGGCCCAAGGCGATCGTGTGCGGGTCCATCGCCTATCCCCGGCACATCGACTACGCCTTCTTCCGCGAGGTCGCCGACGAGGTGGGCGCGTATCTGATCGCGGACGCCGCCCATCCCATCGGGTTGGTGGCCGGCGGGGCGGCGCCGAACCCGGTGCCGTACGCCGACGTGGTGTGCGCGACCACACACAAGGTGCTGCGCGGGCCGCGCGGCGGGATGCTCCTGTGCGGTTCGCCCGACCTGGCCGAGCGCCTCGACCGGGCCGTGTTCCCTTTCACACAGGGCGGCGCGCAGATGCACACCATCGCCGCCAAGGCGGTCGCGTTCGGGGAGGCGGCAACACCGGCGTTCTCCGTGTACGCCCATCAGGTGGTCGCCAATGCGAGGGTGCTCGCGGCCGGGCTCGCCGACCAGGGGCTGGTGGTCACCACGGGCGGCACGGACACCCACCTGATCACCGCCGACCCCGCCCCGCTGGGAGTCGACGGGCGTACCGCCCGGGGCCGGCTCGTCGCCGCCGGGATCGTGCTGGACAGCTGTGCCCTGCCGCACGGGGACGCACGCGGCCTGCGGCTGGGCACCGCCGCCGTGACCACCCAGGGCATGGGGACGGGGGAGATGACCCGGATCGCGGCCCTGCTGGCGGAGGTGCTGCGCGGTGCGACGGACGTGGGGAGGGTGCGTGACGAGGTGCGGGAGCTCACCGGTAGATTTCCGCCGTACCCCGGTGGAGACGGGGTAGGCGCAGCGTCGTAGAGCCGTTGTACGCCCGCCTTACAGGCACACGTGCAACCATCGTCGCTACCCGGAAGTCCCCATACATATGCGACCGTCGCTAGGGTGTGGGGCTGTGATGGCCAGCGAGACCTGTGGGGAAGCCTGTGCGTGAATACCTGCTGACGCTCTGCATCACGGCCGCGGTGACGTATCTGCTGACAGGGCCGGTGCGGAAGTTCGCGATCGTGGCCGGGGCCATGCCGGAGATCCGGGCCCGTGACGTGCACCGGGAGCCCACTCCGCGGCTCGGCGGGATCGCGATGTTCTTCGGACTGTGCGCGGGTCTGCTGGTCGCCGACCACCTGACCAACCTCAACGAGGTCTTCGAGAAGTCGAACGAGCCGCGGGCGCTGCTCTCCGGCGCCGCGCTGATCTGGCTGATCGGTGTGCTCGACGACAAGTTCGAGATCGACGCCCTGATCAAGCTGGGCGGTCAGATGATCGCCGCGGGCGTCATGGTCATGCAGGGTCTGACCATCCTGTGGCTGCCCATCCCGGGTGTCGGCACGGTCGCCCTGACCCCGTGGCAGGGCACCCTGCTGACGGTGGCCCTGGTGGTCATCACCATCAACGCGGTCAACTTCGTCGACGGCCTGGACGGCCTGGCCTCCGGCATGGTGTGCATCGCGGCCGCGGCGTTCTTCATGTACGCGTACCGGATCTGGTACTCGTACGGCATCGAGGCCGCCGCCCCGGCCACGCTGTTCTCGGCGATCCTGATGGGCATGTGCCTGGGCTTCCTGCCGCACAACATCCATCCGGCGCGGATCTTCATGGGCGACTCCGGCTCGATGCTGATCGGCCTGGTGCTGGCCGCCGGTGCGATCTCCATCACGGGCCAGCTCGACCCGGACGTCATGAACCTGTTCGCGGGGTCCGAGCGCAACGCCGTGCACCAGATGGTGCCGGTCTACATCCCGCTGCTGCTGCCGCTGACCATCATCGCGGTGCCGGCCGCCGACCTGGTGCTGGCGATCGTGCGGCGCACCTGGCGCGGGCAGTCGCCGTTCGCGGCCGACCGCGGGCATCTGCACCACCGGCTGCTGGAGATCGGCCACTCGCACAGCCGGGCGGTGCTGATCATGTACTTCTGGTCGGCGCTGATCGGTTTCGGGGCGCTGGCGTACTCGGTGAACTCCGCGTCCATGTGGATCGTGCTCGGGGTGGTCTTCCTCAGCGCGATCGGCCTGGGGCTGCTTCTGCTGCCGCGGTTCACCCCGCGCGTGCCGGTGTGGGGCCAGCGGTTCGTACCGCCGCGCTACCGGCGCCGTGGGTCCGGCCCGGAGGCCGCCGACCCGACGGCCGCGACTGCGCAGACGGCCACCCCCGTCGTGCTGGAGAAGGCCGAGGAACCGTGCGACGGGGAACTCTCTCCGGTGCCCGCCGGCCTGGCCCGGGTCAACGGCGCGACCGCCGTCGGCCCCCGTTCACGCATGCTGGACCGGCGCACGTCCGAAACCTCGCGCTGACCCCGCGTTGACCCCGTGCCGACCCTTGCAAGGTAAGAATCTGACTAGAGCATTGCCAAGTCGTGGGGGAGCAAAGACCCCTAATACCAGACACAACGGCCGGGTTTTCGCTCAGACGGGCATGTTCACTCTCATGTGTGACGGCAAGCACACCTACCAGGTAAAGACCTCATCAAATAGTTTGTGATACGGTTCACGAGAACCCGGGACAGAGTCGACGGACCCGACTGCGTCGGTCCGTCAGCGTGAGGTCTTCGACCCTCCGACCGGGACTACGCTCGTCCATGACGACACCTGCCCCCTGTGAAAGCGGAGTTGCCGCCATGCCGTCCAATGACGCTCGGATCCTGGCCCAGGCCGCCGTACCCACGGCCGCCGTCGGCGTGCTCGCTGCCGTCGTCAGCGGAGTGGTCGCGGGCGGCAAGGGGGCGATCGGGGCCGTCGTCGCGACGGTGCTCGTGACCCTCTTCATGGGGGTCGGTCTCTACGTTCTGCAGCGCACGGCCAAATCCATGCCGCAGCTCTTCCAGATGATGGGCCTGATGCTCTACGCGGCCCAGCTTCTGCTGATGGTCGTCTTCATGGCCGCGTTCAAGAACACGACGCTGTTCAACCCCCGGGCCTTCGCCCTCGTGCTCGTGGTCGCCACGCTCACGTGGATCGCCGCCCAGACCCGCGCCCACATGAAGGCCAAGATCCTCTACGTCGAGCCCGACAAGTCCGGGCAGCCGTCGTGAGAGGTAGGCCCGGGATAAAGGCGCGCGAGAGATGCTGCTATCGTCCGGTGCCAACTGCGGCATCGCGGGCGCGGGCATCTGAGCTGACGCCTGCTCAATCGCGAGGCGAGATGCCCCCCAGCCGCCCCCACATCCGTAACACCAGTCCCGTGCCGAACCGCGGCCATGCGCCGCGCCGACACAACGAGGTTGCCGTACCTATGCGCCACGCTGAAGGAGCCCGCGGTGAGTGCTGACCCGACGCAGACGCTCGCTTTCGACACGAGCTGCCACCTGTTCGGAAACGACGGGTGCGGTTTCGACACGGTCGCTCCGGGCCTGCACTCGTTCCTGTTCAAGCCGCTATGGGGCGGCGCGGACAGCAACGTGTACTTCAACAAGACGATGCTGCTGGCGCTGCTCGGGTCGATCATCGTCGTCGGCTTCTTCTGGGCCGCCTTCGCCAGGCCGAAGGTCGTCCCGGGCAAGCTCCAGATGGTGGCCGAGGCCGGATACGACTTCGTCCGCCGCGGTGTCGTCTACGAGACCATCGGCAAGAAGGAAGGCGAGAAGTACGTCCCGCTCGTCGTCTCGCTCTTCTTCTTCATCTGGATGATGAACATCTGGTCGATCATCCCGATCGCCCAGTTCCCGGTGACCGCGATCATCTCGTACCCCGCGGCCCTGGCCGCGATCGTCTACATCCTGTGGGTCTCGCTGACCTTCAAGCGGCACGGCTTCGTCGGAGCCTTCAAGAACTTCACCGGCTACGACAAGTCGCTCGGCGCGGTCCTTCCGCTCTCGATGACGATCGAACTCTTCTCGAACCTGCTCGTGCGGCCCTTCACCCACGCCGTCCGGCTCTTCGCGAACATGTTCGCCGGCCACACCTTGCTGCTGCTCTTCACGGTTGCCAGCTGGTACATGCTCAACGGCGTCGGCATCGCCTACTCCGGTGTCTCGTTCGTGATGGTCCTCGTGATGACCGCCTTCGAGCTCTTCATCCAGGCTGTCCAGGCATACGTCTTCGTACTGCTGACCTGCAGCTTCATCCAGGGCGCGCTCGCCGAGTCCCACTGAGCGCCAACCCGACCACCCACCCCAGGCATCCGGTGGCCAACCCCCACCGGTCATTGAAAGAGAAGGAAGAACCGGCATGTCCGTTCTGCACGAGACCCTGGCCGCTGTCCAGATCAAGGGCAACCTCGGCTCCATCGGTTACGGCCTCGCCGCGATCGGCCCGGGCGTCGGCGTCGGCATCATCTTCGGTAACGGCACCCAGGCCCTCGCCCGCCAGCCCGAGGCGGCCGGCCTGATCCGCGCCAACCAGATCCTCGGCTTCGCCTTCTGTGAGGCGCTCGCCCTGATCGGTCTGGTCATGCCGTTCGTCTACCCGGCCTCCTGACCCGACCGCAGCGCACGTTTAGACGAAAGGCACTGATATGAGCCCCCTGGTTCAGCTGGCGGCGGAGGAGGCCGAGAACCCCCTCATCCCGCCGATCCCAGAGCTCGTCATCGGCCTCATCGCCTTCGTCATCGTCTTCGGCTTCCTCGCCAAGAAGCTCCTTCCGAACATCAACAAGGTTCTGGAGCAGCGCCGCGAGGCGATCGAGGGCGGTATCGAGAAGGCCGAGGCCGCGCAGACCGAGGCCCAGAGCGTCCTTGAGCAGTACAAGGCGCAGCTGGCCGAGGCCCGGCACGAGGCCGCGCGCCTGCGCCAGGAGGCTCAGGAGCAGGGCGCCACGCTCATCACCGAGATGCGCGCCGAGGGCCAGCGGCAGCGTGAGGAGATCGTCGCCGCCGGTCACGCCCAGATCGAGGCCGACCGCAAGTCCGCCGCGCAGTCGCTGCGCCAGGACGTGGGTCAGCTGGCCACCGACCTGGCCGGCAAGCTCGTCGGCGAGTCCCTGGAGGACCACGCCCGGCAGAGCCGCGTGATCGACCGCTTCCTCGACGAGCTTGAGGAGAAGGCCGAGGCGGCCCGATGAACGGAGCGAGCCGCGAGGCACTGGCAGCCGCACGGACGCGTCTCGACGCGCTGACGGACTCGACGTCCGTGGACGCGACGCGGCTCGCGGACGAGCTGGCGGCCGTCACCACGCTGCTCGACCGCGAGGGCGGCCTGCGCCGGGTCCTCACCGACCCGGCGCAGTCCGGCGAGGCCAAGGCCGAGCTGGTCCGGCGCCTGATCGGCGGCCAGGTCGGCGAGTCCACCGCCGACGTGGTCTCCGGCCTGGTCCGGTCCCGCTGGTCGCAGTCCCGCGACCTGGTGGACGCGCTGGAGGAGCTGGCGAACACCGCCGAGCTCACGGCCGCGGAGAAGTCGGGCACGCTGGACGACGTCGAGGACGAGCTGTTCCGCTTCGGCCGGATCGTCTCCTCGAGCACCGAGCTGCGCGCCGCGCTCACCGACCGCAGGGCCGGCACCCCGGCCAAGACCGAGCTGCTGCACCGGCTGCTCGGCGGCCGTGCCAAGCCGGTCACCGAGCGTCTGGTCACGCGCCTTGTGACCGTCCCGCGGGGACGTAGCCTGGAAGCGGGCCTGGAGGCCCTCTCCAAGCTCGCCGCCGAGCGCCGCAGCCGCGTCGTCGCCGTCGTCACCTCGGCGGTGCCGCTGAGCGAGCCGCAGAAGCAGCGCCTGGGCGCCGCCCTCGCGAAGCTCTACGGCCGCACGATGCACCTCAACCTCGACGTCGACCCCGAGGTCGTCGGCGGGATCCGGGTGCAGGTCGGTGACGAGGTCATCAACGGTTCCATCGCGGACCGGCTGGAGGACGCGGCCCGCCGCATGGCGAGCTAGCACCTCGGTGTTCGAGAACAAGCAGTACGTACTTACGACGGCCCGGGTTGGGCCGTACATGAAGAATCCTGGGGGTCGCCCCCAGACCCCCCAAGTGAAACTTCGGGCCCAACAAGGAGAGCAGGGAACCCAGATGGCGGAGCTCACGATCCGGCCGGAGGAGATCCGGGACGCGCTGGAGAACTTCGTCCAGTCGTACAAGCCGGACGCGGCCTCGCGCGAGGAGGTCGGTACGGTCACCCTTGCCGGCGACGGCATCGCGAAGGTCGAGGGCCTGCCCTCGGCCATGGCCAACGAACTGCTGAAGTTCGAGGACGGCACCCTCGGCCTCGCGCTCAACCTGGAAGAGCGCGAGATCGGCGCCATCGTCCTCGGTGAGTTCAGCGGCATCGAGGAGGGTCAGCCGGTGCACCGCACCGGTGAGGTCCTCTCCGTCGCGGTGGGCGAGGGCTACCTCGGCCGCGTCGTCGACCCGCTCGGCAACCCGATCGACGGCCTCGGCGAGATCGAGACGTCCGGCCGCCGTGCCCTGGAGCTGCAGGCTCCGGGCGTCATGGCCCGTAAGTCGGTGCACGAGCCGATGGAGACCGGCTACAAGGCCGTCGACGCGATGACCCCGGTCGGCCGCGGCCAGCGCCAGCTGATCATCGGTGACCGTCAGACCGGCAAGACCGCCCTGGCCGTCGACACGATCATCAACCAGCGTGACAACTGGCGCTCGGGCGACCCGAAGAAGCAGGTCCGCTGCGTCTACGTCGCCATCGGCCAGAAGGGCTCGACCATCGCCTCCGTGCGTGGCGCCCTGGAAGAGGCCGGCGCGCTGGAGTACACGACCATCGTCGCCGCCCCGGCGTCCGACCCGGCCGGCTTCAAGTACCTGGCGCCGTACACCGGTTCGGCCATCGGCCAGCACTGGATGTACGACGGCAAGCACGTCCTCATCATCTTCGACGACCTCTCGAAGCAGGCCGACGCCTACCGCGCCGTGTCGCTGCTGCTGCGCCGCCCGCCGGGCCGTGAGGCCTACCCGGGTGACGTCTTCTACCTGCACTCCCGTCTGCTGGAGCGCTGCGCCAAGCTGTCCGACGAGATGGGCGCCGGTTCGATGACCGGTCTGCCGATCGTCGAGACCAAGGCCAACGACGTGTCGGCGTTCATCCCGACCAACGTCATCTCCATCACCGACGGCCAGTGCTTCCTGGAGTCGGACCTGTTCAACGCCGGTCAGCGCCCCGCGCTGAACGTCGGTATCTCCGTCTCCCGAGTCGGTGGTTCCGCGCAGCACAAGGCGATGAAGCAGGTCTCCGGCCGCCTCCGTCTGGACCTCGCCCAGTACCGCGAGCTGGAGGCGTTCGCCGCCTTCGGTTCCGACCTGGACGCCGCGTCGAAGTCGCAGCTGGAGCGCGGTTCCCGACTGGTCGAGCTGCTGAAGCAGGCTCAGTACCAGCCGATGCCGACCGAGGACCAGGTCGTCTCCGTGTGGGCCGGTACCACCGGCAAGATGGACGACGTCCCGGTCTCCGACATCCGCCGCTTCGAGAAGGAGCTCCTGGAGTACCTGCACCGCAAGGAGCAGGGCCTCATGACCTCCATCAAGGAGGGCGGCAAGATGTCGGACGACACCCTCACCGCTGTTGCCGACGCGATCGCCGAGTTCAAGAAGCAGTTCGAGACCTCGGACGGCAAGCTTCTCGGCGAGGACGCCCCGGCCGCGGCCAAGTGACGTAAGGAAGGGACCTGACTCATGGGAGCCCAGCTCCGGGTCTACAAGCGTCGCATCCGATCCGTCACCGCGACCAAGAAGATCACCAAGGCGATGGAGATGATCGCCGCCTCGCGTGTGGTCAAGGCGCAGCGCAAGGTGCGGGCCTCCGCGCCGTACGCGACCGAGCTCACTCGCGCGGTCACGGCGGTCGGTACGGGTTCGAACACCAGGCACCCGCTCACCACGGAGGCGGAGAACCCGACCCGTGCCGCGGTCCTGCTCCTCACGAGCGACCGCGGTCTGGCCGGTGCCTTCAACTCCAACGCCATCAAGACCGCCGAGCAGCTGACGGCGCGTCTTGAGGCGGAGGGCAAGGAGGTCGACACCTACATCGTCGGCCGCCGCGGTCTGGCCCACTACAACTTCCGCGAGCGCAAGGTCGTGGAGTCGTGGTCGGGCTTCACCGACGAGCCCTCGTACGCGGACGCCAAGAAGGTCGCGGCGCCTCTGATCGAGGCCATCGAGACGGAGACGGCGGACGGCGGTGTGGACGAACTCCACATCGTCTACACCGAGTTCGTGTCGATGATGACGCAGACGGCGCTCGACGCCCGACTGCTGCCGCTGCGCCTCGAAGAGGTCGCGGAGGAGAGGCCCCAGGGCGAGATCCTCCCGCTGTACGACTTCGAGCCCTCGGCGGAGGACGTCCTCGACGCCCTTCTGCCGCGCTATGTGGAGAGCCGTATCTACAACGCGCTCCTCCAGTCGGCCGCTTCGAAGCACGCCGCCACGCGGCGCGCGATGAAGTCGGCGACCGACAACGCGGGCGAGCTGATCAACACGCTCTCCCGGCTTGCCAACGCGGCCCGCCAGGCCGAAATCACCCAGGAAATCAGCGAGATCGTCGGTGGCGCCAGCGCCCTGGCCGACGCGACCGCGGGGAGTGACCGCTAATGACCACCACTGTTGAGACCGCGACGGCCACGGGCCGCGTCGCCCGGGTCATCGGCCCGGTCGTCGACGTGGAGTTCCCCGTCGACGCGATGCCGGACATCTACAACGCCCTGCACGTCGAGGTGTCCGACCCGGCCAACGCCGGCGAGAAGAAGACGCTGACCCTGGAGGTCGCCCAGCACCTGGGTGACGGCCTGGTCCGCACCATCTCCATGCAGCCCACCGACGGTCTGGTCCGCCAGGCCCCGGTCACCGACACCGGCGACGGCATCACCGTCCCGGTCGGCGACTTCACCAAGGGCAAGGTGTTCAACACCCTCGGTGAGGTGCTGAACGTCGACGAGCAGTACACGGGCGAGCGCTGGTCCATCCACCGCAAGGCCCCGAACTTCGACGAGCTCGAGTCGAAGACCGAGATGTTCGAGACCGGCGTCAAGGTCATCGACCTGCTCACCCCGTACGTCAAGGGTGGCAAGATCGGCCTGTTCGGCGGTGCCGGCGTCGGCAAGACGGTGCTCATCCAGGAGATGATCTACCGCGTCGCCAACAACCACGACGGTGTCTCCGTGTTCGCCGGTGTCGGCGAGCGCACGCGTGAGGGCAACGACCTCATCGAGGAGATGGCGGACTCGGGCGTCATCGACAAGACCGCCCTTGTCTTCGGCCAGATGGACGAGCCCCCGGGCACCCGTCTGCGCGTGGCCCTCGCGGGTCTGACCATGGCGGAGTACTTCCGCGATGTGCAGAAGCAGGACGTGCTGTTCTTCATCGACAACATCTTCCGCTTCACGCAGGCCGGTTCCGAGGTCTCGACCCTGCTCGGCCGCATGCCCTCCGCGGTGGGCTACCAGCCGAACCTGGCCGACGAGATGGGTCTCCTCCAGGAGCGCATCACCTCGACCCGCGGTCACTCGATCACCTCGATGCAGGCGATCTACGTCCCCGCGGACGACCTGACCGACCCGGCCCCGGCCACCACCTTCGCCCACCTCGACGCGACGACGGTGCTCTCCCGTCCGATCTCGGAGAAGGGCATCTACCCGGCCGTGGACCCGCTGGACTCCACGTCCCGGATCCTGGACCCGCGCTACATCGCGGCGGACCACTACGCCACGGCGATGCGCGTCAAGACGGTCCTGCAGAAGTACAAGGACCTCCAGGACATCATCGCGATCCTCGGTATCGACGAGCTCGGCGAGGAGGACAAGCTCGTCGTCCACCGTGCCCGTCGCGTGGAGCGCTTCCTGTCCCAGAACACCCACGTCGCCAAGCAGTTCACCGGCGTCGACGGGTCGGACGTCCCGCTGGACGAGTCGATCGTGGCCTTCAACGCGATCATCGACGGCGAGTACGACCACTTCCCGGAGCAGGCGTTCTTCCTGTGCGGTGGCATCGAGGACCTCAAGGCCAACGCCAAGGAGCTGGGCGTCTCCTGAACTCGCCTGAGTTCGTGTGAGGGGGCGGGCGCGTCCCGCCCCCTCACTCACGCCCATTAGACTTGTATCCAACACCCGGTGATTCCACCGGGTGGTGACCCGAGGAGCCACCTTTGGCTGCTGAGCTGCATGTCGAGCTGGTCGCCGCCGACCGTCAGGTCTGGTCCGGCGAGGCGACCCTGGTCGTCGCGCGCACCACGTCCGGCGACATCGGCGTCATGCCCGGTCACCAGCCGCTGCTGGGTGTGCTGGAGTCGGGCCCGGTGACCATCCGTACGAGTGAAGGTGGGACGGTCGTCGCCGCGGTGCACGGCGGTTTCATCTCGTTCGCGGACAACAAGCTGTCGCTGCTGGCCGAGATCGCCGAGCTTTCGGACGAGATCGACGTCCAGCGCGTGGAGCGGGAGCTGGAGCGCGCGAAGGCGGAGGGCGACGCCACTGCCGAGCGACGCGCCGACGTCCGTCTGCGGGCGGCGACGTCGCGCTGACACACTGCGCGTATGCGTTGACGTAACTCAGCCGCGGCTGGGACCGGAGCCATCCGGTCTCAGCCGCGGCTGAGGTAGATCTGGGTCTTTTTACGTTCCATTACCTAGGAGACGAGGAGGTCGGTGCCGATGGTCCTCGCTCTGACTGTGTGCGGAATCGTGGTCGCGCTCGTGGTGGTGGGACTCTTCCTGTTCGGACTGCGGCGCAGACTGATCCAGCGCTCCGGCGGCACCTTCGACTGTTCGCTGCGCTGGGACGTCCCCGAGAAACCGGACACCAACGGCAAGGGCTGGAGCTACGGCGTCGCCCGCTACAACGGCGACAGCGTCGAGTGGTACCGGGTCTTCTCCTACGCCTACCGCCCCCGCCGGGTCCTGGAACGCGACCGGATCGAGGTGGCCGGCCGCCGCCTCCCGGAGGGCGAGGAGGAACTGGCGCTGCTCTCCGACGCGGTGATCCTCACCTGTATCCATCGGGGCACCCGCCTCGAACTCGCCATGAGCGAAGACGCGCTGACCGGATTTCTCGCGTGGCTGGAGGCAGCCCCGCCCGGTCAGCGCGTCAACGTCGCTTAGGGGTCTTTCCCGGAAGCTCGTACTACAGGTTCGAGTTGATGGCGCTCACCAGTTCGCCGTCGCTGGTGTCACCGCTGAAGTCCCAGAAGAAGGCGCCGCCGAGACTCTGGGACTTGGCCCAGCTCATCTTCCCGGCGATCGTCGACGGCGTGTCGTAGGACCACCAGTTGCTGCCGCAGTGCGCGTACGCCGTGCCCGCGACGGTGCCGGTGACCGGGCAGGACGTCTTGAGCACCTTGTAGTCCTCGATGCCCTGCTCGTAGGTGCCCGGCGCCGGACCGGTCGCCGTACCGCCCGGCGCGTCCTGCGTCACGCCCGTCCAGCCGCGGCCGTAGAAGCCGATGCCGATCAGCAGCTTGCTCGCGGGGACGCCCTTCGACTTGAACTTGGCGATCGCGTCGGCCGTCGTGAAGCCGGGCGTCGGGATGCCGGTGTACGTGGTGAGCGGCGAGTGCGGGGCGGTCGGGCCGTCCGCGTCGAACGCGCCGAAGAAGTCGTACGACATCACGTTGTACCAGTCGACGTACTGGGACGCGCCCGCGTAGTCCGCGGCGTCGATCTTGCCGCCGGAGGTGCCGTCCGCGGTGGTGGCCGCGGTGACCAGGTTGTTCGAGCCGAACTTGGCGCGCAGCGCGGCCATCAGGTTCTTGTAGGCCGCGGCCCCGCTGGTGTCGCAGCTCAGCCCGCAGGCGTTCGGGTACTCCCAGTCGATGTCGATGCCGTCGAAGACATCGGCCCAGCGCGGGTCCTCGACCAGGTTGTAGCAGGAGTCGGCGAACGCGGTCGGGTTGGCCGCGGCCTGGGCGAAGCCGCCGGACCAGGTCCAGCCGCCGAAGGACCACAGGACCTTGATGTTCGGGTACTTGGCCTTCAGCTCGCGCAGCTGGTTGAAGTTGCCGGCCAGCGGCTGGTCCCAGGTGTCGGCGGCACCGCTGACCGACTGGTCGGCGGTGAACGTCTTCTGGTAGTCGGCGTAGGCGTCGCCGATGGCGCACTGGCCGTTGGTGACGTTGCCGAAGGCGTAGTTGATGTGCGTGATCTTCGCGGCCGATCCCGACGTCACCAGGTTCTTGACGTTGTAGTTACGGCCGTAGATGCCCCACTCGGTGAAGTAGCCGAGCTTGACCTTGGAGCCGGTGGTCGGGGGAGTGGTCGTACCGCCCGTGGTGTGGACGGAGACCGCGCCGCTGACCGGACCGGTCTGGTTCGCGGTGTCGCGGGCCTGGACCGTGTAGGAGTAGTCGGTACCGGCCGTGAGACCCGTGTCGGTGTACGACGTGGTGGTCACCGTGGAGACGACCTTGCCGTCGCGCAGCACGTCGTAGTTCTTGACGCCCTTGTCGTCGGTGGCGGCGGACCAGCTCAGCTTCACCGAGGTGTCGGCGATGGCGGAGGCGGTCGGGGTGCCGGGCGCGGAGGGCGCCGCGTCACCGGGGACGGTGGTGCCGCCGTCACAACTGGCGCCATTGAGGAGGCAGTTGCTCGGGGCGCCGGAACCCGCGCCGTTGAAGCCGAAGGAGACCGAGGCGCCGGGGGCGATGGAGCCGTTGTAGGACTTGTTCTTGGCGGTCCAGTGGGTGCCGGAGGAGGTGACGTCCGCGTCCCAGGCGGAGGTGACCGAGGTGCCGGAGGGGTAGTCCCACTCGACGGTCCAGGAACTGATCGAGGTGGTACCGGTGTTCTTGACGGTCCACTGGCCGCCGAAGCCGGTGCCCCAGTCCTGGGTCTTGGTGTAGGTGGCGGTGGCGGTCGTCGCGGCCTGGGCGGGGGCCGCGAGGCCGACCAGGCCGGCCAGGGGGAGCAACAGGGTCGCGAACCCTGCCGCCGCTCTGTGTCTGAAGCGCATCGTGCGCCTCCTATGGGGAGTTGGGGGGTGCGACTGAGCCTTCGCACCCACAGTGCCGCGAGAATAGAAAGGTCTGGACCACCGGTCAATAGGTCTGGACCACTATCCGGAAGCGGGTGTCGCCCCCTCAACTCCTCACTAGGCTGGGCCGCTTGCGCCCGGCCGGGTGGCTCCGCCCGGGTTCAGCGCTCCCCGCCCGGCACCCACAGCACGTCCCCGACGTCCTTGTTGGCCGTGCGGGCGAGAATGAACAGCAGGTCCGACAGCCGGTTGAGGTAGGTCGCGGTCAGCGGGTTCATGCCGCCGTCCTTCCCCTGGGCGCCGTGCACCTCCAGCGCGGCCCACGTCGACCGCTCGGCCCGCCGCACGACCGTGCAGGCCTGGTGGAGCAGGGCGGCGCCGGGGGTGCCGCCGGGCAGGATGAACGAACGGAGCTTCTCCAGCCGTTCGTTGAAGCGGTCGCAGTCCGCCTCCAGCTTGTCGATGTAGAACTGCTCGACCCGCAGCGGCGGGAACTGCGGGTTCTCCACGACCGGCGTCGACAGGTCCGCCCCCACGTCGAACAGGTCGTTCTGCACCCGGGTGAGCACCTTGACGACCTCCTCGTCCAGCCCGCCCAGCGCGATCGCCGTGCCGATCGCCGCGTTCGCCTCGTTGGCGTCCGCGTACGCCGAGATCCGCAGATCGGTCTTGGCGACCCGGCTCATGTCCCCGAGAGCGGTGCTGCCCTGGTCGCCGGTCCTGGTGTAGATGCGCGTCAGATTGACCATGCGACCAGCGTAGTTATGCCCCGGCCGTCCGGAAGGCGCGTGTGCCCACTGTCACGGCGAGTGTCGCGAAGCCGGAGCCGATGAGCGCGCCCGGCGGCGGGGCGCGCGGCCCCAGTGGCATCGCGGCCGGGACCGGCGGCACCCCCTGGAAGACGATCGCCGTGGCGGCCCGCAGCGCCCGGCCGAGGAGTGGGGCCGGCCGGCCGACCGGAGTCACGGGACGGTGTCGCCGGGCATCGGCCCGGGGATGCTCGAAAAGGGCGATCCGCGTGAAGTGTCCGGAGAAATCCAGGTCCTCCTGGACGACATCGAGGAGCTGTTGAACGAGACAGTGCTCAACTACGCGGTAGGTGGCCGGGAATGGACCATGCCGCAGGGCACGGCTGACGAGACGTGACGGTTGTCTCACGCCCTGAGACCGTGACACGCATTACTTACCGGGTTTCCCGGCCCCTCACGAGCGCTAGGGTCCCGCCAAAGAGGCATACCTCAACAGCGTGTAAGGGGAGCGGAGTGGCACGGAAGCTTGCCGTCATCGGTGCCGGCCTGATGGGTTCCGGCATCGCGCAGGTCGCCGCGCAGGGCGGCTGGGACGTGGTCCTGCGGGACGTCACCGACGAGGCGCTGGACCGTGCCGTCTCGGGCATTCAGGCCTCGTACGACAAGTTCGTGAGCAAGGGGAAGCTGGAGGCGCACGACGCCGACGCCGCCCTGGCCCGCATCACCACGACCACCGACCTGGACGCGGTCGCCGACGCCGACATCGTCGTCGAGGCCGTCTTCGAGAAGCTGGAGGTCAAGCACGAGATCTTCCGTGCGCTCGACAAGATCGTGCGCCCGGACGCCGTGCTCGCCTCCAACACCTCCGCCATCCCGATCACCAAGATCGCGGCGGCCACCGAGCATCCCGAGCGGGTCGTCGGCGTCCACTTCTTCTCGCCGGTGCCGATGATGCAGCTCGTGGAACTGGTCCGGGGCTACAAGACCAGCGACGAAACCCTCGCCACCGCGCGGGAGTTCGCCGAGTCCACCGGCAAGACCTGCATCGTCGTCAACCGGGACGTCGCCGGCTTCGTGACGACCCGGCTGATCTCGGCGCTCGTCGTCGAGGCCACCAAGCTGTACGAGTCGGGCGTCGCCACCGCCGAGGACATCGACCTGGCCTGCAAGCTGGGCTTCGGCCACGCCATGGGCCCGCTGGCCACGGCGGACCTCACCGGCGTCGACATCCTGCTGCACGCCACCGGCAACATCTACACCGAGTCGCAGGACGAGAAATTCGCCCCGCCGGAGCTGATGCGCCGGATGGTTGACGCCGGTGACATCGGGCGTAAGAGCGGGCAGGGCTTCTACACGTACTGAAACATCAGTGCGTCATCAGCCCGGCACCCGTAACCAGAGCTTCTGAACCGCCTCCGAATACGCACAGGCCCCGAGAGTTTCACTCTCGGGGGTGAATTCGGTATCGGTTCGCTTACAGATGGCAACCTCTGACCGTCGAACGCAGTCAGAGGTTGCATCACCGGACATCACTTTCACGGAGTAGGACACGCACTCTCGGGGAGCGCATATGTACATCAGGGGCGACCACGCCGAGCTGGTCGTCGGGGGCCGCCTCGACGTGCGCAGCGCGGCGGACGCCCGCACGGTCCTGCACTCGGCCGTCGACGACGGAGTCGGCGATCTGGTGTTGGACCTGTCCGAGCTGGACTCCTGGGACGCCACCGGACTCGGGGTGATCATGGGGGCCCACCGGCGGGCCGGCCGCTGCGGCCGCCGTCTGGTGCTGCGCGGCGTACCGCCGCAGATGCAGCGCCTGCTGGTGGCCACCAGGCTGCACCGGATCCTGGCGATCGAGGGGGGTATCGGGGTGGAGTCGTTGCCCCGGGTCTGACTCCGGGGCCGGGGAGTCACGCGTGCCCCGGGTGTGCGGCGGCGAACGGGTGGGACACAGTGCGGACCGGGCGACGGGGGAGACCCGGACGGACCGCGCACAAGCGCATGTCGTGCGCAATCCTCACGAGACTGTGATGTCTTGGACGGCGCGGTACCCCGGACTGTCGTAGATACTGTGCGAAGGTTTAGGGTTCGGTCGCCCGCTGCCTTGTCACCCTTCGAGCGCGGGCCCGGACCAGAAGCGACAGCGCAGTGTGCAACAGGCCGGGAGGGGCCCGCATTCACGGCACACCACGCTTTTGGGGGGCTAGGAACCTATGGACCCGATCAACCCGGGACCCGAGGCGTACGGCCACGACGGCGACGGCACCACGCCGCGCCAGCGCCCGCCGAGGGAATCCCTCACCAACGACTTCGGCCAGAGCACGCCGGCGATCGTCCGCACGGCGCGGCTGGTCTCCGGCGACTTCCTGCTGACCGTGAACCCGGTCGACGGCAGCGAGATAGAACCCTGCCCGCCGACCGAACGTCCCGTCGCACCGGAGAAGCGCACCGCAGCCGAACGCGCCGAGTACGAGCGCGCCGCCCGGCCGCCGGTGCCGCCCGGTCCCGCCCAGCCCGAGCTGCCGCTCCTGGAGCGCCAGGACGACCGCGAGCGTCTGGTACGACTCCTCGCCCGCGGCCGCTCCGTCCGGCTCACCGGCCCCTCGGGCTCCGGTCGCACCGCGCTCCTCGACCTGGTCGCCGACGACTGCTCGGACCTCGCCCCCGACGGCGTGGTCCGCCTCAGCGGCTTCCACCGGACGCCCGAGGACCTGCTCCACGACCTCTTCTACGCCGTCTACAAGGCACCCGCGCACCGGCCCGACCACGACGAGCTCCTGGAACTGGTCCGTGAGATCGGCGCGGTCGTCGTCCTCGACGACATCGAGTTCGGCGGCTCCGGGCTCGACGAGCTGGTCGACGCCACCCCGGAGTGCGCCTTCCTCATCGCCGCCACCCCGGACGTGCCGGCGCCCACCGCCGACTCCGCCGTCGAGGAGGTCTTCCTCAGCGGCCTGGAGCGGGCCGGGGGAGTGGACATCCTGGAGCGCGCGGTCGGCCGGGTGCTCAGCGAGGACGAGGCCAACTGGGCCGGCGACCTCTGGTTCGAGTCCGAGGGCCTGCCGCTGCGGTTCGTCCAGGCGGGCGCGCTGCTGCGCCAGCGCGACCAGCTGCGGGCCACCACGGGCGCCGTCGACGAGTTCGGCGTCTTCGCCTCCGACCTCTCCGACCTGTCCGCTCTGTCCGACCTGCCGGTCGACGCGCCCTTCGACGCCGAGTCGGCCGAAGAGGTTCCGCTGCCGTCCCTCGGCGAGGCCGCCGCGCCCGCCCCGCTGCTCGCCGCCCGCCTGAGCGCCTCCGCCCGCGCCACCCTGCGCTTCGCGGTCGCCCTCGGCGGTGAGGTCCCGCACCAGGCCCATCTGCCCGCCCTGGTCGGCGACACCCACGCGGACGCCGCCCTCGGCGAACTGGCGGCCTGCGGCCTGGTCTCCCCGGTCGGCTCCCGCTACCGGCTCACCGCGGGCGTCCAGCAGCAGCTGGAGGCCGCCGGATACGCCGACGACATCGAGGCCCAGGCCCACACCGCCGGCCAGCACTACTCCTGGTGGGCGGGGCACCCCTCCGTCACCCCCGACCGGGTGTGCGCCGAGGCGGACGCGGTCCTCGCCGCCCTGGCGGTTCTCGTCCCGGCCACCGTGGCGCCGGCCGAGGACGAGGAGTCCACGCCGGTACGACTGGCCCGCACGGCCGCGCCCGCGTTCGCTGCCGGGCTGCACTGGAGCGCGTGGGAACGCGCGCTGAGGGCCGGTGCGGAGGCCGCCCGTCTGGCCGGCGAGGTAGGTGAACAAGCCTATTTCCATCACGAGTTGGGGATACTCGCGCTCTGCGGCGGCCAGCTGGACCGGGCCCGGGCGGAGCTGGAGGCCTCCATCGGGCTGCGCGGAGCGCTCGCCGACAAACGGGGTACGACGGCCGGCCGACGTGCGCTGGCGCTGGTCGCCGACCGTTCGGGCGAGGTCATCCCCAGCCTCGCCGCGATGGCGGGCGACGAGATCCCCGACGCCCGCCACGAGGAGTCCATATCCCCGGCGGGGGGTGTCACGACGCCCTTCCCGGCCGTGCACTCCCCGATCTCGGAGACGCTCGTCACCCGCCGCGTCCCGGAGCAGTCGCCGGCGGCCCAGGGCGGCAGCGGACTGGTACGCATGGCCCGCCGCAACCTGGTGGCGGTGGGCTCGGGCGTCCTCCTCACCGCGGTCCTCGGCACGGTGGTGGGGCTCGGCATGACCTCCCACGACAACGCCGACAACCCGGCCAACAACGTGAGCGTCAACCCGTCGGCGAGCGAGGGCACGGGCGACGGCAGTCTGGGCGCCGATCCCAAGGAGTCGTCGGGCACGGGCGACACGGGCACGACGACCACCAAGCCGACGGACCCCGGCCCGGACGGCACACTCGGCACGTCGGACGACCCGACGCCGCCGTCGGACGAGGCGACGCCTTCGGAGACGCCTACGGGGACGAAGGGGTCGTCGAGCGGCGGTCCCACTCACTCGCCGTCCAAGTCGCCCAAGCCGACCCGTTCGACTTCGCATTCACCGTCGCCGTCCCCGTCGAAGACGACCGAGTCGCCGACGCCGACGGACACCCCCTCGGAGAGCGTCTCCCCGAGCGACACCCCCAGCACGACCAACTCGGCCAGCGGCCCGACCTCCGACACCCCGAGCGTCATCACGTCGAGCGCGTCGGAGGGCATCAGCCCGGGAACATCCACCGGCACGGTGATCTGAGCCGCGATCGAGGGCCGGTCTCCCGCGTGGAGACCGGCCCTCAGTCGTCTTCGGCGTCAGCCGGCCACCCGGCGCTCAGAACAGCCGCAGCTTGTCGTCCTGCACGCCCCGCAGCGCGTCGTAGTCCAGGATCGTGCAGCCGATGCCGCGGTCGGTGGCGAGGACGCGGGCCTGGGGCTTGATCTCCTGGGCCGCGAAGACGCCTCGCACGGGGGCGAGATGGGGGTCGCGGTTCAGCAGGTCCAGGTAGCGGGTGAGCTGCTCCACACCGTCGATCTCGCCCCGGCGCTTGATCTCGACGGCGACGGTCCGGCCGTCGGCGTCCCGGCACAGGATGTCCACCGGCCCGATCGCCGTCATGTACTCGCGGCGGATCAGGGTGTAGCCCTCGCCGAGCGTCTCGATACGGTCGGCCAGCAGCTCTTGCAGGTGCGCTTCCACGCCATCCTTGATCAGGCCCGGGTCCACGCCCAGCTCGTGCGAGGAGTCGTGCAGGACCTCCTCCATCGTGATGATGAGCTTCTCGCCGGCCTTGTTGACGACCGTCCAGACGCCTTCCTCGTCGCCCGCCCCCTCCTTGAGGGTGCACGGCGGCGACATCCAGTTGAGGGGCTTGTAGGCCCGGTCGTCCGCGTGGATCGAGACGCTGCCGTCCGCCTTGACCAGGATCAGGCGGGGGGCCGAGGGGAGGTGGGCGGTGAGCCGGCCGGCGTAGTCGACGGAGCACCGGGCGATGACGAGACGCATGGTCGGCAACGCTACTCGACGCCCCGCCCTCCACGCGATTCGCCTGCCCGCCCTCGGCCGGGGCCCTGCGGGCCGCGCCTCTTGGTCCGTCCTCTCGGCGGGCCCCGGCGACCGGTCCTGACGGGTCGCCTGCACACCCGTGTTCAACCCTGGCCGATTGTGTGCCTAAAGGGACCGTCGCATATACGCAATCTCCTGGTGGCGTCACCGTCCGTTGCCTACCGTAGTGAACGGGAGGTCGCTGTGTGTGTACTCAGCGTGTTCGGTATCGCGAACTCCCCATACCTGTCCGGCAACCCCTGCTGTTCGGGGGTGCGAGAGGAGAACCCATGTCGCTCGACGTCTCACCGGCCCTACTCGAACAGGCCGAGCGAGGCGAGGTCGACGAAGCAGATTTCGTCGACTGCGTCCGGACCTCCCTGCCCTACGCATGGGAGATGATCAGCTCCCTGGTGGCCCAGCTGAAGGTGGACGGCGGAGAGTTCGCCGACAACCAGACGCCCCCGCCGGACGAGCAGGCACGCGGTCAGCTGCTGCGTGCGCTCGCGAGTGACGCCATACGCGGCGCCCTGCAGCGGCACTTCGGTGTGCGGCTGGCCTTCCAGAACTGCCATCGTGTTGCGGTGTTCCCGCTGGACGTCTCGGTGGACGCGAGGCTGGCCCGCTTCACCTCGGTGCGCAGTCAGCTGCTGAACCAGTCCCCGGAGCTCCGGGACTGCTGACGCGGAGCTCCGGTACCGCTGACGCAGTGAGCCGCTTGCTTGCCGCTCCACACGCGGGAGGTGCAATAAGTCACTGGGGCGGCAAGCTCCCCGCGGAGGTGTGAGGTCACCGGAGGTGCGGCAGTACCTCGGCACCCAGCCGTCGTACGTTCTCCTCCGTGGCCGCAAGGTCACCCGAGCCCTCGGTCAGCAGGGCGAATCGGGAGATGCCGGTCCGCTCGGAGGTCGCCGCGAGCCGGTCGGCACACAGCCGCGGGGTCCCCACCGGGTGCAGTCCGCAGAGCAGTTCGGTGTAGGCGAGCGGATCGCGCATCGAGCGGATCCGGCCGTCCACCGTCACATGGGCCTCCAGGCCCTGCTTCAGCCAGCCCGGCATCGCCTTCGTCAGCGTCTCCTCGGCGTCGGTGCGCCGGTCGGCGATCTGGCAGACGCCGGCCGAGACATGGGCCGCGCCCAGGATCTCCTCGGCGGGCCGTCCGGCCGCCCGCGCGTGCTGCCGCCACAGCGCGACCATCTCGGCCTTCTCCTCGTCCCCGACGTGCATTCCGAGCAGCATCGCAAGCCCCCGCTCGGCGGCCAGCCGGACGCTCGCCGGAGAGGTGCACGCGACCACCACCTCCGGCCCCGGCGCCTCCGTCAGCGCCTCCGACGGGCGTGGCACGACCGGGACCTCACGGAACGAGTAGCGCGGCCCGGAGGCCGCCACGGCCGGTTCGCGCAGCCAGCGCATCAGCAGTTCGAGTGATTCCGGGAAGCCGTGTTCGTAGGCGTCGAGGCCGCTCCCGAACACCTCCAGATCCACCCAGGGCCCGCCCCGGCCCACGCCGAGGGTGAAGCGGCCGCCGCTCGTCACATGCAGCAGCGCGGCCTGTTCGCCGAGTGCCACCGGGTGGACCGTCGGCAGTACAGTCACCGCCGTACCGACCCGGAGACGCCTGGTGCGGCCCAGCAGTAAGGCCGCCAGCGTGACCGCGGACGGGCAGGTGCCGTACGGCACGAAGTGGTGTTCCGCCAGCCAGACCGCGTCCAGACCGGCCTCCTCGGCCACCTCCGCCGTGCGCACCGCCCGGTGCAGCGCCTCCCCCTGGCCCTGGCCCGGGAACTGGGCGGCCAGCACAAAACTACCTACGCGCATCGTTTCTTCCTGCTTTCCTGGCTCCGACCCGGAGCTCCCCCACCGGGCATAACCGTCTGACACGTGCCGAGGACACGGCCTGGCGAAGAGATTTGCGGATTGTCTGGAGAATGGGTCGTCCTGGAGGGGGACTTGTACGGGTTGGTGCCCTACGCGTACCCCCGTGCGCGCGTCGTAGGCTGGACACAGCCCTTGCTTCCTGTATAGCCCCGAGAGGTGTTCCGTGTCCCCGCGTCGCAACCGACCCCAGGGCCCGAATGGAGCCTCCTCCTCCGGACAGAGCTCCGGACAGAGCTCCGGCCGGAGCGCCGAGGACGACCGCGCGGACCGTTACGGCGGCTGGCAGTCCAGCGAGAGCTGGCGGGGCGAGGAGTGGAGCGTGCGGCATGTGGCGGGTGCCAGCGCGCTCGGCAAGACGTACCGCTGCCCGGGCTGTGACCAGGTGATCCCCTCCGGCGTCCCGCACGTGGTGGCGTGGCCGGAGCACTCGGGCGTCGACGAGCGCCGGCACTGGCACAAGGCCTGCTGGAACGCGAAGGACCGCCGCACCACGCGGGTGCAGCGGTCCCGGAACGCGCCGAAGTTCTAGGCCGGAGTCTCTACCGGAGTTTCCACCGGAGGCTCCGGAGGGACGTCACACGTCCCGCTTCTCCAGGAGCAGGTAGGCGCCGCCGAACGCGACGGCCGTCACGAGCAGGATGATCCACAGCGGGTCCCAGCCCGAAGGGCCGGAATCGCTGAGGGAGTTGGAGTAGAAGACGCTCAGCTGGTTCGGGATCGAGTACTCGAACAGGGCCGTGCGCACCTTCTCCAGCGACTGCGAGAACATGAACAACGCGACCACCAGCGGGGCGAGCACCGCGCCGATCATGATGGTGATCGCGCCCGCCGAGTGCCGGATGATCGAGCCGATGATCAGTGAGAGCAGCCCGAGCAGCGCGATGTAGAGGCTGACGCCGACGGTGCCCTTCAGCCATTCCCCGCCGGTCGGCGTCCGGGCGACGTCGTTCAGCATCGACACCTGCGTCATGGCCACGAACGCGCTGGCCGCGAGGGTGACCACGAACGCGACCGCGAAGAAGACGATCGCCTTGGCCGCGAGCACGCGCGCGCGGGAGGGGCAGGCCACCATCGTCGTACGGATCATTCCGGTGCCGTACTCGGAGGCCGTGGTCAGCACGCCCAGCGTGATGATGCACATGCTGCCGAGCAGCAGCCCGAAGAAGCCGAGCGACAGCGCGTTCTCGCCGGACAGGTCGTCGGACGAGGCGGAACCGCTGACGACCGAGGCGGTGAGGAGGCCGATGCCGACGACGAGCAGGACGAAGACGCCGAGCGTCCAGATCGTCGAACGCACCGAGCGGATCTTCGTCCACTCGGAGGTGATGGCGTGCCCGAGGTGGGTGCGCACCACCGGGATCGGCGAGGTGTAGCCGGGGTACGGACCGCCGGGCGCCGCCTGCCGGTCGGGCGCGGCCGGGGCTGCCTGCGGCATCGGGGGCTGGTGGGTGCTCATCGGGCGTCCTCGGGCTTGGTCAGGTCGGCGGGGGCGGAAGCGGGGGCGGGCGCGGAAGCCGGCTGTGACGATTCAGCGGGCGCCGGAGCGGGCACCGACGCCGGGGCGGCGTAGGGGTTGGGAGCGGCCTGAGGCGCCCCGTAGGGGGCCTGCGGGGCGCCGTACGCGCCTGCGGGCACCCCCTGCGCGCCGTACGGCCCTGCGAACGGCTGGCCGCCCTGCTGGGGCGGCGGCGGGGCGTACCAGCCCGGCTGGCCCTGCCCGGGCACCGGCATCGGCGGCTGCGCCCCGGGCGGCAGCGGCTGCTGGAGACCGGCCCTCTGGTCGATGCTGGACCGGTAGTCGACGGCGCCCTGCGTCATCCGCATGTACGCCTCCTCCAGGGAGGCCTGGTGCGGGGAGAGCTCCCACAGCCGTACGTCCGCCTCGTGCGCGAGGTCGCTGATCCGCGGCAGCGGCAGGCCGGTCACCCGGAGCGCCCCGTCCTGCTCGGGCATGACATGGCCACCGGCCTCGGTCAGCGCCGAGCTCAGCTTCTCGCGCAGGTGCGGCTCGGTGTCCGGGGTGCGCACCCGCGCGAAGTCCGCGGAGTTGGCCGAAATGAAGTCCGTCACGCTCATGTCGGCGAGCAACTGGCCCCGCCCGATGACGATGAGGTGGTCGGCGGTCAGCGCCATCTCGCTCATCAGATGGGAGGAGACGAAGACCGTACGGCCCTCGGCGGCGAGCGACTTCATCAGGTTGCGCACCCAGAGGATGCCCTCCGGGTCGAGGCCGTTGACCGGCTCGTCGAAGAGCAGCACCTGGGGATCGCCGAGCAGCGCGGCGGCGATGCCGAGGCGCTGGCCCATGCCGAGCGAGAAGCCCTTGGAACGCTTGCCGGCCACGTCCTGGAGGCCGACCACCCCGAGCACCTCGTCGACCCGGCGGGCCGGGATGGCGGACAGCTGGGCCAGGGAGAGCAGGTGATTGCGGGCGGACCGGCCGCCGTGCACCGCCTTGGCGTCGAGCAGCGCGCCGACCTGGCGGGCGGCGTTGGGCAGCCGGCGGTAGGGGTAGCCGCCGATCGTCACCTGGCCGGCGGTCGGGTTGTCCAGACCCAGGATCATCCGCATGGTCGTCGACTTGCCCGAGCCGTTGGGCCCGAGGAAGCCGGTGACGGCGCCGGGCCGCACCTGGAAGGAAAGGTTGTAGACGGCGGTCTTGTCGCCGTAGCGCTTGGTCAGGCCGACAGCCTCGATCATGCTCCGCACCCATCGAAAAGATCAGGACAGCAGGGCAGACGCCCCCGTAAGGGTTAGGAGGATATCCGGGCGCTGACGGTTCCCATCAAGAGCTGGCAAAGCCGGTCCGTATCGGTCCGGTCACTGGGCATCCCGTTTCTTCAGCAGGGCATACCCGCCGGCGAGCACGGCGACCACCCACAGCCCCATGATCCCGAGCCCGCCCCAGGGCCCGTACGGGACGTCGTCGCCGGCCCTCGGTACCACCTGCATGATGTGGCTGCCCGCCTGGTCCGGCAGAAACCGGCCGATCTTCTTGGTCGCGTCGACGTTGCCGAGGATGTTGGAGATCAGGAAGAAGAACGGCATCAGGATGCCGAGCGACAGCATCGGCGAGCGCAGCATCGTGGCCACACCCATGGAGAACATCGCGATGAGGGCCATGTAGAGCCCGCCGCCGATGACCGCGCGCAGCACTCCGGTGTCGCCGAGGTACGCCCGGTGGGAACCGAGCATGGCCTGCCCGAGGAAGAACGCGGCGAAGCTGGTCACCATGCCGACGACCAGCGCCAGGCCCGTCGCCACCGCGATCTTGCTGAAGAGGAAGGTGGCGCGCTGCGGTACGGCGGCCAGCGAGGTGCGGATCATGCCGGTGCTGTACTCGTTCGACACCACCAGCACCCCGAACACGATCATCGCGAGCTGCCCCAGCGTCAGCCCGGCGAAGCTGATGTTCGTCGGGTCGAAGGAGAGCCGTTCCCGGGCGGGCATGTTGCCGAACTGGCTGTTCGCCAGCGCGGAGAGCAGCATCCCGAGCGCCACGCTGACGACCACGGCGAGCGACAGCGTCCACACGGTCGAGGAGACCGACCGGATCTTGGTCCACTCGGACCGTACGACCTGAGCGACGACCGCCATCACGCCCCCTTGTCCCAGCCGGAACCCCAGGCCTGCGGCACCGGGGCCGAGTCGGCGTGCGCGTGGTACTCCACGGACTCCGCCGTCAACTGCATGAACGCCTCTTCCAGCGAGGCCTGCTGGATGCTCAGCTCGTGCAGCACGATCCCGTGCTGCGCGGCCAGCTCCCCGACCGGCTCGGACTTCCCGCCCTCCACCTCCAGCGCCCCGGTCCCCGTCTCCACGACGGTGATCCCGGCCCCGTGCAGCACGTCGAGCAGCCGCTCGCGCTGGGGGGAGCGGATCCGGACGTAGGAGCGCGAGTTCGTCCGGATGAAGTCCGCCATGGAGGTGTCGGCGAGCAGCCGCCCCTGCCCGATGACGACCAGGTGATCGGCGGTCAGTGCCATCTCGCTCATCAGGTGCGAGGAGACGAACACGGTCCGGCCCTGGGCGGCCAGCGACTTCATCAGATTCCGGATCCAGTGGATCCCTTCCGGGTCGAGTCCGTTCACCGGCTCGTCGAACATCAGGATCCGCGGATCCCCGAGCAGCGCGCCGGCGATCCCGAGCCGCTGCCCCATGCCCAGCGAGAACCCCTTGGCCTTCTTGCGTGCCACGGCCGTGAGCCCGACGGTGTCCAGCACCTGGGCCACCCGGCTCCTCGCGATCCCGTTGCTCTGCGCGAGGCACAGCAGATGGTTGAAGGCACTGCGCCCGCCGTGCACGGCCTTGGCGTCGAGCAGCGCCCCCATGTACGTCAGCGGGTCCTTGAGCTGCTCGTACCGTTTGCCGTCGATCCGTACGTGGCCGGCCGTGGGGTGGTCGAGCCCGAGGACCATCCGCATGGTGGTGGACTTCCCGGCGCCGTTGGGTCCGAGGAAGCCGGTCACGATGCCGGGCCGCACGGCGAAGGTGAGGTCGTCGACCGCGATCTTGTCGCCGTAGCGCTTGGTCAGGCCCTCCAGCTCGATCATGCGGCCACGCTATGACCGGCCTCCTGGGGCTGCCACCGGAAGGGGCGGGCCGGGGGAGCGCCGTCTTCGGGTGCGGCGCCGTGGGGGCCGGTCGCGCAGTTCCCCGCGCCCCTGAAAGGGGCGCGAGCAACCACGTATCACCCCCACCCGCACGACAAAGGCCCGCACCCCCCGAAGGGCATGCGGGTCTTTGAACGTCGGTCGTTACCAGTCCGCGCTTACCGGGACTGCTGGGCCGGAACCCCACGGGAGATCGGCTCGTCCTCCGCCGGAGAGCTCGCGGCGGCGACCGCCGCACCCGTCAGCGTGGCCAGCATCTCGCGGACGTTGGTCAGCTGGGCGTTGATGCTGTCGCGGCGGTTGGTCAGCGCGGCCAGCTCACGCTCGGATTCCGAGCGGATCCGGTCGGCCTTGGCGTTCGCGTCCGCGACGATGTCCTCGGCCTGACGCTGAGCCGTCTCGACGGTCTGACGCGCCCGGCGCTCGGCGTCGGTGCGCAGCTTCTCCGCCTCGAGGCGCAGCTGCTCCGCGCGGTGCTCGATCTCGGCGAGGCGCTTCTCGGCCTTCTGCTGGCGCGAGGCCAGGTCACGCTCGGACTGCTCACGCCGCTTGGCGAGGTTCGTCTCGAAGTCGGCGGCGGCCTGCGCGGCCTTCGCACGGGTCTCCTCGAAGAGCGCGTCCGCTTCCTCACGCTTGGACTGCGCGTCCTTCTGGGCCTCGGAGCGCAGCTGCGACGCGTCGCTCTTGGCCTTCTCGACGATCCGGACGCCCTCGTCCTCGGCCTTCGCCTTGCGCTCCGCAGCGAACGATTCTGCGTCGTTGCGCACCTGCTGGGCCGCCGACTCGGCGAGCTCACGGTGCTGCTCGGCGGCCCGGCGGGCCTCCTCGCGCAGGTCCTTCGCCTCCTCCTCGGCGAGGCGAAGGATCTTCTCGACACGCGCGCCGAGACCGGCGTACGACGGCTCCGCGTCGCTTACCTGGGCCTGGGCGTTCTGCGTCTCGAGGTGGAGCTCCTCGATGCGCTTTTCCAGAGCGGTGATGCGGGCGAGAGCGCTGTCACGGTCGGAGACGAGCTTGGAGATGCGTTCGTCCACCTGAGCGCGGTCGTACCCACGCCGCACAAGCTCGAAGCCGTAGGGGGAAGTGTCGCTCATGGGGTTCCTGTCGAGTGAGACCGGTGAGGTGATAGGTGGAATCCTAGGGGCCGAAGCGGTGTGTCATCGAGCGGATACGTGTTTGATCTGGAGAATGACACCCCTTTTGGGTGGCTAGCTGTGAGATCGCTTGCCAAAGCCTCTGCCAAAGGTTCGGTCAAAAGCCCCAGAACACTACAGAACCGACACTGTTTTCTAACCTTCTGACGACTTGCCACCCGATCGAGGCGCGCCCACCGTGCTGCCGGCCTTGACTCCGCCGTCCTTGTTGGACGACGGGGTCTCGAAGGATTCCAACGCCTCCAGGACGTCCTGGACACGGGAGATCTCGCCGTTGATGTTCTCGCGGCGGCGCTCCAGGATCTCCAGCTCGCGCTTGCCGGCGTCGACCGTGGCCCGGGCCTCGCGGATCGCCTCGGCCTTGAGCTCCTCGGCCTCCCGGACGAGCGTGGCCTTCTTCTGCTCGGCCTCCTTGAGCAGCCCCTCGGCCTTCTTGACGGCGGCGATCCGGACCTTGCCCGCCTCGGAGTTGGCCTCCGAGACCAGGTCCTTGGCCTTGGCCTGGGCCTTGGCGAGCTGCTCCTCGGCGGCCTTGATGAGCGCGTCACAGCGGTCGCCGGTGGACTTCATGGTCTCGGCGGCCTCACGGCGGGCGCGCTCGTGCAGATCCTCGATCTCGCTGGTGATGCGGTCGCGCAGCTCCTCCGCCCGCTCCCTTATGGCGGTGGCGTCCCGGCGGGCGCCGACGAGCAGCTCGTCCGCGTCCGTGCGGGCCTTCTCCACCAGCGAGTTGCCCTCGACCGTGGCCTCGGAGACCAGCCGGTCGGCCTCCTTGCGGGACGCGCCCACCATGCTGTCGGCCTGCGCCTCGGCGTCCGCGGTGGTCTGGTGGGCCTGCTGCTGCGCCTCGGTGAGCAGCTTGTCGGCCTCGGCGGTGGTCTCGTTGATGAGGGTGTCGACCTGCTCGGCCACGTCCTGACGCCGTTTGTTGGCTTCCCTGCGGGCGTCGTCGAGGGTGCGGTCGGCCTCCTCGCGGGCGGCGTTGACCATGCGCTCGGCCTCCGCCTCCGCGTCCGCCTTGAGCCGCTCGGCGTCGCTGCGGGTCCGCTCGGCGTGCAGTTGCGCGGAACCGACCGTCTCGGCGGCCTCGGCCCGCAGCCGCTCCGCGTCCCCGGAGGCGTCCGCGATCAGCTTCTCCGCCTTGGCGATGGCGTCCGCGCGGACGCGGTCGGCCTCGGTGATGGTCTCGTTCTGCAGCCGCTCGGCCTCGTTGCGTGCCTCGGTGATGAGGGTGTCCGCCTGGGTCGCCGCGTCCGAGCGCAGGCGGTTGGCGTCCTCACGGGCCTCGGCACGGGCGCGCGTGGCGTCCTGCTCGGCCTGCGCGGTGATGTCGGAGGCCTCGGTGCGCACCTGCTGGGCGTGATCGGCCGCCTCCGAACGCAGCCGCTCCGACTCCGTCATGGCGTCGGTCACGGTCCGCTCGGCCAGCGCCTTCGCCGCCTCGGACGCCTCGGCGGCCTCGCGGCGGATCCGGGTCGCGTCCTCGCTGGCCCGCTCCCGTTCGGCGTACGCGTCCGCGCGGACCCGGTCCGACTCCTCCTCGGCCTCCCGACGCGTGCGGTCCGCCACGTGCTCGGCGGCCGAACGCAGCCCGGCGATCTCCTCCTGCGCCTGCTCGTGCAGCCCGGAGACCGAGTCCCGGACCTGCTGGGCGTGGAGCTCGGCGGCCGACACCATCTCGGTGGCCCGCCGGTCCGCCTCCTCGACCAGCCGTACGGCTTCGGCCTGCGCCTCCTCGACCCGGTTGCGCGCCTGAGCCAGCAGGTCCTCGCTCTGTTCGCGGGCCCGCTCGCGCTCCTGGTCGGCCTCCTGGCGGGCGGAACCGAGCAGCTCCTCGGCCTCCCGGCGCCGCCGGGTGGCCTCCTCCTGGGCGGCCGCCAGCGTCTCGGACGCCTCGGTGGACAGCCGCTCGGCCGCCGCCTGCGCCTCGGCGCGGACCCGGTCGGCGGTGTCCTGGGCCTCCTGCTTGAGCCGCTCCGCCTCGGCCGCGGCCTCGGACCGCAGCCGTACGGCGATGGACTCGCCCTCCGCGCGGGAGGCGGACGCGTCGGCGGCGGCCTCGTCACGCAGCCGCTGGGCCTCGGTCTCGGCCTGCTGCTGCAGCGTGCGGATGCGTTCGGCGGCCTCGGAGCGCAGCCGGTCGGTCTCCTCGCCGGCCTCCCGGCGGATCCGGCCGGCCTCCTCACGGGCCTCGGTGAGCGACTGCTCGGCGTTCGCGAACCGCTCCTCGGCCTCGGTGTGCAGCCGGGTCAGCTCGTCGGCGGCCTCCGCGCGCCGGGCCTCGACGCCCCGCTCGGTCTCCTCGCGCAGCTCGCGGGCGGCCCGCTCGGCGTCCTCCTTGAGACTCTCGGACTGCTCCAGGACCTCGGTGCGGTGCCGGTCGGCCTCCTGGCGGGTGCGCTCCAGGGTCTCCTCGGCCTGCCGGCGCAGCGTGGTCGCGCGCTCGATGGCCTCGGTGCGGACCTTCTCGCTGTCCGTGGTGGCGGTCTGCCGCAGCTCGTCCGCGTCGGCCTTGGCCTTGGCGAGGAGCTCCTCGGCGGACCTGGCCCCCTCCTCGATCTGCTGTACGGCCTCGCGCCGGGCCTCGGCGCGGATCGACTCGCCCTCGGCGACCGCTTCGGAACGCAGCTGCTCGGCCTCGCCGCGCAGCCGGCGGGCCTCCTCCTGCAGCTCGACCGTCTTGGCGCGGTACTCCTTGGTGTCGTCCTTCGCCGTGCCCTTGAGCTGCTCGGCGATGTCGTGCGCCTCGGCGCGTAGCCGGTCCGCCTCGGTCTCCGCCTCGGTGCGGATCCGCTCGGCCTCCTCGGCGGCGGCCTTGGTGGTGCGCTTGGCCTCCTCGGCCGCCCTGTTCAGGACGTCCTCGGCGGTCTTGGCGGCCTTGGACAGCTGGGAGGCGCTCTCCTCGGCGGTCAGGGTGCGGGCCTTCTCGGAGGCCTCCGCGATGATCTTCTCGGCCTCGGCCTTGGCGTCCGCGACGACCTGCTCGGCGCTCGCCTTGGTGACCTCGGCGTCCTTGGTGGCCTCGCTGACCAGCCGCGCGACCTGCTCTTTCGCCGTACGGGTGCGCTGCTCGTTGGTGGCCTCGGCGCTGGAGAGGGCCTTCGTGGCGTTCGCCTCGGCCTCGGTGACCAGCTTCTCGGCCTCGGACTGCGCCTTGCGCAGCGCCTCCTCGGCCTCCGCCATCCGCTGCTCGGCGGCCCGGCTCAGCTCACCGGCCTGCCGGCGTGCCGTGTCCGACTCCGTCGCGGTGGAGCTGCGCAGCTGCTCCGCGTGGTCGGTGGCCTCCTGGGCCTGCGTGGACGCGGCGTTCAGCAGCCGCTCGGCGTCCCGGCGGGCGCGCAGCAGCAGCTGCTCGGCCTCCGCGCGGGCCGCCTCGGCGTCGCTGGTGACCCGCTGCCGGGCCTCGGTGGCCAGCCGCTCGGCCTCGGCGCGGGCGGCGGTCATGGCCTGCTCGGCCTCGGCCCGCGACTCGTCGAGCAGCCGGCGGGCCTGGGACTCGGTCCGGGCCCGCAGCTGCTCGGCCCACGCCACGTTCTCGTTGACGTGCGACTCGACGGTCTGCCGGCGCTCGGCCAGCTCCTGGTCCAGCTGCTGGCGGCGGGTCACCGCCTCCTGGTGCAGCTCGGCCTGGAGCCGGGCGGCCTGCTCGGCATGCTCCTGGAGGATGCGCTGGGTCTGCGCCCGGGCCTCCGCGGCGACCCGCTCCGCCTCCTGGCGGATCTGGTCGGCCTGCACCTGGGCGTTCCGCAGCAGCTGCTCGGCGTGATAGCCGATGTCACCGCCGTCGAACGCGGGCCGGGACATGATGGTGCGGCGCGCCTCGTGCAACTTGGCGCGCAGCACCTCGACCTGGTAGCCGAGGTCCTCGGCATGCTGGATCGCCTTTTCCCGCTCGGTCTTCAGCCGTTTCATCTCGGCCTCGAACCGAGAGAGGTGGTCGACGTCAGCCGCCGGCTCTCGCTCCTGGCTCTCGTAGCCCCGCACTGCGCGGTCCCATCCGTCCCCTGGTCGCAACCTTCTCCGAACGAGCTCCGTCCATCCGCCGAACGGGGCCCCCGGGGAATGGTGTCAGATCAACGGCGGAGCACGGGCTGCTGCCCCGACGCTCGTCCCCCGAAACCCGGACCCCGGCATGCGGCCGCCCCGGCCCTGCGAACGTGCGAAGGGACGACCGCCCCCAACCCTACCGGCCCATATGTACGAGGGTCAGTGCTCAGGTGACTCAACAGCCGCCGAAGTGACCAGTTCTGTCAGTACTCCGTGGCAATCCTTCGGATGCAGGAAGGTGATCCGCGACCCCATGGAGCCGATCCGTGGCTCCTCGTACAGAACGCGTACGCCCTTGGAACGGATGTCCGCCGCGTCACCGTCCACATCCGCCGTACCGAAGGCGATGTGGTGCACCCCCTCGCCGTTCTTCGCGAGCCACTTGCCGACCGCCGAGTCCTCCCGGGTCGGCTCCAGAAGCTGCAGGTAGGAGGCGCCTCCGTCGGACGTCTCGTTGATCTTGAGCATGGCCTCCCGCACGCCCTGCTCCTCGTTGATCTCGGTGTGGAACACCTCGAAGCCGTACGTGGCCCGGTAGAACTCGACGGTCGCGTCGAGGTCGTGGCAGGCGATCCCGATGTGGTCGATTCGCGTCAGCATGGATTCAGTGCAGCGCCACCGCGATGGTTACGCAACGTGCCAGCGATCACACTGACGGCCCGATGACGGCACGGAGTGCCACGCAATACATTCGAAGTAAACCCTCGTTCACTCCTCGGCAGTGCAGCCGGTAAGGGGATTCGCAGCTCATGACTTCTGGAACCGCCGGAACCACCTCAGTGATCGTCGCGGGCGCGCGGACGCCCATGGGACGACTGCTGGGCTCGCTGAAGTCCTTCTCCGGAGCCGACCTGGGCGGCTTCGCGATCAAGGCCGCCCTCGACCGTGCCGGGATCGGCGGCGACCAGGTGCAGTACGTGATCATGGGTCAGGTGCTGCAGGCCGGCGCGGGCCAGATCCCGGCCCGGCAGGCCGCCGTGAAGGCCGGCATCCCGATGAGCGTCCCGGCGCTCACCATCAACAAGGTCTGCCTCTCCGGCCTCGACGCCATCGCCCTGGCCGACCAGCTGATCCGCGCCGGCGAGTTCGACATCGTGGTCGCGGGCGGCCAGGAGTCCATGACCAACGCCCCGCACCTGCTCCCCAAGTCCCGCGAGGGCTTCAAGTACGGCGCCATCGAGATGCTCGACGCGATGGCGTACGACGGCCTGACCGACGCCTGGGAGAACATCCCCATGGGCGAGTCGACTGAGAAGCACAACACCCGCCTCGGCCTCGGGCGCGAGGAGCAGGACGCGGTGGCCGCCCTGTCCCACCAGCGGGCCGCCGCCGCGCAGAAGAACGGCGTCTTCGAAGCCGAGATCACCCCGGTCGAGATCCCGCAGCGCAAGGGCGAGCCGGTCGTCTTCAGCAAGGACGAGGGCATCCGCGGCGACACCACGGCCGAGTCGCTGGGCCGGCTGCGCCCCGCGTTCACCCGCGACGGCACGATCACGGCCGGTTCCTCCTCGCAGATCTCCGACGGCGCGGCGGCCGTGGTCGTGATGAGCAAGGCCAAGGCCGAGGAGCTGGGCCTGGAGTGGCTCGCCGAGATCGGCGCCCACGGCAACGTGGCGGGACCGGACAACTCCCTGCAGTCCCAGCCGTCCAACGCCATCCAGCACGCCCTGAAGAAGGAGGGCCTGGAGGTCGGCGACCTGGACCTCATCGAGATCAACGAGGCCTTCGCCGCGGTCGCCGTCCAGTCAATGAAGGACCTCGGGGTGTCCACCGAAACGGTGAACGTCAACGGCGGTGCCATCGCCCTGGGCCACCCCATCGGCATGTCCGGCGCCCGTCTCGTCCTGCACCTCGCCCTGGAGCTCAAGCGGCGCGGTGGCGGGGTCGGCGCGGCCGCGCTGTGCGGTGGCGGCGGCCAGGGTGACGCGCTGATCGTGCGGGTACCGAAGGCCTGAACCCGCTTCTCCGAGCCAGCGGAAGCGAACGGAAGTAAACGGAAGCGAACGGAGCTGTGATGCAGGACGTCTCCTCACTGGTGGCCCAGGCCAGGGAGGGCCGACCGCGTGCGGTGGCCCGGCTCATCTCCCTGGTGGAGGGGGCGTCCCCGCAGCTCAGGGAGGTCATGGCGGCACTCGCGCCGCTGACGGGCAACGCCTATGTCGTCGGCCTGACGGGCTCCCCGGGGGTCGGCAAGTCGACCTCCACCTCGGCCCTGGTGACCGCCTACCGCAAACAGGGCAAACGTGTCGGCGTGCTGGCCGTCGACCCGTCCTCCCCCTTCTCCGGAGGGGCCCTGCTCGGCGACCGCGTCCGCATGTCCGACCACGCCTCGGACCCCGGCGTCTACATCCGCTCGATGGCCACCCGAGGCCACCTCGGCGGCCTCGCCTGGGCCGCCCCGCAGGCCATCCGCGTCCTGGACGCGGCGGGCTGCGACGTGATCATCGTCGAGACGGTCGGCGTGGGTCAGTCGGAGGTGGAGATCGCCTCCCAGGCGGACACGTCCGTCGTCCTGCTGGCCCCGGGGATGGGCGACGGCATCCAGGCGGCCAAGGCCGGAATCCTGGAGATCGGCGACGTGTACGTGGTCAACAAGGCCGACCGGGACGGCGCGGACGCCACCGCCCGCGAACTGAACCACATGCTCGGGCTCGGCGAGTCCCGGGGCCCCGGCGACTGGCGCCCCCCGATCGTCAAGACGGTCGCGGCCCGCGCCGAGGGCATCGACGAGCTGGTGGAGGCCCTGGAGAAGCACCGCGCGTGGATGGAGGAGCGGGGCGTCCTGGCGGAACGCCGGCTGGCCCGCGCCGCCCGCGAGGTCGAGACCATCGCCGTGACGGCGCTGCGCGCACGCATCGGCGACCTGCACGGAGACCGCCACATCGGCGCACTCGCGGAACGCATCGTCACCGGCGAACTGGACCCGTACCGCGCGGCGGACGAACTGGTGGCGGGGCTGACCGAGAACTGATCTCGACCGTCCGACGGCCCCGGCTGCTATTTTGACCCGCATGTTCCTCTCCTTGGCGTAAGCGGGCACCCCGCGCCACGGCACCTTCATGTCCCGTGCCGTGGCGCGCACAGGTGTCCCCTCTTCCGCCTCCGACCGAGGAACAGACCCATGTCCGCGCTGACTTCGTCGCGCCCTTCACCCGCCCGGCGACCGTCGTACGCCGCCGTCCTGCGCGTCCCGCACGCGCGCCGCACCTTCCTCGCCGCCCTCGCGGCCCGCCTCGCCTACGGCACCGTCTCCCTGTCCGTCCTGCTGTCCGTGACCCGCGCCACCGGTTCCTACGCCGTGACGGGGCTGGTGATGGCCCTCTTCGGCGGCTCCGCGGTCGTCCTGCTGCCGGTCCGGGCGACCTTGGTGGACCGCTACGGCCCCCGGCGGGCCCTGCCACCCATGGCGGCCGTCTACAGCGCCGTGCTCTGCCTGCTCGCGGCCCTGACCTGGCGCCCGGGCGCCCCGCCGACGGCACTCGCCGTCACCGCCGCCCTCTCCGGCTGCGTCGCGCCACCCCTCGGCCCCACGATGCGGGCGGTGTGGGGCCGTCTGGTCGACGACCCGGCGCTGCTCCAGCGGGCCTACAGCCTGGACGGGGTCGCCGAGGAACTGCTGTTCGTGTCCGGCCCGGCGCTGGTCGGCCTGCTGCTGCGCTTCGGTCCGCCGCCGGCCGGGCTGCTGCTGAGCGCGGTGCTCATGCTGGCCGGCACCTGCGTGTTCGTGATGTCGCCGGCGGTGCGGGGCGCGACTTCCCCGAAGCGTGCGGCCGGCGGACCGCCCGGGCGATTCCCGGCGGCCCCCGTGGTCGCGGCCGCCGGCCTGGGGCTCGCCCTGAGCGGTGCCGAACTGCTGGTGATGGCCTTCGCCGAGCAGCGGTCGTACGGCACGGAGGTCGTCGCCTGGGTCCTGGCCGCGCTCTCGGTGGGCAGCGCCGTGGGAGGCCTGCTGAACGGGGCGGTGGAGTGGCGCCTCTCGGCCGCCGAACGGCTGGCATGGCTGACGGTGGCCCTGGGCTCGGCGCTGGCCCTGGCCGGGGCGGCCCCCGGTGTCTGGACCCTGGCCCTGGCCATGACGGCCACGGGCGTGTTCGTGGCACCGACCCTGACGACGGCGTACCTGCTGGCCGACGAGATGGCGGGCGAGTCCGCACGGACCCGGGCCGGGGCGTGGGTGAACGCGGCGGTCAACGCCGGAAGCTCGGGAGGCTCGGTGGCCGCCGGGCTGGCCCTCGGGCATCTGCCGGTGGGACTCTGCTTCGCTCTGGCGGGAGCCACGGCCCTGGCCTCCGCCGCAGCGGTGGCGGCGGTCACCCGGCCACGCCCCTGACAAGGGACGGCGGACGAGACCTGAACCCTCGTCCGCCGTCGTCAGATGCCGTTCGCCGTCACGGGCGCCCGCGTTGTCCCCGCAGGTGTTCGGCGATCGGCTTCAGGCCCTTGTCGAGCTCTATGAGTGCCTCCGGCGACAGCAGGTCGATGAAGTGCCGTCGCACGGAGGCGACATGATGTGGCGCCACCTTCTTCATCGTCTCCATGCCGTGCTCGGTGAGGACGGCGAACAGTCCGCGGCGGTCGGACTCGCAGTTCTCGCGGCGTACCAGGTTCGCGTTCTCCATACGGGTGATCTGGTGCGAGAGCCGGCTCTTGGACTGGAGCGTCGCCGCCGCGAGGTCGCTCATCCGCAGCCGGTAGTCCTCGGACTCGGACAGATTCACCAGGATCTCGTAGTCGTTCATTGTCAGGCCGAACGGCTGCAGGTCCTTTTCGAGCTGGTACGTCAACAGCCTGTTGACCTCCAGGTGGGTGCGCCAGGCGCACTGCTCCGCATCGGTCAGCCAGCGCGTGGCCGTCTCGGTCTCCATGTATGAAGTCTACCTAAAATGTTGAAAGGCGAACTAGTGAGGGTGGTGTGACTGCGCGCACGCGTTCGATGTCACACTCCGCAGACTACCGCTCACAGCCCGAAGCGACGTTGCAGGTCCCCCAGCTGTCCGGGAAGGCGCGGTGTGCCCTGCTGCTGTGAATGACCTGTGAAAGGCCCTCCGCCGCCGGGTACTCCGGGCTCGTGTGGAACCGCTCCCGTCGCCTGCTCCGCCATCAGGGTCTCGGTGGACTGGAGCAGCACCGTGCCGGCCCCCACGAACTCGAACTGGTGCTCCTCCCCGGAGGCCCCGCCGAGGCCTGTCATCGCACGTAGACCGCCCATGACCCCGGTCATGTAACCGTGGTCGTAGTGGTGGCACGGGGAGGGGCAGTCGGCCCACCCCACGAGCGCCTGCGGGTCCACCCGGATCGGGGGTTCCATGAACACCACCGGACCGTTGGACGCGGCCACAAACTTTCCGGTTCCGATAAGGGTCAGAAAACCCGGCACGATCGACTGTTTGAGCGCGAGACTTGGCTGAAAAGCGAGCAGGTTGCCAGAGCGAATGGTCAGGTTGCCCTCGTCCAGATCGTACGAATTGACGTCGAAGGCCCGGTCGGCGAGGAGCATCTTGCCCGAGCCCTCCGCCACCACCCAGTCGCTCGCGTGCAGAGGCGAATGGAACGAAGTGCGCACCAGACGGTCCAGACGGCCGTGTCCGACGCCGTTGAAATCGATCGAGCCGTAGTAGGCGATCATCTTCCCCTTCTGCAGGAACCACTGGCCGCTCTTGAGCTCCACGCAGAAGGTGTACTTGTTGACGTTGTCGTCGACGGGGAGGGTCATGGGGTCGTGGACGACCGGCCCGGCGGCACCGTACGCGCTCACAGCTTCTCCTCCGACGCCTGGACGTACACCGTGCCGTTTCCGGTGAGCTCCAGCTGGAACGCCTCGCCGGAGCCGCGGCCCACCATGTCCCGCCAGCCGAGCGCGGTCGACAGCTTGTTGCGGACGTCGCCGTGGTGGGCGACGTAGGCCTGCGGGTCGACATGGACCGGGCGCTGCGGGGTGATCGGGATCTCGAAGACCCCGCCGTGGGCCATCACGGCGACCGCGCCCTGGCCCTTGAGGGTGGTCGTGAACAGGCCCTGGCCGGTGACCTGGCCGCGCACCATGCCCATCACGCCGCCCTGGGCACCCATGAACATCGTGCCCTGCTGGAGCGTGCCCTCGAAGGCGAGCAGCCGGTCCGCCTCGACGTAGAGGGTGTCACCGGTGAGGGCGATGACCTGGACGTGGTGGCCGCCGTGCCCGAAGAAGACCGTGCCGCTGCCCTCTACGGTCATCAGCGGGGTGGCCTCGCCCGCGACCCGGCGGCCGATCATGGACATCAGCCCGCCCTGGCCGCCCTGGATGTTGGGTGTGAAGGACACCTCGCCCTTGTAGGCGAGCATCGCGCCGCGCTGGCTGTAGAGCCGCTGCCCGGGCATGACGGTCGCCTCGACCATCTTGGAGTTCACCTCGCGCAGGGCCATCTCACACATCCCCCGCGATCGTGTTCCGCTCGCTCGGCTGCACGTACACCAAGCCGTCCCCCTCGAACCGGATCTGGAAGGCCTCGCCGCCGCCCTCCCCGAGGAGCGTGCGGAATGTCACACCTGACTGGAAGGACTGGCGGAGGTTGCCCTGGTGGGCGATATAGGCCCCCGGGTCCACGGTCAGCGGGTACTGCGCGCTCACCCGGAGCACCACCGCCGGACCGTCCGACATGATCGCCGCCTGGCCGTGGCCCTCGACCGTGGTCGTGAACAGGCCGTTGCCCTGGGAGGCGCCGCGCAGGCCCGTGAAGGTCGTGCCGGTGCGCAGGCCGGCGTCGGTCGCGAGCAGGTTGCTCGACTCGACGTACAGCTTGTCGCCCTGGAGGCCGACCAGGTTGATCTCGGACGCCCGGTCCGCGAACCAGCACGTCCCGTGCCCCTTCACCTCCATCACCGTCATCTGCTCACCGGTGAGCCGCCGGGTCACCATGCCCCGGAGCCCCTCACCGCCGCCGCTCAGTTTCTTGAACGCCATCTGCCCGTCGTACGCGACCATCGAGCCGTTCTTCGCCTTCACGGCGTCCCCGGTCATCTCGACGGCGAGCACCTTGCTGCCTTGGAGTCGGAACATCGCCACGCTGCGAAGGTAGCCGCAGGCCGACGCCACCAACAGGTCCCAGGGGTGGACGCCGTCCCGGATCGGACCCCTAGGGGCCGGCCCGGGAGACTCCTTTGCCACAATGGGTGAACGTTTGTGCTTGCGTTCACAAAGAGTGGACGTCTCTCCCACCGAAGGTGACTCGTGGACATCAAGACCGCCACTGCCATCCGCCGCCTGCGCCTGGTCTCCGCCCCGGAGGCCGTCTCCTTCCTGATCCTCCTCGTCTGCTCGGTGCTGAAGCGGACCACGGACTTCAACGCGGTGCCCGTGATGGGCGCGATCCACGGTGTCCTGTTCATCCTGTACGTGATCTTCTGGGCCGACGCCTGGAACCGCACCAAGTGGTCCCCGGGTACCGCCGCCTTCTACTTCGTCCTCTCCGTCCTGCCGACCGGTGGCTTCTTCGCCGAGCGCAAGCTCAAGCGTGCCGCCGAGAACGAGGTCATCGCCGCCCGCGCCCGCAAGGAAGGGGTCGTGAACGCATGATCGTCGCCTTCTCCGTGACGCCGCTGGGCGTCGGCGAGGACGTCGGGGAGTACGTCGCCGACGCCGTCCGGGTGGTCCGCGAGTCCGGGCTGCCCAACCGCACCGACGCCATGTTCACCTCGATCGAGGGCGAGTGGGACGAGGTCATGGACGTCGTCAAGCGCGCCGTCGCCGCCGTCGAGGCGCGTGCCCCGCGCGTCTCCCTGGTCCTCAAGGCGGACATCCGCCCCGGTGTCACCGACGGACTCACCAGCAAGGTGGAGACGGTCGAGCGACACCTCGCTCAGTAACCGACAACGAGCAGGACGACCCCCGGCCCGTCTCTGGGCCGGGGGTTTCTTCTCCTCACCGATTGAGCGATCGCTCAAAAACGGGTACCGTCACCGTCGGAGGGTTTGAGCGGTCGCTCAAAAAGGCCCGAAGAACCAGGTGACGGGGGTACGACACCAATGGGGCTCTACATAGAGGCGCACATCCGCGCCGACCTCGACGAACTGTGGGCACACACCCAGGACCCGGCCCGGCATCAGCGCTGGGACCTCAGGTTCACCGAGATCGACTACCTCGCGCGCGTGCCGGGCGAGCCGCAGCGCTTCCGCTACGCCACCCGGGTGCTGCCGTTCCTCACGATCGCCGGTACCGGGATCTCGGCGGGGGAGAAGGAGCGCCCCGACGGCACCCGCACCTCCGCCCTGCGCTTCGCCTCCCCGCACCCGCTCTCGCTGCTCGCCGAGGGCAGCGGCTACTGGCGCTACGTCCCGGTCGCCGACGGCGTCCGTTTCCTCACCGGCTACGACTACCGGCCCCGCTGGGGCGGCCTCGGCGCGCTCGCCGACCGGCTCGTCCTGCGCCCCCTGATGGGCTGGGCGACCGCCTGGTCCTTCGACCGGCTGCGGCTGTGGCTGGAGCGCGGGATCACCCCGGAGCGGGCGCGGTGGAACTGGCTGGCCGAGATGGCGGCCCGCGTCCTGACGGCCGCCGGGTGTATCGCCGGGCTGGGCCAGGGCCCGGTCCTCGGCGGCCTCTCGCCCGCCGTCGCCTTCCTGGTCCCGCTGCTCCTCGTGGTCGCACTCTCCCTGGCGCTCTTCGCGCCCCCGCTCGCCGTCACCCCGGCCGCTCGCCGCTGCCGGCGCACCCCGCCGACCCGGGTGACCGCGCCCCGGGTCCTGCGCACCCTGGAGAGGCAGCCGTGACGTCCATGTTCCGCACCGTGCTGGGCGACGACTTCGACCGGTTGCATCCACAGCTCCAGCGGCGCTTCTCGGTCGGCCTGGCGAGCGGTGAGGCCTGCACCGGCCGGGGTGTGATGGAGCGCATCTGGCACGGACCGGCGTTCGTGAGGCCGTTCCTGGCGCTGGGCACCACCCGGAACATCCTGGTCCCGAAGGCGGGCCGGAACATTCCGTTCGTGATCGAGAACGTGCCCTACGTCGACACCTACGGCCGTGAGACGGTGACCTTCGTGCGCACCTTCGACCTGCCCGGACGTTCCCGCCGCTTCGACGCCCAGATGGTGCTCAGCCCCAAGGGCGACCGCATCCTCGACTACCTCGGCACCCACCAGCACCTCGCCAGCGAGCTGCACCTGCACGCCGAGCCCGACGGCTCGCTGCTCATCCGCTCCGGGGAACACCGGTTCAGGGAGGGCCCGGTGGACGTCCGGGTCCCGGAACTCGCCGGTGCCACCGCCGAGGTGCGCGAGTCCTACGACGACCGGGCCGGCCGCTTCCGTATCCAGGTGCGGGTCGTGAACCGGTACTTCGGTCCGCTCTTCGGCTATCAGGGCTCCTTCGAGGCGTCGTACACCGATGTCCGCCGGTGCGGGGTCAGGCCGGGGCTGCGGCCGGTCCGTGAGGAGCCGCGCGCGTGAGCCCGGAGACCGCCAAGTCCCTGGAGACGAAGAACAAGCTGCTGGAGGGCGCGCTGCGGACGCTCACCGAGCAGGGGATCGCCAAGACCTCGGCCCGTACGGTGGCGGCGGCGGCCGGGGTCAACCAGGCGCTGGTCTTCTACCACTTCGGCTCTGTGGACGAGCTGCTCGCGGCCGCCTGCCGGTACGGCGCCGCACAGGCCGTCGACCGCTTCCGTCCCCGGCTCGCCGCGGTCGGCTCGCTCTCCGAGCTCCTCGCCGTGGGGCGGCAGATCCACGAGGAGGAGCGCGCGGGCGGCCATGTCGCCCTGCTCGGACAGCTGCTGGCCGGCGCCCAGACCCAGGAGGCGCTCCGCCCCGCCACCGCGGCCGGCCTCGACCTGTGGATCGCGGAGATCGAGACGGTGCTGGTCCGGGTCCTCGAAGCGACGCCGTTCGGCGAGTTCGCCGACCCGGCCGGGCTCGCCCGCGCGGTCGCCGCGTCCTTCGTGGGCATCGAGCTCTACGAGGGCGTCGACGCGTCCGGCGCCCACGCGGCCCTGGACGCCCTGGAGCAGCTCGGCGCACTGGTGGCCGCGCTGGACGACCTCGGTCCGGTGGCCCAGCGCGCGGTCCGGCACCACCTGCGCCGCCATACCCGCTAGCCGCCGACGCCGCCTTCACCCGGGACCCGGAGAGGCTCCCGGGGCCGGCCTCCGACGTCGGCCAGGTGCCCGGTGCCGTCGTGCCGCCCGGTGGGCGGTGCCGGGCGTGTCGGCCGTGGTGGGGCGGAGATGACCGAAAGCCGAGACACGGCTGACCGGTATATGACCGGCCGGTAGGGTCGGTGCCGTGCCGAAGCCTCTCAGTCTCCCCTTCGACCCCATCGCCCGTGCCGACGACCTCTGGCAGCAGCGCTGGGGAAACGTCCCGTCGATGGCCGCGATCACGTCGATCATGCGGGCCCAGCAGATCCTGCTGGCCGAGGTCGACGCGGTGGTCAAGCCGTACGGACTGACGTTCGCGCGCTACGAGGCGCTGGTGCTGCTCACCTTCTCCAAGGCCGGTGAGCTGCCGATGTCGAAGATCGGTGAGCGTCTGATGGTGCACCCGACCTCGGTGACGAACACCGTCGACCGGCTGGTCAGATCCGGTCTGGTCGCCAAGCGGCCCAACCCCAACGACGGGCGCGGCACGCTCGCCACGATCACCGAGAAGGGCCGCGAGGTCGTCGAGGCGGCCACCCGGGACCTGATGGCGATGGACTTCGGGCTCGGGGTGTACGACTCCGAGGAGTGCGCGGAGATCTTCGCGATGCTGCGTCCGCTGCGGGTCTCGGCGCACGACTTCGACGAGGAGTGACGCGGCCCCGCCACGAGGGCCGACCCGGGACAAGATCTCCCGGAACGGGTGGTTACGCTCGTCCCCATGAAAAAGAGCGTGCTGACCCGCTACCGCGTCCTGGCCTATGTCACCGGTGTGCTGCTGGTGCTGCTGTGCCTGAGCATGATCGCCAAGTACGGGCTGGACATCGACGGTGCGGCCGACGTCACGCGGGTCGTCGCCATCGCGCACGGCTGGCTCTACGTCGTCTACCTGGTCTTCGCCTTCGACCTGGGCTCCAAGGCGAAGTGGCCGGTCGGCAAGCAGCTGTGGGTGCTGCTCGCCGGCACCATCCCGACCGCGGCGTTCTTCGTGGAGCGCAAGGTCACCCGCGAACTCGACGACAGGATCGCCGAGGGCACCCCGGTCGTGGCCAAGGCCTGATCCCACCGCCGTACGGAGGACCGTACGGCGGTTCGCCATCGACATTTACTAGGACGTCCTAGTAAATTCGAGGGTATGGACGCTGACGCCATCACGGAGGGCCGCCTACGCTGGCAGGCCCGCTACGACGCTGCCCGCAAGCGGGACGCGGACTTCACCACGCTCTCCGGGGATCCCGTGGAGCCGGTGTACGGGCCCCGCCCAGGGGACACCTACGAGGGATTCGAGCGGATCGGCTGGCCCGGGGAGTACCCCTTCACGCGCGGGCTGTATCCGACCGGCTACCGGGGGCGGACCTGGACCATCCGCCAGTTCGCCGGGTTCGGCAACGCCGAGCAGACCAACGAGCGGTACAAGATGATCCTCGCCAACGGCGGCGGGGGTCTGTCCGTGGCGTTCGACATGCCGACCCTCATGGGCCGCGACTCCGACGACCCGCGCTCGCTCGGCGAGGTCGGGCACTGCGGGGTGGCCATCGACTCCGCCGCCGACATGGAGGTCCTGTTCAAGGACATCCCGCTGGGCGACGTCACGACGTCGATGACGATCAGTGGTCCGGCGGTCCCGGTCTTCTGCATGTACCTCGTCGCCGCCGAACGGCAGGGCGTCGACCCGTCGGTCCTCAACGGCACGCTGCAGACCGACATCTTCAAGGAGTACATCGCCCAGAAGGAGTGGCTGTTCCAGCCCGAGCCCCATCTGCGGCTCATCGGTGACCTCATGGAGTACTGCGCGGCCGGCATCCCCGCGTACAAGCCGCTGTCCGTCTCCGGCTACCACATCCGCGAGGCCGGCGCGACGGCCGCGCAGGAGCTGGCCTACACCCTCGCGGACGGCTTCGGGTACGTGGAGCTGGGGCTCAGCCGCGGCCTGGACGTCGACGTCTTCGCGCCCGGACTCTCCTTCTTCTTCGACGCGCACGTCGACTTCTTCGAGGAGATCGCCAAGTTCCGCGCGGCCCGCCGGATCTGGGCCCGCTGGATGCGGGACGTGTACGGCTCCCGGTCGGAGAAGTCGCAGTGGCTGCGCTTCCACACCCAGACCGCGGGCGTCTCGCTGACCGCCCAGCAGCCGTACAACAACGTGGTGCGCACGGCCGTGGAGGCGCTGGCGGCCGTACTGGGCGGGACCAACTCGCTGCACACCAACGCGCTCGACGAGACCCTCGCGCTGCCGAGCGAGCAGGCCGCCGAGATCGCGCTGCGCACCCAGCAGGTGCTCATGGAGGAGACCGGCGTCGCCAACGTGGCGGACCCGCTGGGCGGTTCCTGGTACGTCGAGCAGCTGACCGACCGGATCGAGGCCGACGCCGAGAAGATCTTCGAGCAGATCAAGGAGCGCGGGCTGCGCGCCCATCCGGACGGACGGCACCCGATCGGGCCGGTCACCTCCGGGATCCTGCGGGGCATCGAGGACGGCTGGTTCACCGGGGAGATCGCCGAGTCCGCCTTCCAGTACCAGCGGTCGCTGGAGAAGGGCGACAAGCGGGTCGTCGGCGTCAACGTGCACACCGGTTCCGTCACCGGGGACCTGGAGATCCTGCGGGTCTCGCACGAGGTGGAGCGGGAGCAGGTACGGGTGCTGGACGAGCGCAGGACCGCACGCGAGGAGGGCGCGGTGCGCGCCGCCCTGGACGCGATGCTCGGCGCCGCCCGCTCCGGGGCCAACATGATCGGACCGATGCTCGACGCGGTACGCGCCGAGGCGACCCTGGGCGAGATCTGCGGGGTGCTGCGGGACGAGTGGGGGGTGTACACGGAGCCGGCGGGGTTCTGACGGGTCGCGGGCGGCGGGGGGCCGCCGCGGCCTTCGACACCCGCGTACGGTGACCGTGATGAGCTACATATTCACGGTCACCGAGACCGACGAGGACGTCTGGGAACCGGCGCTCGCCGTCGGTCAGCTCTTCATGGGCGGTGTCGACGCGCTCAGCTCGCGGATCCTCAAGGTGCCCAGCGGACTCCACGACATCACGGGTGACTGGGTCCAGATGGACACCCGGCTCTACGGCGAGTTCGTGACCGCCGCTCTGCGCAGGCGGGGCAGGACGGGGCACCCGGAGATGATCAAGCTGATGGACGGTCTGCTGCCCGTGATGATCATGCTGGCCGACAAGTCCGGCGCCGTGGTCACCGCGAGCACGCCGACGGAGCGCGTCTACGTGGACTGGGCCCGTGACCAGGACCGCGTCCTCCAAGGGCATGTCGTGGAAATGGGTGACGGCACCGTCGTCGTCCGCTGAAAGCGCTCGACGCCGACTTCGCGGTGGCGGCCGCGGTCACGTCCTGGCGTCGTCCGCCGCGCCCGCCAGGCCCAGCAGCAGGATTCTGGTCAGGCCGCGTACCCACTCCTCGTCCGCCGGTTTGCCGCTCACCAGGGCGCGGTGCACCACCGAGCCGGCCACCAGGTCGAAGATGAGGTCCGCCGTGCGGTCCGCCTCGCACGGGTCGGGCTGCTCGGGCAGTTCCCCGCGCCGCTGGGCGCGCTCCCGGCCCTCCAGGACCAGCCGCTTCTGGCGGTCCACGATGGACGCGCGGATACGTTCCCGCAGCGCGTCGTCGCGGGTCGACTCGGCCACCGCCGCCATCAGCCCGCTCTTCGCCTCCGGGCGGTCCAGGATCGCCGCGAACTGCAGCACCACGCCCTCGATGTCGTCGGCGAGGCTGCCCCGGTCGGGGAGTTCGAGTTCGTCGAACAGTTCCGCGACCGCGTCGACGACGAGTTCGTTCTTGCCGGCCCAGCGGCGGTAGAGGGTTGTTTTTGCAACCCCGGCCCGCGTCGCCACGTCTCCCAAGGTGAGCTTGGACCAGCCCAGTTCCACCAGCGCCTGCCGGGTCGCCGCCAGGATCGCGGCGTCCGCTTCGGCGCTGCGCGGGCGGCCGGTACGGCTGGCGGGGGTGCGGCTCTGCATCCCACGACCATAACCGGCGGTTCATGTGACGTCGTGAGGGAGATCACCGGGAAGGGGTGTCGCGCGGGGTCCGCATGGCATTACGCTACGACTCGTAGCGAAAGCTCGTGGCTGACCGCACGGGCGACGACCACGGCGCCGGGTGGGGACCCGGCGCCCACATCACACGTTTGTTCGGCCTGGCTTTCACAACGCTTTTCACACACGCGCGGGAACGGGGGAGGATAGGCGCATGCAGCCACGGAACATGTCCATGAGCGGCGTCGTCGACCTCGCCGCGGTGAAGGCGGCCCAGGAGGCCAAGGCCAAGGCCGAACAGACGCGCGCCGAAGCGGCCCGGCACGGTGGAACCGGTGCCGTCGCCCCGGTCGACCTGGTCATCGACGTCGACGAAGCCGGCTTCGAGCGCGATGTCCTGCAGCGGTCCGCCGAAGTCCCCGTCGTCATCGACTTCTGGGCCGAGTGGTGTCAGCCCTGCAAGCAGCTGAGCCCGGTCCTGGAGCGGCTCGCCGTCGAGTACAACGGCCGCTTCCTGCTGGCCAAGATCGACGTCGACGCCAACCAGATGCTGATGCAGCAGTTCGGGATCCAGGGGATCCCGGCGGTGTTCGCGGTGGTCGCCGGTCAGGCGCTGCCGCTCTTCCAGGGCGCCGCCGGTGAGGACCAGATCCGCGGCACCCTCGACCAGTTGATCCAGGTCGCCGAGGAGCGCTTCGGGCTGACCGGCCTGACCGTCGACCCCGACGCGCAGCCGGGCGCCGCCCCCGCGGCCGGGCCCGCGATTCCCGCCGGTCCCTACGACGCGCTTCTCGAAGCCGCCGTCCAGGCGCTGGACGCGGGTGACCTGGGCGGTGCGATCCAGGCGTACCAGAACGTGCTGAGCGACGACCCGGCCAACAGCGAGGCCAAACTGGGACTGGCCCAGGCCGAGTTGCTCAAGCGCGTGCAGGGGATGGACCCGCAGCGGGTGCGCAAGGACGGGGCCGAGAAGCCGGCCGACGTCGAGGCGCAGATCGCGGCCGCGGACCTGGATCTGGTGGGCGGCCATGTCAAGGACGCCTTCGGGCGGCTGATCGAGACCGTGCGGCGGACCGCCGGGGACGACCGGGACACCGTGCGGCGTCGGCTCCTCGAGCTCTTCGAGGTCGTCGGCACCGACGATCCCCTGGTGGTGGACGCACGCCGATCACTGGCCCGGGCGCTGTTCTGAACACGGTCCTGACCAGTCGCTAAACGTCACGTCCTGTGATGCCGGAGTGAAAGATTTGCCGACGCGGGGTCACAGCGGCCGCTCTTTACCAAATCTTGGTAATCGCGGTCGCTGTTACTCGCAGTAAATCGGGGCCCTTGATCTGTCTGGTTCTGTCCAGGGATCAACTGCTTTGTTTTGCCCCTCGATGCCACCCAGCGTTGCTCTCCGAGACCAGCGGGTCGTCCATCGGTTATCCGGCCGTTACTACCCAGTAACGAAGCCCCTTGTGCGGGCGGCGAGAATGCACCACGATCGGCGACGCTCGGTCCATTGCCGTACCCCGACCGCCAGTCGGGCCCGCGGGCTCATCTGGGTCCCCACCGAGCAGAGTCGGCGGCAGTGACGCCGACTCTTGGGCAGGGGGGTCTTCGCCGCGAGGCGGAGCCTGTCCAGCAGGGTTGTGCGTGATGCGTGTCAGGCGCGACCAGTGGTTGTCGCTCGGGGGTGATCGCCGGTGATCGAGGTGCGGTTCGTGCCTCCGAGTGCGGGCGCTCCCCTTCCGAGGACGTAGCACTTCTCCCATCCCTGCCCGGCCGAGCCGCCGTTGGGGGCGATTCCGGGCCAGGAGATGTACGTCCGAGAAGGAGGAAATATGGAGTCCCAGGTGCGTGGCGGGACCAGATGGAAGCGGTTCGCTGTGGTCATGGTGCCCAGCGTGGCCGCCACGGCGTGTATAGGTGTCGCCCTCGCGCAGGGCGCTCTCGCCGCGTCGTTCAGCGTGTCGGGCCAGCAGTTCAAGGTCACGGCCGACCAGCTCGAAGGTGACGGCTTCGTCCAGTACGGTGCCGTCGACTCGGGCGTCACCCTCGCGGGCGACAAGACGATCCACCCGGTGGCGGTCTCCGCGTTCAACAGCGCGACCATCACCAACCTGTGCCAGTCCGTGGTCACGCCGAACGTCCCGATCTTCGGGAACGTCAGCCTGATCCTGCACGCGGGCACCGACGCGAAGAAGCCGGTCGAGGCCAGCAAGCTGTACATCGACCTCGACGACCTGAGCGCCGACGCGACGTTCACCAACATCAACATCGGTGTCGCGGCCGGCAGCTCGACCAAGGGTCCCGGCATCAAGTCGGACGAGGCGAAGAACGGGCAGACGAACCCGAACGGGTTCGCGCAGGAGGCCGACCACGCCTCGCTGTCCGGCGTGAAGCAGACGGCGTGGGCCACCACTGCCGGAACCTTCAAGCTGAGCGGTCTGCACATGTCGATCTCGACGAAGGGTGCGGAGTGCTACTAAGCACCCCGTGACGGGCGGGGGCGCCGACGGCACCCCCGCCCTCCCCCTTCTTCCCGCGGTCTTCACATGCGGTGCACCACAACGGCACCGCCCAACCACAGCACCATCACCACAGCAACGCCGCACCAGGGAGCTGTTTTCCATGAGCGCCGAGACTCCTGCCGCACCCGGCCAGTTCAGCCGCCGGAGGCTGCAGTTCCGCTCCTGGCGGGGCACGCGGCCGTTCTGGGCCGGTCTGTACATCCTGCTCGCCGGTCTTCCGATCATGTACTTCCCGTACGCGCATCTCCAGATCGGCAACCTCACGGTGGCCATGGCGACCACCGCGGGTGCCGGTTCCCTGATCATCGGCGTGCTGCTCGTCGTCCTCGGCATCAGCGTCTGGTTCCAGAAGCACATCCGCACGTTCGCGGGAGTCGCCGCGATCCTGCTGGCGCTGGTGTCCCTCCCCGTGTCCAACTTCGGTGGCTTCATCATGGGCTTCCTCTTCGCCCTCATCGGCGGAGCGATGGCCGTGGCCTGGGCGCCGGGCGCCGGGCCGCAGCCGGAGGTCGCCTGGGCACCGGGTACGCCGCAGCCGGAGGGCGACGTTCCGCCGGCCGGGGACCACACTCCCGGCGACGGCGCCCACTTCACGGGCTCGGACGGCGTGGGCGAGGCGAATGACCTGTCAGGAACGAGCCCGCTGAACGGGGCGAACGGGAGGCACAGTGCCGGCTGACGAGGTGACCCACGGGACTGATGTGGACGCGTCCCGTGTGAGAACCGGGCCGCGCCACGCGGCACCCAAGAAGCCGCTGTTCACCAGGTTCCACATGCCGGCCGGCAAGGCGATAGCCTCCGTGGCGATGCCGACGGCCGTGATCATGGGCATGGGGTTCACGTCGACGCTCGCGATCGCCGACACGAACAACACGTCGTCGACGTCGTCGAAGAGCCTTGCGGAGGACTACAAGGACTGCGTCTCCGCTCTGGACTCCGCCTCGCCCTCCGCGAGCGCGAGCGACGACGCCAAGGACTCGGCCACGCCGTCCCCCTCGGCGTCCTCCGACGCCAAGGACTCGACGTCGTCGGGCACGGACAAGGACTCGGGCAAGTCCTCGTCGTCGGATTCAGGTTCCGACGACGCGAAGACCCCGACCCCGTCCGCGTCCAAGTCGTCCTCGTCGTCGGACGATTCGGGCTCGTCCTCGGGTTCGTCCGGCTCCGACGGCACGGCCACCCCCTCGCCGTCCGCCTCCGCGAGCAGCGGCGGCGGCCTGCTGGACTCCATCGGGGACGCCATCACCGGCGTCCTCAGCGGCGGCAGCACGACGGGTTCGTCCTCGTCGGACTCCACCGCGAGCCCGACGCCGTCGGCCTCCGCGTCGTCCTCGTCCGCTACGGACAAGTCGTCGGGCACGGACAAGAACGACAGCGCCTCCGGCACCGTCAAGGACACGGTCACCAAGGCCGCCAAGACGGTCACGGACACCGTGAAGGACACCACCGACACGGCGACCAAGGCGGCCGACGAGGTCACCAAGGACGCCGCCAAGGCGGCCGGCGACGCCACCTCCAGCGCCTCGCCGAGCCCGTCCGCGAGTTCCGGCGCGTCGGCCGACGACTGCAAGGTCGCCACCGACGACGTGAGCGGTGTCGACAACAAGGTGCCGGTGGCGGACGACCCCTGGTACCTGAGTGCCAGCTCGCTGCTGCTGAAGAGCGCCGACTACCAGGGTGTCGTGGAGGTGAAGACGGCCAGCGGCAAGACGAAGAAGGTGCTGAAGTACGTCATCTCCGGCGGCACCGACATCGGTGACCTGCACCAGACGGTCAAGGACACGACCATCGGCAAGACCTACCACGTGCAGGCCGCGTCCGGTTCGACGTCCACGATCCGCGACGGCGACACCACGATGTACACGGAGTCCATCTCGGGGAACCTGTTCGGTCTGATCCCGATCACGTTCACCCCGGACAGCCCGCCGCCGCTGAACATCCCGCTGATCTACTTCACCAACGTGAAGGTCGTCCAGGCGGCCCAGTTCGGCGGCACCCTGCACGTCCCCGGGATGCACGTCTACACCACCGACGGAACCGGCTGAGCGCCACCCACAGACCCGTTCGGGAGCCGCGCACAGAGCTGTGGCCCGGTCCTCCGCCTCGTGCGGGGGCCGGGCCACAGTGCTGGGCACAGGAGGTGACGTCCGGATGACCGGGCTCTTCGACGGCCTCGGCCGACGAGGGCGCCCCCTGTCACAGGGGGCGCCCTCAGTGTCGTACAAGACCCCTTACGGGTGCGTCACTTGTTGATGCCGCCGATGTGGTGGACGCGGAGCATGTTGGTGGTGCCCGAGACACCGGGGGGCGAGCCGGCCGTGATGATGACCGTGTCGCCCGGGTTGAAGCGGTTGATCTTGGCGAGCTCCTGGTCGACCATGTCGACCATCTCGTCGGTGGTGTTCACGAACGGCACCACGTGCGACTCCACGCCCCAGCTGAGGGTGAGCTGGTTGCGGGTGTTCTCGTCGGTGGTGAAGGCGATGATCGGCTGCTGGGCGCGGTAGCGGGAGAGGCGGCGCGCCGTGTCGCCGGACTGGGTGAAGGCGACCAGGCCGCGGCCGCCGAGGAAGTCGGCGATCTCGCACGCGGCACGGGCGACCGAACCGCCCTGGGTGCGCGGCTTCTTGCCCGGGACGAGCGGCTGCAGGCCCTTGCTCAGCAGCTCCTGCTCGGCGGCCGAGACGATCTTCGACATCGTCTTGACGGTCTCCACCGGGTACGCGCCCACGCTGGACTCGGCGGACAGCATGACCGCGTCCGCGCCGTCCAGGATCGCGTTGGCCACGTCGGAGGCCTCGGCGCGGGTCGGACGGGAGTTGGTGATCATCGACTCCATCATCTGGGTCGCCACGATCACCGGCTTGGCGTTGCGCCGGCACAGCTCGATCAGGCGCTTCTGCACCATGGGGACCCGCTCCAGCGGGTACTCGACGGCGAGGTCGCCACGGGCGACCATCACACCGTCGAACGCCATCACGACGTCCTCCATGTTCTGCACCGCCTGCGGCTTCTCCACCTTGGCGATGACGGGGACCCGGCGGCCCTCCTCGTCCATGACCCGGTGGACGTCGTTGACGTCCTTGGCGTCCCGGACGAAGGACAGGGCGACCAGGTCGCAGCCCATCCGCAGCGCGAACCGCAGGTCCTCGATGTCCTTCTCGCTCAGCGCGGGCACGTTGACGGCCGTGCCGGGCAGGTTGATGCCCTTGTGGTCGGAGACGACACCGCCCTCGATGACGATGGTCTTCACCCGCGCGCCCTCGACGTCCAGGACCTTCAGCTCGACGTTGCCGTCGTTGATGAGGATCTGGTCGCCGCGCGAGACGTCGCCCGGCAGGCCCTTGTAGGTCGTACCGCAGATGTGCTTGTCGCCCGGGACGTCCTCGGTCGTGATGACGAACTCGTCACCGCGCTCAAGCTCGACCGGGCCCTCGGCGAAGGTCTCCAGACGGATCTTCGGGCCCTGCAGGTCGGCGAGGACCCCGATGGCCCGGCCGGTCTCCTTGGAGGCGGCCCGGACACGGTCGTAGCGGCCCTGGTGCTCGGCGTGCGAGCCGTGGCTGAAATTGAAACGGGCCACGTTCATGCCGGCCTCGATCATGGCGACGAGCATCTCGTGGGTGTCGACCGCGGGGCCGAGAGTACAGACGATTTTCGAACGGCGCATGGGGCGATCCTATCGGTTTGTTTCGCTGCGGAATATTCCGTCTGGCGGAAGATACAAATGGGCGCCGATATGCTCAGCTGTTATTTCTGCTCGCACAGACCAGTGCGTAGGTCTGGGTGGCGATCTCCAGTTCCTCGTCCGTCGGCACCACGGCGACGGCGACCCGCGCGTCGGCCGGCGATATCAGCCGTGGCCCGTCCGCCCGTACGGCGTTCAGCTCAGGGTCCACGGCCAGTCCCAGCCCCTCCAGCCCGGCCACGGCCGCCTCCCGCACGGGCGCCGCGTTCTCGCCGACCCCCGCCGTGAACGCCACGGCGTCCACCCGGCCGAGCACCGCGTAGTAGGCGCCGATGTACTTCTTCAGACGGTGAATGTAGATGTCGAAGGCGAGCTTCGCCTGTTCGTCGCCCTCGTCGATCCGGCGCCGGATCTCCCGCATGTCGTTGTCACCGCACAGTCCGAACAGACCGCTCCCCTTGTTGAGAAGAGTGTCGATCTCATCCATGGACATTCCGCCAACACGTGCCAAATGGAAAATGACGGCGGGATCCAGATCACCGGAACGCGTACCCATCACCAGCCCCTCCAAAGGCGTCAGCCCCATGGAGGTGTCCACGCACCGGCCGCCCTCGACCGCCGAGGCGGACGCCCCGTTGCCGAGATGCAGCACGATGACATTCACCTCTTCAGGTGTCTTCCCCAGCAGCCGTGCGGTCGCCCGGGAGACATAGGCGTGCGAGGTGCCGTGGAAGCCGTAGCGGCGGATCCGGTGCCGGTCGGCGATCTTCGGGTCGATCGCGTAGCGGGCCGCCGACTCCGGCATGCTCGTGTGGAAGGCCGTGTCGAAGACGGCGACCTGCGGCAGGTCCGGGCGCAGCGCTCGCGCGGTACGGATACCGGTCAGGTTGGCCGGGTTGTGCAGCGGGGCGACCGGGATCAGCCGCTCGATCTCGCTGAGCACCTCGTCGTCGACGACGGTCGGCTCGGTGAAGAACATCCCGCCGTGCACCACCCGGTGCCCGATCGCCGCCAGCTCCGGCGAGTCGAGGCCGAGCCCGTCCCTGGACAGCTCTTCCGACACGGCCTTCAGGGCCGCGTCGTGGTCGGCGATCGGCCCGCTGTGTTCACGGCTGTCCCCACTGGTGAGACAGGTGTGCCTGAGCCGCGAGGTCTGCTCGCCGATCCGCTCGACGAGGCCCACCGCGAGCCGGCTGCTGTCCCGCATGTCCAGCAACTGGTACTTCAGCGACGAGGAGCCGGAGTTGAGGACGAGGACACGGGTGGGGCTCACAGGGCGGACGCCTTCTCGTCGGAGGAATCGAGATCGAGGTTCTGGGCCTGGATCGCCGTGATGGCGACGGTCGTGACGATGTCCTGGACGAGGGCGCCCCTGGACAGGTCGTTGACGGGCTTGCGCAGCCCCTGGAGCACCGGTCCGACGGCGATCGCGCCGGCCGACCGCTGCACGGCCTTGTAGGTGTTGTTGCCGGTGTTGAGGTCCGGGAAGATCAGCACGCTGGCCTGCCCGGCGACCTCGGAGCCCGGCAGCTTGGTGGCCGCGACGCTCGGCTCCACGGCCGCGTCGTACTGGATCGGCCCCTCGATCTTCAGGTCGGGCCGCCGCGAGCGCGCCAGCTCGGTCGCCTCCCGCACCTTGTCCACGTCCGCCCCCGAACCCGACGTACCCGTGGAGTACGACAGCATCGCGATCCGCGGCTCCACCCCGAACTGGGCGGCGGTGGCGGCCGACTGGATGGCGATGTCGGCGAGCTGCTCGGCGTTCGGGTCCGGGTTGACCGCGCAGTCGCCGTAGACCAGCACCTTGTCGGCGAGGCACATGAAGAACACCGACGAGACGATCGACGAGCCCGGCTTGGTCTTGATGATCTCGAAGGCCGGGCGGATGGTCGCCGCCGTGGAGTGCACGGTCCCGGAGACCATGCCGTCCGCCAGTCCCTCCTGGACCATCAGCGTGCCGAAGTAGTTGACGTCGGTGACCACGTCGTAGGCCAGTTCCACCGTCACGCCCCGGTGGGCCCGCAGCTGGGCGTACCGCTCGGCGAAGCTGTCGCGCAGTTCGGAGGTGGCCGGGTCGATCAGCTGGGCGTCCGCGAGGTCGATACCGAGGTCGGCGGCCTTCTTGCGGATCTGGTCGACGGGCCCGAGCAGGGTCAGGTCGCAGACGCCCCGGCGCAGCAGCACCTCGGCCGCGTGCAGGACGCGTGCCTCGGTGCCCTCCGGCAGGACGACCCGCCGCTTGTCGGAGCGGGCCTGCTCGAGCAGCTTGTGCTCGAACATCATCGGGGTGAGCCGGCCGCTGCTCGGCGCCGAGACCCGCTTGTTGAGGCCGGCGGTGTCGACATGCCGCTCGAAGAGGCCGAGCGCGGTCTCCGCCTTGCGCGGGGTGGCCGCGTTCAGCTTGCCCTCCAGGGAGAACAGCCGGGCGGCGGTCGGGAAGCTGTTGCCGGGCACCGAGAGGACCGGGGTGCCCGGAGCGAGCCGGGCGGCGAGGGTGAGGATCTCGTCGGAGGGCCGCTCGTTCAGGGTGAGCAGCACGCCGGCTATCGGCGGGGTGCCGGCGCTGTGCGCGGCGAGCGAGCCGACGACCAGGTCGGCGCGGTCACCCGGGGTCACCACCAGGCAGCCCGGGGTCAGAGCGGGCAGGAAGTTCGGCAGCATCGCGCCGCCGAAGACGAAGTCCAGCGTGTCCCGGGCCAGCCCCGAGTCGTCGCCGAGCAGCACCTTCGCGCCGAGCGCGTGGCTGATCTGGGCGACCGTCGGCGCGGACAGCGCGGGCTCGTCCGGCAGCACGTACACCGGTACCGGCAGCCGCCCGTCGATCCGCTCGGCCATCTCGTCCCGGTCCTCGCGGGCGACCCGGTTGGCGACCATCGCCAGCACGTCACAGCCGAGACCGTCGTACGCCCGGAACGCGTTCCGGGTCTCCGCGAGCACCGACTCGGCACTCTGGTCGCGGCCGCCGACCACCGGGATCACGGAGGCGCCGAACTCGTTGGCGAGCCGGGCGTTGAGGGACAGCTCGTCCGGGAACTGGGTGTCGGCGAAGTCGGTGCCGAGCACCAGGACGACGTCGTAGTCGCGGGCGACCAGGTGGAACCGGTCGACGAGGGTGGAGACCAGTTCGTCGGCGCCCCGCTCCGCCTGGAGGGCGGACGCCTCGTGGTAGTCCATGCCGTAGACGGTCGCCGGGTCCTGGGAGAGCCGGTACCGCGCACGCAGCAGCTCGAACAGACGGTCGGGGCCGTCGTGGACGAGGGGGCGGAAGACGCCGACCCGGTCGACCTGCCGGGTCAGGAGCTCCATCATGCCCAGCTCCACGACCTGGCGGCCGTCGCCGCGGTCGATCCCGGTCACGTACACGCTGCGCGTCACGTGTGCACTCCGTCTCTGTGTATTTTCCTGTGCGGCCGCATAAAAATCGCCCACCGAGGTGAGCAGAACCCTCTTGACAATACCCCCGACGCCGGATAAGGCGCCCGTCAGGACTTCACCCGCGCGCGCGGCATGAAACAATCGGATCGGCTCACCGGTAACGACAGCGAGCAGGAGACACACCACCATGCGCATCGGAGTTCTCACCGCAGGCGGCGACTGCCCCGGCCTGAACGCCGTCATCCGATCGGTGGTACACCGCGCAGTCGCACAGTACGACGACGAGGTCATCGGTTTCGAGGACGGCTTCCGGGGTCTGCTCGAGGGCCACTACCGCCCCCTCGACCTGGACGCCGTCGGCGGCATCCTGGCCCGCGGCGGCACCATCCTGGGATCGTCGCGGCTGGAGCGGGACCGCCTCCGCGAGGCCTGCGAGCGGGCCACCGACATGGCGGAGGAGTTCGGCATCGACGTGCTGATCCCGATCGGCGGCGAGGGCACGCTGACGGCGGCGCGCATGCTGTCCGACGCCGGCCTGCCGGTCGTGGGCGTCCCGAAGACCATCGACAACGACATCTCCTCGACCGACCGCACGTTCGGGTTCGACACGGCGGTCGGCGTCGCCGCGGAGGCGATGGACCGGCTGAAGACCACCGCCGAGTCCCACCAGCGGGTGATGGTCGTCGAGGTGATGGGCCGGCACGCCGGATGGATCGCCCTGGAGTCCGGGATGGCGGCGGGCGCCCACGGCATCTGCCTGCCCGAGCGGCCCTTCGACCCGGCCGACCTGGCCAAGATGGTCGAGGAGCGGTTCTCCCGCGGCAAGAAGTTCGCCGTGGTGTGCGTGGCCGAGGGCGCGCATCCCGCCGAGGGCACGATGGACTACGGCAAGGGCGAGATCGACCTGTACGGCCACGAGCGCTTCCAGGGCATCGGCACGGCACTCGCGTACGAGCTGGAGCGACGGCTCGGCAAGGAGGCCAAGCCGGTCATCCTCGGGCACGTCCAGCGGGGCGGCACGCCGACCGCCTACGACCGGGTCCTCGCGACGCGGTTCGGGTGGCACGCCGTGGAGGCGGCGCACCGCGGCGACTTCGGGAAGATGACGGCGCTGCGGGGGACGGACATCGAGATGGTGCCGCTCGCGGAGGCGGTGACCGAGCTGAAGACGGTGCCGAAGGACCGGATGGACGAGGCGGAGTCGGTCTTCTAGAGGGCGGTCGTCCTTACGGCGTCGGGTCCTCGACCCGGTTCCAGAAGCGGGGGACTATCCCGGTGAGGAACACCTCGCCCTTCTCCTTGGCGTCCTCCGCCGTCGTGGTCGGGGGGCCCCAGGCCAGGGTGGCTGTCATCCGGCCCTGGTAGTCCTCGTGCAACCCGCGCAGCACGTGCTCGATCAGGCGTCTGTCCAGGGGGACCACCTTGGTCACCGGGCGGACGTAAGCCTGCCAGCGGGTGGTGACCGCGCTGCGCAGCAGTTCGGCCAGCTTCTCCTCGCGGCCGGTGACCGTGATGTAGTCCGGCAGGGAGAGCCTGAGCAGGTCGGCGAGGGCGGCGGACTGACGTTCCGTGCCCTGCCACTGCTCGTCCTCCTCCATGGCCAGGTAGACGAGGAGTTCGAGGCCCACGGCCAGGGCCACGTCCTCCGGTGCCAGCCCACGGGCGACGCGATGATCGCGCAAGGTCCGCGGCCGGCCGATCAGTTCACCCGGAGAGCACCACAACACGCCCGAGAGCGCGGTGAGTTCGGGACTGCTGGGAATCAGTGCCCCGCGCTCCCAGGCGAGGACGAGATCAGGGGTGGCGTACGGCAGCCCGTACGAGACCCGCAGATGGTGGGCCACGTGTTCGGGACCCATCCCGAGGGCGGTACGGAGTCTGCGGGCGGCGGGAGCGTTGAAGGGGGGACCGGGCTGGTTCGGCAGAGCTGGGGGTCGGCGCACAGCGCACAAGGTAGGCGCGCGCGAGGGCACTGACTACGGTCCGTTCGGCCAGGAACACGGATTGTGGGAACGTACGGATTCGACCGTACGGCCGACCTGTTCATCCCTTGACGGCGCCCCCCAGGGCGAACCCGCCGCCCAGCCGCCGTGCCACCAGGACGTACAGCAGGATCACCGGCGTCGAGTAGATGACGGAGAACGCGGCGAGCTGGCCGTAGGCGACCATGCCACGGTTGCCGAAGAAGTCGTTGATGCTGACCGAGGCGGGCATCTGGTCCGGCGAGAGCAGCAGCATGAAGGGGACGAAGAAGTTGCCCCACATCATCACGAAGGCGAAGACGGTGACGACGGCGAGCCCCGGCCCCATCAGCGGCAGCACGATCCGCACCAGCGACTGGGCGGAGTTGGCGCCGTCCGTCCAGGCGGCCTCCTCCAGCTCCTTCGGCACGCCGTCCATGAAGTTCTTCATCAGCCAGATGGCGAAGGGGAGTTGGGAGGCGGCGAAGAACAGGATGGTGCCCTGCAGGGTGTCGATGAGGTTGATCCGTACGAACAGGGCGTACACCGGCACCATGATCGCGGTGATCGGCAGGCTGGTCGCGAAGAGGATGGACAGCAGGAACGGCCGGTTGAGCCGGGAGCGGTAGCGGGAGAGCGGGTAGGCGGCGAGGGCGGCACAGACGACGGTGAGCGCGGTGGCGCCGCCGCAGAGGATCAGGCTGTTGAGAAGCGGGGTGTAGGTGATGTCGGGGGTGAGGATCGCGTCGAAGTTGGCGAAGGTGAACCCGTCCGGGATCCGCACCCGGAGACCGGCGTGCGGATCGACGGCGGAGAGCAGCACCCAGGCGAGCGGCAGCACGAAGGCGGCGGCCACGACCAGGAGCCCGAGGTCGGCGGCGAGGCGGCGCGAGCGCCGGCGGTTGCGAGGCATCTGTTGTCTTCACACCTCCGTGCGCAGCAGCCGCATATAGACGACGGAGAAGAGCGAACCGACCAGGAGAAGGAGCAGGGCGACGGCCGTTCCGTACCCGATCATGCTGTTCTGGAAGGCCTGTTCGTACATGAACAGGGGGAGCGTCTGGCTCTTGTCGCCGGGGCCGCCCCGGGTCATCACCCAGATGAGCCCGAAGACGGAGAGGGTCTGGAGGGTGTTGAGCATCAGGTTGGTCCCGATGGACCGGCGGATCATCGGCAGCGTGATGTGCCACATCCGCCGCCAGCCCCCGGCGCCGTCGACCTCCGCCGACTCCTCGATCTCGTTCGGTATCTCGTCGAGGGCGGCGGAGTAGACGAGCATCGAGAAGGCGGTGCCCCGCCAGACGTTGGCGAACGACACGGCCAGGATGGGCAGGGTGAACAGCCAGTTCTGGGAGGGGAGATGGAGGAAGTCCAGGATCGCGTTGAGCGTCCCCTCCCGCCGGAAGAAGGCGTACAGCAGAAACCCGGCGACGACCTCCGGCAGCACCCACGCCGTGATCACGATCCCGCCGGTCAGCGTCCGTACCGGCTTCGACGCCCGCCGCATCAGCGCGGCGAGCGCCAGCCCCAGCGTGTTCTGCCCGACGAGCGCGGACAGCACGGTGAAGACGAGGGTCAGCCAGACGGCGTTCAGGAAGGCCTCGTCGTGGAACGCCGTACGGAAGTTGGCGAAACCGACGAAGGAGGAGTACGCCTGGCCGGTGAGCTGGAGGTCGGTGAAGGCGATCCAGGCGCAGTAGACGATGGGCCCGCCGAGGAAGAGCAGGAGCAGGGCCAGGGCGGGGGCGAGGGGGAGGGCGCGGAAGAGCCGCCGGGTGATCACGGGATGACTCACGGACCCGGTCACCGACCGGCCGGCGCCCCCACTCACCGACTGGCTCACGGGGTGACCACTTGGTTGTCGGTGACGTCCTTGAGGGTCGAGTCGTACTGGCCCGCCGCTTTGTCCACGGACGCGTCCCCGGTGGTCACGCTCTCCATGGCCTCCTGGACTGCGGTGGAGACCTTCGGGTAGGCCGGGTAGGCGGGCCGGTAGTGGGTGCTCGCGACCAGATCCGTGAAGAACTTGATGCCCGGCTGTGCGGACGCGTACGAAGGATCGCCCGCGACGTCCTTTCGCACCGCGATCCCCGAGTTGGCGATGTACCACTTCTGGGCGTTCGCCTTGGTCTGCATGGTCTTGATGAAGTCGAAGGCCAGGTCGGGATTGCCGGCCTTGGCGGGGATGGACCAGGTCCAGCCGCCGGACATGCTCACCTTGCCGGGGGCCTGCCCGTGCTGGGTCGGCATGTACGCCAGTCCCAGCTGCTTGGACCAGTCGGCCCACTCGTGCCCGCTGCCCTTGTTCCAGTCCTGCGGCAGCCACGACCCGTCCAGGTCGATGCCGAGCTTGCCCTGGGGGAGGAGTTCACCGCGCACGGCGGTGCCGAAGTTGGGGTCGAGGGCGTCGGAGACGTCCGGCCCGAGCTTCTCCTTGTACACGGTCTCGACGAAGGAGAGCGCGTCCTTGAACCCCTGACTCCCGGCGACCCACTTCTTGCTGGTCCTGTCGTAGAGCGGGTCGCTGGTCCCGTCATTGGTCCCGTACAGCAGCATTTCGAAGCCCTGCATGGTGGCGGCCTCGCCGGCGGGCTTGCCGGTGTAGACGTTGAGGGGCGTGACGCCGGGGACCTTCTTCTTGATGGTCCGGGCGGCGGCGAGCACGTCGTCCCAGTTCTTCGGCTGCCAGTTCAGGGGCAGCCCGGCCTTCTCGAACACCCGCTTGTCGAACCAGAGGCCGCGGGTGTCGGTGCCGTCGGGGACGCCGTACGTCTTCCCGTCCTCACCCTGGGCCGCAGCCTTGGCGGTGTCGATGAACTGCCCCCAGTCGCTCCACTTGTCGAGGTAGGAGTCGAGGGGCTTGAGATACCCGCTGGTGATGTCGGAGTTGATGAGGAAGGTGTCCTCGTAGACCAGGTCGGGAGCGGTCCGGGGCGACCGGAGCATCTGCTGGAGCTTCGTGTAGTACTCGGAGTCCGGGGCCTTGATCGGAACAAGCTCGACCTTCTTCCCCGGGTACTCCTTCTCGAACTGCTTCTTGATGTCCGCGAGATACGTGTCCATCACCTTGATGGAGTTGTCCGTGGACTGCTTGAAGGAGATCTTCACGGTGTCGGGGCTGCTCCCGGACCCGCTGCCGCACGCGGTGAGGGAAGCGGCGGCGGTGACGAGGGAGAGGGCAAGGATGCTGACGGCGGTGGGGCGCACGGGCACGACCTCCTCGGCGGCCACTGCGCTGTGGCCTGGGGGTTCGTCTCTTGCCGAGTGAAGGTAAGTGGAGTGGTCTAGTCAGGTCAATGCGTCTGCGGGGGTTTGCTGGGAGACGGAGGGGGTGAGGATGCCCCCATGTATTCCGTGGACCGGACAGGCAACCTGGACGAGTACGTTCGTGAGCGGCTGCTGGCGCCGAACTTCTGGCATCTCGCGACCGTCGGGCCGGACGGTGCGCCGCAGGTGTCGCCCATGTGGGTGGACCTGGAGGGCGACCACGTCATGGTCAACACGGCGATCGGGCGCGTGAAGGAGGAGAACCTGCGGCGCAACCCCGGCGTCTCGCTCTCGCACCACGACCCGGAGAACCCCTACGACCGGGTGGAGATCCGGGGGCGCGTGGTGCGGTTCGTGGAGGGCGAGGAGGCGGAGCGTTCCATGGACCGGCTGACCCGCAAGTACATCGGGGAGGACCGGTATCCGTGGCTGCTGCCCGGGGAGCGGCGGGTGATGCTGCTGATCGAGCCGGTGAAGGTACGACGGGTGGTCGGGGTGGAGCCGTTCCGGCCGGGCGTGTTGGAGGGGTAGGGGGCTAGTCGGCCGGGGGCAGCCAGCCGGGAACGGGAGGCGCGTACGGCCCTTTGGGTAGGGCGATGCGCCACTTGATCAGTGCGAGTTCGGTGTGGTGAACGTCCTGGTCCTTCTCACCCAGGGCGCGGATCTGATCGGCCTTGACACCCGCCAGAAGGTTCGTCGCCCGTACGGTGTCACCTGTCTCGCCGATGGACACGGCCTGGTCGCGGCGGAGATTCAGCGTCACTCGATGGTCCCGGCCGAGGAGCCAGGCGCAGTCGTCGATGATGTCGGTGTACAGAACCGAGGCGGCCGGGTGGTCACCGGTGCCCGCGGTGTAGTAGGCCAGGTTTATCCGGCTCTGCAGGGCTTGGAGATCCTCACGTGGCAGCGTGCGGGATTCGGTCTCCACGATCTGCTGGTACATCCGCAGCGCTCGCGCGTGGTGCCCGAGATCGCCCGTCCAGTCAGCCATCAATCGCGCGCTGGTCAGCGCTTTGGGGTGTTCGGCGCCGAATCCCTCGGTGTTTCGCATGTCGTCGGTGAGGGACTGCAGTACGTTGATCGCCGCATGGGCCTCGCCGTTCCCATGCAGCGCTTGCGCGAGTCTGAGGCGTCCGTGGAACCCGGCTTCGCTGTTGCTGACCTGGCGCCGTTCGTTGGCCCGGCACACCGCCCTGGCCTCGGTCACCGCCCTCGCGAAGTCGCCGGTATCGAGGAAGACGGCCACCATGAACAGGCGGATCTGCACGGCGTCGGGGCTCTCCGGGCCGGTGACCCGCTCCTGCACGGGAAGCAGGTCCAGCGCGAGCCGAAGGGCCTGCTCGGCGTCGCCTGCCTCCATCGCGCACGCCAGCTGTTCCAAGCGCAGGCCCAGGGTCTGTTCCGCTTCACCGCCGTGTATCTCTGTGGACAGCTCGACACCCTGGCGGTACAGATCCATCGCCGCGATCGGCTGTCCCGATGCCTTGACGTTCCAGGCGAAGGACATCAGACAGCGCAGTGTGGAAGGCGACTTCCAGCCCACCGTGGAGGTGTAGCGAGGCATCAACTCCCGGTAGATCTCTACAGCTTCGTCGTACCGGCCCAGTTCCGTCTTGTGGAAGCCGATGGTCTCCTCCACGCGGAGGGTCTCGATGTGGTCGGCGCCGAAGACTCTCGCCCTGATGTCGCGGACCGATGCCAGGAGGTCGAACGCGGCACCGGTCTGCCCGTCGCTGAAGAGGTGGCCGGCGAGGGTGACCTGGCTGGCCAGGGTCTTGTCGTCCGCCGCGCCCAGGACGCGTTCACGGTCGGCTACCACGGCGCGTGACAGCCCGATCGCGGTCTTGATCTCCTCCGGCGTCCCGAACTTCAGCCAGACCGCCATGGATTCGCGCAATGAGAGCGTCTCCGGATGGTCCGCGCCCAGTCGTACCGTGCGCCGCGACGCCTCCTTCCTCGCCAGTTCGAAGGCGGCCCGGTAGCCCGGGCTTGTGGAGCCGAGCTTGCGGATCTCCTCAAGGAGGTCCTTGAGGACGGGCAGCTCGTCCTGCTGCTCGACGTCACCTGGGCGGGGGCTGTTGCGGGCGAGCGCCACCATGGCTGCCGTCCGCTCGGACGCCTGTTGCGGCAGGGGCAGGCCGAGTGAGGCGAAGAGGCGGTGCAACTCGGCGTAGATGGCGCCCAGGCTGAGCAGTTCGGGCCCTTGGGGGACACCGCGCCGCAGGACGTCGAGGAGTGCGCCGGTGAAGGTGGTGTAGGTGTCACCGTCCGGCGCTTGCGCGAGGGCCATCGCGGGGACCGACGTCATGACGTAGGTGCCGTCGATGTCCACCTGGCCCATGAGCGAACTCTCGGTCGCTGCCATGACGCCGGAGATGGCCCGACCGGAGTGGCAGCTGTCGAGGATCAGGATGCGGGAGCGCGCCGGGGTGCGGTGGAACGCCTCTCGTATCAGCCGGTAGGGCATCGCGGTGAACTCGGCGATGTCGGGATCGGTGCCCGAGAGCGCGAGGTACAGCTCCCGCTCGCGGCCGGCGATCAGACCGTGGCCGGAGTGGTAGACGAGGAACACGTCGGTTGCCGCCGCGGCGGCGGTCAACAGGGGCTGGGCAAGAGCTGTCTGATCGCGGGGGTCCTCGACCAGGGTGCAGCGGTCGGCGGCGAACACGCCCTCGTGCGGATCGGTCAGCGTGGCATGCAGCGCCCTGACTCCGCGATTGACCGAGGGCAGATCGTCCAGGCCTGCGGCGTCGTAGTGGCCGACGCCGATCAGCACCGCACGTGAGGCGGCGGCGTCGGGCAGCCGCGAGGTGACCGGGGAGTCGTTCACGCCGCACCGCCTTGGCCGTCGTTGTCGGATGCCTGTGAAGGGGCCGGGGCCGGGCGGCCGGCAGCAGCTGCGTGGGCCTGTGCCGCGGCTTTGATCACGACCTCGACGTCCTGGAACCGATCGGTGTCGATCTCCGTGCGGGTCCCGTCGGCTGCCACGAGCCGGATGCGCACCTCGCTGCCGCGGGGCTGCCTGGCCCAGACGACGAGAGCCTGAGCCAGCACCGTGACAGCTCCTCCCGCCCCGACGGCCACGGTCAGCGCCTCGATCAGCCCGCCTCCGGCCATGTGGCCTGGACCCACCGAAGAGAGCACCGGGGTGGCCCGTCCGCGCAGGGCCGGCTGTTCGCTGAGCCACCGCAGCAGATCCTCGGTGGCCGCGGGAATCTGCTGGACCGGGCCGGCGACCTCGACGCGGATGCTGCCGTCCCCCGTTGACATTGCGGATGAGATCACGCTCGACCATCCCCCCGTACCTGGCCTGGTGTCAGAACCTGGTGGATCAGCGTAATGGCGAAAGGGGGTAGCACGCCCGTGTTTGTGCGAAATGGTCTCCTGGCCGCTTTCGGGCCCAGACGCCGTCGGCGTCGGCACGGGCCGACGCCGTGATCGTGGAGTCGACACGGACGTCTCGGATGTGGTGGCACCCGCTCTGGACCCGCTCGCCTACAGCTTCACGTCGCCTGCGGGTGCGGCCGGTTGCCGGGTCCCGCGGGCGGCCATCCGCGCCGTGCCCGTGCCGCTAGCGTCCGGTCTGCTTGCCGATGACGGGGCCGTGGAAGGTGCCGCCCCTGAAGTCGATGTGGTCGCCCCCGTACCGTTCTTGGGGATCCTCCTCGGAGTCGGAGGACTCCCGGGGCTGGTGCTTGCGCAGGACCTCCACCGCCACCGACGCGGCCCGTTCGGCGGCGAGGATCTGCGAGCCGGAGGCGTCGGCCGTGTGCTTGTCGGCGTTGGCGAGGTCGCTGATGCCCCGGATCACCAGGGTGTCCAACTGGCCGTTCAGGTGGGCCGCGTGCGCGGCGCCCGAGCCCTCCATCTCGATCGCGCAGGCGTCGTTGTAGTGGTGGCGGATGTGGGCGGCGAAGGCCGATCTGTCGTCGGCCAGGACGACATCGCCGACGGCGATCGGCTTGCGGTGCCCTCGTACGTCCGGCATGTCCCGCAGCGCGGAGCGCGCCGCCTGGACCAACCGGTGCGAGCCGACCCACATCTCGGGGCGCGCCTGGAAGCCCTCCGGGGTCTGCTTGCCGCCGTGGATCGCGTACACCTTCGTACCGACCACGACGTCACCGATCTCGATGTCGTCCTTGAGGCCGCCCGCGACGCCGACGAAGAGCACCGCCTCGGGGTCGAGCCAGTCGACGATCTGAGTGGTGAGCGAGGCGGCGTTCAGAGCACCCACGCCCAGCTCGGCGAGCGCCACGGTCCAGGCGGTGTCCGCGAGCCGGCCGAGTTCGGCCCGGGTGCCGTTCCTGGGGTGGACGATGTCCTCGGCGTCGACGAGATGGACGCGCACGGCGTCGTACTCCTCCGGCAGAGCGGTGAGGATGACGGCTGCGGCGGTGGGACGCGGTCGCTTCGCGGGCATTTGTCAACGGTAGCGCCAGGCTGTCCGGTCCACAGGTCTGTTGGCGACTGCCGTAATAAGACCAGATCGGCGCGGGTATGGTCGTCCGGCGTGAGTCGGCGCGTCGGGTGGGGAGAGCCGTATGCCGGAGCAAGGGATAACCGTCGGGCAGTTGCTGCTCGCCGAGTACCAGACGGTCAAGGACGAGCAGAAGGCGCGGATCGGGTTCCGGGACAACCTGCTGTACGTGACGCTCGCGGTGGTCGCGGCCGTCATCGCGGCGGCCGCGCAGGCCAAACAGGCGTCGATGCTGCTGGCGTTGCCGCCGGTGTGTGTGGTGCTCGGGTGGACGTACCTGGTCAACGACGAGAAGATCTCGGCGATCGGGCTCTACGTGCGGGACGAGTTGGGGCCCCGGCTCGCCCAACTGGCCCCTGAGGGCGGGGATTTCAGCACCTTCGGCTGGGAGGCCTATCACCGGACCGATGTCCGGCGGCGGACCCGCAAGACGATCCAGGCCGTGATCGATCTGACGGCGTTCTGCGCGGTGCCGCTGGCCGCGCTGGTCGTGTTCTGGGCCGGCGGGGACGGCGGCGGATTGCTGGTCGGACTGTCGGTGGTGGAGGCGCTCGCGGTGGTGGGGCTCGGGGTGCAGGTCCTGCTGTACATGAGGCCGGCAAGAGCAGTACGGACTGCGGGCTGACGCCGTACCGTTGATGCCCACGTATCCAGGGGGCACCGGGGACGGAACGGCGCATGAGAGCGGCTTTACCGGCTTTGCCCCCGCCCCCACCGATAAACCAGCTCCGGCCTCCCCACCTGCCCGTACAACGGACTCCGCCCCGCCGTCCCCGCCTCCACCAGGTGCTCCAGGTACCGCCGTGCCGTGATCCGGGAGATCCCCACGTGCTCCGCCAACGCCGCCGCGGTCAGTCCCTCCTCCGACTCCCGCAGCGCGACCGTCACCCGCTCCAGCGTCGGCGCGCTGAGCCCCTTCGGAAGTGCCGCGGGCGACGAGGGCGCCCGGAGTGCGGCCAGCGCGCGGTCCACCTCGTCCTGGCCGCTCGCCTCGCCCGCCGCCGCCCGGAACTCCGCGTACCGGGTCAGCCGGTCCCGGAGCGTCGCGAAGGTGAACGGCTTCAGGACGTACTGGACAACCCCCAGCGAGACGCCCTCCCGCACCACCGCCAGGTCCCGCGCCGACGTCACCGCTATGACGTCCGCCTGATGACCGGCCGCCCGCAGCGAGCGGGCGAACTGCAGGCCGTGCACGTCCGGCAGGTGCAGGTCCAGCAGGAGCAGGTCCACCGGTGTGCGGTCGAGGATCCGGCGCGCCTCCGCCCCGCTGTGCGCCTTCCCCACCGCCACGAATCCCGGCACCCGGCCCACGTACATGACGTGCGCGTCCGCCGCCACCGGATCGTCCTCGACGACCAGGACTCTGATCGGCTCCCCGGTCATCGGGCCTCGCCCCCCGCCAGCGACGCCCGCAGTGGCAACCGCACCTCGAACACCGCTCCGCCCTCCGGCGCCTCCGTCACGGTCAGCGTGCCCTCCAGCCGGGTCACCGCCTGGCGGACCAGCGCCAGCCCGAGCCCTCGTCCGCCCGGCCCCGCCGGCTTGGTCGAGAAGCCGCGCTGGAAGACCAGTTCGGCATGTGCGGGGTCGACCCCCGCACCCGTGTCCGCCACCCTCATCACCAGCTCGGCATCGTCATCGGCATCGTCCGCGTACGCGGTCACCGTCACGCGCGCCCGGACCGTCCCCTGGGCCGCGTCCACCGCGTTGTCGATCAGGTTGCCGAGGATGGTGACCAGATCGCGCGCCGACAGGCTCTCCGGTAGCAAACCGTCATCCAGCCGGCTCTCGTCCGAGACCACCAGTTCCACGCCCCGCTCGTTCGCCTGGGCCGTCTTGCCCAGCAGCAGGGCGGCGAGGACCGGCTCGCTGACCGCCGCCACCACCTGGTCGGTCAGCGCCTGCGCCAGTTCCAGTTCGGCCGTGGCGAAGTCGACGGCCTCCGAAGCCCTCCCCAGCTCGATCAGGGAGACCACGGTGTGCAGGCGGTTCGCCGCCTCGTGCGCCTGGGAGCGCAGCGCCTGCGTGAAGCCCCGCTCCGAGTCCAGCTCGCCCATCAGCGCCTGGAGTTCGGTGACGTCCCGGAGGGTGACCACCGTGCCGCGGCGCTCGCCGCCCGACACCGGCGAGGTGTTCAGCACCAGCACCCGGTCCGCCGTCAGATGCACCTCGTCCACCCGGGGCTCGGAGGCCAGCAGCGCGCCCGTCAGCGGCGCCGGCAGGCCCAGTTCCGCCACCGAGCGGCCCACGACCTCCCCTTCCGGGCCCACCCCCAGCAGCTCCCGGCCCCCGTCGTTGATCAGTGCCACCCGGAACTGGCCGTCCAGCATCAGCAGGCCCTCGCGGACCGCGTGCAGCGCCGCCTGGTGGTAGTCGTGCATCCGGCTCAGCTCCGCCGCGTTCATGTTGTGCGTGTGGCGGCGCAGGCGCGCGTTGATCACGTACGTGCCGATCGCGCCCAGCGTCAGTGCGCCCGCGGCCACTCCCAGCAGCGCCGTCACCTGTTCCTGGACCCGCTGGCTGATCGCCTCCACCTTGATGCCGGCGCTCACCAGGCCGATCACCCGGCCGTTGTCCAGGACCGGCGTCACCGTGCGCACCGACAGGCCGAGGGTGCCCTTGTAGGTCTCGCTGTAGGTGTGGCCGTGCTGGGCCGCCTCGATATGACCCAGGTAGTGCCTGCCGATCTCGTTCTTGTCGGGGTGGGTCCAGCGGATGCCGCCCGGGGTCATGATCGTGATGAAGTCGACCTCGGTGTCCCGCATGACCTGGAGGGCGTACGGCTGCAGTTCCTTCGAGGGGTCCGGCGTGTGGATCGCGGTACGGACCGAGGGGGCGTCGGCGACCGACCGCGCCACCGCCGCCGCCTGCCGGCCCGCCGCCGCCTCCGCCTGGTGGCGGTCGCTCACGTACGTGAAGAGCGCGTACCCGGCGACCAGCACCGCTATCAGCACGGCCTGCATGGCGAAGAGCTGGCCGGCCAGGCTGCGGGGGCGGGGGACGGTCGGGAGACGCATGTCAGCAGTGTGCCTCTCGGGTTAACGATGAACTAAATGAACGGAAGGGTGACCGGGCTCACAGAGCGGGAGATAGTCACGGCAACCCCCATATCCCCCGGACGTGAGCCGCACGCCGGTGATGCCGACGAAGACGTCAAGGAGGGCAGCCGTGGCCGCCGCAAGCACCCCCAGTACGGCACCTGCCGCACCCGCTGTGAAGCGGGACCGTACCCATTACCTGTACATCGCCGTGATCGCCGCGGTCGCGCTGGGCATCGCCGTGGGGCTCATCTGGCCCGACGCCGGTGTCGAGCTCAAGCCCCTCGGAACCGGTTTCGTCAACCTGATCAAGATGATGATCTCGCCGATCATCTTCTGCACGATCGTGCTCGGGATCGGCTCCGTGCGAAAGGCCGCCAAGGTCGGTGCCGTGGGCGGTATCGCGCTCGGCTACTTCCTGGTGATGTCGCTGGTCGCGCTCACCATCGGCCTGGTCGTGGGCAACATCCTGCACCCCGGTGACGGGCTGCACATCACCAACGCCCTCAAGGCCACCGGACACGCCCAGGTGGACTCCGAGGCGCTCGGCGGCGTCGACTTCGTGCTGTCGATCATTCCGACCACGTTCGTCTCCGCCTTCACCGAGGGCCAGGTGCTGCAGACGCTGCTGATCGCGCTGCTCGCCGGGTTCGCGTTGCAGGCCATGGGGTCGGCCGGGCAGCCGGTGCTGCGCGGTATCGAGCACATCCAGCGGCTCGTCTTCCGCATCCTGGGCATGATCATGTGGGCCGCGCCGATCGGTGCGTTCGGCGCCATCGCGGCCGTCGTCGGCTCCGCCGGGCTCGACGCGCTCAAGAGCCTCGCCGTGCTGATGCTCGGCTTCTACATCACCTGTGTGCTGTTCGTCTTCGTGGTGCTGGGCGCGCTGCTCCGGGCCATCGCCGGGCTGAACATCTTCTCCCTGTTCAAATACCTCGCCCGCGAGTTCCTGCTGATCCTGTCCACCTCCTCGTCCGAGTCCGCGCTGCCCCGGCTCATCGCGAAGATGGAGCACCTGGGCGTCAGCAAGCCGGTCGTCGGTATCACCGTTCCGACGGGGTACTCCTTCAACCTCGACGGCACGATGATCTACATGACGATGGCGTCGCTGTACATCGCCGACGCCCTCGGTACGCCGATGTCGGTCGGTGAGCAGATCCCGCTGCTGCTCTTCCTGCTGCTGGCCTCGAAGGGTGCGGCGGGTGTCAGCGGCGCCGGTCTGGCCACGCTGGCCGGTGGTCTGCAGTCGCACAAGCCCGCGCTGGTGGACGGCGTCGGTCTGATCGTCGGCATCGACCGGTTCATGAGCGAGGCCCGCGCGCTGACGAACTTCGCCGGCAACGCGGTCGCGACGGTGCTGATCGGCACGTGGACGAAGGAGATCGACAAGGGTCGCGTGCGGCAGGTGCTCGCGGGTGAGCTGCCGTTCGACGAGAAGACGCTGCTGGACGACGGGGAGCAGGGCACCCCCGAGCTGCCCGAGCAGCGGGAGGAGTTGGCGAAGGCCTGAGCGTCTGCCCGGCCGCTGTGGGTGCGTGGCCGCGCGCCGTGTGTGGCTGGTCGCGCCCACGCGGCGGAGCCGCACATCGATACGGCCCGCGCCCCTTCGGGGCGCTCCTGAACCGTCGGACGCCCGGCCCCGCCTGAACCGGG